>JBAXTE010000027.1:0-55341 GCA_037130365.1 Bacteroidota bacterium
CTTTCTAATATTTATGCCTAATATTTTACTATCCCCAACTTTTCAGACTGATCCGTATTTATTAGTCCGCAAGCAGTCGGAAAATGGGAACGTGGAGAATCATTGCCAGACATTACTACACTAAATCGTCTCGCAGAAATTCTTGGCGTTGATCTAAACTATTTTTCTGATAATTTTCAATCTGTTTATACTGATAATACAGTTTTAGAAAAATCCAATAATAATTTAGCTGAGTTGTCAAAAATACAAAAGAATAAGACAAGTTGGGATATGTCCAAACTAAACTTGACCGACAGTGACTTTTCTGGACTAAAAAATTTACACGAAAAATTAAGTTCTACAAATATTCAACGATGTTTGTTTATAGGTTCCGAGTTGTCGGGACTTTTTCTAAAGAGTAATAATGTGGATAGCTGTAACTTCACAAATTCCGACATTAGCAACAGCCAAATCCTGAATTCGATGTTAAATAAAAATGAATTCAGAAACTGCTCGTTAAAAAGCATTAAGATTATAAAAAGTTATGTTGAAAATTGCGATTTTACAGATGCAGATTTTACAGCAGCGGAATTTAAAAATGGAGGATTTGGTAAAAATACTATTGTAAATGCAAAGTTTAATGGGACTACCTTTTTTGAAATGGCAATTCAGGATATTGTTTTTGAAGGTACATTAGAGGATATTCGATTTGAAAATTGTTCTTTTTATAGTGTTAAATTTCAAAATGCAACTCTACTAAATACATTTTTTAAGAACAATAAGAAATTTAAACGGGTAAAGTTTGTTAATTGTAAAGTTGATAAATTGACTTATGCTTTTTTGAAAAACAACCTTGCTGATATGACAGGAATAACTTTAATATCTTGAAAAAATGAAGACATAAAAACAGAGCTCATTTAAGCACAAAGCTTCAATTAGAGCGAGCGACTTTAAATCATAACGACATACAAATAATAAACAATCCATTGATTTGAAAGAAATCACAAGAAATTCTCTGCCAAAATTCAGCAGAGGCGAGTTATGTCTAATGATGAGTGCTGAAAAATTAATTATTTAAAGTTGAAAATTGTATCTTTGCTAATCAATATTACTTACCAAAATTGGACAACATGAGAAAGATCTTTTTTATAATCTGCATTTTTTCAACAATTTATCTAAATGGACAGACGGTTAAAAGAATATTGCCTATTCCAACGACTCCACAACCCTGTAGAATGGGCACTTGTGCGCCAATATCAAAAACATCGGATGGCGGTTACATTCTAAATTATAGTTATGGCTATCCTAACTGGGATGTCGCTGGTCCAATTTATTCCGAAATTGTTAAGACGGACTCTTCCTTCATTCCTATGTGGAGAAAGGAATTAATAGGTGAAAATGGGAAGAAGACGTTTTCTTTTAATGATGGTACCTCAATTATATACTCTAAAGGAAGTGGTGTAAATATTGAAAAGATTGACAACGCAGGAAACACTTTATGGTTGAAAAAATACAACAGAACAGATCCCTATTCTCTAATGATAAACAATGCAATTTATAATAGTTCGAAAATAAAATTAGCAGGTTGCGTAATGAGGTATAATGGATTTGGAAATTGGGATTACTCATCTTCTTTATTGATGAATCTTGATACAGCTGGAAATTTTATTCAAGCAGATTCTCTTGTTGTATCTTCATTCACCAACACAAGTATTGAAGACTTAACTAACGATTCATTAGGTAACTATTACATTATGGGTAGTGGAATGTCAAGTAATGGAAATAGTTTTGTTGCCAAAATAACTTCAAATAACACAGTGGTTTGGTGTAAAAAATTGAAATCATCAACATACGCACATTCTTATTCTGCTTCTACAATTTTAAATAATGGTGACTTATTAATTGGTGGAAATCTATATAATTCAACAGTAGGAACAAGTGCAATTATCCTGCTCCGCTTTTCTACGAATGGTGCGTTAATATGGTCAAAAACTATTAACTATCCAAGTTTAGTTGGTAGTGTCCAGCAAATCCCAAATGGCAATATTCTACTTTCCGGTTCTCTTAGAGCCGCATACGGAGACACCTTGAAAAATATCGTTATTAAACTCGACTCCAACGGAAATGCACTTTGGACTAAAAGTTATGACGCTGGATTTTCTATGAGTTCAGCGTATCAAAAGAGTAACGATAACTGGTTTTTTTCTGCATATACTACTGCTCCAATTTTGTTTAACATAGACAGTGCGGGAAGTTCATATTGCCCATCCTCCAATTTTAGCATTGCGTTTTACAATTTACCGGTCACAGTTACTCCTATAACTTGTACTTTAAATCCGATAATCATTACAAGCACCACAACGTTGACAAATTCTATAAGCGGTCAATCATATATAGACACTTGCTCAAACTTAACAACTTCTATTGCAGAATCTCAATATTCAGATAAAATAACTGTGTATCCAAACCCGACTAATGGCGTCATAAACATTATTTCCGACAGGCTAATTGACGAAATAAAAGTCACAAATATTTTCGGGCAAACGGTTTATCAGGCAAAGCCCAACAACGACAAAAGCTCCTTCTATCTAAATAATTCAGGGCTTTTTTTTATTTCAGTTACCTCAGACAAACATGTGACAACAAAGAAAATGACAGTAGAGCATTAACGAAATAAAAAACTACAGTTCAACAACGGCATAACACAATTGCATATTTGACAAAATCGAAAGTTCATCAATCCCGATAATTATCGGGATAAATATCTTTGTTGTGGCTAGACTGGAAAACTGGATTTATTCCATCACTGAACAAAGCTCGCAAATGATAATACCCTTACCAATATATTTCAACAATAAAAAAAAGTATTAATAGATAAATTATAAAATTATTTTTGAAAATGTTTAATTACATATTTTATAAAACACGGATACATCTGGTTATAAGTTTATTGCGTAGTCTTCTATTGCCAAAAGTTATTACGATCATACGGAACTTAGCTGCTTACTTCTTCAAAAGTAAAACAGCCGGGAATGTGCCATCAATATTGACTTTGCAACTTACATACAAATGCAATTACACCTGCATCATGTGTCAAAAAAGTTCACTCGATAATAATGTGTATAACTCTCAGATGGATGATATGGACTATGAACAACTTGAACAACTTCTAAAAACAAGTGCAAAACATATATCCGTGTTAAGAATAACAGGTGGCGAACCATTGATGTATCCAGATTTTGAAAAATTAATTGATTTATTAAATGAGATAAACTTGAAATACACCATTCTTACAAATGGATATTTGCTAAATGAAAATATTGTTAAAAAGATGCTTAAAAACTGTCTCCAAATAAGCATTTCAATCGATAGCGTTGATCATGATGTTTATTCATACATGAGAAAAGGGGGCGATTTAGATACGGTCATCCATAATATTCAAACGATTAATAGTCTTAAAAAATCAAAACATACTCCCTTTTTGAATATTGCCACAACATGCTTTACCTTTAATATTGATGGATTATATCGTATTGTTGAATTTTGTCATAAATTTAAAATACTATCAATGTCAGTATCTGAAGGTGGCTATTATAATACCCCATTTATTAAAGAGGAACACTTTATAAAAAACAACAGAAAACAATGTGAACTAGCTGTAAATAAAGCACAAAGAGTGGCTGATGATCTAAATATTATTATTCGTTGGAGTTCTCAAGTTCTTTACTTTTCAAAAGAAGAAAATCAACTAATATCAAACAGGAATAAGATATCAGGCTGTGTAAATTTCTTTTTCTCTGGATTATTGACTCCAGATTTTACGTTTAGAATTTGCCCACTTTCATCGCCAGTATTGGACATGAATGGACGTTCGTTAAAAGAAATATGGAATTGCAATGAAATGAAAAAATGTCGGGAGATCATATTGCAAAATAATTTCCCAAACTCCTGCAGATATTGCACCGATTACAATAACAACTTTGATAAAGATCAAGAATATTCCTATATCGAATATCAGAAAGAAACTAAATATTGGAAGATTGAGACCACGCCGAACAATCAATTTGCTTCTAACCACGATAGCTATAAGGACGCTAAATGCACTTGTTTAAAATCCTGATATTCAAGGTTTCACCCTCTTTATGGACGGGGCAAAAAAAACGTTGAATATCAATATTATATACTTTTCGGAGAAGTTTCAAGAGTGAAATCAAAAGTGGTTTTTCAATATCCAAAAAATCCCAATAAATATAATGCAGTGAATCGTTTCATTAATTCCTATTCGTCTTAATGGGACTTTGATGTTTGTCAATATTACATTATCTAGTGTTTTAACAAATGTTGGAATAAGAATAATTACAGCTTCAATTTGATATATATTCAAAGTAATAAGAATACCAAATAATGATATTGAAAGAATTGAAAACAATAAAGCGTATATATCATACGGTGACCCCAATGTTTTTGATCGGACAAATAATACAGAATTTGAATAAAAAATACTACTTATTAGAAATATGGTGAAGAACGTCTTGTCAAAACAACCAGTTAAAAAGAAATAGTTTAAAGCACCTAAAAAAGCGATAAAACAAACCAGTATTATTTGTGCAATTATGTGTTGCCTTTTTCCTTTTCTTCTTCGAGTTGCAATATTTAGTAAAAGCATTGCAATTCCAATTATGCTGACTAAAAATGCTATTTTAAAATCAATAAGAGAATTTAATAATAAAACACAAAAAAGAGTTACCGATATAAATAGATATATTACACTTTTTATTACCTTGTTTTTTCTAGAAAACTGTATATCAGTTGAAATTAAGTCTATTAATTCGAATCGAAACATAAGAAAAAACAGAATAGAAAGCCAAAATATCATTATTGTAGCTGTAAATTTTTGCAATAATATGGGTACAAGTATTAGATTAAACAATACGATTAACCATGTACCGTATTCTCTTGAAAAAGCATTTCTTTCGGTAAATAACTTTAATAGGTTCATTTTTTATGAGTGGTTTTAAAAATACAATAATAGGGAAAAATTTAATAGGGAGAAATTGTGTGTGGCGAAAAAATGATAAAATATAGTAACTTTTGCTAATAACGGCATGAACATTTGCAGATTTGTAGTAAATCGAAAGTTCATCAATCCCGATAATTATCGGGATAAATATCTCAATATTCATCAGAAATAGAGAAGTTTAGCAGGAAAAATTGGGCTTTACTCAACCTCTGAATATGCTCGCAACGTTCGCACCATTTTGAAAAACTACATTGAAAATGAAAATAATTCATAAAAAAAAGATTATAATTGTAGTAATTAATTTAATCTAATAAAACATGTTTATCCCTATAGATATCGACCGTAATAAACTTACGATTATGGGAGTTAAGTTTTCGGATTTGAAAATATTGGAAAGTACAGCAAATGCAATAGGAAGTAATATGTTTGAAGGTTTTAAACCAACCCCTAAAGGAATTGGAATTATCAGAGATTATGTTATTGGTAAAATCACGTTGACTGAATTAATAAAATTTGCAAAGGAAAAGGCATATGTCTAATTCTTATAATTACATTGACCCCGACTATACCTATACCGACCCAAAGATAATTTTTAAGATTGTTAGCACTGGAAAAAAGTTTAATATTAAATCTGAACCCACCAGACAATAAAAGTGTTTATGAACGATATATGAAAGATACAATTGAAAGTGATGTGAAAACTTTGATCGAATTGATTTTGGAACTAATTGAAAATGAAAATTAGAACGGGGCATAATAATATCATAGCACAATAGCAGATTGGCGAGTTTTGAAAGTTCACATAAATTAATTAATTTTGTTGTGTGGTTAAAGCGAAACGGGATATAATTGGCTTTTGCACAAAGTCGCAACTATAGCCAACAAGGCAGAGATAAAAATATATTAATGAGTAATATTGTTTGATTTAAAATTAATTATGATGAAAAAAATGTTTTTTACTGTTTTCGGAATTTTACTTATAACCATAATTTCTTCTTGTGGTGGATCTAATAAAAAAGAGGAAACTAAAAGTGAAACTGTAAAAATTGGTCAACAAGAATGGACTACAAGCAATTTAAATGTGGATAAATTCAGAAATGGCGACCAAATACCAGAAGCAAAATCTGGAGATGAATGGGCACAGGCCATAACCGAGGGAAAGCCCGCATGGTGTTATTGCGAAAATAGTCCCGAAAATGGAACGAAATATGGGAAGTTGTATAATTGGTATGCAATTGTTGACCCACGAGGGCTTGCTCCCGCTGGTTGGCATATTCCAACGATGATTGAATGGAAATCATTACTCACTATTGCAGGACCCGATTATATGGCTGGAATTCCGTTGAAAAGTAAAACAGGTTGGGGTAAAGTGAAAGAAGATGAACATTTAAATTCAATGGGCTTTTATGCACTTCCAGGAGGATACAGAAAATCAACAGGCGAATTTATTGAAGTGGATGTCATGGCATTGTTTTGGAGTGCAACAGATGATCATGGGTTGCAAACTATTTCGGTTAAAAATAATGGTTCAATATATTGTGGACCTGTTAATTTGGGTTCTGGCGTTTCTGTAAGATGCGTAAAAGATTAAATGGTGATTCATCTACTATAATGTTAGATTTAGTTCGTAAATATTAAAATTTGACTTAAATCAATTACATTACTAATTAATCCTAAATCTTTTGAGATATTTATCCATGGCTTTTTCTAATCTATTTGATGCATTTGTTGTTGAATTTTGCAAATAAGAAAATAAATTTCATCATTGTTAATGTGTAAGCCTATAGCATAGCCATAACACAATTGCATATTTGACATAATTCGAAAGTAATCAAAATTAAAGATCTCAATATTCATCATAAATAGAGAAGTTTAGCAGGAAGACTGGATTTATTCCGCAGCCTAACAAAGCTGCAAAACCTTAATCTATCAACTGAATCTTTTTTTGATTTGAAATATACGTTGTTGGAATTCCATTGTATTCTTTGATTTTTCCAATAACACATACTTTTTTATCTACCAAGAATAATTCAGGCTGGTAATCAAAATTTAAAACATCTTTTGCCCAGATTGTAAAAGAAAATATTGAATTAGGGAAGCTTTTGTCGAGATTGACAAAAATATTGCCTTTTGCAGATTTATGTGTGCTCACAACGGTACCACAGATTTTTACCTCTTTGGGGTAATCAAGAAATTGAGCTACTTCGACAGTATTGTAAGCATCTTTGGGCAACTCGCTTGATGTTAATGGAGTAGCATCTTTTTTTTGCTTTTCTGATATCCATTTCGAAAAATCAAAAGTCGATTCAATTTTCTTCTCATCTTCGGCAGTTAAGGATTCAAAAAAATTAATGCCAGTTATTTTTTCAATGGAATCTATCGTAACCGCGTATGAGTCTATTGGATAAGCAAGATTATGTTGAGGAACGATAAACGCAATGCCCATTTTTCGCTCGTAGTCAACTGCAATTTTGTAATGATATTCAGGAATTGGCAATTGATGCGCTCCTAATATTACTTTAGGTAAGCTGTCTTTTAGAACTGGAGCTGTAACAACATAAAGATAGCTTTGGGGATTATTATAGACATATCCTCTTAGAAATCCTTCGATTTCAGCCCATTTTTCTCTATTTAATTCTGGCGATTGAGGTGTAATATTAGAAAAATAATATGATTCGGATAATGCCGTTGATGACCATCTAAAATCGGCCGATGGAGCTAAATGGCCCCTGTCGAAACCATAACTTTTGTATATAAATTTGTTGTCTTTAGAAAGTGTTTTCGAAAAATAATCGGAATCATTTCCAGTGTTTGGAATCATTGGATCTATCCGAAAATCATTGGTGCGACTCACTCTTCCATTAATAATATCTGGAGTAATAACATGAACAACCCATTTAGCCAATTTATATTTTGGAGAGTAAACCATACACATGGCTGAGTGACAAATTAAGGTTTCATTCTTTTCAAGATGTGGTAATGCAAATTGATGAATTCGGGAAATCACATCGTCTAATTTAACTTTTTCTATTAAGTTATCGATGCTGTCTTTTGCCTTGATGATGCAATCTCGTTGATAATTCAAATTTACCAACTTTGGATTCTGACTTTGTGAAAATGCAGAGAAAGTCGTAATAAATGCAAGTGCCAAAAACAAACCTATCTTATGGAAATATGACAAATGCTTCATTATTATTTTGTTTCGGATGATTATTTGTGAAAATATGAATCATCAAATATACAAAATTTGAATGAGCACCTTTGTTTATTTTTTTATTATTTCTACGGAACCTTAACATTGAAGCAAAAATGGGTATTTTTGAAATAAAAAAAGCCCCGAAAATTATTCGAGACTTTTGGGTGGAAGAGGGGATTCGAACCCCCGACCAACGGTACCACAAACCGCTACTCTAACCGACTGAGCTACATCCACCATGTGTAATTCAAGTGCAAAATTAGACATTATTATTTATAATTGCAAAAATAAATAAGTTTAATTTGCTTTTTTCGTAAGAATTGTTTTTGAAACCCTTGATTATCAATGCAAAAAATGATTTTTAAGGTCTGATAAATTGAAATGAACGACATTTTATAATCAGTACGCTGCGAATTAATTCAATAAAATATGTGCGTTTTATTTCCTATTTTTGCATTCTAGTTTTACTTTCACAAAGTCATTTAACGATATGTGCGGAATTTGCGGTTTATTGGTTCGTAATAGTCAGGAAGATCAGATTTCTTTAGTGCTTCACCGAATGAATAATCGGCTAAAACACCGTGGACCGGATGACGAAGGATTTGCCTTGTTTTCAAATCACACCCAAATTATTGCTTCTGGTAACGACACTAACCAAAATTCATTAAATTCAATACGCAATTATGCGCCAAAAGTGCATATCGACGATGTAAAAGAAAACGCTTTCAGGATTGGATTTGGGCATAGACGATTGTCTGTCATTGATTTAAGTGATGGTGGTCATCAGCCAATGTGTACCGCTGAAAACAGCGATGTTTGGATCACCTGCAATGGCGAAATCTACAATTATGTTGAACTGCGCGATGAACTTCATTCGTTAGGATACTCCTTTCACACCAATTCGGACATCGAAGTTTTGTTAAATGCTTACCTCTGTTGGGGAACCAAGTGTTTAGATCGCCTAAATGGAATGTGGGCTTTTGTGATTTTCGACAAGCAGAAAGGCATTTTATTTGGTGCACGCGATCGTTTTGGAGTTAAGCCTTTGTATTACACACTCAATAAATACCATTTTGCATTTGCATCCGAACATAAATCGCTTCTGGAAATGCCTTCGTATTTGGTGGAGGTAAACCAAAGTGCAATTTTTCCTCATCTTGCTTATGGAAATGTTGAATTGGAGCCGGAAAGCTTTTTTAAAAATATATTTGAGTTAATGCCTTCGCATTCATTTGTATACAATATAAATTCGGATGAGTTTTCTGTTGATAAATACTATTCGTTGCCCATAAATTCTCAAAATCCATCTTTTAATGGTAGTGATTTTTTATTGGCAAAAGATAAAATGTACAATCATATCGAAAATGCTGTCAAACTTCGGTTGCGTAGCGATGTTCCTGTGGGATTTTGCCTGAGTGGCGGTTTGGACAGTAGCACCATCGTCTCAATTTCAAATGAACTGAATCGGAAACAGCAGCTTTCGGAATTATCAGGAGGGATTAAAGCCTTTACGGCTGGAAATAACTCTTTGTATGATGAATCCAACTGGGCAAAATTGGTGGTCGATAATTCGAATGTGGATTGGGTAAATACCATTGTTACGGCAGACACGCTGTTTGACGAATTGGAATCCATTGTCTATCATCAGGATGTGCCTCTTTTTAGCACCAGCACCTATGCACAAAATCGGGTGATGAAATCGGCGAAAGAGCACGGAATTACTATTTTGCTCGATGGACAAGGTGGCGATGAGATATTTGCTGGTTATCCAACCTTTTACACCTCCTATTTTAATCAATTGCTTAAGAAATTTGATTTTAAAACACTGTTTAATGAGTTTTCAAATCTCAAGAACAGTCCAACTAGTTTTTCTATTTATTTGAAATCGTTGATGAAATTAGGCTTAGATGGCACTCTTTCATCATCACAAAAGAAAACGTATTCTACAAAATATAAACCGGAATTTTCACTCATAAGTCCAGAATTAACGGCTTTGAATCAAGATAAAATCAGATTTTCGGGCGAATTTAGCAGCAAAGGACTCAACGAATTATTGAGTGATTATTGTACAAATTATTATCTTAAAAACCTATTGCGTTGGGAAGATCGTTGTTCAATGCAGTATTCCATTGAGTCTAGAACTCCATTTTCTGACGATATTAACCTTATCGAATATGCTTTTTCGTTGCCAGCAAATTACAAGATTCATCAAGGATGGAGTAAGTATATAATGAGGCAAGCCATAGAAGGGGTAGTTCCAGATCCAATCCGATTTCGAAAGGATAAAAAAGGGTTTTCAATTCCACAAACGGCCTGGTTGATGGAAAAACAAGCCAAAATAAAAGAAATTTATGGTGATTTACGTTCACTTGATACGTTCCATTGTGTTGATCATCAGAAAATTGAAAAGGAGTGGAATGTGATTTTCTCCGATGCAAAGAATTTTAAACAAATGGATTTGATATTCCGGTATATCAACTTTTTGATTTGGTTGAAACTATTTGTTGCTCCAAATCCTTGAATTTAAGCTCACTCTGGGATAAATTATTGAAAATCACCACTCATTAGATATTACACCACAACCATCTTCCAATAATTCAGTTAGAAAGTTATTTGTTTGAATATTTTTTGATATAATAATTGTTGCAAAAAAGTCATGGCATAAGAAAATATTTTCTTTTTCTGGATTTAAAAAACTCATATGACAAATCATATTTTCGAGTGGAAATTGAAAAATAATCTCAATTAATTTTTTTTTATTTTCTTCAGTTAATGATACAAAATAATCATCTTTATCTTTTATTGCGATTCCTTCAAATAATTTTTCAGCTTTTGAATCAAAAGAATATATCTCCAAGCTTCCATAAATTGGTGTGAATTCCAATAATTTAAGTAAAATATTTTTCTCAGTAATGTTTTTTTTGACCTTTAATTCAATGGAAAAAAAGTGTTCGGGACGAATGTTTACTTTTGGCATTGTAAAATCAATCTCAAAAGGATAATATACAGCACACAATGTATTTGAAACCAAATAGATATGCTTGTGTTTCTCTTTAGGAATTGCACGGTAAATTCCTAAAAGTACTTCGTAACGTGGCGTTTCTGGATCGGAAGATGCATCGTGCCATACCAAGATTGATTTTTCATCTTTCAGCAAAGTCAAAGCCGTTATTGTGTCTTTTTCAACGGCATCGGTATGATGGTCACCATCTACAAAAATTAGGTCAAATTTCTTATTCAGTTTCTCAAAATCAAATTCTTGCGAATGTCCAAAAAGATGAGTGATATTGGACGTGTTTTTAGAGAAAAAGCGGTGCATTCCAATGTAATCCTTATCTAACCCCATTTGCGCCATCGTTTCATCGGGCAAGTTAAGCGAATAACAGTTTTGCACATAAGGAGACACATTTGCGACGCTTTCACCTCTCCAAGTGCCAATTTCAAGATAATCTTGCACTTGGTATTTTCTGCAAATTAACTGCAATAATGCCATATCCGTAGCCAATGATGAGCCTCCTAAAAAAGCATAGGGAGTTACAATTACGTTTTGATCTGCTTCTAGAAATTGAGTAAAAGCAATTTGTCTTAAATCCGAAGAATTTGAAAATTGAGCTATAAATTCCTGCTTTTTAACCTGCTCATCTTCTAAAATATAGTTGAGTAAATAAGGTTTTCGAATTATTAATAAGATTGCTTTAATTGCTTTTGATAGTTTATTCATCTGTTTCTCTTTTACCGAAGCTTTGAATTAATTGCTGTTTTTGTGTTGAAGTAAAAATCCTTTAATTCTTTAAAATTGGGGAATAGAATCATTTTTCCTCCCGCTTTTTTGAAGAAATATAGAACGATGACCGAGGTGCAAAAGTACGAAATTGTTGCAGAAATTGCGGCACCATAAATCCCATACTGAGGAATTAATAGAAATGCTGATGGAATTGTAACCGCTAAACCAACTCCCGAAGCAATGGCGTTGATGTAATATTTGCCGATTCCCGAAAAATAGTGGCCAATGATTAATGCATAATTGAAAACCCAAATTCCGGGCGCAAGAAACAAAATGAGGATGTTTAAGTCTTTAAAATCTGGACCAAAAATCATAGTGTAAACAAAAGATGGAAGTACGAGAATGGGGATTAAAGCCAATAATGCGATCAACATGCCATATTTGGTTAATGTTTCGGTTAATTTGATGGCGTACTTTTTATCAGAGGTGTTTACAATTCGTGCATATTGGAACAAGGTGATACTGCTCGAAATCATCCAAACCGATTCAATGATGGAGACCCCATTGGAATAAATTCCCACTTGGGATTTGCTCCAATAATATTCCAAAAAGTAATAACTGATCCGGAAACTCAATAGTTGAAATACATGGGCTAATTGGTTCTGAAAACCATAGTTTAACATGATTTTTAGCGTATGTATTGTCCCAGAATAGGTGGGTTTTTCAAATTTGTTTAAATGAGGAAGTAAGTATTTAAAACTCAGTATAAAGCAGAAAAAATAGGTAAAAAACAGTGCAATTAAATAAGCATTTACGGTGGTGTTAATCGATGTTTTTAATAGAAAATATAATATAGATATTGTCAACAATGGCATCATAAAATTAATGATGTTGCTCTGATTTATTTTTTCTTTACCAATTAAGATCGATGAATTGATGGATATGATTGAACACATTCCACTCAGAATTGCGACTGCCAGTTGGTATTCGGATGGAACTAGATTTGTAAAATATAAAATAAAGTAGGACAATATGCTGATAAAGAGCGACCAGATATAAGCTGCCGCAAGAATGTTTTTTAGCCTTAATCGAGGAGTGAGATACACCACGGAAGCACCTCCAACCAAATTGTCGAAAAGAATAATAAAAGCTATTGTGGTCAACAAAATCCCTTGCTCTCCTTTACCGTCGGCTCCCAAAAAACGAGATATCACCACTGCAATCAAAAGATTGACAATGGCCGAAGCAAATCGCATAGAAAAAGTGCTGAATATCTTTTTTATCATCTTGAGCTAATCCTTTTGAGTTGAGAGAACTTGTTGGTATATTTGAGTAAGTTGATTGCCAATTGCCTCGTAACTGTAGTTTTCGGCTGCCATTTTGTGAAGCAAAACTTTGTCGTAAGAATTGTGCTTTTCAATCATTTCACCCATTGCATTTACCAATTCTTCCATTTGGCGAGGCTCGATGATTATTCCATTATTTTTATTGATAATTTCTGAAACTCCTCCTACGTTGGTGGCAATTACTGGAACACCACACGAAATTGATTCGATTAGAACGCAAGGGAGATTTTCGAAATTGCTGGTTAAAACAAAAAAATAAGCCTGTTTTAAAACGTCAGCAACCTCTTGAGTGTCAAGTCTTCCATGGTTGACTATTTTTGAAGCAATGCCTAAATTTTCAATTTGAAGTTTGAAATCGTTGAGGTTGCCATCGCTGATTATATGGAGTTCTAGATTTGAATTTTGTTGTGAAACAGTTGCAAATGCTTCCAATAACAGATTGATGTTTTTCTGAATGTTTTCTAAGGTGGAAATGTGGATAATCCGAATAATTTCGTCCTTCTTCAGTTCTAAAATTGGAGAGAATAAATTGGTGTCGATTACATTGGCAACGGTAATTATTTTTGAAGTAATATTATGTCTAATCATCGCTTTTCCTAAATCATCCGAAACGGGGAGGATTGCTTTTGCACGATTGGCGACAAATCGAATAATGCATCGCTGGATAAAGCCTGGACGTGGATCTGCATATTCGTGATAGCCCGTCCAATGTTCGCTGATTACATAGTTAATATTGAATTTTCTATGATAAATCCAGGCAATAATTCCAATTGGGAACACCACATTTGCATGCACTAAATCGGGGGTGAATCCTTCTTTGATTAATAAATTATATTCTTCGAGATAGGTTTTTATGATACGGATATTGTCAATCAATTTGCCTACAATTGGAAAGGTGCTTTTTTTTAAATAGATTACTTTAGAAGGAAATGGAATTTCGGTGAAATCTAAGTCATTCTGTGTAATATTTGAATCTAAACAAATATGGATTGCTCTAACTTGATTGTTTTTAGAAACACATTCGGCATGTTTAAATACAAAATTTCCCAATGTAGGGTTGTATTTTGTAGGATACCAACTGGATATAAATAGAATATTGTGTTTCATTATATTTTTAAGGACGTTTTTTAAATCTAACAAAGTAACTTAGAAACGGTAACTTGTAATTTAGAAACAAAGTAACGAAGTTTTTAATTAACTATTGTTTTATTTATTTTAAAAGGTATATGCTTCATGGTAATATGGTTCACGATGCTTGGCGGTATATGGTTCACGGTCCAAGGTACAGGGTTCGCGATGCGTGGCTCTTTTACCGTTCACCTTTTACCGTTCACCTTGCACCATGTAACCTTTTACCTTTTTCACGATTCTTTCCTTTGCATTCCTTTCAACTTTATGAACTTTCGACTTTACAAGACTAATTCCATCACTAAGACACTAAGTTCACTAAGAAACACTAAGGCTACTTACTTCCGTATTCTGTTCTTCGTTTCACGTTTCACGAGATGTCTTTTCACTTTTCAGAATTCTCTTCTTCGTCTTCTCCTTCATCACCGAATAACCAAATCGTCCAATTTTCTTCCCTACGCCAAAATAATGTCCATGAGAATAAACCAGCATTTGAGCGGCATTCAAATCAAAAGCATCCGTTTCTGGATCGAAAAGTTCTTCGTTGGCATGTATTGCAATTACTTCGGCAATAAACATATCGTGACTACCCAGTTTTTTGATTTCTATTACTTTACATTCGATGTTGAGTGGTGATTCTGCAATAAGTGGCGCTTTTACAAGAATTCCAGGGATAGCAGTGAGGTTGTTGGCTTTAAATTTATCAATATCTTTTCCTGATTTAACTCCACAAAAATCGGTGGCAAATGCTAATGCTTCGGTGGTGAGATTAATGACAAACTCGCCACTTTCTTTAATCATTTGATAGGAGTGACGTTCTGGACGAACAGAAATATAGCACATTGGAGGATTGGAACAAATAGTTCCGGTCCAAGCAATAGTGATGATGTTTTTTTCTCCATTGATATCGCCACAACTCACCATAATTGCAGGTATAGGATATACAAGAGTACCAGGTTTCCAAACTCGTTTTTTCATATTTATTCTTTTGACAAAAGTATGAATAAAAACTCATTTTTTGAATTTATTGCTTGTTGGGTGTCACGAACTCGTTCTCGATTTTTTAATTATTTTTTGGTTTTTTGCGTGAGGGATAGTGTTTGAAAGTCGCCTGATGACTTGATTAAAAGCTTAAATTTTTGTTGTAAGATTAACTATTAAATTGTAAAACCAAAAACCGTATATTAAATTTTGTAAATTATATAAAATATTTTTATTATAATTTGCATTTTGATATGTAATTGTAGTATATTTGAGAATTATTTTTCAAATCCACACCACGAAAATGAAAGTACCAAATAGCAATATCCGCTCAAACGCTTATATCCCTAGAGAGAGAGAGAGAGAGAGAGAGAGAGAGAGAGAAGCCTAAATGCAATTCGCCCCCGCAAGCCCCCATAATTTGGTAAGATAAATTTGGTAAAACAAATTTCTAGTTTCCAAAAACACACTATCTTTGTGTGTGAAAATTTATACTATAAAATTAAGTACAAATAATTACAAAACAATTGAATAGACCTTTTTTTTATATTATCCTTTTTTTCTTGCTATTATTGGCAAAAACAACTGGTTTTGCACAACTAAACCTTGTGCCTAACGGTAGTTTTGAAGAATATGATACTTGCCCAACCTCTTATACTACACCCGGTGATCCGCAAATTCAGCGTTGTAAACATTGGTATGCCCCAACTGAGGGAACATCTGATTACTTTAGAACATGTGCTTTACTTACTTCAAACGTAAGTATACCATATAATTGGGGGGGATTTCAGTACCCTTTTGATGGCAATGCATATGTTGGGATATTAGCTTATTATATTGATTTTTTCAACCCCAATAACTATAGCGAATATATACAAACAAAACTCAATGAATGTTTAATTCAAAATCAGGAGTATTATGTCGAGTTTTATGTATGTAGAGGTGGACGTCAAGGAATTGCCATTGATAGAATTGGTGCATTATTTACTTCGTACCCAATATCAAGACCCGATGCTAAAATGATGATTGCATCGCCTCAAGTTGAAAATCCACGCCATCATATTATTAAAGATACGATAAATTGGACTAAAATTTCGGGTACATTTATAGCCGAAGGAGGTGAGTGTTATATAACCATTGGCAACTTTTATTCGCACGAAGCGACCGATACCATAATGTATCACTCTGATTGGCCAGATGACTATTCATCATACTTTATTGATGGTGTAACACTAAAACTGGTAGATTCGTGGATCAATTACCCCAATGTTTTTACACCTAATAATGATGGTTTTAACGATTTATTTCTTTTAGAATCTAAATCTATTGACTCCTTTGAGGGTAAAATATTTAATCGTTGGGGTACGAAAATATTTGAATGGCACGATATCACGCAAGGTTGGGATGGCAAATTTAATGGAAGTATCTGTGCTGAGGGCGTATATTATATTTTAATAAACGCTAAAGGAGCAGAAGGAAAAGTGTATAATGTAAAAGGTTCTATTCAGTTGTTGAGATAAAATCAACAAAATTATGAAAAGAATATTCTTTGTTTTATTTATTGCATTAGCAGTGAGTGCTAATGCACAACAAGCCTTAACAGGGCAAGGAAGTCAAACGATAAATCAGTATTGGTCAAGAACTGGAAATATTGGTAATGGATCTACGCCAGTAAATTCAAATATTTTTGGCACTGCGGCAGGTTGGAATTCCCCAATTTACACCGAAACCTTTGGTATAATTAGAACTCGGTTAAATGGAAATTTAATTGAAAACGTAAATGGTGTAAATCAGACTCTTGATGGCTTTTTTGGTATTGGGGTAGGTGGTTTCTTTGCTAATAATGCTCCAATAAGCATGTTGCATTTAGAAGGGCCAAACAATACAATGCCTCCACAAAATGGCTTTGGGTGGCGTTCTTGGATGAATACTGGTTCATTTATGAGAGAAAATTCAGATGCCATGTATGTCGGTATGCAAACACAAGAGGGTACTATACTCAATAGGTCGGATGCAATTATAAATTGGAGCGATGATTTTCAAGATCAATGGGGCGGTGCCGATCGATTAAAAATAGTAATGACTACACCTGGAGCAGGAAATGGAAATAACACAAGTCGAATTGATGGCAGTTCAAAATTTGGTTATGAATTTATGCAATTTATTCCATCAAATAACCAAGTAAATAGCAGTAACTTACCCACAGGTTATGTTGGTATAGGACCAGTTTTCACAAGTATTCAAACAGATAGACCTCAATCTCGTTTGCATATCAACTCCGAAGATAATTTAGAAACATGGTTGCAAATATCAAGTCAAACTGGAACTGGTCAATTGCAAACCGATGGTTTTAGAATGGGAATTCTTACCGATGGCACAGCATGTTTGCGCCAACAAGAAAATAAACCTATGATTTTAAGTACCGATTGGAATAATACTTCGGGAGGTGCAAATACTGGCGAACGATTAAGAGTTACAGCTGTTGGGGAATTAAATGTACCCAATCCAAACAATGTATTTTTACCAAACACCACACGTGTCGCCATAAGTCACATGGGCAACAATCCTATTACTGCACCACGCAGTTTACTGCATTTGGGGGCTAACACTGGAGCATTATCGCCACAAGGTTCAGCAGACGGGTGGCGTCCATGGATGGATGTTGGAATGTTTGTTTCTGATGGTTCGGACAATGTATATCTTGGCATGAAAAATCAAGGAACCGATAGAGGCGATGCCGTATTAAGTTGGGGCGATAATCAACCTGCACAATCACCAGACGGAGCAGACAATTTACTCTTTTTGTTTACCGCAACAAATACAGCATTAATTCCATCAACAGGACAGGCAGCTACAGTAAATGGAGTAGAAGGAATGCGAATGACGCCAACAGCTACAGGCATATTTACAGGTATTGGAGGAAATCCAGGAACAAATAATTATTTCAACAATTCGACAAACCCAACTCAAACCCTCGAAATAAATTCAGCAATAGCTTCAACGAGTGGGCTACGTTTTACAAAATTAAATAGTACTTCACCTCAAACTCCAAATGTAGGAACAGGGGTTTTATCTTTAAATGTAAATGGAGATGTAGTATATGTACCTATGAATTCTGCAAATGCTGTTAGTGCTGAAAATGGGTGTAGTGTAAATACGGATAACAAAGTGGTTTTGGGAAATGATTATGGTTCAGGTTTAGCTCGTTTTTCGAGTTCACGAGAAGTTCCAATGGAAAAATTTAATTTATTATTTAGTGAGAAAGGTAGAATAGGAATAGGTAATTATTTCACAGCTGGAACAAATATTCCTTTAGCAAAACTCGATATTCGTGCAGATTATGAAATAAATCCATTAGCATTACATGTTAGAAGTGATATTGGAATTATCTCTGGCAATTATACAATGAGTGAGTTTAATAATTTTTCTACAAACGGTGGCACAAGCACTGCTGTGAGTATTCATAATAATGGAAATGCAGATAAAAGAGGTATTGGGTTAAATATTTTGATTGACAACACAACAACTTGGGCTCTAGGAGAAAATGTTGGACTTATATGTGATGCTAAAAATGCTTTAAGATATAATACTGGAGGTATGTTTTCTGCAAGTGGTGAAGTAGAGAAAAATATCGGTATTTCGGCTGGTGCTCATTTAGCAGATCGTGAAAATACTGGAGGCTCATTTAGAGCAGGAAATCCTCAACCAACAGTAGGTGGATATAATGGAATCACAAATATTGGAGTATATGCAGATTCATGGGGCGGTGAAAGTAGCTATGGTATATATGCAAAAGCAGAAGGTGGCTCAAATTATAATTATGGCATTTATGCAACAGCTGTTGGTACTGGTAGTAGCACTGATTATGCAGCTTATTTTGATGGTGATATTTATCGTACAGGAGGTTGTGGTCCATCAGATTTCATGTTGAAGGAAAACATTGCAAATCTTTCAAATTCGACAAGTATTATAAACCAATTAATGCCTAAAAGCTTTACTTTTAAGACAGCTGAATTTCCTCAAATGAAACTATCCGAAGGAAATCAATTTGGATTAATTGCTCAGGATGTAGAACTAATATTGCCCGAATTGGTAAAAAATGTAACACATCCAGCAGTTCTAGATTCTTTAGGCAACGTGGTAACCGCTGCTGTAACATTTAAAACTTTAAAATATGAATCCTTTATTCCAATTCTTATCCAAGGAGTAAAGGAAGTTAGTGCTAAAAATGATTCTACATTTGCTGTTTTAAACACACGTATTGATAGTTTACAAAATGTAATTTCGAACTTCAATAATCGGATGAACCAGTTTGAAGATCAGTTAAATGATTGTTGCAAAAACAATGGACATAATGGTCACAATAATCATAAATCGAGTTCTGAAAATGGAAATAGTTTAAACTTAACGGAAGTTGTGCTCGAAAATAGCACTACCATATTACTCGAACAAAATGTGCCTAATCCATTTGCCGAAAGTACAATCATAAATTACTTTATTCCAGAAAACATCAAATTTGCACAGATAATATTTTCTGACAACTTTGGCAGAATTATAAAAACTGTAGATATTGAAACTTCTGGTGCTGGAACAGTAAAAGCATATGCCTCGAATTTAAGTCAAGGCACTTATACCTACAGCTTAGTTGTTGATGGTAAGGTGGTAGAAACTAAAAAAATGGTATGTGTTAAATAGTGCCTACAATAAAACTCAGTGATTGATAAGAAAACGTCAAATTTGAGGTTTATCTGCCATTTGGCAGACTTTCGCAGCAACTAATTTTGGGCGTTTACTGGTGTAAATAACCTAAATTTGTTGCAAGAGTAACGAAAAAGTTGGCGTTTACTTGCAAACACGAAATAACAATACTTCGATTTTTTATACTTTCAATATTTCTAGGTAATTGGATTCAGCATTGAATATACGTAATATATTCTTAATACTTGAAACAATTATTCGCCGAAGAAGATTTGAAAAGAATGAAAACAAACAAAAAAGAGGCTGAAAAAATCAGCCTCTTTTTTGTTTGAACAAATCAGAAAGTCACCTGGCGACTCCAAGTCACCTGCTCACTTTACTAAATAAAGATAAAGATTGAAACGTATAGCCCGACCTCGTTATTCCAAGAATAATTTTTCGAGTTAAAAACATAACGAGGGCACGCCCAAATTGAATTAATGGCTATAACTTTCTGATTCAGAATTTTCACTTTCTTTTCTTCAAAAAACTTTTCAACAATTAATCAAATGGCTTAAATTGTCTCATTCATTATGTGTATTTTTGAAGAAAAAATTTACTGCTTGAAGTTTTGAAGTCCAAAACCAAGTGCTTCCATTGACAGAAATAGAATTAAATATGCCAGATTTCACACATTTACACGTACATACACAATATTCGATTTTAGATGGCGCTGCTAGCGTTCAAGGTTTGGTAGATAAAGCCATAAAATGTGGAATGGATGCACTTGCAATTACCGACCATGGAAATATGTATGGGGTTTTAGATTTTTATAACACCTGCACTAAAAACAAAATTAAGCCAATTTTAGGCTGTGAAGTTTACATTACCGAAAAATCAAGATTTAATCAGAGAGGTAAAGAGGATAGAAGTGGACATCACCTTATTTTGCTTGCCAAAAATCATCAAGGATACAAAAATTTATCAAAATTGGTATCACTTGGTTTCACTGAGGGTTTTTACTATACACCTCGAATAGATTTTGAGATTTTAGAACAATATAGCGAAGGAATTATTGCTTCTTCTGCATGTTTGGGTGGCGAAATACCGCAATCAATTATGCGCTATAATCCTATTCAAAATGGCATCGATTATACTCAATTTATGTTTAATTTTGATGGTGTTTATCCTATCATTGAGAAGTATTTGGCCATATTTAAAGATGATTTTTACTTCGAACTTCAAAATCATGGATACCCAGAACAAGCTATGGTAAATGAGGGATTACGTCAGCTTGGTAAAGAATATGGCGTAAAACTTATCGCTACAAACGATGTTCATTATATCAATAAAAATGATTATGATGCTCACACTATTTTAATTTGTTTGAATACGGGTAAAGATATCGACGACACTGAAGGACTACATTATACTGGCAATGAGTTTATGAAAACCCAAGAAGAGATGTACGAGCTCTTTTCAGATTTTCCAGAAGCTCTAGAAAATACTAGAGAAATTGTAGATAAAATTGAGATATATACCCTTCAACGAGAAGTTGCATTGCCTAAATTTCCAATACCTGAAGAATTTGTCGACGAGTTTACTTATTTGGAACACCTCGCTTGGGAAGGAGCTAACAGGCGTTGGAAGGAGATTACTCCTGAAATTCAGGAACGGATGGATTTTGAACTCAGTGTGATAAAAAATATGGGTTTTCCTGGTTATTTTCTAATCACTTGGGATTTTATTAAAGAGGCTCGGAATATGGGTGTTCGCGTTGGCCCAGGACGTGGCTCGGCAGCAGGATCTGCGGTTGCTTATTGTTTGGCTATAACCAGTATCGACCCGATTAAATACAAATTGCTGTTTGAGCGGTTTTTAAATCCAGAACGAATTTCAATGCCCGATGTTGATATAGATTTTGACGATTTTGGTCGCGAAAAAGTGATGAGTTATGTCATTGCAAAATATGGCAAGAATAGAGTCTCTCAAATCATTACGTTTGGATCTATGGCTGCGCGATCAGCAATTAGAGATGTAGCAAGGGTGCTTAAACTTCCACTTCCAGAAGCAGATCGATTGGCAAAACTAATTCCCGAAGGTCCGAAAATTAAAATTGCCGATGCAATAAAAAAAGTTCCTGAACTTCAAGATGCGTTAGATAACGGTTCTGACTTGGTGCAAAAAACATTGGCTTTTGCTCAAACCCTCGAAGGCTCCATTCGCAATATCGGAGTACATGCCTGTGGGGTAATTATTAGTCCAGAAGACTTAACCAACTTTGCACCAATAGGCCGTGCAAAAGATTCTGATATTCCAGTTACTCAATTTGAGGGAAAATTAGTGGAATCTGTGGGATTATTAAAAATGGATTTCTTGGGACTGAAAACCTTATCAATTATTCAAGATGCATTAATAAATATCAAACTTCGGCATCATATAGATTTGGATATTGAATCGATACCCATTGATGATCAATTAACGTATGAACTCTTTAGCAATGGCGAAACTACTGCAATTTTTCAGTTTGAATCGGTGGGGATGAAGAAATATTTGCAAGAGCTTAAGCCAAATAGATTCGAAGATATTATAGCTATGAATGCCCTTTACCGACCTGGCCCCATGCAGTATATCCCAAATTTTATCAATCGAAAATCAGGTAAAGAGCCCATCGAATATGCTTATCCAGTAATGGAAGAATATTTGTCGGAGACCTATGGAATTACAGTTTATCAGGAACAGGTAATGCTCTTGTCTCAAGCAATGGCTGGTTTTACTAAGGGTGAAGCAGATACATTGCGAAAAGCAATGGGAAAGAAGCAGCTTGATGTGATGCAAAAGCTCAAAACCAAATTTATTGACGGATGCATCAGTCGAGATATGGAGAAGGCTAAAGTTGAAAAAATTTGGCACGATTGGGAAGCATTTGCTGAGTATGCATTCAATAAATCGCATTCTACTTGTTATTCTTATGTAGCGTATCAAACGGCCTATCTCAAGGCGCATTATCCAGCGGAATTTATGGCAGCTAACTTAACAAACAATTTGAGCAATATGGATGAAATCTCAAAATTTGTTGAAGAGGCTAAACGAATGAAGATTAAAGTAATGGGTCCGGATGTGAACGAATCTCAACTCAAATTTACTGTAAATAAAGAGGGTGATATTCGCTTCGGATTGGGCGCAATTAAAGGCGCAGGGGAGGCAGCTGTTGAATCAATTATTTTAGAACGTGACACCAACGGTCCATATACTTCCGTTTTTGATTATATGAAACGAATGAACCTTCGCTCTTGCAACAAACGAGTGGTTGAATCGTTGGCAAAAGGAGGGGCTTTTGATAGTTTTAATACTACACATCGTGCTCAATTTTTCTTTGTGGATAAAGATAATACCTCCTTTATTGAAAAACTTATTAAGTATGCAACTAATTATCAAGAATCAAAAAACTCTGCCCAAGTTTCATTGTTTGGGGAGGAGGGAAGTGAGTTTCAACTTCCAGATCCTAGCTTTCCATATTGTGAGCCTTGGACTAGTTTGCAACAATTAAAATTTGAAAACGAAGTTACAGGATTCTATATTTCTGGTCACCCTTTGGATGAATTCAGTTTAGCACTGAAAAACTTTTGTAACACTAAAATTGAAAAGTTAAATGAATCGCTCCTTAATTTTCTAAATAAAGATGTTACTTTTGGTGGTGTTGTTACTGCAGTTCAACACAATGTCGGAAAAAACGGAAATCCATACGGGAGAATTACAATTGAAGATTATAATGCTCAAATTCAATTGACTCTGTTTAAAGAAGATTATTTAAAGTATAAACACTTTTTTGAAGTAGGATTATTTATTTATCTCAAAGCAAAAATATCAATACCTACTTGGAAAAAAGAACAAAATCCACAACCTGATATCAAGATATTAGATATGATGCTGTTATCTAATGTGTTGGAGAAATATGGAAAATCTATCACCATTGAGTTAAACAAGAATGATATAAACTCGGCATTAATCGATCTTTTATTGAATGTTGTTCAAAAGCAAAGTGGGACTTGTGCGCTGAAAATTAAGATTTTAAATCAAGAGGAAAAAACTTTAGAATTATTTTCGAACAAATTTAGAGTTAACATTGTTGACTTTATTCAAGAAATTCGTAACTTTGATATCAATGTAAGTGTCAATTAATAATTATAAAAAATAAACAGTATGGCTTTAGAATTCACAGACAACAATTTTGAGGAATTAGTATTGAAATCAGACAAACCTGCAATTGTAGATTTTTGGGCAGAATGGTGTGGACCTTGTAGGCTTGTGGGCCCTCATGTAAACGAATTAGCTACTGAGTACGAAGGAAAAGCAGTGATAGGAAAAGTAAATGTTGATGAAAATTCGGGAATAACTTCGCAATTCGGAATCAGAAACATTCCTACAATTCTCTTCTTTAAAAATGGCGTTATCGTTGATAAACAAGTAGGTGCTACTTCCAAATCTGCACTTGAAGCTAAATTGAAAGCGCTTTTGTAAAAACTATTTTAGATTCGAAAAAGTATTCGAATTTTCAAAACTTGCTTATATAGACTTCTACTTTTGTAGAGTTTTATTCTAAGCAAGTTTTTTTATTGTTTTTCAGCTTTGGTTAAACAAAATTAAGTTAAATAATTCATTAACATATAATTTATTATGACTAAAATGCTTGTGCTTCAATGCTCAAAAGTAGTTATTCGTCGATTAACACAAAATTAATTTTGAAAATGTAACTACCTGATTATTAGATATATTATTTAGATTCTATACAAATTAGAAAGAGTGTGATTCTGTTGTTATTTTAATAACAAAAAACAACTACTTTTGCACAAGAATTGACCTTAAACTGAATTGAAAGATATTTTGGTAAATATGAAACTTAAAGAAATTGCTAGCTTAATTAATGGAGATATTGTTTGCGGGGATGATAAATTAAATCAGGAGTTTTGCATAGCATTTGCTTCTGACTTAATGAGCGATGTATTGACTGTGAAAATTGATAATCTATTGTTAATTACTGGTTTAGCTAATATTCAAACAATTAGAACAGCTGAAATGTCAGATATTAGTTGCGTGATTTTTACTCGCAACAAAGTGGTTTCTCCAGAAATGAAAGAAATTGCTGAAGAAAATCAGATTACCTTGATTTGCACTCCTTATTCTACATTTAAAACTTCCGGTATCTTGTACTCAAATGATATTAAACCAGTATATTAGGAGGAAGTATGCACTTTGAATATCAAATTGAAGGTGGAGATTTTTCCACTGCTGGAACAATTTCAAGCAATGTTAAAAAGTTTTTGAAACAACTGAATGTCGATGGCTCTATCATAAAACGTACTGTTGTTGCTCTTTATGAAGCTGAAGTTAATGTGGTGGCTCACGCTTTTAGTGGCATCGTTGAAGTTGATTACTTTGAAGACAAAATTCAAATAAAATTGATTGACAAAGGTCCAGGTATTTCTGATATCAATCGGGCAATGCAAGCCGGATTTTCAACCGCTTCTCCTGCGGTTAGAGAAATGGGATTTGGCGCTGGAATGGGCTTGCCAAATATCAAAAATAATACGGATGAACTCAATATAAAAAGTGAAGTTGGCGTTGGAACCACTTTGCTTATGGTCAATTTCTTTCAAAATAAATTATCTTCATAAACTATGGAAAACGAACAATTTCAACATGCTCTGATTTTTAGAGAGGATATATGTATTGGATGTTCACATTGTATGATGATTTGTCCTACTGAAGCTATTCGAGTTAAAAATGGAAAAGCTCAATTAATGGACAATAGGTGCGTAGATTGTGGCGAATGTTATCGAGTTTGTCCTGTGGGAGCAATTATTGTTCACCAAGATGATTTTAATGATATTTTTGCTTATAAGCATCGAATAGCCCTTATTCCTTCCGTTTTTACAGGTCAGTTTCCCGAAAAATACAACCATAAAGATATTTTAGATGCTGTTTACGAACTAGGTTTTACCGATGTGTATGAAGTGGAGCAAGGTGCCCCATTTTTAGCTGAACTATTCAATGAGCAAATTCAAAATAAAAAAGATATTCGTCCACTAATTTCACCATTTTGCCCAGCAATTGTTCGATTAATTCAAGTGAAATTTCCTACTTTAATTGATCATCTGATTCCATTAAAAGCACCTTTAGATATTACAGCTCTTCATGCACGTAAAGTGCTCTCCGAATCGGGAATAAATCCAAAGGATATTGGAGTTTTCTATGTTACACCTTGTGCCGCAAAAATTGTCGCTATAAAAAATCCTGTTGGCGAAACAAAATCGGCAATCGATGGGGTAATTAATATGAACTACTTGTTCAATAAGATTTTTAAATATCTTAAAAGTAATCCTCGAAAAGGAATTATGACTCATCAATTTGAGCCGTTATCGCCACAAGCAGTAAAATGGAGCTTGACTCGTGGAGAAACTGATTTTATGAAAGATTGTCGGAGTTTGGCTATCGATGAAATTTCCAATGTGATTGAGTTTTTGGAAAAAGTTGAAAATGAAGAGATAAAAGGGGTCGATTTTCTCGAACTTCGTGCTTGCGACGAAAGTTGTGCAGGCGGAATTTTATGTTCTGGAAACCGCTTTCTTACTGTTGATAAACTTCAAAACAGAGCTTCAAAATGTGATAAAGTACTCGAATCTGAGATCACAAATGTAGCAAAATCTATTGCTGAGAATTCGGAATATCTTCGCCAAAATGCAAATATTGGAGAAATCCCAGCTCGCTCTATGCTCAAACTCGATGATAATATGGCAGATGCAATGGCCAAAATGAAACGTATATACGAAATCAATCGATCTTTACCTCAAGTAGATTGCGGTATTTGTGGAACCCCTTCCTGTCAATCGCTGGCGGAAGATATTGTTCAACAAAATGCGAATATAAAACAATGTGTTTTTGTTCAGAAAATTCTCGAGCAAAACGATAAATTGGAGTCTGGCGAAGCTATTCGAATAATGAAGAGCATCTGGAGTGATAATAAATTAGATAAAAATAGTTTCAAAGATTAAAATTATAAGATTTTAAATATATATACTTTTCCAAAATGAATGTAAAACAATTGGTCGAAAAATTAAATTTTGAAATAGTTGCTGGCACAGAAGGTCTTCAAAATGAAGTTATTGGAGGATATTCTTCCGATTTATTGAGTGATGTTATGGGACACGCTGAAGCAGGTTGTATTTGGATTACATTGCAAACACATAAAAATGTGATGGCAATTGCATCCCTTAAAGAGCTTGCTGCCGTGGTTTTAGTAAAAGGGTTTCAACCCGATCCGGATATGTTGCAACAAGCCAATATTGAAGGAATTCCTGTGTTGGTAACTAATGAATCTACGTTTGAAATCAATGGTCTGATTTTTAATTTGTTAAATAAATAATTGAATGTTCTCTTTTAAAGCTGATTTACATATTCATACTGTGCTTTCTCCTTGTGGCGACTTGGAGATGAGCCCTGATGCTATTGTAAGGCGTGCTCTAGAAGAAAAATTAGATATCATTGCGATTACCGATCATAATACTACCCGCCAAGCAAAAGTAGTGAGAGAAATTGCTAAGCAATTTGGTCTTAAAGTGCTTTGTGGAGCTGAAGTTACTACAAAGGAAGAAGCACATTGTTTAGCAATTTTTGACGATGATGATGCCCTCGATAAATTTCAAAACTATTTGGATGAACATCTGCCAAATATTAAAAACGATGTTCACAAATTTGGATATCAAGTTGCCGTTGATGCTAATAATGATATCTTTTTTGAAGAAGAAAGATTGTTGATCTCAGCGTTAAATCAATCTGTTGAACAAATTGAACATAACGTGCATCAGCTTGGAGGTCTATTTATTCCGGCTCATGTGGACAAATTTAAAAACAGTATTATTCAGCAATTGGGGTTTTTACCTAAAGATTTGGCCGTAGATGCGTTAGAACTAACTTTTAGAGAAAATCCTGAAAGTTATAAAATCAAAAATCCATATTTAAAAAAATATTCTTTTATTCAAAGTTCTGACGCTCATATGCTCAACCAAATTGGAACTACCTATACATTCTTCAATATTGAACATCGTTCGATTAAAGAGATTAAAATGGCTTTATTTCAACAAGATGGTAGATTTATTAAAAACAAGGACAATTGTGAAAATTAGAACATCAAAAATGAGGAAATTTGAATTATTTTTAAGACCTTTGCAATGAAAGATTTAGCGATGCATATTATGGATATTATTCAAAACTCATTATCAGCTGAAGCTTCACTAGTTCAGATAGATATAGAAGAAAATATTGCTGACAATAAATTTGAAATTACAATTAAAGATAATGGAAAAGGAATGGATTTAGAAATGTTGAAAAATGTAACAGATCCATATTGCACTTCTCGCACTACTCGAAAAGTAGGGTTAGGAATTCCTTTAATCAAACAAAATGCAGAACTTACTGGAGGATTTGTTAATCTTACATCCGAAGTTGGACTAGGTACTACTTTTACAGCTCTATTTTCGCATTCTCATATTGACAGACCTCCGCTGGGTGATATTGCAGGAACGATAGTTCTTACAGCTTCTGCAAATCCAAAAGTTGAATTTATTTATACACATTCAAAAGATGGAAATAGCTACTGTTTTGATACTCGTGAGATAAAAGCAGTGCTCGATGATGTCCCAATCTCTAATTTGGAGATGATAAAATACCTTAGGGAAATGATAGAAGAAAACTTAAAAGATATACATGTAAAAAATTAAATTAATACATAATAATAAACAATTCTATGGAAAAAATCAAATCATTGGCAGATCTGAAGAAAATTCAAGATCAAGTAAAAGCCAAAATTGATCTTAGAGAAAAAGCAAACAATTCTGAAGCTATGGTTCAGGTTAAAGTAGCAATGGCTACTTGTGGAATTGCTTCTGGTGCTAAAGAGGTAATGGATGTGATGATTGAAGAGTTCGAAAAAAGAAGCATCGATGCGGTCGTAACTCAAACTGGTTGTATGGGTTATTGCTACGCTGAACCAACAATTGAAGTAACGAAACCTGGTCAAGAACCCATTATTTTTGGCTATGTTAATGCTAAAAAAGCTACTGAAATTATTGCAAAGTATGTAGTTAACAACGAACTCGTTGAAGGCATCATTCCTGTTAATTATCAATCGATCGACAACAAATAAAAAAAGGAGACTATCGAATGGCACAGTACAAATATCACATTTTAATATGCGGAGGAACTGGTTGTAAGGCTTCGCAAAGTGATAAAATTCAAGCAGAATTTAAATCGATTATCGAAGAAAAAGGCTTAGATAACGATATTCAAGTAATTATGACCGGATGTTTCGGCTTTTGCGAAAAAGGCCCAATCGTTAAAATGATGCCCGACAATACTTTCTACACGCAAGTGACCCCAGAAGATTGTCGCGAAATCGTTGATGAACATCTTGTTAAAGGGAGAAAAGTAAACCGTTTACTTTATCAAGATCCTGAAAATAAGGAGCATATTGCTGATTCAAAACACATGGGTTTCTACAAAAAACAAATTCGTATTGCACTTCGTAATTGCGGATTTATCAACCCAGAAGATATTAATGAGTATATCTCTCGTGATGGTTATCAAGCACTTGCTTCTGTGTTAGAAGCAAATAACCCACAACAAACCATAGACATAATTAAAAAGTCTGGTCTTCGCGGACGTGGTGGTGGTGGTTTCCCTACTGGTCTAAAATGGGAATTTGCTGCAAAAAACAAAGCTGACCAAAAATATGTAGTTTGTAATGCGGATGAAGGTGATCCAGGTGCATTTATGGATCGTTCAATTTTAGAAGGTGATCCTCATTCTGTCCTTGAAGCTATGACCGTTAATGGTTTTTGCATCGGCGCTACAAAAGGGGTAATTTATATTCGTGCGGAATATCCATTGGCTATCGAACGATTAAAAATTGCAATTAACCAAGCTCGTGAATTTGGACTCTTAGGAGAAAAAATCTTAGGCTCTGATTTCGATTTTAATATTGAAATGAGATATGGAGCTGGTGCTTTCGTTTGTGGTGAAGAAACTGCGCTAATTCATTCAATGGAAGGTCAACGTGGTGAACCTACTTTTAAACCTCCTTTTCCTGCAGAAAGTGGCTATAATGGAAAACCTACCAATGTAAATAATGTAGAGACTTATGCGAATATTCCTGCTATTATTTTAAAAGGTGCTGAATGGTTTTCTTCAATTGGTACAGAAAAATCAAAAGGAACAAAAGTATTTGCTCTTGCTGGAAAAATCAACAACGTTGGACTTATCGAAGTTCCAATGGGAATTACACTTCGTGAAATTATTTTTGAAATTGGTGGTGGCATCAAAGACGGAAAAGAATTCAAATCAGTTCAAACTGGTGGACCTTCTGGCGGTTGCTTAACCAAAGCACATCTTGATACTCCAATAGATTATGATAATCTTATAGCAGCTGGTTCTATGATGGGTTCTGGTGGTATGATTGTTATGGATGAGGATGATTGTATGGTCTCAATTGCTAAGTTTTATTTAGAATTTACAGTTGAAGAATCATGCGGAAAATGTACTCCATGCCGTATTGGCAACAAACGTTTACACGAAATCCTTGATAAGATTACTAAAGGTAACGGGACCATGGAAGATCTCGAAAATCTTAAAAACTTAAGTAATGTAATTAAAGATACTGCTTTATGTGGTTTAGGTCAAACTTCTCCTAATCCTGTGTTATCAACCCTAGATAATTTCTGGGATGAGTATATTACTCATATAAACGATAAGAAATGTCCCGCAGGTCAATGTCGTGATTTAATGCGTTACGAAATTGAAGCAGAATCTTGTGTTGGCTGTACCGCTTGCGCTCGTAATTGTCCAGTTAACGCAATTGAAGGTGAACGTAAACAAATTCACACTATTCGTCAAGATATTTGCATTAAATGTGGTGCTTGCTACGAAAAATGTAAGTTTAATGCAATTTTCATTAAATAATCAGAAGGAGTAATATAGAATATGGAACTTATTAAATTAACAATAGATAATAAAGCAATCGAGGTCGCTAAAGGAACTACAGTTCTTAAAGCTGCTCGTCAAAATGGTATAGAAATACCTACTTTGTGCTTTTTTGAACTCGACGATTTAAAAATTCAAAACAAACCAGGCGGTTGCCGAATTTGTGTAGTTGAAGTGGTAGGTCGTAAAAACTTAGCTCCTTCATGCGCCACTGAGTGTATGGAAGGAATGATTGTAAACACTCATTCAATGAGAGTTATTAATGCAAGAAGAACGGTTTTAGAGCTTATGCTTTCCGATCATCCTTTTGATTGTCTAATTTGTCCTAAAAGTGGACGTTGTGATCTTCAAGATCTTGCTCAAAAATTTGGCATCCGCGAAATCCCTTTCCAAGGTGAACAGTCTACTTACATTAAAGATATTTCTCCTTCAATTATTCGCGATGTTGACAAATGTATTATGTGTCGCCGTTGCGAAATGATGTGTAATGATTTTCAAACTGTTGGTGCACTTTCAGCCATAAATCGTGGTTTTGAAGCCGTTGTAGCCCCAGCTTTTGAACAAAAATTATCCGAATCATCATGTACTTTCTGTGGCCAATGTGTTGCTGTTTGTCCAGTTGGTGCGCTTACCGAAGTAGATAATACAGGAAAAGTTATTCGCTCAATTTCCGATAAATCAAAAACTGTAGTAGTACAAGTTGCTCCTGCTGTTCGTGTTGCACTCGGAGAAGAATTTGGAATGAAACCTGGTTCAATTGTTACTGGAAAATTAGCTGCTTCATTACGACGTTTAGGTTTTGATTATGTTTTTGATACCGATTGGGCTGCCGATCTTACCATTTGGGAAGAAGGATTTGAACTTTTAGGACGCCTTACTCAATTCCTTGAAGGAGATAAATCAGTTAAACTTCCAATTATGACCTCTTGCTGTCCTGCTTGGGTTAAATTCTTTGAACATAATTTTCCAAATATGATGGATATTCCATCTACAGCTAAATCACCTCAACAAATGTTTGGCGCAATGGCAAAAACATATTTTGCTGATAAATTAGCCATCAAACGCGAAGATATGATTGTTGTTTCTGTAATGCCTTGCGTTGCAAAGAAATATGAATCAGCACGTGATGAGTTTAAAGTAAATGGAAATCCTGACGTGGATTATGCTATCACTACTCGCGAATTAGCTTCATTAATTCGTCAAGCAAATTTAGATTTTAATACACTTCCTAACGAGGAGTTCGATTCACCACTTGGTTCTTCTACTGGTGCTGCTGTTATTTTTGGTGCTACAGGTGGAGTTATCGAAGCTGCCACGCGTACCGCTTATGAAGTTTATACCAAAAAGAAACTCGATAAAGTAGACTTTGTTGAATTAAGAGGACTTGATGGTATTCGCTCGGCAACTATCGATTTTAATGGTTTGCCTATTAATATTGGAATAGCTCATGGTCTAGGCAACGCTAGAAAACTTCTTGAAGATATCCGCGATGGAAAATCAAAATTCCATGCAATAGAAATCATGGCTTGCCCTGGTGGTTGTATTAATGGTGGTGGACAACCTCAGCATCATGGAAATATTGATGTTATAAAAGCTCGTTGGGCTGCAATTTATGAAGAAGATGCTAATAAACCAATTCGTAAATCACACGAAAATCCTGATGTTATTCGTTTGTATGAAGAATTCTTAGGAAAACCTCTTGGAGAAAAATCACACCATCTACTTCATACTCATTATTTTGACAGAAGAACTGATATCGAAATAGAATTGGATAATAATTAATCAAAAGGAGATTGTATAATGTCACATATAAAAATAAAATTAAAAGAAGAACAAGTTCAAGAATTGAAAGATGTTTGTAAATCATTCAATAACGAAGCTAGTGAACTAATAAACGTTCTTCATAAAGCGCAAGGTATCTTTGGGTATCTTCCAGCTGAAGTTCAAGAAATTATTGCGCATGAACTTAAAATTTCAATTGCGAAGGTTTATGGCGTAGTTTCTTTCTATTCATTCTTTTCGATGACACCAAAAGGTAAACATCCTATTGCAATTTGCTTAGGAACTGCTTGTTATGTTCGTGGTGCCGAAAAAGTGCTTGAAGAATTTAAACGTCAACTTCATATTGCAAATGGCGAAACAACTCCAAATGGTAAATTCTCTTTAAGCACCCTCCGCTGTGTAGGCGCTTGTGGACTTGCACCTGTTGTGCTCGTTGGTGAGAAAGTTTACGGTAGAGTTTCTCCAGAAGAGGTAAAGAAAATATTAGCCGAATATAACGACTAAATTATTCTTTAAAATTAGTTTGTTAAAAAATAGAGCTTCGGCTCTATTTTTTTTACAAACTATTGACATTGTGGATTTTTTTTTGTTTATTTGCAAAATCAAAAACGTTTTAGTAATTAAAAATAAGGGTTATGAAAAAAACAAAACAATTTATTATGTTAATGGTGATGGCAGCTTTTATGTCATCAACGGCTTTTGCACAATTACCTGCTGGTAGTTACGCTAAAGACATTTCCATGAAAAAACTTACTTACAACGGTGCTGCATTTAGCGACACTACTTGCACTATTTATCAGTACACAGACGCTGGTAAAGCAGTAATTATGGATGTATCTGCAATTTGGTGCGCGCCATGTTGGTCTTATCATCAATCAGGTGCTTTGGAAACTTTATACAGTACAAATGGTCCTTCAGGAACAAATGAAGTAATGGTTTATTATGTTGAAGGTGATGGCGGTACAATTGCTGAATTAAATGGTGGAACAGGATCTCAAGGTAATTGGGTAACAGGCACTTATTATCCAATTTTGCCTACTATTGCTCCAAATACAAATCAAGTGTGTGTCGATTATGCAATTGGTTATTTCCCAACTGTTTATTTAATTTGCCCTGATCGTTCAGTTACTGAAATTGGCCAAGTTAATGCTGCTGCATTAATTGCTGGTGCTAGAGCTTGTCCAACTCTTTCTACTAATACTTTAGATGCAAAAATATTTAAAGTAAGCTCTCCAGGTTCAACTATTTATTGTGGTAGTTTTACTCCAAAAATGACTATCCAAAATTATGGTACAACTGCGATTACTTCTGCAACTATTAAAATGCAAATTGACAATGTAGATGCTGCTACTTTCAATTTAACGGGTGCTAATATTGGCCGTTTAGAAATTGCTGAAGTTATTTTCCCTGCATATTCTAGTGCTTCTTTAACTAATGGTACACATACAGTAAAATATATTGTAGAAAGTCCAAATGGTGGAACTGATTTAGACCTTGCAAACAACACAAAAACTGTTACAATTAATAATGTTGCTGTTTTTGGAGTTGCTCCAGTAACTGAAAGTTTTGCTGCTACTACTTTCCCTCCAACATCTTGGTCTAAAGATGATAATAATGATGGCGCTGGTTGGGCTCGTAATGCTGCTCATAGTGGTTGTGCTAAAATCGATTTCTATAGTATTGGAAGTGGAGAAAGTGATTATTTAATGCTTCCTCCAGTTGATTTAACTACTGCTACATCTATGAACTTAACTTTTAAAGTTGCTCATGCAATGTATAATACTGTGGTTGATAAATTAGAAGTTGAAGTTTCGTCAGATTGTGGTGCAACTTGGACTTCAAAATATAATAAATCAGGTTCTGCTTTATCTACAGCTACAGCAACAACTTCAGCTTTCGCTCCAACAACTGAAGCTCAATGGCGTCAAGAAACAGTAAGCTTAAGCAGTTTTGCTGGCCAAGCTAAGGTTATGATTCGTTTTAAATCAACTAGTGGTTATGGTAATAATTGTTTTGTAGATGAAATTAATCTTTCTTCAACAGCTGCAGTTAATAGTAATGAATTAGTTTCTGGAATGAACTTGTATCCAAATCCTTCAAATTCTGTAACTAGCTTAGAATTTTTTACTCAAAAATCAAACGCAGTTAATCTAATTGTTGTAAATGCAATTGGTGAAGTTGTTTATACTTCAGAAATAAATGCAACTCAAGGATTTAATACTGTTCAAATTCCTTCAAATACTTTCAATTCTGGTGTTTATTTTGTAAGCCTTAAAGGTGAAAACACAAATACAACTCAAAAATTGGTTATCCAAAAATAATAAAATCAAACTGCGATTTGTTTCGCAACTGATTAATAATAAAAGAGCCATCTCACTGAGATGGCTCTTTTATTATTAATCTAATTGCTTCCTATTTTAAAATTCTAAGAAATTCTACCGTTAAGTCCCAGCACATTTGAACAGTGCTAATTTCGATTTTTTCTCCTGGTGCATGAACACCTCTTAATGTTGGTCCGTACGAAATCATGTCCATATCAGGATATTTTTCGCTGATTAATCCACATTCCAAGCCTGCATGAATAGCTAAAACTTCTGGTTCTTTATCAAATTTGTTTTTGTATGCACATTTTAAAACTTTTAATGCTTCTGAATTTGGATTCGGAGTCCAACCTGGATATCCATCACCTTGAATAACTTCTGCACCAATAAGCTCAAATACGGATGATACATGCTGAGCTGCCCAAGTCTTTTTGCTCTCAACAGACGAGCGTTGACTGGTGGTAATGGTAATGTTTTGGTCATCCATTTTTATGGATGCCAAATTAGTAGAAGTTTCAACAAAATCTTTGATGTCTTGTGACATATCTAAAACACCATGAGGACATGCTTGAAGAGCCCATACTAAATCAAATTGAGCCAATTCATCAATGACTGTTTCTGGTAACTCATGTTTCTCAATGCCTACAGCAACATCTGAATCAGTAACTTTTAACTCATTTTTAATCATCTGATCAAATTTTGAAACAAATGATACTGCTTCTTTTTCTACATCAGTTGGAATAGTAATTATGGCCCATCCTTCTCTCGAAATAGCATTGCGTAAATTACCCGCATCAATTTTTGAAATACAAATATCAAATCGATTGGTTAGCTCATAAAGTAATCTAGATAATATTCGAGTAGCATTTCCCAATCCTAAATGTATATCGCCACCAGAATGACCGCCTTTTAGTCCATTTACCCAAACCTTATATCCAGATTGATCCTCTAAAGTGTCGATTGTTTCATTTTCAATATTGATCACTGTATCAATTCCTCCGGCACAACCAATAAAAAACTGACCTTCGTCTTCAGAATCTAAGTTCAACAACATTTTTCCCTTTAGCCATTTCTCTTTTAATTGAAATGCTCCCGTTAATCCAGTCTCTTCATCAATGGTAAAAAGACATTCAATAGGTCCATGTTGCATAGTTTTGTCTTCAAGGATTGCTAACATGATTGCAACTCCAATTCCATCATCTGCTCCGAGCGTAGTCTCTTTTGCAATAACCCAATCTCCTTCAATTACAGCATTAATTGGATCTGTGTCAAAATTATGCTTTGAATCGCTATTCTTTTCACATACCATATCCATGTGGCTTTGGAAAATAACAGGGGTTACATTTTCTTTGCCTTTGGTTGCGGGTTTAGTAATTAACACGTTGCCAATTTCATCTCTTTCTGTTACTAATCCTAGCTTTTTGCCAGTAGCAATAAGATATTCCATTATTTTCTCTTCTTTCTTGCTAGGATGAGGAATTTGACAAATCTCAGAAAAATATTGCCAAACTCTTTCTGGTTTTAATGATGCTATTTCTTTACTCATAATTTTATAGGTTTAATTTTAAACAATATTACAAAAAAAACTTTCTTCTTTTTTGTTTTTGAAAACTATTTGATTAAAAATATTCACCAAACCGAACGTTGAAAATCAAAAAATGAATTGAAAATTCTTAAACAATAAGAGTATTCAACAAATTCTGTATCTTTGTTTCCACTTTTAGATGACGTATGAATAAGATTGCTGTAGTTATATTAAATTGGAATGGAAAAAAATTTCTTGAGCAATTTTTGCCTCAAGTTGTTGAATATAGTACCCCGTTTGCTCATGTGGTTGTTGCGGATAATGCTTCATCTGACGATTCAATTGCATTTTTAAAACTAAAATTTCCCGAGGTTCAAATCATACAAAATGCAACAAATGGCGGATTTTCAAAAGGATATAATGATGCCTTAAAGCTTATTGATGCTGAATATTATTGCTTGTTAAACTCTGATATTGAGGTTACTCCAAATTGGATTCAACCAATAATAGAACTTATGGATTCAGATTCCAATATTGCAGTTTGTCAACCTAAACTTCGATCGTGGCACGAACCCGAAAAATTTGAATATGCTGGTGCAGCAGGTGGATTTATCGACAAATATGGATACCCTTTTTGTCGCGGCAGAATGTTTATGGATATTGAAGACGACGAAAATCAATATGATGACAATCGGGAAGTGTTCTGGGCTACAGGTGCTTGTATGTTTGTTAGAGCAGAATTGTACCATAAATATGGCGGACTTGATGAAGATTTTTTTGCTCACATGGAAGAAATTGATTTCTGTTGGCGGATGAAAAATGTTGGATATAAAGTAATGTACTGCGCTCAATCAACAGTATTTCATGTTGGAGGAGGTACTTTGCCTAAAAAATCTTCCAAAAAAACCTATTTAAACTTTAGAAATAATATCTTATTATTGTATAAAAATCTCCCCAAAAAGAAACTTTTGCCCGTTTTCTTTGTCCGATTAATTTTAGATATTATTGCAGCAATAAGATTCTTATTCGATAGCGGTTCTGCTGATGCTTGGGCTGTGGTTAGAGCGCATGCTAACTTTTATGGCTCGTTACGCTATAATTTGCTAAAACGGAATAAATTACCCCACCGTCATGTCTCTATGATTTTGAATAAAAATCTAGTTTTGGAGTATTTTTTTAAACACAAAAAGAAATTTTCAAATCTTGACCCTGCAGATTTTAGCTAAATTGATATTGTAATAATAATTTATTTTGTTAAGTAATTGTAAACTAGTAAAGTGATAAAAAAATTTCACATATATTTGACCATGTTTAACAAAAATATATAAACAACATGAAGAAGATTACAATGTTAATGATGGCAATCGTGATGACTGCTGGAGCTTATGCTCAACAATTTACTGAAGGTTCAGTAATTAAAAACCCAATTAAAATTGATGGAACTAAAGGAATTGATACTTTAGCTGCTCCTTCTTTCCTCGCTGGATTACCTTGTAGCGATACCTTAACTTATTATCGAATTACAAACGGAACTCTTACTGGTAACGGTGGTTTTGGTGGAACTAACGTAATAACCGAAGTTGGTCAAGGTTTTACAGCTACAGGTTCTGTTACTGAAGTTCTTGCATTTGTAAAACGTGCAAGCGGAACTGCTGGTACAATTACTGCAAAAATTTACAATACAAATGCTGGTACTTTTGTTCCAACTGGTGCTGCTCTCAAAACAAGTACTCCAGTTCAAATGTCTTCAATTAGTAATACTACATTTGACATAGTGAAGTTTACTTTTGCAACTCCAACTGCTGTAACTGGGAACTTTGTTGCTTCTTTATTACTTCCAACTACTGCTGGTGATTCTGCAATTGTTGTTGGAACTCGTATGGGCTGCGTTGTTGCTGCTCAAAATGCTTGTGCTGTATTTAATATCGCTGGCACTTGGGCTACTTATAATGCTTTCTTGTTGCAAAACAGTTATGAATCTATCGATTTAGGTATTCTTGCAATCGTTAATGTTGCTGGTGGCGTTTCTGAAAATAGTACATCTTTTTCATTATACCCAAATCCTGCAAACGATATGTTTGTAATTTCATCTACTGAAAAAATAAACACAATACGTGTATTTGATATTTTTGGACATTTAGTATACGAAAACAATAGTGCTGAAAATGTAAATGTGGTAAATACTGCATCTTTTGCTAATGGTGCATATTTTGTAACTTTAGAAACTGCAAAAGGTAAATCTACTCAAAGATTAATGATTTCAAAATAACAGTTGAAATTCAATCAATAAAAAAGGTGCAGTTCTTTGAACTGCACCTTTTTTATTGATATGATATCGAGTAAAAATTTATTTGAATTTAAATTCTATCCAGAAGCGGAAAAATCTAGCCACCAGCTTTTTTTGCTTTATACCCTGCTTTTACTAAAATATCCATTACTTTATCCCTAACATCACCTTGAATAATAATTTCACCATCTTTAGCAGTTCCACCTGTTCCACATTTTGTTTTTAGCTGTTTCCCTAGTGATTCCATATCATCGGAAGTGCCTATAAAACCAGTAATTAAAGTGACTTGTTTGCCTCCACGATGTTTCTTGTCAATCCATACGCGTAAATCTTGCTGTTGAGGTGGAAGTGTTTCTTGTTCTTCTTGGCGATCAAATTCAAATTTAAAATCTGGGTTGGTAGAATATACTACGCCAGTAGGTTTTTGTTTTGCCATGGTATTTCAGATTAAGGAATTATGATTGATAGTGATAACGGGTTTACTTTGACATGAACAACTCTCTGCTTTTTAGAATCGTCTCCATCAATATGTACATGCATTTTTTTGTTATTTGGACGCGTAATAATTACTTCTGATGTCTTGATGATTTTCAAGAGATTGGTTTTGTCAATCTTATTTGAAAACAAAAATGGAATCAGAAAAATCGCATGAAATAGCGATGGCTTTTTAAAAATACACACATCCACAAGTCCATCTGTTAGAGAAGCTGATGGAGAAATTTTAGTATTATAGCCCCATTGAGATGAATTTGCAAATGTAATAAAGAATGCTCGTTTTATTTTTACATATTCCGGAAACTGAAGGCTATACTTTTTGGGCTTGTAATTGAAAAAACTTTTAAGGGCTATCTTTGCATAAGAACTAAATCCACGCTTTTCGGAGAGCGAAAATTCTCTCGCGACCAATGCGTCAAACCCTACTCCAGCAATGCTTACGAATCGATGTTCATTGAGCGAAACCGTGTCAACTTTTACAACACTTTCCCTATTTATCAATGCAATCGATTTTATTGGATCCGTAGAGATTTTTAAATGTCTAGCCAAACCATTACCTGAACCAGTGGCTATAATTCCTAAAGTAGAATTGCCATCTATCATTCCATTTACCACTTCGTTTAAAGTGCCATCACCTCCAACTGAAACAATATAATTATAGTCTTTGATAGAATATTCACGAGCCAATTCTATTGCATGTCCTTTATATTCGGTATATTTAATAATTGATTCAAATTTGCTTTTGTCAAGCTCCTGTTCAATCGCTTTTTCTACAATCTTATATCGCCCAGTACCCGAAATAGGATTGATAATAAACACAATTTTTCTCTTTTCCATAATTCATGCTCCAGTTTTCAGGTTAAGGATTTGAAGGTTTTGTATTAATACTCATCTTGTTGTATATGAGAGAGTTGTTGTAATATTGAATAAACGCTTTTATCTTCTTTTCTAAACTTTTTGAAATATCTGAGTGGTTTGACAATAAGTTCTGTGCTAAAATTTTATCTGTAGATATATTGAATAATGATGTTGGTTTTTCTCCATCAAATTTTAATAGATATTCGTTCGTAATCAATTGATAATAGGGTTGTTTGTAATTCACAGCTATTCGTATTGAATTTGAATCTAATAAATTATTTCCAAAACAAAATATCGGTTTTTTAATGTTTAAATATGCCAAAACCGTAGGTAAAATATCGATTTGTTGAGCGACTTTTTGATCTGAGTAGCTCGATAGATTTTTGTCAGGATCATAAATAATAATTGGAATTCTGAAAATTCCATAATCTGAACCATATTCAGGAAGTGATGATTCGGAGGTATGATCGGCAGTAATGATAAACAATGTATTGCTAAACCATGGCATTTTTGAAGCCGATGAAAAGTATTGCCGAAGACTATAATCTGTATAACCAATTGCTTCTTGAATTGGAAGTTTCCCCTTCGGAAATTTACCTATATATTTTTCTGGAATTTTAAATGGATGATGCGAAGAAAGCGTAAAAATCGAAGATAAAAACGGCTGTTTCATAGTGTTCGTTTTTTTTGCAAAGTATTGAAGATATGGTTCATCCCAAATACCCCAGCTACCATCGTCGTCTGCTGAATTATTATACTCGGTTTTGCCATAGTAATTCTCAAACCCAGCCGATTTGCAATAAGAGTCAAAGCCCATAGTCCCATTTGTTCCTCCATGAAAGAAAGCTGTTTGATATTCCAATTGCTTTAATATTGTAGGCAGCGATTCAAAAGTATTGCCAGAATATGGTGAGCTGATAAATGATGTTGACATTAATGTAGGAATACCAGATAATATTGCAGGAATTCCTTCTATTGATTTTTTGCCATTAGAAATAGCCTCATAAGTTAAACTTTTTGATGCAATTTCGTCTAGGAATGGAGTGAATCCTTTGTAGTTTGAAACGTTTTTGTTGAAAAATCCAATATGCTCCAACGAAAGACTCTCTACAATTATAATTACAATATTTTTCTTCTTGCTAAGCGAATCGGGTAACTTGTTATTTATAAGCGTTTGATGCTGTGGATTATATATTGAATTTAGTTCAACATCTCCAAAAAAATGGACAGGCTTTAATTCCTGTTTCCCAAGAGTTTGCAGGATAGTAAATGGTGTGTTCAAAACTATTGCGTTCATGTTGCCTTCAGCATAATTTCCCGCAGTAAGTATGTTAATTGGTCGCAACTGAATTCCTCCTCGCATACCAATTAGGGTTAATCCTATTGCAAAAATAAATATCAAACATTGATAGAATATTGAAACTGTTTTCGGACAAAATTTACTTATTAAAATCTTTTGATTTGAGTTTTCAGATTCATAATTTTTAATAGCGATTCCGTTATCAGATTTAGGTGTAAAAAGGCTGTTTTCTATTGAAGAATAAATCTTAATCAAAGCCCAAACCATGGCAATCCAAATGATGAAAATATACCAGAAATCTTTTAAAAATTGAGGAAGTAATTTGTCAAAGTCGCCACCTACACCCATATATGAGAAGATATCCGCAGTAGTTCTTTTTAAAGTAAATCGGTAATATACAATATCTGCACTGTTCGCTAAAAGTGCTGTTGCGTTTATTAAAATGAAAGTCCATTTTAACGTTTTTCGATATGTTTTATTGGCTCGGAAATTAAAAGGAATGAGCCATAAAACAATAAGGATAGAATTAATATATAAAATGGCAGATAAATCAAACCGAAGTCCTGCAATAAGGCCTTTAGTGATATTCCATGTTGTTGAGGTAAACAAACCGGTATTCAGTAAATAAAACAACCACCGATTAACGAAAAATAGCATTACTACACAAAAAATAAGTTGTGTAGTAAAGAATAAATATTTTAATTCGGTGTGTTTATGTTTCATTTCAAGCAAAATTACAAAAAAATCTTCCGATTTATGCAATAAAAAAGGCTGTCCAAAATAGACAGCCTTTTTTATATTAATCAATACTCTATATATTATTGAACAGTATAATTTTGAGTAGTTGTTGTAGTTTGAGTTGTGCCACCAGCAACAGGAGTTGCATCTAATTTATAAGTAGCAGTTAAAATGTTATATAATGAACCTGCTTTAGCATAAGTTCCTGAGATGTTATATAATCTGCAGTTATATTGAACTCCGCCACCATCTTGAAGAACTAATGTTTTTTCAGCACCAGTAAAACCAGTTGAAGTTACAGTTACATCAACACTAGCATTTGTTCCGTAATTACCAAAACCATTAAAAACAAGTTTGTTATATCCAGTAGATGAAACAGCTACAGCTTGAGTATATCCACTTGTGGTAGCATCTTCATAATGTTCAACAACTGCATAACTTTTTGCTAATAAATCTGATTTAACTTTTACTGTACGAGTAGCAGTTCCTTCGTTACCAGCTTTGTCAATTGCTTTGTAAGTAATTGTGTATTCACCAACTTTGTCTACATCAACGGTACCAGTTGCAGTTGGAGTAATTGATCCATCAATATCGTCAGTAGCTGTAGCACCTGGATCTACCCATACTGTACCTAAATCAATAGTAGTTGTTCCACTGCCAGTTACAGATACTACTGGATTGCTTGTGTCATCTTTTTTACAGCTAGTAAAAGTTACAGCTAATACTACTGCTAATGCAGTCATTGATAATGCGATTTTTTTCATTTTGTTTGATTTTAGTTATACAATTTTTTTCTTAATTTAATTTTACATTGCAAATATACATAAAAAATTATAATCTAGTTTAACTTAGAAAAAAAATATATCAGTTATTTTTGTACGATGCAAATGTTACTTTCTTTACAATAAATACAGTCACACATAAACCTTTGATTTTGATATATTAAAAAATGAAGATTAATATGTCTTAAATAATAGTATATCAATGATATATCTAATAATTGTTAGATTGAAAAATGTTATTGGCAATTTGTGTATTTAAAAAAATCAATTTATTATTCGAATAGAAATTCAATGCAATTTTTTTATAGCACTTTATAATCTGCTATCTGATTTTTAAAGTTGTGTTTGAAATGCTTTGCTCGGAATTTTTTCAATAAAATCAATCAAATTATTTCTTTTCCAATAAATAATTATGTATAAAACTATGAATTTTACTTAATTTATTAGACGATTATAAGGTTGGGGCTTAGGTTTTTTAGTACTCATACATTACATTTTGTTTATAATATCCAGAGTAATTTGAAAAAATTCATCAACAACAAAAAAAAAAATTATAAAAATGATTTTTGTAAAATAAAATGTATTAATTTTGCAGTGTTAATAAACCAAAAAAAATCAAAAAAAATGAAAAAAGTATTTGCATTATTATTAGTTGCTGGTATGTTCGCAGTTGTATCATGTGGACCTAGCGCTGAACAAAAAGCTAAAGCTGAACAAGCAACAAAAGATTCAATTGCTAAAATTGAAACAGCAAAAGCTGATTCAATTGCTACTGCTGCAAAAGCTGTTCAAGATTCAATTAACTTAGTTGCAGAAACTGCAAAAGCTGATTCAATCAAAGCTGCTGAAGAAAAAGGCGCTAAAGGAGCAAAAGGTGCTAAAACTGTTGTTAAAAAAGAAACTAAAAAAGAAACAGTTGGAACTAAAGTTGACGCTGCTGTAGGCACTGCAAAAAAATTGAAAAAAGGCTAATCCTTTTCATTCAAAAAATAAAAGAGGCTTCCAAAAGAAGCCTCTTTTATTTTGTAATTATCCCACTAAATTTTTTGTGAAATATTGTTGATTATTAAAACCTTGCAACAATTCCAAAGTGAATTTTTCCATACTTAAATTGAATTGGATTATTAAATTCCTTGCCTAAAGCATACGTAATATTGAAAATCCCGGCAGGAGTGTCGAAACTCAAACCCGCTCCAAACCCATTGGGCGTATCATGAATAAAATTTCGAGACGATCGTTGCTCATAATATGCACCATTCCAAAAGATGTACAAATATGTTCTGCGGTCAATAAACCAGCGCAACTCCGTATTTGCGATAGTTGCAAAAGTAGCGTAAATAGATTCTTCGTTAAATCCGCGCAATGTATTTAATCCACCAAATCGATACATCTCATTTTCATAAACTTTATTTCCAGATATAAAATGTGTTTTATTAGAGATATTAAAAACAAGTTTTTTAATTATTGGAAAATATGCTTCAATGTTTATAGTTGATTTTGCTTGAACCTCTGTCTCGGGGATTTCTTGGTACCAAGTTTCAGGAACCTTTGCATTTTTCACAATCTTTCTATTGCCGATATTTACGTCTAGGTCTAATTTTATTCCTCTAGTTGGCATAAAAACATCATCTAACGTAGATAAATATGATGATACCCCATACCGCTGAACTTTGTAATCAATGTTTGATTCTAAACTGCCTGCGGAGGTTATTGCAACAGTGGATAATAACGAAGAAGTGGTCTGTTCGTAATATGCTTTAATGTAATTCATCCCCGAAAAATAATAATTGCCTCCAATATTTACGGTGGTGGTGAGTGTGGTTGTATCTTTCTTTAATAATTTAAATCTCAATTCAGCCCCGTATGGAGTCCCTAATAAATATGGGGTGGTGATATTTGTGAGTAAATCTTGTGATAATGGATTTGGCCGACGCCAATATATCTCCATTTGCTCTGCATAATTTAAGGTGTTTTTTAAGTTTAATTTCAACTCTCCAGTAATCAAGGTCTTGTTGTCGATTCCTCCACTAGGCAAAAATCCAATAATGCCATCAAATTGGCTGCTGTTTTGTTTATTTAAATATAGAATTAATCTTGTTTGTTTGCCAATAAAAGCGATTTCTGGATTTTTTATTGCCCTTACAAATGAAAGCGCGGTGAGTCGTTTTGTAATAGATTGAATTTCTGATTCGTTATATTTTTTGCCTTTTTTTATACCCAAATATGTCCTCATAAACCGATTGTTGATTCTAGAACTTCCTTTTATGTCAAGGCTGTCATAAAAAATCTCTGGTCCTGAATTTATCAATAAACTTATTGAAATAGTACTGTCAGAATTGATTTTTGGTTTTGTTTCAATCTTCGCAAATGGCCTCCCATTGTTTTCATAGTATGAAATTATTTTATTTATAGCTTTGGTTAGTGAATTATAATTCAAAACTTTATTTTCTAAATATAAATAATGAGATTTTTGAATAGATACAATTGAATCAATGAATTGTACCTTGTCAATTTTAATATTAATTTTTTCACCAAGAAATATTGTTGAAAGTGTTTTTGTAGTGTCATTTTCAACTTTCAAACCATAGTATCCTTGGTTTTTATAGTCTGAAATTAATGAATTTAGTTTCTCTTGTTGTTGAATTCGATTCTTGAAAAGCAAAGAGTCATGAATACTGCTGCTGTGATTAATTTGTATTGCAAATTGTGCTATTAACTGATTGGAAATCAGGAGTAAAATTGTGAGAATTGAAAACAGTTTAACTGTAATTTTCATAATTGCCAATCAATAGGTTTTTTATCTAACGACAAAAGATACTGATTTGTTTTAGAGAAATGTCCACAGCCGATAAATCCACGATGCGCAGAAAGGGGAGAAGGGTGTACCGTTTTCAAAACAAGGTGCTTAGATGAATCTATTAATTTCGCTTTTGCTTGCGCATAATTTCCCCACAACATAAAAACAACACCCGCACTTTTGCTAGATATTTTTTGAATTACTGCATCTGTAAACTCTTCCCATCCTTTTCCTTGATGCGAGCCTGCTTCATTTGCTCTAACAGTGAGTGTCGCGTTTAGCAATAAGACTCCTTGACGAGCCCACTTTTCCAAATTTCCTGTTGATGGAATTGAATACCCAAAATCTCTGCTGATTTCTTTAAAAATATTAACTAGGGAAGGAGGTGGTTTAACTCCATTTGGCACCGAAAAACAAAGTCCATGCGCCTGATTTGGTCCATGATATGGGTCTTGACCTAAAATTACGACTTTCACTTCGCTAAATGGAGCAAATTCAAATGCGTTAAAAATCATATTTGATGGTGGATATATCGTGTGTTCGGATCTTTCTTTAACTAAAAAATCTTTGAGCTTATGAAACGAAGCCTCTTGAAATATTTCAATTAATTCGCTTTTCCACTGCTCTTCAATTTTTGGGTTTATCATAGTTTTTGATGTTAACAAAGCGCTGTTCGTATTTATTTGTGTAATATTTGAAAATATCTTCAAAAATAATGCAATTTTGCTTATATTTGCATTTGAACTGATTAAAATGTTCTTTGCAGATAAATAATTCGTGATTATTTTGATATTATCAAAAAATGAAGAATTAAATGCAGACTATTATAAATACAATTTAAAGAATATTCAGATGAAAAAAAGAATTATTGTTGTTGCATCTATTATTATAATGACAGTTGTTGTGTTTTCTTCATGCAAAACTCACGAGAGATGTGCTGCCTACGGAAACTATTCAAAAGCTCAACCAGTTAAGACTATTAAAATAGCTTCTTAGATAATAATTTTCTTCGTTTTTTTAATTTTCCCTAATCATTTTTTATGTTATATAAAAGATTTTTTGGCCTTTTATTATTTGTCCTTTTAGCAATTTCGCAAGTTTTTGGACAAGAGGTTGGAGATGACTATGGAAAAACAATGCTTCGCAAAGAATGGAATGGCTTTGGAATGATTCATTCAAATGGATGGGGATTTGGCTACAGAAAGGGCTTGCAGAAAACAATTCTTCGAAAATATTTTTATGAATTTGAGTTTAATCATGTAAACCATGATAAAGAAATTAGTGGAAGAAACCCATATTTCTCCAATGCAAAATCATACTCTTACGGTAAACTCAATCGATTAAATGTGTTGCGTGCTGGAGTAGGAGTTCAACATGTTCTTAATTTAAAACCATATTGGGGTGGCACTGAAGTTCGCTATTTTTATTATGGAGGATTTTCTTTAGGAATAACTTCACCAGTCTATTTGTATATTTTTAAAGTTGATACTACTTACTTTCAACCTATTATTAACGTAGAAAAATACAATCCAGATAAACATGATATTGATAATATTTATGGAGGTGGACCTTTAGGTAAAGGTTGGTTTGAGCTTACTCCACATCCAGGAGCGTATTTAAAAACAGGATTAAGCTTTGAGTTTGGAAGTGATGAACGTAAAGTGAGAAGTCTCGATTTAGGAGCAATTATTGATGTTTATCCTTATGCAGTGGAATTGATGGCATACAATCCAAAGCAATATTATTTCTTTTCGTTTTATTTAAGCCTCCACTTTGGGGCAAGAACAGATTATTATTAGAAGATTGAAATTATTATTTAAAAACACCATACCTCCAAAATGATTAATTATAACATTAGTTCAATTATTCCAATTATTGTAGTCATAATTATAATGAGTAAAATTAGACGCTTGATTACAATATTCCGAATTACTGGAACCACATCTATTCAAAATGCAAAATCATTAGATGATTTAAAAATTAATTCTACCTTAATCTTTAGAGGACTTCTTAAACGAGAAGTTGTTCTGACTGTTGGGAATGGTAAGTGTTATTTGAGTGAAGAAAACTTAAATAAGTTTAATAAAAAAAGGCAGAAAATTATATTAGTGATTCTTGTAGCTGTTATATTGGTCTTGCTTTTCAGTAATATTTATCTAAGTTCATAATTAGTCCCTGCAAGAAAACTCACTATTTCCCAGTATTTGTTAGAAAATGCCAGATGTTAGGCGTTTTTACAGCATTTAAAACCTAGGTTCCGATAGCTATCGGAATTGCATTGGTAAATGACTGTTTTCAATGGAAAAATAACCCTGCCCGCCGCAATAAGTTGGTTGCATCTGCAGGCGGGGAAGCAGATGGGGTTTTCTGGCAAACACTAATAAAAAAAAGCCATCCTTACAGACAGCTTTTTCTAAAATACATTTCAGAAATTATTTTGTTCTACCAGGATAAACCTTTATAGCTTCATCCAAGCATTTCATTGCTGCTTTTAAGTTGTTTACGTTTAAGCAATAACTAATTCTGATTTCGTTTTTGCCACGACCTTTAGTTGCATAAAACCCAGTTGCAGGAGCTACCATAACAGTTTCTCCATTAAGGTTAAATTCTTCGAGAATCCATTGGCAGAATTTGTCAGCATCATCAATTGGTAAACGAGCCATCGCATAAAAAGCACCACCAGGATTTGGACAGAAGCATCCTTCCATATTATTAATTGCATCAACAACTACATTACGGCGAGCAACATATTCGTTTAACACTTCATCAAAATAGTTTTGTGGTGTGTCGATTGCTGCTTCTGATAATATTTGGCCAAAAGTTGGAGGACTTAATCGTGCTTGCGCAAACTTCATCGTGGTGTTATAAAGCTCAACGTTCTTTGTGATAAATGTTCCAATACGAGCTCCACAAGCACTATAACGTTTAGAAACAGAATCTAATAATACCACATTTTGTAAAATGTCGGTGAGTTGCATTGCAGAGAAATGCTCGTTGCCATCATAACAAAATTCCCGATAAACTTCATCGGATAACAAGAATAAATCATGTTTTTTTATGATTTTGCTAAGCGTTACAAGCTCTTCTTTTGAATATAAGTATCCAGTAGGATTGTTTGGGTTGCAAATTAAAATTGCTTTAGTTTTTGGAGTAATTAGTTTCTCAAATTCATCAATTGGAGGTAAAGCAAATCCATTTTCAATAGAAGAAGAAATTGGTTTTACAATAACTCCTGCTTCCATTGCAAAGCCGTTATAATTTGCGTAAAATGGTTCTGGGATTATTACTTCATCGCCTGGATCAAGACAGCACATAAAAGCAAACAAGATGCCTTCAGATCCACCATTTGTGACGATTATTTCGTTCTCGGTTATGTTGATTTGAAAGCGTTTGTAATACTCAACTAGCTTTTTTCGATATGATAAAATACCAGCAGAGTGACTGTATTCAACAACTTTGATATCAGTGTTTTTCATAACATTCATAGCTCCTTCTGGAGTGGCAATATCTGGCTGACCAATATTTAGGTGGTAAACTTTTATTCCCCTTTTTTTTGCATCATCTGAAAAAGGAACCAACTTTCGGATAGGTGAAGCTGGCATGTTTTGTCCTTTAAGCGAAATCTTTGGCATAATATTATTTGGTTTTGATTGTTTTTCAAAAAAAATGTCCTGTCAAACGACAGGACAAAATTCTTAAAAAAAAATGGTTTTTTTACTAAAAAAATATTTTTTATTGATTTGTTACTGGACTTTTTGGTTTTTCAGGAACAGCTTCAACTGGTTTTGCTAAAATATTACCCTTGATTGAAAGTGTAACACGATCTTCTGTAGCATTTGATAAAACAGTAATTGTTTTGCTGATAGTTCCAACACGATTGCTATCGTATTTGATTTTGATTGTAGAAGATTTGCCAGGCAAAATGGGTTCTTTTGGCCAACTTGGGACTGTACAACCACAAGAAGAAATTACATTTGATAACACTAATGGCTCTTTACCTGTGTTTTTGAATTTAAATTCGCATTCGCCATTGTCCCCTTGGTTGATTGTGCCATAATCATGAACAAGCTTTTCAAATTTAATTATTGGCGCCTTATTGCTTTTTTGAGCTTGTGGAGTTGCCGTTGTGGCTGCTGGAGTGACTGTTGGTGTTACAGCAGGTGTAGTTTTTTGTTGTGCATTTACAGTAACCGCCATTGATAACATTGCAAAAACTGCAATAGAAGTAATTGTTTTCATTTGTTGATTAGGTTTTAGTTTATTTGTTATTACAAAATTAATCTATTTTTTTTCACAAACACTATTTGATAAAAAAAAATCATCGAAGTGGGTTAAAAATCGTGCCAAATAATGTTAAATTTCTATTTGTCAGCAGAATTAAAGGCTTAAAACAATCTAATTTCCGATAATCAAAATGATTTTTATTGAAAATATTAGTTGATTGTTCCTCGCAATTAAATTTCCTATTTTCCGATATAATTAGCTTTGAGATATCAAATTTGAGTAATTTTGATGATGTTTTTGAAAAAAAAGTTGAAATAGATTTGATATTGTAAAATAAAATTGTAAATTTGCACTCCCGAAAAATGGTACAACGATAAATAAATCATAGAACAATGGCAAAAAAAAGCAAAGAAGCACGTCAGCAAATTATCTTGGAATGCACGGAACAAAAAACTTCAGGAGTTCCTGGTATGTCGCGTTACATTAGTACCAAAAACAAAAAAAACACACCAGAACGTTTGGAATTGAAAAAATTCAATCCATTTTTACGTAAAGTTACGGTACACAAAGAAATTAAGTAAAGTTATCACGTTTAACGGAATAAAATTATGGCAAAGAAAGTAATTGCATCCCTGAAAAAATCAACAGGAAAAGATTTTGCAAAAGTAATCAAAACAGAACGCTCACCAAAAACTGGTGCTTATGTTTTTAAAGAAACTATTGTAGCTACAGATTTAATTGAAGAGTTTTTAGCGCAGAAATAATAATTTCTACTACACTATAGAAAACGAAGTCGAGAGAATTGGCTTCGTTTTTTTGTTTATTAACGTTATATCATCATTCTTTTTTGTAATTTTGTCTAAACATAAACAATATAAAACATGGGACTGTTCTCGTTTTTCACCAAGGAACGCAAAGAGACATTAGATAAAGGATTAGAGGCTACAAAAACTACTTTTTTCTCCAAAATTTCAAAATCAATAATTGGCAAATCAACAATTGATGATGAAGTCTTAGATAATTTAGAAGAAGTATTGGTAACTTCCGATGTAGGTGTTGAAACCACACTTAAAATCATCAAAAGAATTCAAGAGCGAGTTTCTAAAGATAAATATATCGGAACTTCGGAGTTAAATAGACTTTTAAAGGAGGAAATTACTAACTTATTGGCTGAATCAAATTCACAATTAGCCAACGACTTTGAATTGCCTTCTACAACAAAACCTTATGTTATCATGGTAGTTGGTGTAAATGGTGTTGGTAAAACTACTACAATTGGGAAATTAGCTCATCAATTTAAGCAAAAAGGTTATTCAGTTGTACTTGGCGCATCTGATACATTTAGAGCTGCTGCAGTAGATCAACTTGAGATCTGGGCAAAGCGAGTTGATGTTCCAATTATTTCCCATGGAATGGGCGCAGATCCTGCAGCTGTGGCTTTTGATACAATTACTTCTGCAGTTGCCAAAAATGTTGATGTGGTAATAATTGATACTGCTGGTAGATTACATAATAAAATTAACTTGATGAACGAATTAAGTAAAATTAAAAATGTAATGAAGAAAGTTATCCCAAATGCTCCTCATGAAGTGCTATTGGTGCTGGATGCATCCACTGGACAAAATGCGATCGAACAAGCAAAACAATTTACTGCTGCAACTGAAGTAAATGCACTTGCACTTACCAAACTTGACGGAACCGCCAAAGGAGGCGTTGTTATTGGAATCTCTGATCAATTTAATATCCCAGTAAAATATATTGGAGTAGGTGAAAAAATGGATGATCTCCAAATTTTTAATAGAGAAGTTTTTGTAGATTCACTTTTTAATTAATCTCCTAATGGAAGTAGTTATCGATCAATATTCAGGGTTTTGTTTTGGTGTAATTAAAGCAATTCATGCTGCCGAAATTCATATTGCTGATAACTCTTCTAAACTATTTTGTCTTGGTGAAATCGTTCATAATAACGAAGAGGTAAATCGTCTCGAAAAAGAGGGTTTGATTACCATTCAACACCAACAAATAAACCAAATTAATGGCGAGAGAATGTTGATTCGTGCTCATGGCGAACCTCCAGAAACCTATTCTCTTGCAAAACAATCTGACGTTAAACTCATCGATGCTACTTGTCCTGTTGTGCTTAAACTTCAACAGAATATTCGTAAAGGATATAAAGAAATGCTGCTCATCGATGGTCAAATTATTATTTATGGCAAAGAGGGACATGCCGAAGTTAATGGTTTGGTAGGCCAAACAAATAATAGTGCAATAGTTATTGGGTCGCTTGATGATATTGGAAAAATTGATTTCAACAAGCCCGCACGACTATATTCACAAACCACGCAAAATGTAGAAGATTTTAAAATGTTGGTGGAAAACATTGAACATGAGTTTGCGAAAAATAAGCCTAAAGAGATTCATTTTTTTATGGCTTTTGATACCATCTGTCGCCAAGTTTCAAATCGTGCGCCACAATTGAGAATCTTTGCTTCTTCACATCAGGTAATATTGTTTGTGTCGGGAAAACAAAGTTCGAATGGTAAATATCTTTATCAAATTTGCAAAAAAGTGAATATAAACACTTACTTTATATCTTCAATTGAAGAAATTCAAACTCAGTGGTTTTTGAATGTAAATAGCGTCGGTGTTTGTGGCGCAACTTCCACTCCAATGTGGCTAATGGAACAAGTAGCATTATTTGTAAAATCAATTTAATTATGTTTCTGCAAAAAATACAGGTTTCAAATTATAAAAACTATGCTCAATTGGATATTGAATTCTCTTCAAAAATCAATTGTTTTGTAGGAGATAATGGATCTGGAAAAACCAATTTACTTGATGCAATATACTATCTTTCATACTGTAAGAGTTATTTCAATGGAATTGATAGCCAAAATATTTTTCACGACTTAGGCTTTTTTGCGATACATGGCAATTACGTCTCTTTAACCGATCAAAGTTCTGATTTTATTAGTTGTGTTTTAAAACGAAATGAACGTAAAGTTGTAAAAATAAATAAAAAAGAATATCAAAAGCTCTCAGATCATATTGGCAAAATTCCTTTGGTTATGGTGTCTCCTTATGATGTAGATTTGATCAATGAAGGGAGTGAGTTTCGTAGAAAATACTTTGATTCTGTTTTAGCGCAATTTGATAAACTATACCTTGATGATTTAGTTCAATATCAAAAAATCTTATTACAAAGAAATGCTCTTCTTAAAAGCTTTGCCGAAAACAAACGCTTTGATCCTGATGCACTTGTTATTTGGGACGATCAGATGGTGAGCGTAGGTGAACGAATTCATCAAAAAAGAAAACTATTTTTAAATGAATTTCAACCTATAATTCAAAAATATTTTAATTTAATTTCTGGAGGTGCTGAGCAGATTTCGGTTAAGTATGAGTCGCAACTGACAAATAATGATTTTTATATTTTACTTAAAAAAGCGCTTGATAACGACAGAAATTCCCAATATTCAACAGTGGGAATTCATAAAGATGATTACTTTTTTTTAATGGATGATTACCCACTTAAACGATTTGGTTCGCAAGGACAGCAAAAAACATTTCTGGTTGCTCTTAAATTAGCTCAGTTTGAAAGCACGATGCAAATTAAAAAAGTAAAACCTATTTTGCTTCTCGACGATATTTTTGATAAACTTGATGATAATAGAGTGGGTTTATTAATTAATTTGGTGGGAAATGACACCTTTGGTCAAGTATTTATTTCTGACACGCAATCTGAACGTATATCTTTGATATTTAATAAGTTTAGTATTGATCATTCCATTTTTCAAATCAAGAATGCTACGATTAAACCCCTAAATCAATCGAGCGATGAGAGATAGAAATGATATGTGGCTGGGTGAGGCAATTAATCAGTTATTAAAAGAGTATAAAAGTAGTGATAAACTGAAAGAAGCTCGAATTAATATTGAATGGCAAAAGATTGTTGGTCCCGTGTTTGCCCGCCACACCGTGAATTTATACTTAAAACAACGATATTTATATATTAGAATGGATGCAGCTTCGGTAAAACACGAACTATATATGGCTCGAACAGTATTGATACGAGCGCTAAACAAGGAATTGGGGGAAGAGGTTATTGAAAAGATAATATTTCAATAATTTTTGAATGTTTGTAGGAACATATTTGAAATTACTATGAAAAAAAGAGAATATTTATTTATCCCAATAATTATGTCGTTTTTTTTATTGTTGTTTGGTGAATGTGGAAATCGATTTAAAAGCCATATAACTGATAATTCATATAGTAACGACACAAATAATGTTGTTGTATTTCTAAAGGATTCTTCTTTGTATTTATATGAACAAAAAAATGATACATCTTATTTTATAACCAATTTATCTAGTGGATTTAATACTGAAACCCTAGAATCAATTAGTGATTCAATAATAATAGTCGGTTATCAAGGTGTAAAAGCTGATTCTGCTTTTCTAAAAAGAACTGGAGAGCCTATGAAATGTCCTTGTTCTAGAGAAGATAGTAGTGTTCTAAAAGGGTATATTCAATTTGATGATTATTATCAATTCGAATATAATCAAATTATTTTTAAGGCAATTAATGTCTATTCAAAAAAGATTTGGATTTATAAAACTGTAGATTTTAAGCTTGCAAGATATAGTAAAAGACTTGGTGTAAAAACAAAATATTATAATCAAATTGGAATTGTTGTTTCGGTTAAAGATACAATTACCTATTGCGATTATTGGCAAGTGCCGTCGAACCCAAGTAATGATTATATTTTTAATGATAGTTTTTTTAGTGAGACAAAAATGGTTGATAATAAAATGATTGAAGTTTCGAGAGAAGGTAGTTTGTATATTAGTGAAAATGGAAATTCAAAAATATTATTAAAAAATGAACACCCATGTACGAGGAATAAATGCTCCAATGGATACTATTTCCCAGATTTGTCTTCTGATGGTAATTGGGTTGTTTTCAGAGAAATGGCTTCAGATTTCGAATATTTTGATTGTGAAATAATCCCAAAGGATAATGGTATATTCGAAATAAATATCAAAACCAAAGAATTGAAACAACTCGTACCTCACAATGCAATGCATCCCTTTTATACCAATTTAATATCAAAACACCCGATATTTTTTGTATCTTTGCAACATGG
>JBAXTE010000028.1:0-53595 GCA_037130365.1 Bacteroidota bacterium
ATCAACTCATCAACCCATCAACCCTTTTTGTTTATAGGTTTAAGGTTTATAAGTTTATAGGGAAACCCAACATTTCAACTTATCAACCTATCAACTCATCAACCCAAATAATCATCAAATTTTCAAATTTTCAAATTTTCAAATCGATTAATCATCAAATTATTCACTCTCTGGCTGTTTCAAAATTGTTATAGCAAAAATTTCATCTACCACTTTAATGGCTTCAATTATGGATGGAATATTATGAAAAGTAATACTCAGTTTTTCGTGATGTTGTTTCATTTTGCAGGTTTGAGGATGAAACTGTACATATTGCAACACTTTTGAAAAAAGGTCTGAAGAAAAATATTCTGAGGCAGGATTTGAAAGAAAATTGGCAATTAGTTTATTGTTTTTAAAACTAATTTTCTCGAATCCAATCGCTTGCGACATCCTACGTAATTTTACAGAAAGAATCAATTCGCGCACTGCTGCTGGTATTTCGCCGAACATATCGGAAAGTTTAGCACTGAATTTTGCTAATTGATCATCGGTTTCAAGTCCATCTAGCTCTTTATAAAGCGATAGTCGTTCGCTAATATTCGAGACATAAAAATCGGGAATAAGGAGCTCCATATCCGTATCAATGAGACAATCTGCAGGCAAGAAATCCACTGGTTGGTCGGCGTAAAGGGCTTTAAATTGGGTAGATTTTAATTCCCGAATGGCTTCATCAATAATGCGTTGGTACATTTCGTACCCAATATCTGAGATAAATCCGCTCTGTTCGCCACCAAGCAAATCGCCAGCACCGCGGATGTCGAGGTCTCGCATGGCAATATTGAATCCACTTCCAAGATCTGAGAAATCTTCTAATGCTTTCAAACGGCGTCGTGCTTCGGGTGTAAGCACCGATTTTGGAGGAGTGAGTAAATAACAAAATGCTTTCTTGTTGCTCCTTCCTACACGCCCTCTAAGTTGATGTAAATCGCTTAAACCAAAGTTTTGTGCCTCGTTGATAATGATTGTGTTGGCGTTTGAAATATCCAATCCAGATTCTACAATGGTGGTACAGACCAAAACATCATAAACTCCTTCGATAAAATCGAGCATAATTTTTTCAAGTTTAGGTCCTTCCATCTGTCCATGGCCAATTACAATCTTAGCATCAGGAACATTCCGTTGAATCATTCCAGCAATTTCCATAATATTGCTGATGCGGTTGTGGACGAAAAAGACCTGTCCGTTGCGAGAAATTTCATATAAAATGGCATCTCTAATAATCTTTTCGTCAAAAGAGTGAACTTCCGTTTGAATTGGATATCTGTTAGGCGGTGGAGTGTTAATTATAGACAAATCGCGTGCGCCAAGCATCGAAAATTGTAAAGTTCGAGGAATTGGCGTTGCGGTAAGCGTAAGCGTATCCACATCAACTCTTAGTTGGCGTAGTTTTTCTTTGGCAACTACCCCAAATTTTTGTTCTTCATCAATCACTAAAAGTCCTAAATCTTTGAATTCCACATCTTTGCTTAGTAAACGATGAGTTCCTATTAAAATATCTACTTTTCCTTCTACAAGTCGCTGCAATGTGTCTTTTTGCTGTTTTGCAGACTTAAAGCGATTAATATAATCTACCGTACAAGGAAAATCTTTCAGTCGTTCGGAAAATGTCTTAAAATGTTGAAGTGCTAAAATAGTCGTCGGTACCAAAACAGCCACCTGTTTACTATCGGCCACAGCCTTAAATGCCGCTCTCACCGCAATTTCTGTCTTTCCGAAACCCACATCACCACATACTAACCGATCCATCGGGAAATCGCGCTCCATATCTTGTTTTACGTCGGCAGTAGATTTTATCTGATCTGGAGTGTCTTCGTACATAAACGAAGCTTCCAATTCTGTCTGCATGTAGGTATCGGGTAGAAATGCAAAACCTTTTGAACTTCTGCGTTTGGCATATAATTGAATCAACTCAGAAGCAATGTCTTTGACTCGTTGCTTGGTTTTTTCTTTGATTTTTGCCCACGATCCTGACCCCAAACGATGAAGAGTGGGTGGCATTCCATCTTTGCCAACATATTTGGAGATGCGGTGTAGCGAGTGAATGCTGATATATAACAAATCATTATCCTTATAAACCAATCGAATCGCTTCTTGAATTTTGCCGTTCACCTCCATTTTTTCTAACCCATCGTACCGCCCAACGCCATGATCAACATGCGTGATAAAATCTCCAGGTTGAAGGTTGTAAATTTCTTTAAGTGTGATGGCTTGACTTTTCTTATTTCCATCGCGAAGCGAAAATCGATGATAGCGATCGAAAATCTGGTGGTCGGTAATGAGGGCAATTTGAGCATCTGAATCTATAAATCCTTCGTGCAAAGAGATTTGAACAAGCTGATATGCAGGCTTTTCTTCTGATTTTCCAGTGCTTAAATCCGTAATAATTTCATCAATCCGTTGTAATTGTTTGGGGTTATCGGAAGTGATAATTATTTTGTAATCAAGATTTTTGTAATCCGCTAACTCCTTATATAAAAGGTCGAAATTTTTATTGAAGGAAGGTTGAGGAATGGTATTGAATTTAATTTCGGTAGAATTTTGACGCATTTTTTTGTTGCCAAATTCCACACAAAGATGAGAAGAAATATCTCGTAAAAGCCCAGAATCGGAGACAAAAAGCTCAGCTGGAGGCAATTGATTGATGGTATTATCTAAATTCTGATATACTTCCACCGATTTCTCAAATTCAGTTCCAACTCTATCTAATACAAACTGCATATCCTCGAACCAAAGGGTCGTATTATCGCCAAGATATTCAATTAATGAGATGTGTTTTTCATCTTTACTGCGATTTTGAGTGTTTGGGACAATAGAAATACAATTGAATTGTTTCACCGAAAGTTGAGTTTCGGGATCAAAAGTACGAAGCGATTCCACATTGTTTCCACCCAATTCAATTCGAAAAGGAAGATCGTTGGCAAATGAAAAAACATCGACAATTCCACCACGGACAGAAAACTGTCCTGGTTCGAGCACAAAATCTACGCGCTCAAATTGATAACTGGTTAAAAATTCCAACAGGAAATCAACGTCCAATCCATCTCCAACTGAGAGTTTAAACGTGTTTTTGGTTAAAAACGAACGGGTAACTACTTTTTCGGTCAGCGCTTCTGGGTACGAAACAATTGCAAGTCGTTTGGTGGTGCCAGATTTTGCTATTACTTCGGAGCGAAGCAAGATGTTTGCATTATCCGATTGCTCGGTTTCGTATGGACGACGATAGGAGGTAGGATAAAAAAGAACTTTTTTTTGAGTGTAATCCAACTCACGTTGAAGCAACAACGTTTCCAAATCGTTGCAAAAATATGCTGCAGTCTCTTTATCGGGCATCACAAAAAGATGCTGACCGGGAATGTTAAGAACTGTGGATGCAGCTACCACTGCCAATGATGAACCTCTTAGCCCATCTAACGAAACAGATTGTTTGAGAGATAATGCTTCCCCCAGACTGACTACTGGCGAAATATGATGATAATTTTCGAGAATTGGATGTGCTTTCAATAGAGTATTAATTGAATAAGTGACACAAAATTAGACATTGCAAACAGATTCATAATTTGAATACTTCTCAATAGAAAAAGTAAATGAGTTATTCAGTTTATCTCGAAATGTCCATAAAAGCGTAAAATATATTCCCACAGAACCAAGTGTAGACAAGCCAATAATTCCTTCATTATCAGTAAGATTTGCCGTTATTGCCATGGTGATTATCAGAAACATAAGTGGAAAAACATATCCTAGAAAAACTGCTTTTCGCCCCATAGAAGGTTTCATAGCAACATTTACAATTTCGCCAATTTTCCAACTTTCAGCGCCAGAATATTTAATGAAAATTTCTTTGTCTTTCATTTCCGAACTACCACACATTCCTTTTGCTTCGCATGATGTACAAGCACTTTTTGCTAAAATAGTAACTGTGATTTCTCCTGCTGAAATGGCTGAAATTCGGCCTTCGTGTTTGATGTCTCTAGATGCCATAATAGTTGCAAATTTAGGTGCAAAGGTACAAATTATTTTCGTGGTGATTTATGATTATTTGAGTTCGAAAAATTGAAATACTAATCGTAAAAAAAGCAGTATCGAAATACTGCTTTTTTAGGTAAATTTTAAAAATATTTATTTTCACATTTGCCGCTAGGCTACTATCTGTCTTGAGGTTTTTTACAGCAAGTAGGTAGTTTTGCATATGCTTTTGGGTCCGCAAGTTGATCATCGGCATCGTGACCAACCACAGTAATGGCTTTGCGAAGTTTTTCGGGCGTAGTTTTTTGTGCATTATAAATAACTGTTACAGTTGCTGTTTCAAGGTTGTAATCTGCATTTTTTACTCCTTTTTCGTACACCATAACTCTCTCAATGCGCTCTTTGCACATTTCACACTGTCCAGAGGTTTTAATTTGAATGGTATCTAATTTTGCCTTTTGAGCAAATCCTACTCCGACAAACATCATGAGTAGCATACTGATAAAAATGGTCTTTTTCATAATTTGTTGATTTTACTTTGTGATAATTTTTGTTTTCTTCTGATTAAATTTTGGGATTTCTAACTTTTAAGCGTAAATCTTAATCCTCCATAAAACATTCGGCCCTTAATTGGTCCCCAAACCATGGACGAATCAAAATAATCGCCAAATGGATCTTTTGCTGCTATAATCGGAACCATTTGCATATAATTTCCTATGTTTTCAGCACCAATATAGATTTCAATTTTCTTAAATCTACGAGTTATTTGAGCATTCATTGTTATATAATCTGGCGAGTGAGTAGGTAATTGATATTTTTCAGGATTTTGAGATAAATCTGGGAGACGCATTGCTCCATGATATTGAGTGGTAAAATCATATTGCCATTTATCATACTTCGTTTTATAACTTAATGAAAAAACGGCTTTTTGTTTTGACGATAATACTTTTTCTCTCAATTTGCCATCCAATGTTTGCCAAACATCATTAATACGATAAGCTAATATCGCTTCAAGCCCTTTAATAGGATATAATATTGCTTCCACTTGAGCGCTATTTGAGTATGATAATCCGTGAAGATTTGATAAATAGACATAATCTACACTTTTATCGACATCAACAATCACTTGGTTCACAAACTCTGTACGATAATAATCAAACGATATGGATGCATCTTTTTTGTGCATATTAAACGTTTTTGTAAGATTTATGCCGTAGTTCCATGCCTCTTCGTTCTTCAGCTTTTCTTTAATCTCAAATTTCCGTGAGCTCGTTAATAACGAAGTGTTTTCTGCATAAACATTAGCAACTCTATACCCTTTTCCTACAGTTCCTCTAATTGCCCATGTTTCATTTATCATATACTTTGCGTGAAGTCTTGGAGTCCAAAATAAACCAAATTCACTGTGATAATCACCACGAAAACCTGCAATAATTGCCAATGCATCACCAATGCTATAAGAATATTGTGCATAAACTCCAGGTACAGATTCTATGTGAGAAAAAGAAGAATCTTTGTATTTTTCTGAATATGAATCCATTTGGTAGCTGATGCCAGTATTTATTTTATGATTTTTGCTTTTAAAAATTGGACTGGCATACAATAAGTTAGCGTAGAGACTGTTTTGATCCGCATTGTAAGTAGTTTGACCAAAAAATGATCGTTGGTCGTGATGTGTAATAGATATTTGAGTGCCAATGCTTCGATCTTCACCTTTTAAAAAGAACCCATTTTTTGTGGTAAAGTTATACCGATTTGTCTTTATTCCCATTCCATAATGAGTGGTGTCAAGATAATCTTTGGATTTATCAAAATTTGTTTGTCCTCCTGATCTGTCTTCAGTTAAAACGCTAAAAAGAGCTTTTCCCACCATCTTGTTTGGAATATCGTAATCCCAACGATTCATTACATTTAGCTGTTTATTTAGAGGAATATCAAGAAATCCATCCATATTCTCATCAATTTTCAAAAACTGATTTTCGGCATGAACGAGTAACATCGTGCTCACATTTTTTTTAACACCAATTCGTGTGTTGAAATTTAGTTCGGCTCGTCCCATATTGTCTGAATATAAGTTTATAAACAATTTTTCTTCGTTGTTTTTGGGTTTTTTAAATTCCACATTAATCTGCCCAGAGATAGATTCATAGCCGTTTATAACGGATGATGTTCCTTTTGAAATTGAAATAGATTCCATCCAAGGTCCTGGAACGTACGACAAGCCAAAAGGAGTGGAAAGACCTCTCACCAATGGAATGTTTTCGGCTAATATTTGACTGTAAACTCCGGCTAAACCAAGCATTTGAATTTGTTTCGCACCTGTAACAGCATCAGAATATCCCACGTCTACAGTTGCAGAACTTTCAAAACTTTCGGCCAGACTGCAACATGCGGCCTTTTTTAACCCTTCAGCAGTGATTGTTTGTGAAGCAATTGGCTTTATGGAAATAAAAACTCCTTCGTTGGCTTTAACTACAAATTCTGATAATAATCTTCCACCAGTGAGCAAGATTTTAATTTCTGTTTGACCGTCAGCGAGTGTTATGGTATCTGTGGAATAGGACATGTGCTTGACTATCAATTTCTTTTTGCCAGTAACTTTTGTAAGCACAAAGTGGCCGTTTACATCAGTAGAGGTTCCAATTGAAGTTCCAATCCATTGAATAGTAGCTCCAGGAAGTCCAACTGTTTTGTTGTTTTTATCAAGTTCGTTTATTACCCCTTCAATTTTATCTTGCCCAAAAATGGGTAATAAATAGAGGAGAAATATTAGTATGCTTATTGATTTTTTCATTTTTTATTGTTGATTTTCTTTGTTTTATAAATGCAAAAATAATGATATATTCAAGCCAGAATACAATAAAGATTGATTATTCATAGGGTACAAACAATACTTATGAGTAAATGTTTTTAATAAATCACTCATTATTATGTTTGGAGTTACATTAATGCAAAGTCTTTAACAAGCCATATCTCCAGCATTTTTCATTGCAGATAGTAGATTGTAAGCTCCCTTTATAACAATTTTGCTTGTTGTTAAGTCGAAATTTGAAGGCAGAATCACCTCGGTAAAACCATTGGTTGACGCTCCTTTTTTTACCTCAATTAACTTAAAAAGTGTAACAATCTTGTCGCCTTCTTTCTTTTTTTCCGAAAAGATAAAAATATAGTTTTTATCTTCAAAAGAGAGTATCGCATCATTTGGTAAAGCAGTTACCGAATCATTTTTTGTTTCGATGGATGCATTTACATACATACCTGGCAATAAATTTTTCGATGAACTTTCTACCTTAGCGTAGGCTTTTACCGTTTTATCGCTGTTAATTGCTTTTCCTACTTGAAAGATCGTTGCATTTTGTTTGATATCGGCTTTGCCAGGCGTGTTAAAACTAATTTTTTGACCTATGGACACTTTGTCAATGTCTTTTTCAAAAATAGTAAGCTCAATTGTTAAGTTTTGAGTATTTACAATTTCTACAATAACATCAGTTGGATTGACATATTTTCCAATATTCACATTTACTGTTTTTACATACCCACTTATCGGTGAAACTACAGATATTGAGCTCGTTATTCTGTTGTTTTGTAATTTCTGGGCATCTATTCCAATAAGTTTTAACTTCTGATCAAGGGCACACACGGTCGATTGGAGGCTTTTGTATTCAGCAACTGCCATTTGATATACTTTTGCAGAATTAATATTCTCTTTATTGAGGTCTCGTTGTCTATTGTATTCTGCTTCAGCATATTCAAGTTTGCTTTTGCTTTCGAGATAACTTCGCTGTAATTCAATAAATTCTGGATTTTCAATCACCGCAACAACTTGACCTTTAGAAACTGGACTTCCTTGTACTAAACTAGTACTTTTGATATAACCTCCCATAATGGCCGAAATAGACACCAAATTTTGTGGAGAGACATTAACCAAACCGTTTACTTTCAACTCAGAACTAATGATTTTATGCTCAACCGTTCCCAATTCAATTTCAGCAGTTTTACATTGAGCATCATTCATTTCCACTATATTTGGAGGTAATACTTCGTGTTCAGATTCTGCACTATCTTTTTTGCTAGTGCAACTCATTGTAAACAAGCATAATAGAACAATTGCTAAAAATATATTCGTTTTCATATTTCCTAAATTTTTATTTTTCATAATTCAACAGGTTAATTTGTTTTCCCCAAAACTTTATCAATTGCAATGATAGACTGATTATAATTATTGAGAGTAATCAAATAATTAGATTTTATTTCTAACGCTTTGTCTAAATTCATTACATATTCAACATATTCAATATCTCCAGCCATATAACTTTTTCCCGATTGTTCAATAATCATATCTGCTTGCGGAACCGCGGCTTTTTCGTAATAATCGAGACTCGTTTTATACTTCAAATATTCTTGCTGTAGAATCTGAAAATCGCTCTGAACAATGGTTTGATAATATTCAAAGTTGTTTTGTGCAATCTGCTCATTGATTTTTGAAGCACTTACTTTTGATATTTGTGAAAAGCACAAAATCGGAACAGAAACGCCAACTTGAATACCTGTAAAGCGAGAATTAGCGCTCAGATCTTTGTTGGATTGATTAAAGTAACCAACCGATAAATCGGGAAGGAAATTTAATCGTGCAATTTGAGTTTCATTGCGATTTATCTGAATTTGTTGTTTTACTAAATTCAACGTAGGGTTGGATGAAATGGCTGAACTGTCAGTAATTATCAAAAAATTATTTTTTCTCAAATCTATTTCTGTAATAGTAACAGGAGATTTTTCATTTAACAATACTTGCAATTTTTGTCGATAAATAAAAATATCGGTATTTACCTGATTTATCAAGGTCTTCACTTCCATAAGTCGCGATTGGGCAGCCACTTTTTCGAGCAATGGACTTTCTCCTTTTTGGTTCTTTAAATCGGCCGCTTTCAGAAAATTGCCATAAATTGAATCTTGAAACATTAATAATTTCTGATACGAATAATAGTATTTCAATTGTAAATACACCGATTTTACATTACAGATAATTTCAGTTTGAGTTAGGATTAAGCCAATTTCAGCATTCTTAATATACGACTTTGCCAATTTTGTTTGACCAATATTTGAGAAAACCGAAGAAAGCGACTGCGAAATTGTGAGGTTGTTGTCTTTAGCAAAAGAGTTCGTTTGACCATAATTGTACTCAAAACTGGTTTTGTCAAACCCCCAACTTGCCTTTTTCAACTTTTTCTGATAATCGATTTGAAGTGAAGCAGATTTTAGCTCCCCGTTGTTGTCCAAAGCTTGTTTAATGGCTTGTTCTAAAGTATATGTTTTTGGAGCTTGAGCTTCTGCATTTTTAGGAAAACCAATCAATGTCAATCCAGTAAACAGCGAAATTAAAGCAATGATTTTTGATTCCACTGAATATTTCTTTTTTCGTTTTTTTCCACCCGAAAACAGAATATACAATACAGGTAACACAATCAGAGTTAGCAATGTAGCAGAAATTAGTCCGCCAATAACAACGGTGGCAAGTGGTTTTTGAACTTCTGCACCAGCAGAACTGGAAATGGCCATAGGTAAGAATCCAAAAGAAGCCACTGCGGCAGTCATAATAACTGGGCGAAGTCTAGTTTTAATTCCTTTAATCACTCGTTCGTAAATATCGGTAATTCCCTCTTTTTCTTCGAGCCGGTTAAACTCAGATATCAACACAATTCCATTTAGCACTGCAACCCCAAAAAGGGCGATAAATCCTATTCCCGCAGAAATACTGAAATTCATATCTCTCAAGTAAAGTGCGACTACGCCTCCAATTAACGAAAGCGGAACTGCAGAATAAATTAATAAGGTTTGTTTGATAGATTTAAAAGTGAAGAAAAGCAATACGAAAATCAATAATAAAGCAACAGGAACTGCTATGGATAATCGTTCTTTAGCAGCTACTAGATTTTCGAATTGACCACCATAAGTGATAAAATATCCTGGAGGTAATTTTAATTTATTATGATCTAATTTTGTTCGAATTTCTTCAATAATTGACTGTACATCACGATTTCTGACATTAAAACTGACTGTAATTCGTCGTTTTGTGCTTTCGCGAGAAACTTGAGCAGTTCCAGTCTTAATTTCAATTGTTGCCAGTTGATCAAGTGTAATTTGATTTCCATTTGGCAATTGGACGTATATGCCTTTAATAAAATCAACATCATTTCTGAATTCCTTGTCAAATCGAACCACCAAATCAAAACGCTTTTCTTCATCATAAACCACACCTGCAGTATTTCCAGCAAAAGCAGTTTTTAATAAATTGTTGATATCGTTGATGTTTAATCCATATTGAGCAATTTTCTTACGATCATAAACCACTTGAACTTGTCCTGAGCCGGTTACCTTTTCAACATTTATCTCTTCAACACCTTCAATATTTTGAATCATCTTCTCCAGATTTTCGGCTTTTTGAGATAGTATTTCAAGATTATCACCAAAAATTTTGATAGCTACATCTTGCTTTGAACCAGTCATAAGTTCATTAAAACGCATTTGAATTGGTTGCTGGAGTGTAAAAACTGCTCCTTTTAAAATCGACAATTCATCCTGCATTTTCTCCATCATCTCTTCCCGCGTTTTTGCCGAAGTCCATTCCTTTTTATCCTTCATTACAATAATATAATCGCCAGTTTCCATAGGAGTTGGATCGGTAGGAATTTCGCCTGTACCAATTTTACAAACCACATGTTCTACTTCAGGAAATTTTGACATGAGAATTTTATTCGCTTTTTCAACAGTTTCAATGGTATTTGATAACGATCCTCCTTGAAGTGTCATTACACCAGCCGCCAAGTCTCCTTCTTCTAGGGTTGGAATAAATTCACCCCCAAGCGAATTAAACAAAAATAAGCTTGAGACAAAGAGAACTATAGAAATTACAACAACCGAAATTTTATGTTTTAGCGATATCAATAATAATGGATTAAACCCTTTATAAAGCCGATTCATCAGTTTGTCCGAAATGGTCTTTTTGTGAGTTGTTTTCCGACTAAGAAATAGTGAAGAGGCAACTGGCACGTAAGTCAGCGAAAGGATTAATGCTCCAAAAATTGCATAACTGACTGTTTCAGCCATTGGTCGGAACATTTTGCCTTCAATTCCTACTAATGCAAGAATTGGCAGATAAACAATTAGGATAATTACTTGTCCAAAAGTAGCTGAATTCATCATCCTTTTTGCCGAACTCAGCACTTCATTGTCCATTTGCTTTTGGCTTAATTTCAGCACCCCTTCGTGATGGGTTTTGCTTTGCGTTATTCGGTGCACCACACTTTCTACAATAATTACAGCACCATCTACAATCAACCCGAAGTCGATTGCACCTAGGCTCATTAAATTACCAGAAACACCAAATAAATTCATCAGCGAAATTGCAAAAAGCATAGAAAGCGGAATTACAGAGGCCACAATCAGTCCTGCTCTTAGATTCCCAAGCATAATCACCAGAATGAAAATTACAATTAATCCACCTTCAATTAAATTCTTAGACACTGTGCCCACCGCTCTGTCTACTAAGTCTGTACGATCGTAATATGGCACAATTTCCACTCCTTCAGGTAGCGATTTTTCGATGAGTTTTATTTTATCTTTAACTCCCGAAATTACTTCCGAAGCATTTTTGCCTTTCAGCATCATTACAACACCGCCAACGCCTTCGCCAAGTGTATCTACTATAAATGCACCATATCGGGGAGCGCTTCCAAACTGAACTTTAGCGACATCGCTAATTAATATTGGCACTCCATTGTCTGTTGCTTTTACAACAATATTATTGATATCATCAATAGAGCTAATTAAGCCAATTCCACGAATGAAATACGCATTAGGCTTCTTGTCAATATATGCACTTCCGGTATTCTGATTGTTTTTTCCAAGTGCATCAAAAATTTCGGTAAGGGTGATATTCATAGCCCTTAATCGATCAGGATTTACAGAAACTTCATATTGTTGAAGATATCCTCCATAGCTATTTACATCAGCAACGCCCGGTGTTCCTAACATTTCTCTACGAACTATCCAATCTTGAATCGTTCGAAGTTCCATCACATCAAATTTGCCTTCAAAACCTGGTTTAACGTTTAAAGTGTATTGATAAATTTCACTCAAACCGGTAGAAATTGGAGCCATTTCAGGTTTTGTAACTCCCTCAGGAATCAATGATTCTGCATTTTTTAAACTCTCCGAAATCTGCTGACGAGCCCAATACATATCAACATTGTCCTTAAATACTACGGTAACAACCGATAAACCTAGTCTTGAAATGGACCGAAGTTCTATCTGCTCAGGTATATTAGCCACCGAAACTTCGATAGGAGCTGTTATAAATTGTTCAACTTCGTTTGCTGCCAAAGTAGGAGCCACTGAAATAATTTGAACTTGATTATTTGTAATATCTGGAACCGCATCTATTGGTAATTGCTTTAATGAGAATATACCCCAAGCAATGAGCGCCAAGACAAATAGTCCGATAATGATTTTATTATTAATCGAAAACTTAATGATCTTTTCTATCATAATTTTATTTTTATTTTTTCAAAAAAAATCGATAATAAAAGTTGTGAGTATTCTTCATGAAAAGATTTACGATTATTAACCATGCATTTTATTATACAAGTCGTTTAATATCAGTCATTCTATAAAGAATAGGATGATGCTTCTGATTAACAAATAACAGTTTTTGAAGAGAATACAACTTTAAATTCTGATTGAAAAAATCAGGAATAAAAAAGATGTTGCGAAATATAATTTAGAAATCGATCTCCGCCGGCTTGAGTTATAGTAGGAGGTGGGTTTGCCGACTGTGGAAAATGAAATGAAATTTTAATATCAGGAGTTTCTGTGGGACTCAGCAATGTAAATATATCCAAGCAAAGTGGTTGACTTACAGGATGACTAGAACCAACATAAGGAGAATTGATTCTAATAAATTTGTGGGTAGTTTTGCAATGGTGTTTTGCCGTACAACAAGAATTTGTTTTTTGACTTTGTTCATTTTCGCAACATCCACAATTTTCATTACACTTTTTTTCCGAATCGTGGATTTGACTGCTTTCTGAGCAACAATTGGGATGTTCAATAAAAAAAGCCTTGGTTTGTCCGCACGAATCACAATAATGCAACGAAAAGCTTAATCCGCTGCTAAAAACGAAAAAGAAAAGCAAGACAACCAAAACAGTTGTATTATAAATTATATGCTTTTTCCAAATTTTCATAGGGACAAAGATACACCAAAAATAATAATCGATGCAAAAGTTCAACCTTTTTTAACGATAATATATTATTACACAGAGATATTTTGGCTAAAAAACTCTTTTCGATCGTTGTTTGACTTCTTATTAAAACAACTTGTCGAGTTTTTGATTATGAAACAAAAAAAAATGAGTTAACTTTGCATAGTTTTCAATCCTAATATCTTTTATGTATAAATATATTCTGTTTTTTTGTCTTTCAATATTTTCTTTTCTTTCATATTCACAATCACATACCTATAGTGGTAAAGTAATTGATGCTCAATCGGGTGAACCTTTGCCATTCGTAAATATCTTATTTGGAGCTAAAAATCAAGGTGTTACAACTGATATTAATGGCAAGTTTTTAATTAAAGCTATTCGTGCCGTCGACTCTTTAGTTTGTTCTTATATTGGATACCATAATCAAACCTTCCGTGGTTTCAGTATTAAAAGTGGAATTGTTATTTCAATGAACAAAAAAGTTTTTGAGTTGAAGGAGTTTCTGGTGACTCCCGTCGAAAATCCTGCGCATCGAATTATCAATGCTGCAATCAAAAATAGAGACAATAACAACCCTTTAAAAAACAGCTCTTTTAGCTATACTTCATACAACAAGATGGTATTCACCTCTACGGTTTTCCAAGATTCTTCGGCCCTTAGAGCTTATGCTGACACCACTTTGCAGGATTCAGTTTCTAAAATGAAACGTCGTACCGTAAAATTTTTCACCGACCAACATCTATTTATGATGGAAAGTGTGAATAAACGGATATTTAAAGCTCCAAATAAAAACTATGAAAAAGTACTTGCTTCAAAAATTTCTGGTTTTAAAGACCCACTCTTCACCCTACTAATTACTCAAGTTCAATCGGTCTCTTTTTATGATGACCTATTTTTGCTTCTCGATAAAAAATTTGTAAATCCTATAAGTAGCGGTAGCCCCTCAAAATATTTCTTCGAGATTCAAGATACAACTTATCGGGATAATGATACCGTGTTTATCATTTCGTTCCGACCACGAAAAGGAACTACATTTGATGGATTAAAAGGTCATTTGTACATAAATACTAGAGGATATGCTATTCAAAATGTAATTGCAGAACCTGCTAAAAAGGAAGGTGGATTTAGTATTTCTATTCAACAACAATATGAATTAGTTGGAGGCGAAAAATGGTTTCCTGTTCAGCTAAATACCAATTTCTATTTTAACGCTATCGTTGCTAATGGATACAAAATCTTAGGAAATGGGACTACTTTTATTCAAGATATTAAACTCAATAATCCAATAAAAAATAAAGAATTTGGAGATGCAGAAGTCGATTTAGATGTAATTTCTCCTGAAAACAGCAATCAACTTTTAGTTCAATATCGCCGAGATACACTTACTCCTCAGGAGATTAAAACCTATTTAGTGATTGACAGTATTGGAAAAAAAGAAAATTTTGAAAAGTGGATGAATTACTCAAAAACGCTAATGACTGGAAAAATTCCAATGGGTTACGTTGATTTAGATATCAGTAATTTTATTAGATTTAATGATTATGAAGGATGGCGTTTAGATTTAGGATTATATACTAATCGTCGGTTGATGCGTAATTTTACGCTTGGTGGCTTTTTTGCCTATGGATTTTCAGATATGTACAGCAAATATAGACTCGAAGCAGTTTGGAATATTAATAGAGAAAAAAACACAACATTAACTGTTGCATATAAAGACGATATCATTGAATCTGGCGGACAACCACTGTTTTATGATCAAAAAAACTTCTTTGATGGAGATTTTATGAGAAGATCTTTTGTAACTCGATTTGATAGAACTGAAAAATTTGAAGTAGCTGCTACTCATCGTTTTTTTAGGTATCTAACAACCCGTTTAGAATTAAATACTCAAACTAAAACGCCTATGTATCAGGTGCTGCCAATAGTTATTACCCAAGATTTAGTTTCTAAATTCAACTCAAAAAGCCATTTAACAGAATCAGTAATTTCGTTTAGATATGCTTTTAAAGAGAAATTTGTAAAAAATGGAGATTGGCTCTTTTCAATGGGTACTGATTATCCAATAGTTACTGCTCAATATATTCATGGATTCAATAATTTACTTAATTCAAATTACGAGTATAATAGGGTAGAAGCTAAAATTTTTAAATCGTTTCAATATAAATATATTGGAAAATCAACCGTTCAAATTTCTGCAGGAATAAGCGATAGATTGTTGCCGCTGTGGGGAAATTTTGTTGCAAAATCATGCAATAACGACATTAGCCTATTCTGCGATAATGCATTCCAATCAATCAAAATAAATTCCTTTGTTTCGGACCGTTATCTTTCTGTATTTCTTAAACACAATTTTGGAAAACGTTTTTTGCAATCACGTCGCTTTAAACCCGAAATTTCGTTACACCAAAACATTCTTTATGGCGATTTAAAATACAATAACTACTTGTATCAATATCGTTATAAAACACCAAAATCTGGTTATTTTGAAACTGGTTTGATGATTAATAAACTCCTAGATTTAAAAACTTCTGCCTTTGGAGTTGGAGTATTCTGTAATTATGGTAAATATGCAGATATTAATTTTAAAAACAACTTCACTTTTCTATGGAATATCTCGTTACCTATTGAATAATAAATATATAAAAGTAGATGAATAAAATAAAAAGTTTTTACTTTTTACCCTTTTTAGGATTGCTAAGTCTGCTTTTTTTAAAAGTAAATGGGCAAAATTCATCTTCATTTTGGTCTAGTTCGGCGGTAAATAGGTACTACGATAGTTTGAGCTTTATTAATAAATCAATTGTAATTGATTCTGCTTTTAAAACTTTAACGATCAAAAAAAAATTTAATGGAGTAGTCTTGATAAGCAAAAATGGTTCAATTCTAATTCATCAAGCAATTGGATATGCGAACTTAAGAAGAAAGACGAAACTTACCAAAAACACACTTTTTGAATTAGCTTCTGTTTCCAAACAATTCACTGCTACAGCAATTATGCTCCTCGAAGAGCGAGGACTGCTTAAGTATTCTGATACAGTTCAACGGTTTTTTCCTAATTTTCCTTATCCAAACATAACGATTCATTTACTCCTTTGTCACCGTTCTGGACTGCCCCAATACTACAACTTCGCTCCAAAATATTGGAAAAATAAAAATTTAGATCTCTCCAACGATAGCTTAATGTCTATGATTGCTGAGCACAAGCCGTTGTTAAATTTTCAACCCAATGCTAAATACGAGTATAACAACACCGGATATTGTGTGTTGGCATCCATTGTAGAAAAAATATCAGGAAAATCATTTGCCGATTTTGCCAATGAGGAAATTTTTTCGAAAGCTGGAATGAAAAATACAATTATTTGTACTAAATTAAGCAAAATTTCGAATTATTCGATTGCGGATGGACATGATACAAAAGGCCGTTTGCGTGGTCATACATGGCTTTCTGGAACTACTGGAGATAAAGGTGTTTATTCTACTGCATACGATCTTTATTTGTGGGATAAAGCACTTAGAGAAAATAAAATATTAAAGAAAGAATCATTGATAAATGCGCTTATAGGGAAATCAACTGAGTTATCGCCATTTAATAATTATGGCTACGGATGGCATTTAGGAGCAATGTATTGGGGACAGCCATTGGTTTTTCATGGAGGCCTCTGGAATGGGTTTAATACCCTATTTATCCGCAGACTCAACGATGATGTGTTGATAATAGTGCTAAGTAATTACACCAATTGGAGCTTCTCTCGCCAAAGTAGCAATTGGTTTGATGTTATTGATGGAGTTTGAGATCACAAAAAACTGATTTGCTGACTTCAATATGTGTGATTATTCCTTTATCAAATCGTTTTCATAAAATTGGTCAATCAGCATCAGCTGCACTTTTACTAAATCAACTAATTTGTCTAATGCATTAATATTTCGATCAGCAACAGTTAGTATTTTTGTTAATTGTGCCTCTTTGTCAAAGTTACAGATGATGCCGTAAATATCATTTCTAATTATTAAATCTGTAAGCTCCTTCTTTTCTAAAAGCAATTTTACTTCCTTTTTATTATTTGTTTTGATAAAGTATTTATTGTCAAAGTCAGCTTTATGAATTTCAATTTCATGCTTGCCAAAGAACTTCATCAATTTGTCTAAATTATCTTCTAGGGAAATATTAAACTCCAAAATTTCCTTTAAATTTATACTAAATTCAAATTTCAGAGGCTTTGTATCAGTTTCAGTCAAATTTATCTGAATTGATTTATAGTCGAAGTCAAGTTTAAAAGAGTTTAAATCAGCACTTTTTGTTCTTGTAATTTTGAATTTTCCACTCACTATTTTCTCTAATTCTTGCCAAATATCCTTTTTTGTTGTGATATCAAAATAGGTATAATCTTTAATAAAAATATCTTCTAATAATGTCGATTTTGAATTTTTCATATCTGATAATTAAAGATAAATACCTCTTCGTGTCTAAATAAAAATTGAAATTACCATTCTAAATCTACAAAAACGGGTAAGTGATCTGAGTAACCACCGTTGTATCGTGAGCCAATAAATGTGCGATTTGTTTTAACTCCAAGGTAAGTTTCATCTGGAACTAACAAGAAATCAGCACGATAAATTACAGCGCCTTCTTTGGCAACGCGTAATCCAGTTTTTCGCTTTAATAAAGGTTGTGATACAATAATCTGATCTAAAACACCCCATTTCTCTTGGTACTTATGGCTTCCAATCTTTCCAGCTTGCTGATATGTATACATCAAATTTATTAAGTCAGACTCTGTAGTGTTTTCGATGCTTGGTTTCGCTTTTAAATGTTCAACTACACTAATGTCTGTAGGATAATCGTTTAAATCTCCCATAATTAATACGTTTGCACCGCTGTTTGCTTGACGAATTGAATCAACCGTTTGACGAACAACATCTGCTGCTCTATTTCTTTTTTCTATGGTTGCTGCATATCCACCATATCTTGATGGCCAATGATTTACAAGAATGTGCAAGGTGTCATTCGACCCAACAATTTTGCCAGTAACGTATAAAATATCTCTTGTTTTAGACTCAGGTTCGCCAGGAAAAGTTAATTCAATTGGGCGACTATTTATTACTCGAAACCGATCGTATCGATAAATTAAAGCAACATCAATTCCCCGATTATCAGGAGAATCGTAATGAATAATTCTGTATTTTGTTTTCTTTAATGGCTCACTAAAAATCAAATTCTTAACTACTTTTAAGTTCTCAACTTCACACATTCCCATAATATCAGGGGCATCCCACCCACCGATTGTAGAAATAACTCTGGCCATGTTGTTGATTTTTTTCCAATAGCGAGATTTCGACCAACGATTAGCTCCATCTGGGGTAAAATCATCATCACTTTTTAAGGAGTCATTTTCTGTATCGTACATGTTTTCCATATTGTAAAAGCCTATTCTAATGCTGTTACTTCTTGGTGCATCCGAAAAATTAGTTAGATATTCGTAAACTAACTTTGGAGTAGTTTTTACAGTATCAATTTGTGAAAATGCCGAAATCGCAATAAAGCAGAAAAAAAGAGTGCTTAAAAATAATTTTTTCATATTCTATGATTATAATTGTTATTTCAAAAGTACTTCATTCTTTTATACTATCCAATTTATCAGTGAATAATAACTTTAAGAAGGATTGCAAATAGGCTGAAAATATTGAAAATTTATCAGACAATAGTGGTTATTGAATAGCAAATTTGATATACACAAACTTTTTAATGTTAATATTCTGAACACCAATTACAATTTCTCCTGAGCTCATTGATGAAGCATTGTAATCATAATTTCTAGAATTGCCATATCTTGCTGGAATTCCTCCTGTAATATTATATATATCAGTATCGTCGCTTTTCACTTCTCTGATTTCCATTGGTTTGCCAATTTTTTCGTTTATTGCACTAAGCAAATATTCTGCTTGTGATTTTGCCTCTTTTATCGCTTTAGTTTTTACTTCACGAATAAGGCTATCAATTTTTGAATGCGATATTTTTTCTAATCGGTAATTATTGATTACAGCAGTCTTTTCAAATTCATCAAATACTCTAGCCATCGTTGCTGCATCTGATAGTAGAAGAGAATACACTTTTTGTGTAACCCCTGTGCGAGAGGCAAAACTAATTTTTGAATACGTTGATTGTGCTTTGTTAATCGTTAGCTTCGAAAAAGGTATTTCGCATCGTTGTAATACATTTTTCAATGTATCTTCCTGTGATTCAACACTAATTCCCTTTTTTTCTCTTAATGAAATGGAGATATATAGCATATCAGGAATTACATCAATACTATTCGCCCCAATTACTTCAATATATGATTTATCAGTGCCTGATATCACATTAGTTTGAGCTTTGCTATTTAATACAAATGCTAATAAGATGGTAAACGTAAATACTACTTTTTTCATGTTTTTTTATTTTTTGATGAATATTGAAATTTCATTTTATTACTCTTTGATTTCAATGGTTAAACCATCATAAGCTAAGTGCATATTGTTTGGTAACGTCCGATTTACGTCGGCGTATAATCCCATATTATGGCTGATGTGGGTAAAATAGGTCTGTTTTGGTTGTACTTCGTTCGCTAAAGAAATCGCTTCATCCAAATTAAAATGTGAATAATGCTTTTCAATTCGTAATGCATTAACAACCAAAGTGTCAAGTCCTAAAAGTTTTTGCTTTTCAATATTCGATATTTGACTAACATCCGTTAGATAGGCAAATTTTCCAATCCGAAATCCCCAAACTTGTGTTTTCTGATGCAAAGCTTTAATTGGAATTACGGATATGTTGTGAACCATAAATTCATTATTGTCGAAAATATGAATGTTCATTTTTGGAACTCCAGGATATTTAATATCAGTAAAAGCATAAAAAAAATCAGATTTTACAGTTAATGCCGTTTGCTCATCAGCAAAAATATCCATAGGTTTCGACTGATTATAGTTAAAAGCCCTTACATCATCGAGCCCTCCAATATGATCTTTATGTGAGTGTGTGAGCAATATTGCGTCTAGCTTCATCACTTTTTCTCGCAACATCTGCTGCCGAAAATCTGGACCAGCATCTATCACAATTGTCTTTTCTTGAAGTTCAATAAGTACTGACGAACGAAGTCTATAGTCGTGAGCATCATTACTAACACAAACATCACATTTGCAGGTAATAACGGGCACTCCTTGAGATGTTCCAGAACCTAAAAAGACAACTCTCATTTATAAATATTTTTTTTCTGTATATAACTTCGTTGTCCAAATCTTTCTATTAAAAACCATTAGATTTGAAACACCTAAAACGATAATAATCTAAATTTAATGAGACTCCAGAATAGTTATTGTTGAAATCCCCAGAAAACGATTTACTGTTTTATGATAGGAGTATTTTCTGCTTTAAACTGAGCAAAAGGCTTTGATAGATAAATGTTTTCTGCAACATATCTTAGAAACAGCATAAACGATTCCCCATTATAATATCCTGGGACTATGGTTATCATTTGGTTTTCCTCGTTAAGAAATGCATAACTTGGATAAGACATTTGATTTTGCAAAAGTTTCAACGCTAAATCATGAGTAGAACGATTTGCATTCGGATGCTGATTTACGTATGTAACACCATCAATAACCAAAGTGTCACTCATTTCAGCATCCAATTTTACAGCCCAAAAATGTTTTGTTATATATTCAACGATCTCTTTTTCGGCAAAGGTTGAGGCATCCATTCTTTTACACCAACCACACCAAGAGGTAAATACATCTGTGATGATTTTTCGCTTATTACCCTTTTTGTTCAATTCAATGGCTTCCTTGAATGTAATCCACTTAATCTTTGGGCTTGTAGTTTCTGAGGTAGATTTTTGCGCCCATCCATTTCCAATAATTAATATTGAAAAAAGAATTGTAAATGCAGCTTTTTTTATCATGTTTTTATTCTTTGTATGATTAACCTGAATTGCTTTTTTTAAATCAATTTTTTCTGATTTAAATACGTTCAATTTGATTTACAAATAGTTGTATCAAAGCAAAACAATATTCTTTGTTTTTTATTAAGTGCCAAATCGCATTCATTATTCAACTTCAACGACCAAATATTTAGAGATACTCCAAAAACGTTTATAGTCTTTAACAAGTATTCTGTCTATTGATTTTCCGTTTTGTTTTAGTTCGTAACTGCTTTGCGGATGGTTTGATAATACTTTAGCTTTTTTAGCGGCTATTGTAATTTCTGTAACTTTACGAATATCAATTTTTGTAAAATATTCAGTATTCATCTCCTTCGATAGTTTTGATGATTTGCCTATGCCAACAACTCCACCTTCGCGAGTAATCACATTTTTTGCTTGAAGTTCTTTTGCTGTTCCAATTACATACCATGCAGAATTTAATTCTTCTGTTTGTTGGCTAATGACTTCCGTTTTTTGATTGCTTTCTTGAGTTATCGTTTCAACTTTTGCATTTAATTCTGTCACGGTGAAATTTAGTTTTTCAAGTTTATCTTTTAATTCAATAATTTCGGCATCTTTCTCAGCAATTTGCTTTTCAAGCTTGGCAATTACATCTTCGAAATGTTTGATTTTCATCTTCGATTTTTTTAATTGTGATCTCAAATTTGAAATTGTCTGTTTGTTTTTCTCCAATAAATCATTAATCATTTGGATGTCATTCGTGATTTGCTCACGAACATCAGGTTTCACTTCAGAAGTGCCATTTCCAGTTGCTTGCCCAACAACCATTTGTTTTGCTCTAATTTCGGCCAAATTTGCTTCAATATTGTCAAACGACTTAAACATGTCATCAACGGTAGCATCTCTTTTTGTAAGCTCCGATTGGAGTTTCGTATTTTCTTCTTTTAATTTTTCTACTTCACTGTTGTTGCAACTATACACCATTGGGAGCATAATAGCAAGGAGAATTAATAATCGTTTCATCGTAATTATGGTTTTAGGTTTAAATATTCATAAAAAGTTATAGTAATTCGTGCATCGTGTTCTATGTTTAATAATTTGCTGATATTATCTCTGTTCAACGCGATTTCCAGATAACCAGAAGAATTAAAAATAGCAACAAGATCCGTGCTGTCAACATCTTGGTATGAAGTTGAAATTTTGGAAATACTTGATTCACAAGGTAAATTGATGATAAATGATTTCCCTTTACTGTGTTTTTTGAAAGTACTTTCAGAAATGTTTGTGATTAGATTTCCATTATTATCAACATATTCAACAGTCCCTACAATTTTATCCTTTTCTTCGAGAGGCTTTGCTTGAAGTTTTTCAAAAAGACTGTTTTGAGGTTGACCTAAATCTTCTATGTTTAGTCCTTTTGCTAGGTGAACAGCAACTTTTGCAAACAAATCTCGTTCAGAAAATGTATAATTGTAAGAATCCTGCAAAACATTTAATTCAATGATTTTTTCAGGTTCATTCCCATCTAAAATTAATGCGGGAATTCCGTTATCAGCTCCTACAAAATAATGCCCATTTAACTTCATGGCAATATGCTTACAATCAATAGACTCAGTAGTCTCAATTCCAATAATATGAACCGTTCCCTTAGGAAAACAAGGATAAGCATTTTTTAAAATATAACTTGTCATCTGTAAATCATATGGCTCAATTGTATGAGTGATATCTACAATATTAACATCAGGCATCATCGTAAGTAAATGCCCTTTTACAGCTGCTGCGTAATAGTCTCTTAAACCCCAATCGCTTATTAATGTAATTATCGGCATAAAATCTTGTATTTATCATTGCAAAAATAGCGAAAAGCTATTACCAATTGGATAAATTAACGTTATTTAGACAGAATTATTTTTTTAAACCAATTTAAAGCAATAAATCTTCAAATTTTCAAATCATCAAATTTTTGAATTGTTTATAGGTTTAAAGTTTATATGTTTATAGGGAAACCTAACGTTTCAACCTACCAACCCATCAATCCCGAAAAACAGTTCGCAAAAAGCGAAACGTAGTTTTTCGAGGATCCTCGAAAAATAAAAAAATCAAAGATTTTTATTTTTCGGGACCCATCAACCCATCAACCCATCAACCCATCAACCCATCAACCTATCAACCAACCAATCAATCAACCCATCAACTTATCAACCTATCAACCTATCAATCAACCCATCAACTTATCAACCTATCAACCCAAATGATCTTCAAATTTTCAAATCATCAAATTTTCAAAACTTGTCCAGCTTTAGCGGGATCGAATAATCTTCAAATTGTCAAATCAATTAATCCGTATTCGATATTTTTTGCTAATTTTGAATTCTAATTTAATAGATTTCTAAAAACAATTAATGTCAGAAAAAAATATCATTTTAGATCCTACCATCGCATTAGAAATTTTGGGTGCTAATAACGCAAATATCAGCCGATTGATTAATGCTTTTCCTAAACTTAAAATTATTACTCGAGGTAATGAGCTAAAACTTTTTGGAGTTGATAATGAGCTTAACGAGTTTGAAGATAAGCTAAATAAAATGCTAGCTCATTTTGAAAAATTCGGAAAACTTAGCCGTCACGATGTGGAATTGATGGTTACCGATTTCGACTTCGAGCGTTTTTCGCGCGAAGCTGCTAAGGAAAGTGATGCTTCAATTATAGTTCATGGAAATCATGGTAAAGTGATAAAAGCCATAACCATTAATCAACAACGCTTGGTGGATAGTGTGCAAAATCACGATATGATTTTTGCTGTTGGACCTGCTGGTACTGGAAAAACATACACTGCGGTTGCTTTGGCAGTTAGAGCTTTGAAAAATAAAGAAATAAGACGCATTATCCTCACTCGCCCAGCCGTTGAAGCGGGAGAAAATCTTGGGTTTCTTCCTGGCGACTTGCGCGATAAGCTCGATCCATATCTACAACCACTTTACGATGCACTTCGAGATATGATCCCTCAGCAAAAATTGGTGGCCTATCTCGAAGATAAAACCATTGAAATTGCTCCTCTCGCGTTTATGCGTGGTCGAACGCTCGACAATGCGTATGTGATTCTCGATGAAGCTCAAAACGCCACTGAAGGTCAATTAAAGATGTTCCTCACGCGAATGGGGATGAATGCAAAGTTTTTTATTACTGGTGATGTGACTCAGGTAGATTTACCTCGTCATCAAAATTCTGGTTTGATTCAGGCGATGAAGATTCTTGGAAATATCACTAATATCGATTTTATTATGCTAGATAATCGGGATGTGGTTCGTCATCAGTTGGTTACTAAGATTATTGAAGCGTATGAAAAATCGGATGATGAAAAATTAGAACGAAAAAACAAAAATAATTTACAATAAATATACACCATGAAAATAAATACGCTGCTATTTTTTTGTTTAATCACAATTGGTTTCAGTTCTTGTAAAAAAGACACAAATAGTGATACAAGTAATAATACAATAAGCCCAATTTATCCAAAAATTTCAGGAATTACATTTAGAGATGATTTTGGTCAATTATTGGGAGAAACTGATTCTTCGGATTGGAGAATTGATGACCAATGGTCTCAAATAGAAAAAAATCTTTTTATCAACTCAAATTTTAATTCAGATTGTAATTTTTCAAATATTTCTGTTTACTGTTATCCAAATCCTTCTCCCAATCGAGTAGAAATTGCTTTTTGTCCAGAAGACACCACTCTTAATATCGAACTAAATGTGGTCAATCAAAGATTCCAAAAAATTTATTCAAAAGAATTTTCAAATCAAAATCTCCTTAATCTAAAATTTGACAGTCTAGCTCCAAATTTACTGGATACAATTTTTAGAGTGTATTATAGAATTACAAATAATGACAATTGTGTTAGATGTGGCCATGGAGACGTTTTAAGAAAAAAATAAACATAACAACAACAATTATTATATGAAAAAAGCTTTAGCCTTAACACGTACAGAGTTTAATTTTCCAGGACAAAAAAGTGTGTATCACGGAAAAGTTCGCGATGTATATAATATCAACAACGATTTATTGGTGATGGTGGTTTCCGATCGTATTTCGGCCTTTGATGTAATTCTTCCCGAAGGTATTCCATACAAAGGACAGGTTTTGAATCAAATTGCTGCTGAATTCCTAGATGCAACCACCGATATCTGCCCAAATTGGAAAATCGCAACTCCTGATCCAATGGTAACCATAGGTCTGCAATGCGAACCTTATGCTATTGAAATGATTGTGAGAGGTTATCTAACTGGAAGTTCATGGCGCTCATACAAAGCGGGATCTCGTGAAATTTGTGGTGTAAAAATTCCTGATGGGATGAAAGAACATCAACGTTTTGAAACTCCAATTATCACTCCAACTACCAAAGCAGCCGAAGGTCACGACGAAGATATTAGTCGCGATGAGATTATTGAACAAGGAATTATTGCCAAAGAGGAATATGAAACTTTGGAGAAATATGCATTAGCAATTTTTCAAAGAGGAACTGAAATTGCTGCAAAACATGGACTAATCTTAGTGGATACCAAGTATGAATTTGGTAAAAAAGATGGTGTAATTTATCTTATCGACGAGATTCATACTCCAGATTCATCACGATATTTTTATGCAAATGGCTACCAAGAACGCTTTGACAAGGGTGAACAACAACATCAACTTTCAAAGGAATTTGTACGAGAGTGGCTAATGGATAACGGATTCCAGGGAAAAGATGGGCAAGTTTGTCCAGAAATGACTCCTGAGTTTGTTGCGCAGGTTTCTGAACGTTATATTGAGCTATACGAAAAGATTACGGGAAGAGTGTTCCTGAAAGCAGACTCAAAAGACGTGCTTAATCGCGTGGAATCCAATATTTTGAATTATCTAAAGAAATAAAATACAACAACCACTCAGATTCTAAAGTGCACTAAGAAACACGAAGAAGAAATACTTAGTGATTCTTGTGGACTAAGCGCCTCAGTGGCAAAAATAAATAATTATACTATGATACCATTTTCGCCTCCACGCATCGACCAGAAAATTATAGATGAAGTTACCGCAGCTTTATTATCGGGATGGATTACAACTGGCCCACGAACCAAAGAATTCGAAAAGCGGATTAGCCAGTATTGTGGTGCTGAGGCTACAGTTTGTCTTAATTCAGCTTCGGCTGGATTGGAATTGATGCTCCGCTGGTTTGGCGTTACTGCCGGTGATGAGGTAATCTTACCTGCATATACGTATACGGCCACAGCCAATGTGATTATGCACTGTGGGGCTACCCCAGTTTTTGTAGATATTTGCGATGATTTTAATATTTCACTGGCTGAAATTAGAAAAGCAATTACTCCTCGTACTAAAGTAATTATGCCAGTAGATTTAGGTGGTTTTCCCTGCGATTACGATGAAATTAATGCGCTAGTTAATGACTCGGATATTCAAAAATTGTTTGTGGCAAGTCACAAAAATCAGCAGAAGTTGGGTCGTATTATGGTGCTTTCTGATGCAGCTCATTCTATAGGTGCAGAATATAAAGGAAAGAAAACAGGCTGTTTAACGGATGTTACGGTGTTCTCGTTTCATGCTGTGAAAAATCTTACTACTGCCGAAGGTGGTGCTGTTTGCCTTTGTCTTCCTGTACCTTTTAACAACGAGGAAGAATACAAATATTTATGCACAAAATCTCTTCATGGACAGTCGAAAGATGCGTTGGCAAAAATGCAACCTGGTAATTGGAGATATGATATTATTGAGCCTGGTTACAAATGTAATATGACTGATATTATGGCTGCAATCGGACTAATAGAACTCGAACGTTACGACGATGATATGTTAGTTCGAAGAAAAGCAATTTTTGATAAATATTCCGAATTATTTTCGAAGCACGATTTTGCTATAATTCCAACATATCATACAGCAGATAAAACTTCATCATATCATGTCTTTTTGCTAAGAATTAAAAATGCTACTGAAACTCAAAGAGATGAAATTATTAAATTGATTTTTGAGCAACAAGTTTCAGTGAATGTCCATTTTATTCCACTTCCGATGATGACTTTTTATAAAGAAATGGGTTATAAAATTGACGATTATCCACAAACATATTCCAATTATAGCTGCGAAATCAGTCTCCCCGTTTATTACGATCTTACCGATTTGCAAGTTGAAACCGTTGTAAAAGCTGTTGTATTTGCAACTAACAAGGTTCTAAAATCTAATGATTAAAAGAATTTTTGACATATTTATGGTGTTAATCGCAGTGATTCTGCTATTGCCGTTTTTTATCATTGTTTCATTGGCAATTGTCTTGGACTCTAAGGGTGGTGTGTTTTATAAACAAGAACGAATTGGGAAAAATCGCAAACCATTTTCTTTGTTGAAATTTCGCTCCATGTCAATTGGTGCAGATAAAAAGGGATTGCTAACCGTCGGCTCAAACGATATCAGAGTGACAAGAGTAGGATTGTTTATTCGAAAATATAAGATTGATGAACTTCCTCAAATATTAAATATTTTAATTGGAAATATGAGCTTTGTTGGGCCTAGACCAGAGGTTCAAAAATATGTAGATAAATATTCAGTTGAACAGCTAAAAGTACTTCAAGTTCGCCCTGGACTTACTGATTATGCTTCACTCGAGTATTTTAATGAGAATGAATTGCTCTCAGAATCACAAAATCCCGAAGAAACATACATCCACGAAGTGATGCCAGCAAAATTGAAATTGAACTTTAAATATATCGAAAATCAAAGTTTTTTTATCGATTTAAAACTGATCTTTAGGACCATAAAACGTGTTTTAAGAAGTTAATTCTAACATTCTAGTTTATCCTTGAATCCAAATTGTGCAGTATAAGTTTGTAAACCATTGTTCGTGTTTATACCAAATTCTTAGTTTAAAATAGCCCAAAGATATTTTATACTCTAGATTGGCTTGCTTGCCAAGCCATGGCGTGTGCCTGCCACGCTTTAGCGTGTGTCCAGCTATAGCGGGATCAATGCCGCTCGTAGATATAAATAGTTCATTGAACGCTTGAGAAATGGACTATATTATAACTAGAAGCGGCATTATGTCAGATTTGAGACCATTGCAAAAGTCCAAAATCAAGGCTTTTGAAATATTTAAACACGGTCACGATAATTATCGTGATTACTTCTGTAAATGAGTAGTTTAAATATTTAATTTAACGCAGAGTTTGGTGTTTTGCAACGGCCTCAATTTATTCATTTGATTACAGATTTCATATCTATAGCTCTATTTATGCAAAAAAAAAGTCGCTCATAATGAGCGACTTTTCAATAATGAATTTTTATTAGTTTATCGTCTAATATTTAGTGCTTTAATTTCCCAAGTAGCACCACTTGAAGTTGTACTTGTGTATTTAAATGCGATACGAACATTGGCTTGATTTAGATATGAACTTAAGTCAATATCACCTGAACCAATAAATGTCCAATCAGCACCTGAAGGCCAGTTCGGAACTGTTAATTCTGCCCATGTTGCTGTTGCAAAATTTGCTCCGTTGTAATCTGTAGAAATCATTACATGAAGTTCTGTTGAAGGTGAGCCATATTTTGCAGCATGATCAAAAGATAATATTGCGCTTGGAATATTTATAGTGCTATATGATGGAGAAATCAACCAGTCTTCATTTTCATAGTTTGCACCAGCATAACCACTCATTTTCATCATTTTATAACTTGCGTCAAATGCCCAAACTTGTGTTCCAGTAACATTCTGTGTCGTCCATGTATTTGGAGCAGCCCATGCAAGTGGATCCGTAACAAATGAAGCATCTGCAATTGGAGGAATAAATCCGTAAACATCATTAATGTTGCGAATTGCTAATTGATAAGTGCCGTTATAAAGTCCTAATAATCCAATTACAGTTCCTTTTCCTGCAGGAATTATGCTGTTTTTAAAAGCCGCATAGTTGCTGGTTCGAACTGTAATTGTGGTGCCATCTTTAAGTTTTAAACCACGATCGGTGGTTAAATTGTCTGATACAAAAGGCATTCCTGCTTCTGAAAATGAGCAAGAATCTAGGATTACTAGTTTTGATAAATTAATAGCTAAATCAGCAGAAGCTCTAAGGTGTGTTGGCTCTGGAACAGCTCCTGGCATTCCATTTTTAAACAAATGATTGGCAACTGCAATTTCGGGTAATTGCCCAGTTCCGCCCATATAAATCGCACCTAACTGCAGAGTACCGCCATAACTGCCTAAAACTAAGTTTTTACACTTCACATAAATCCGTTGTCCTTGTTTGTATTCGTTGAAAAGACTGGTTTTATTAAGTGACAAGACTATTCCACTGGTAGAATCTTGGATATATAGTGTTTTATAGATATTTCCAAATTGGTCATTTCCAGTAACAACACCTTGAATATATACATCATCGACAATGCTATCTAAAGAAGTAGGTGTTGTGTGCCGAGCCTTTAATTGCTGAATGGTTAACAAGTTTGCTCCGGCAGGAATGGTAAATGAAGGAGTAATGGCATCGGGTTCAGCAAAATCCTGCTTCACACATGAACTTAAGACAGCAGATACTCCAATAATTCCGATAAGAATTAATGATTTAATATTGATTGATTTTTTCATAATTAATATTTTTTCCGTTTCTTCTAAATTAACTATTTGTCCGTTGTAAATCCGAAAACATCAGCTGTGTTGCGAATCGTAAGTTGATAAGCTCCATTAAAGTTTCCTAAAATTCCAATGATTGAGCCACTTCCAGCTGGCATTAACGAATCTTTAAACGTTGCATATATGCTATTTCGGAGAACCACAGGAGTGCCATCTTTTAAGGTTAAATTGCGATTTGTAGCTGTTAATGTACCCGAAATAATAGCATAAGGTTGTCCTGCTTCTGAAAAAGAAACAGAATCTAATTGGACCAACGTTTGGACTTTTGGTAATGATAAATCGGAAGCAGTACTAATCAATTGAGGTACAGGTAATAATCCAATTTTTCCGTTTTTAAAGAGATGATTTGGGATTTCGAGATCTGCCAACTGACCTACTGATCCATTAAAAAGTCCACCAACTTGAGGCGTTCCGCCATAAAGGCCAACATAAATATCTTGTAATTTTACATAAATTTGTTGCCCTTGCTTAAAGGTTAAATAAAGCAATTTTTTATTTAGTGATAAGACAATTCCACCAGTGGCATCTTGAATAAATAAGGATTTGTAAATATTTCCAGATTCATCATTACCAGTAACAACGCCTTGAATCCAATATCTATGTGAGATAGCGGTTAGTGGATTAGGAATTGGCATAGCTTTTAGCTCGGCAATAGTCAATAGTGTATCCCCAGCAGGAACGGTAAATGTTGGGATGATGAATGGAGGAACGTCCATCTCTTCTTTCTGACAGCTGGTAAAAGCGAGTAATAGTGCTATTATAGCCGTTAATATGATATTTGTTTTGTTTTTCATAATTTACTGTTTTATGGGTTAACTAAAATCGAATGCCTAAAGATATAAAATAAGTCCTGCCAAATCCGTAGTAATATTTTGATGGAAATTTACTGACATTTTTTTCTGCAAAGTCAAATCGCAATTGCTCATAAGCTGAGGTTACTAACTTTTGATTGTCTAAAATGTTGCTTACACTGGCATTAAACAAGATAGTGTATTTTTTTATTTTCCACGATTTGCTTATCGAAGCATCTAAGGTAAATTGACCGGGAACTTTTTCTTGTTGGGTTATTAACGTAACCAATTCAGGGTCGTTATACAAACCTTCAATTGCCCCAATGGTTCTTCTTTCTGGAGAAAAATCAACCCAAATGTCGTCAAAATAGTTTGCATTTACATTTAAATACCATGATTTTGGTCCTTGCCATTTTAGTCCAAGAGAAGCGGCTGTTTGTGGTGTTCCATTTACATAAAAATTCTTACAATAAATAGTTTGTGATGTATCCGCAATTGATCCATTCTCAACTGATGTAGTTGCTGTAGGACGTGATGTGTATCTGAAGTTTCCTTTTGAAAATACTCCTATAAATGAAATTGAACTAGTTGCTTTTGCTTCAATTCCTACTTCTAACCCTTGATGAATTTTGTTTACACCAGTCATCGTTGTGTTAACATATGTTCTCAAAACATCATGATAATAACTGTTCATCTCTACGTCATCAGTAATGGTCGTTTGATATAATGTAACTCGACCTTTAATTCTTGGATGGCGAATAATATAACTAATGTCGCCACTTAAGATTTTCCGATCATCCATATTTGAAATAATCTTATCGCTCACACGTGGAGAAATATAAGAATTTTTGAACGAAGGAGCAGAGGTCATATACATCGCATTTCCAGTAATAAAATGACGACCAGTAATTTTATATGTTCCTCCAATTTTTGCAGCATAATTAAAAAATGTTTGTTTGTCGCTTGTGCCATAAGAATTATCAGGATAACGACCATTTTTCATATTTCCAACTCTCCAATATTGAGTGGTTGTAGCATTTAAAGCAACGTAAAAATCAACTTTTGAAAAAGTAAATTCACTTAATCCCCAAATGTTTTGAGTGTTTATATGGCTTTCATAATCGTAACCATAAGTGTCACCTGCTTTTACAACTCTGTTAGGATCATTTAAATCATTTTGACTTGTTACGGTGTCACCAGAAAAATCTCTTTCAGCAAATTGATCAACATCCGTCCAAAAATTACCACCAAGCATATCGCTGATAACTTTGTAATTTCTGCCACTGTATGATCGAATATCAATTCCACCACTTAAAAATGTGGTTTTGCTTAATTCATGATTAATATAGGATGCAAATCCACCTTGTTTCATGTCAACTCGACGTTCTTCAATAATGTATTTGGCTTGTTCGCCCATATAATTTGCTAAATAATTAATTTGATATAGCTTGTCCCAATTAATGTGACTGATGTTTTCATCATTTTGCCATAAATTAGTATACGCATTTGTCATTACTGCATCTGTCTGATAACTTGGAAGATAATGATAATAATCTGGACGAGGGTCCGAAGCATTATACCAGTTTAAAGCAGTAGAACCAGTTCTTCCGAATGTATATCCGGCTGTGGTGGTTAGTTTCGTTTTTGAATTTATGTCAAACACATGAGTTAATAACATCGTAGGTTCATGTGAAGTTTTAACTTTTGAATTTCTCACTTTGCCATCCTGATATCCCCAAGATGAATTGTAGTAATTGTCGTCGAGTAAATCGTAACATTCTTGAACAGACGCTGATTGCATTCCCTTTTTTACAGGCGCTCCAAAAGCGGTAAATGATAGACTATGTTTATTGTTTATTTTTTTCTCTGCGGATAGAAAATATGAGGATGCATCGTAAAATGTTCCTTTAACATATCCTTCATCTCCCCATCTGCGAGATGCTGATACAGTAAATGCCCAACCATTCGCCATTAATCCGGTTGAATGAGTAACCATTACTCTGTTTGTATATGTTTTGTTAGAATAAGCATAACTAATTTTTGTTTGCTTTCTCTGACTAGAAGCGCGCATATCAATATTGGTTGTTCCAACTAATCCGCCAAACGAAAAATGTGCTGGGCTTAGACCTGTAACTGATTCTTTTACACGTGTTACATCATTTAATCCACCCCAATTAGAGTACATTGAACGTCCATTTTCCGAATTGCTCATTGAAAGTCCGTTTAACATTACTTCCGAAAATTCACCGTCATAACCCCGCATTCTAAAATATGCAGCACTAAAGATAAATCCAGCTGTATTTACAAAAACATCACTTGATGAATGAAGTAATCCAGATGTTGATTGTTGCTTCGAATCTTCCTCCATGTCTAAGGTTGCTATAGTCCCTTCGTTAATACTTGAGTTGTTAGCTGAAGGGGCTAACTTAATCTCTCCTAAATCCTGTAAAGATTTTGTGATATCAAATGTTACCACTTGACTTTCAAAACCTTCAGCACTAATATTAATTTCACCTTTGCCAAAAGAAACTCTATTGGCATTAAAAACTCCAGCTGCATCGGTAGTAAATTGGCTTGTGCCAATTGTAATGATAGCCCCTGGTATAGGTTTACTAGAGCCATCCATTACTTTCCCTGTCAGATTTCCAGTTTGCGCATTTAGGGAATATAATCCTCCCAAAATTAATGCAAACAACATAAGTACTTTCTTCATCATTCAAAAAATTAGTTATTAATAATATTTATCTGTTTTCAAATTTATTTTAAGTAGAATAAATCATGCAAAGTTACTTAAATATTTAGATTTTTAAGTATATAATTTTATTTATTATTCGAACACATAAAATAATCCAATGTTTTTTATGTTCTTATTAATTATTGTTGATAAATTCCATTTTTAGTAAAAACTACTTTAGTATTTATTTTGTGATCTAATCAAGAAAAGAAAGATTATTACTGCTTTACTTATCCGTTTTTTTTATCTATTTAAATTAAACAATGTATATTTGCATAAAAATACAAAAAATATTCGTTATGACTTACAATTCTATCAAAAAAATTACACTAAGTTTCATCTTTCTAATGATTGTTTTGCACTTATCAGCACAAGAAAATAAGTTTCAAATAGCAATAGTTGGATTTTATAACCTCGAAAATCTTTATGATACAGTAAATGACCCAAATAAAAATGATGAAGAATTCCTGCCGGATGGAGCTAATAGATGGACGGGTGAGCGTTATAAAATCAAATTAAATCAGATGGCTACTGCAATCTCTCGCATTGGTGAATCAACACTTAAAGGTGGTCCTGCATTTATGGGCGTTTCAGAAGTTGAAAATGCAACCGTTATTCAAGATTTATTGAACACTGAACCGCTTAAAAATCTAAAATATGGATTTGTTCACTACGATTGTAGAGATCGTCGTGGTGTTGATGTAGGTTTTATCTATAAAAAGGATCGATTCAAGGTTCTTGGAAGTAAATCTTTTCCACTTATAACTGCGGATACTTCATTTTACACTAGAGATCAATTACTTGTAAAAGGACTTTTAGACGATGAAGAAGTATATATTTTAGTTAATCATTGGCCATCGAGAAGTGGGGGTGAAGCTAGAAGTGCTCCAAAACGTGCAGCAGCAGCTGATTTAACTCGTTCTATTAGCGATTCACTAATAAAAAATCAGCCAAATGTGAAATTGATAATTATGGGCGACTTAAATGATGATCCAACAGATGCAAGTTTACTTAAACACCTTAAAGCGAAAACTAATATTGAAGATGTTGATAAAACAGATTTGTATAATCCAATGAATAAATTGTTTAAAACTGGTGTTGGATCCCTTGCATATCAAGATTCTTGGAATTTATTTGATCAAATTATTGTATCATACGGAATTACAGGAAAAGATTTCTCTTCATATAAATTGTTTGCAGCAAAAATATTTAACGAAGATTTCTTAAAACAAAAATCAGGTGCTTACGATGGTTATCCATTTAGAACTTTTGTTGGTGGACAATTTCAAGGTGGCTTTAGTGACCATTTTCCAGTATATTTAATTCTTGCAAGAAAAATAAAATAGAAATATTTCAATTAAAATAATTTGCCGTGGTCGACAGTCTTATTATAATACCAACCTATAACGAGAAAGAAAATATCGAAAAAATTATTCGAAAAGTCTTCTCTCTTTCGCAGGAATTCAATATTCTGGTGGTTGAAGATAATTCTCCAGATGGAACAGCTAATATTGTAAAATCTTTAATGTCGGAGTTTCCCGAAAGACTTTTTATTCAAGAAAGAAAAGGGAAATTAGGCTTAGGTACTGCATATATGCATGGTTTTAAATGGGCAATTGCACACCATTATGAATATATTTTTGAAATGGATGCCGATTTTTCTCATAATCCAGACGACTTATTAAGATTGTATCATGCGTGTGCTGTGGATGGTGCTGATTTAGCAATTGGTTCACGTTATTCAAATGGAATTAATGTAGTTAACTGGCCAATGAGTCGAGTCCTAATGTCCTTTTTCGGCTCTATGTATGTCAGAAAAGTTACAGGAATTCCTGTTCGTGATACTACCGCTGGCTTCAAGTGTTTCAAAAGAATTGTTCTTGAAAATATTGATTTTTCTCGAATTAAACATATTGGTTATGGATTTCAAATCGAAATGAAATTCACTGTTTGGAAATTAGGTTTTAAAATAGTGGAAATACCAATTATCTTTACCGATAGAACAGAAGGTACTTCTAAAATGTCTAAAGGTATTTTTAGAGAAGCTATTTTTGGTGTGCTTAATTTGAAAATTAGAAGTTGGTTTATCAAATATAACCGTATTACATGATTAATTCTATCAAATGAAAAAAAATTTAGCATTAATCATAGTCTTTATTTGGATTATGACTGGATGTCAAAATAATAAACAGAAAATATTAGAATTTAATCAGTCCATTATAACTGAACAAGAAGCTGTATTTATGGCTGAAAATAAATTAGTTAAAACATTGAATAGTAAAGCTATAACTCTTCTTGATTCAAATTATCAATTCTTATTACAACAAATAATTAGGTCGGATAGTATTTTGTCCAAAATCTCAGATCCTGAACCAAAAATTGGTTTTAAGCAAGCTGCTATTCACCTTGTAAATGTTTATAAAGTTCAAACTATTACTGGATATAGCAAATTAGTGGAGCTTTCAAAGATTCCAGATAGCCTATATTCACCCAGAGAAGCAAAGAAATTTGAAGAAATTAGTTCCTCTGTTTTTGTTACTTTAAATGCAGAGTTTGACGAATTTATTAATGTTCAGTCTAAATTAATCGAAAAATACGAGTTTTTAAAAAAATAAGATATATTAATATGAGTTTTTTAATCAACGATAATTATTATATTCACAATGCGCATATTGTAAATGAAGGAAAAATTATCAAAGCAGATGTGGTTATTCAAGGTGGCCTGATTAAATTAGTTTTAACAGATAATTTTGCGATTGAAGATGTTTTGCTCGACGAAGATACCGTCTTTATCGATGCTGAAGGTCTGTTTTTAATACCTGGTGCTATCGATGATCAAGTCCATTTTCGTGAACCTGGGCTTACTCAAAAAGGCGATATTTTATCTGAGTCAAAAGCTGCAGTGGCTGGCGGTGTTACTTCATTCATGGAAATGCCTAACACTATTCCAAATGTGCTAACTCAAGAACTTCTAGAAGATAAATATCGCTTGGCTGCAAACAAATCATTAGCCAATTACTCTTTTTATATGGGCGTTTCTAATGATAATATTTTGGAAGTGCTAAAAACTAACCCAAACACTGTTTGTGGAGTTAAAGTATTCTTAGGAGCCTCTACTGGAAATATGTTGGTAGATAATGTACAAACTCTTGAACAACTATTTGCTTGCTCAAAATCACTGATTGCAGTTCATGCTGAAGATGAAAATATTATTCAACAAAATATTAAGAAATATAGAGACCAATTTGGAGAAAATATTCCATTTGATCGCCATGCTGTCATCAGAAGTGCTGAAGCTTGTTATTCTTCAAGCTATTTTGCAGTAACTTTAGCTAAAAAATATAACACTCGCTTGCATATCCTTCATCTATCTACAGCAAAAGAATTAGAACTTTTTGATCATAAAACCCCAATTGAGAAAAAAAGAATTACTTCCGAAGTCTGTGTGCATCATCTTTGGTTTAATTATCTTGATTATGAAAGCCAAGGAGCACTAATAAAATGTAACCCATCAATTAAAAGTCAAGATGATCAAATTGCGCTTTTAATAGGTTTGTTGGGGAATAAAATTGATGTTGTCGCTTCAGATCATGCACCTCATACTTTTGAAGAAAAGGATAATACTTATTTTAATTCTCCTTCGGGGATTCCACTTGTTCAGCATGGATTATTGATGATGTTAGAATTATATCATCAAGGAAGAATTACGCTAGAAAAAGTTGTTGAAAAGATGAGTCACGGCCCAGCAAAATGTTTTAAAATTGAAAAAAGAGGTTTTATTCGTCCTGGCAATTATGCCGATTTAGTATTGGTAGATTTGAATTGTGAGCAAGAAGTTACTGAAGATAATGTTTTGTATAAATGTGGTTGGTCTCCTTTAGAAGGAATGATTTTTCATTCGAAAATTGTAAAAACGTTTGTCAATGGACAGTTGGTATATGACGATGGTACATTCAATGACAATGTTAGAGGTAAACGTTTAATGTTTATAGTTGATTAATAATCTTGAAGTTTATGAAGTTTAATATTGTACAAAAAGTATTAATTATTCTGATTTTGCAAATAGTGATAGTGACCTTTTCGTCATGTCATAAAAATGCTTCAACCAATACAATAAAACCAAAATCATTAATCGAGAAATCTAAAATTTCAGAAATTCTAACGGATGTATTTATGGTGGAATCTGTTCTTTATTTTAAATTGCAAAAAGGAATAGATATGAATTTGTATACTACAGTTTACTATAATGCATTGTTTAAAAAGTATGGGATCAATAAAAAACAATTGCTTGAATCACTAAAATATTACATTGAAACTGATAACGAAGTCACTGAATTGTTTTTAACGTCAATAAATAAATTAATGACGATGCAAAAAACTGCGGTATTACCTTCAAATTCAAATAGGAGTGGTGATACAGTATCTGTAAACAAACGAAGGAGATTGTTTTAAGATTTTGCTTAAATTTGAAAATCTATAACAATTACAACTTCTATTTTTTACTTTGAATATTGAGCCGTTATAGTATCCTGCTGCGCTCCATCACTGATATAGTACTCTAAATCAATTCTTGTAGTGCCATTCATCAATCCTGATCCTGCTGTAGATAATTGTGTAGATCCAATTACTTGTTGCGATATATTAATTGTTTTGGTGCTAATGTATGCAAAGGCAGTGTCGATAACTCCATGAAAATTGATTAACCAAACTTTTTCACTATTGTTTTCGTCTTTGTAAATTCGAACTTGATAATTTGCTTTTGTGATTTGGTTATCGCTAACATTCCATGTGCCAACAAAAGCATCTCGGTCATCTACAACAACATCTGGTTCATCTTTTTTGCACGATAAAACCGATAATAAAACCAATAAAGCAATAATAATTGTTTTGAAACTGTTCTTGTTGTTCATAAATTGATAATTTTAAAAAAACATAAAAATTGTACAAAAATTATACCGTAGTTTCGTTTGAAATTTGCTTGCATTCGTTCCAATAATAATCCATCTCCTCTAGGGAAAGCTCTTCAATACTTCGATTATTTTCTTTTGCCATTTTTTCGATGTGCGAAAACCTTTTGATGAATTTTAAATTAGTACGTTCTAATGCATCTTCTGGGTTTATGTGTATAAATCGTGAAAAATTCACCAAAGCAAATAGTAAATCACCAAACTCTTCTTCTATCTTTTTGGTGTTGTTTTCAGCAAGTTCGTGTTTGAATTCTCTCAATTCTTCTTCTACTTTTTCAAAAACCTGATTGCTGTTTTCCCAATCAAATCCAACTCCACGTGCTTTTTCCTGAATTCTACATGCCTTTACCATTGCTGGAAGCGATTTTGGAACTCCTGATAATACAGATGTATTTCCTCCTTTTTCGTTGAGTTTGATTTTCTCCCAATTTGATTTTACCTCTTCATCGTCGGCAACATTTACATTAGCGTATATGTGTGGATGCCTGTGAATTAGTTTTTCACAAATCCCATTTAATACATCTGATATGTCAAAACTACCTTTTTCTGACCCAATCTTAGAGTAAAAAACAAGATGAAGCATTAAATCTCCTAGTTCTTTTTTAATCTCATTTTCGTCACCCTTAAGAATGGCATCAGAAAGTTCGTATGTCTCCTCAATGGTTAGATATCTAAGGCTTTCAAATGTTTGCTTTTTATCCCATGGACATCCACTGCGGAGTTCATCCATAATGTTTAATAAGCGCTCAAATGATTCAAGTCGTGGATCAGTTTGTGTTTCCATAATTAGTATGATCTAGCAAAAATTACTCGTTGTATTGAAGGCTTCCCGCTATAAATGCAAACTCCGTCTTCTAAATTATTATCTAATGGAATACAACGTATGGTCGCTTTAGTCTCTTGTTTTATTTTTTCTTCCGTTTCAGGGGTGCCATCCCAATGTGCGGATATAAATCCACCTTTTGAGTCTAAAACTTCGATAAATTCCGTATAAGAGTTTACCTCAGTTGTTAATGCTGCCCTTCGGGCTAATGCATTGTTGAACAAGTTATCTTGAATATCAACTAGTAGTTTTTCGATGTGTTCTACAACTGATTCGATGTTTATTTGCTCCTTGCTGAGAGTATCTCTTCTGGCTACTTCGATAACATTGTTTTCAATGTCTCTTAGACCAATTGCGAGTCTAACCGGAACTCCTTTAAATTCATATTCATTAAACTTCCAGCCTGGTTTTTGAGAATCTCTATTGTCAAATTTTACCCGAATACCAAGTTTGCGAAGTTGAGTAATTATTGGAGTAATACACTCCGTGATTTTGGCTAAATCTTCATCGTTCTTAAAGATAGGTATAATAACAACTTGATGTGGCGCTAATTTTGGAGGGAGAACGAGTCCGTTATCATCTGAGTGTGACATTATTAGTGCACCAATTAATCGTGTGGAAACGCCCCAAGACGTTGCCCATACATATTCTTGTTTATTTTCTTTGCTTAGAAATTTTACATCAAAAGCTTTTGCAAAATTCTGACCTAAAAAGTGAGATGTTCCTGCCTGTAAAGCTTTGCCATCTTGCATTAATGCCTCGATGCAGAATGTTTCTATTGCACCTGCAAAACGTTCATTGGCGCTTTTTGTTCCCCTTAGCACTGGCATTGCCATATAGTTTTCTGCAAAATCAGTGTATACATCAAGCATTCTTAAGGCTTCCTCAAGAGCTTCTTTTTCAGTGGAATGTGCTGTGTGACCTTCTTGCCATAAAAATTCAGCAGTACGAAGAAACAGGCGTGTACGCATTTCCCAACGTACTACGTTTGCCCATTGATTGATTAATAATGGTAAATCACGGTATGACTGAATCCAATTTCTATATGTATCCCAAATGATTGTTTCGGAAGTTGGCCTTACAATAAGCTCTTCTTCAAGTTTTGCATCTGGATCAACGATAATCCCTTTGCCATTTTCGTCCATCTTTAAACGATAATGAGTGACTACAGCGCATTCTTTGGCAAATCCTTCAACATGGCTAGCCTCTTTACTGAAAAAGGATTTTGGAATAAATAATGGAAAATAAGCATTTTCGTGACCAGTCTCTTTAAACATTTGGTCTAATCCTTGTTGCATTTTTTCCCAGATGGAATAACCATATGGTTTGATAACCATACAACCTCTAACAGCCGAAGATTCAGCTAAATCGGCTTTAATTACTAGTTCGTTGTACCATTGTGAATAATTTTCGGATTTACTTGTGAAATTTTTTGCCATAATGTTGTGAGTGGTATGATATTTGTTAATATAACGGTTTGATAAAAATCAATATTTTTAGCAAAATTAGCAAAAAGAACAAAGCAAAAAAACAGAATATAAATATATCGGAGGGTAAAACAATGAAAAATCTATTATTAATCGCAGTTGGGCTAACGTTAGTTTTAGCTTCCTGTAAAGTTTCAAACACCGGGACATCCGGTTACGATGATGTTTATTCTTCATCGGCAAATTCAACAACTGATAATCAACAGTATACGCAAAAAGAACCAGTTCAAAAGAGATCTATTCAATCTTCAGCTTCTGAACAAACTTCTCCTACAACAGAGACTGTTAATAATGAGCCATCAACAGATCAGCAAAATTTTAATAATAACAACCAACCTTCCTCAACCCAAACTACAACTGATGGGAGCGGAAATACTTATGTTACAAATAATTACAACAATGATGATGAATATGATTATTATTATTCATCACGTATTCGTAGATTTCATAACTACGATTGTGGATGGGGTTATTATGATTCTTATTACACAAATCAATATTGGTATTCTTACAATCCATATAATTGGGGTGTAAGTATTTATATGGGATACAATTGGTTCTGGGGATCTCCTTATTACCGCCCTTACGATTATTACTCACCTGGATATTGGGGATATGGTTATGGCGGATACGGGTATAATTATGGGTATGGTTATTATGGAAATGGATATTATGATTATTCTGATAATTATTACAATAGTCACGATAATAACAATACACATTATTACGGACATCGTAATGCAATTGGTGGAGGCAATGGCCTTTCAGGTGGTGGTCATAGAGCTACATCTACAGGAGGTTATGCAAATAATTCAAGTTCAAATAAAACATTGGGAGAACGATTTGAAAATTCAGGATTAGCTAGTAATAATAGTAACAATCGTCACAATCCAACTGTTGAACCTAAAACAAATGTTAATTCTAGTAATAATGCAAGTTCAAATGTAACTACCAGATCTCAAGACCCAGCAATAATGAATGGAAACTCAGGAATTGGCAATCATGCAAATGGAACTACCTTGCCTACAAACAATGGAACAATTGGTAGAGGAACAACGACTACTCCCAACAATGGAACAATTGGTAGAACTTCAAATGGAAATCCTACAGATGGAAACAAAACACAAAACACTGGCTTATACAATAAACCAACAAATAATCAAGATAGAACAACTACTGAACCTGTTGGAAATGGAAAACCAAATAATGTAACTACAAATCAATCAATAAGTAACGGTAATAGATCAAATAATAACAATTACCAAAAACCTGTAGAAACGGATTCCAAAACTTACAATTCGAATAGAACAACTGGAACTAATCCAACTTATTACAATTATAACAGAAATAATGGTCAAGGAAATAACTCTAATAGAGTGAATAATTCAACTCCTAATTACGCAAAGCCTCAACAAACCGAACCTAAAACTTATAATTCTAATAACGGCTCTAGATCAAGTCAAGAGTATTCAGCTCCATCAAATAATAATCGAAATTCTAATAATTCACAACCTTCTAATAATACACAACCATCTAATAATAGAAATTCAAATTACACTCAACCTTCAAATAATAATAGTAACAATTCCAGATCGTCTAATAGCAATTCAACTTATTCAGCACCTTCTAGAAGTTCTAACTCTTCGAATAGTAACTATTCTGCACCAGCTTCTAGTTCCTCTTCTCGATCAAGTAGCAGCTCTTCATCTACACCATCTTCAAATAGTGGAAGTAGATCGAATAGCAGTTCATCTGGCAGTACACGTCATAGATAGTTGAAAATCATAGTCAAATGTTTAAATTATAGAGAATAAAAATTAAATTATTAAAAAATGAAAACAAAAAATATAATATTCATAGCAATAATTACACTATTTTCGAGTAATTTATTTGCTCAAAATGAAATAGAGGCATTACGATATTCTCAAATGTTTTGGGGTAACACTGCAAGAAGTGCAGGAGTTGGCGGTGCATTTGGAGCTGTAGGAGCTGATTTTTCCTCTCTATCAATAAATCCAGCAGGAATGGGCGTATACAAAAAATCTGAACTTTCGTTTTCTCCTTCATTATATTACAGTAAAAATGTTAATACATATAATGGAGTTGAAAGTGAGGATTATAAATATAATTTTAATATTGGAAATTTTGGAATGGTTTTCAATGCACCTCTTTCTACAATTGCTTCTGATAAACCTCAGTGGAAAAGTGTTCAATTTGGTTTTGGAATGAATAGATTAGCAAATTACAACAATCACATTGCTATTGAAGGAAATAATAATTCTTCAACTATTATGGATGTGTTTGCAAGTAAAGCTTATGGCTTAAATCCTGTGGATTTAGATCCATATGATACATATATGGCTTGGGATGCGCACTTGTTGAATAGAGATACAGATACAAATATATTTACTAACCCTATTCATGGTGGAGACATCACTCAACGCAAAACTATTGACACCAAAGGATCAATGAATGAATGGGCTTTTTCATTATCGGGCAATTACAATGATAAACTTTTTTTAGGTGCGACAATTGGATTAGTGGGTTTTAATTATCAAGAAGATTCACAATATGAAGAAATTGATCGATTAGACACTATTGTTGGCTTTCATAACTTCACAATTAATGACAATCTTTCCACACACGGAAATGGGGTGAATTTTAAATTTGGATTTTTAGCTCAACCCGTAAAATTCATTCGAATTGGCGCAGCAATCCATACTCCCACATTCTTTTATTCAATTGAAGATACTTATAAAAGAAATATTATTTCTGATATGGAATCTGTTGGTAGATATGATATAAAATCAGAAGAATTGAAATATAAATATGAATTAAACACTCCGCTACGTTTAATGGGAAATATTGCTTTCTTAATCAATAAACTTGGTTTTATAAGCTTTGATTATGAATATGCAGATTATTCAACTTCACGAATGAGAGCATCTGATTATAACTTTTACAATGAAAACAGTACAGTGAAAAATGGATACACAGCAACTCATAACTTTAGAGGTGGTGCTGAGTTTAATCTTAAGCCAGTATTATTGAGAGCTGGCTATGCTTATTATTCAAGCCCTTTTAAATCAGCAACGACTAATGATGCATCTAAATCAATTATTAGTGGTGGTATTGGATTCAGAAATCAGCAATACTTTGCAGACTTTACCTATGCATATAGCTACTCCAATGATAAATATTACTTGTATGATACAACTCCCTTAAACCCTTCAATGCAAAAAACAACTTCTAGTAATTTTATTGTTTCTATGGGAGTAAAATTCTAATAGTTTAAACAAAAGTTTTCTTATCCTCTTAAAAAGGTTGCAGTTCAATTAGAATTGCAACCTTTTTTTATTTTACACGCTCTAACCCAATTTTAGCTTTTTGATGTATGCTTTCCTTGTATGCGCTTGGTGAGAGAGTTAGACATTTCTTATAGTAAAATTTTGCACGTTTATTTTCAATAAGTTTTTCGCATACATTGCCAGCATTTAATGCTGCATTTGCAGCATAATAATTAGGAATTTCTGATCCGTCAATGATAACTTTGTTGAACAAATAAATTGCTTTAGTATAGTTGTTTGTTTTTTCGTATATTCTTGCCAATCGGTAATAATATTCTAATATAAATAGTTTTGAATTTAAACTCTCAGGTGTGATTTTTTTAAGTTCATCTAAAGATTTTGAATAGTATCCACCATCGAATAATAATCGAGCTTTTAATAATCCAGGAGAAGGAGTATTTCGTGACGAATATTCAGAAAAAGCAACTTGATCTTGTTCTGTGTTATTATGTGTAGATGTAATTTTTTGAATATTTTGTTTGTAACCTATCTGATTGTTATTGATTAGATTTTGCCACGCAATCCTTTGGTATGAAGCATTCACATAATTACCGCTTTTAACCCCAGCAATATAATTTGTAAAATGTTGGATGCATTTATTGTCTAATTTGTTTTGAAGAGCTATGCCTTGCGAAAATTCTAATGGCCAGAAGGGAAGATAGTTTTGGGTAATTATTCTGTTGTCTAAAAGAGTAATTGCTGATTCGTTTTGTTCATTTTTTATTAAAAAGTCACACCAAGCATATAATAATAAATGGTTTTTCGATAACTCTTTTTTTACAGTAAGTGTAGAAAAAAAAGTTTGAATTGATTTTTTATCTGATTCTTTTGATGATGATGCATTGAGAAAAACTAATACTTTATAAGTAAGGATTTCAGGAAAAAAACAAGAATAATCTTCATTTACATATGTAAAATTCAGCACTTGATTTAATTCTGAAATGCCGATATTGTAATTTCCACTTAAAGAAATTAAAGCAGTTGCCCATTTGATAGACGGAGGAATTGAACCCATCGCAATATCCAACAATGATTTTGTCTTGTCGTTGAGCCTAAAATCAGGATATTCTTGTATGTTCTTATCAATATAAGATTTTGAAGTTTTGAGATCAAAAACTGCCTTTATCTTTTCTCCAAATAAAACCCTACTAATTGCTCGATGTAAATAGTATTCGGATAAACTAAAATTCAGATAAGGAGATGCTATGGAAGCATTTTTTAACCGGTCAATTCTCTCCGTGTTTTTTGTTTTATAATACTCAAAAGCATCATTTGAAGAAAGTGCAATCACGGATAAAAATTCCGCAAAATCTTCTACAAAATCAGTAGCAAGATTGTTTGGAGTTGTACTTCTTATAATTGAAATCTTCTTTTTAGCTTCAATTATTCTAAGCTGTGAGACTTCGTGATATATTTCTCGATGAATGGAGTCAAAAGTAAACGATTCGTTCTGAGCGGTTGAGCTATTAGTGGTTAAAAGAAAGCCAATTAATATAAATAAAAAACGAGCTATACGTCGAATTAAATATTCAACTATAGAGCTCGTTTTAAAATTCATTTGTTTTAAATTAAATATTATCAGCAAATTCTTCATCAATTAATACACGGCCACAATATTCACAAACAATAATTTTTTTATGCATTCTAATATCAAGTATTCGTTGAGGAGGTATTTTATTAAAACAACCACCGCAAGCATCTCTTTCTACTTTAACCACAGCTAGACCATTACGAGCGCCTTTACGAATACGTTTATAGGCCGTTAATAATCTCTCTTCAATATTTAATTGTTGCTCTTTTGATTTTAGAATTAGTTCTTGTTCTTCTTTTTCGGTTTCTGAAATGATATCGTTGAGCTCACTCTTTTTGATTTCTAACTCATTTTTTGATTCAGTGAGCTCTTTATTGATGTTTTCGATTTCAGATTTTTTTAATTCAAGATCTAAACTATATTCTTTAATTCTTTTATCGAAAAGTTGAATTTCCAAATTTTTAAATTCAACTTCTTTTGATAAAGCTTCGTATTCACGATTGTTGCGAACATTATTCTGCTGTTCTTCGTATTTTTTTATTAATGTTTTTGAATCTTTTATTGAAAGGTTTTTTTCTTGAATTTGTTTTTCTAATTCTTTAATTTCTTCAAGAAATTTATTTAATCGAGTATCTAATCCCATACATTGATCTTCCAAATCTTGAACTTCAAGGGGTAATTCTCCTCTTATGATTCTAATTTTGTCGATTTTTGAGTCGATTTGTTGCAATTTGAAAAGCGAAACTAATCTTTTCTCAATACTAATTTCTTCTTGCGTTTTTTGTTCAGCAATGGGAGGATTTTCTAATGTTTGCTCTTCGTTTTTTAATGCTTTTTTCGATGTCTTTGCCATTGATAATATTTGTTTTGCAGTTATCGCTATAAATAATATTGAATCGGATTCGTATTAATTCCTGATTTTAAGATTGCAAAGTTAGGAAATTTTTTTATCAAAACATCATAGATTATATCAATTGTATGCTGTTCACTTTCAAAATGGCCTATATCTGCTAATATTATTGTGTTTTCAGTCTCAAAAAAGTCGTGATACTTCAAATCACCAGTAATATATACATCTGCCTTTTGTTTTTTTGCATCTTCAATCAAAAAACTTCCGCTTCCACCACAATATGCAATTTTACTAATTGTAGCCGTACAAATTGGGGAATGTTTTATTATCGAAATTGGTAATTTGGTTTTTAATAATGCAAAGAACTCAATAGGATCCATTTCTTTTTCTAAATTTCCAATAATTCCAGAACCTACTTGTGTGTTAGTGTTTTGTAAAGGAATAATATCATAAGCAACCTCTTCGTATGGGTGAACTGATTTTAAATTTTGTATTGCAGATTCAAGAAGATGATTTGGAATAATTGCTTCAATTTTCGTTTCAGGCTCAAAATGGATACTGTTTTTTTGTCCAATAAATGGAGTGCTGTTTTCCAAAGCTTTAAAAGTGCCTTCCCCTAATGAATTAAAACTACAATTAGAATAATTCCCAATTTGCCCAGCTCCAGAAGCAAATAATACTTCGCGAATAATTCCAGAATAATCGTTTGGAGTGTATGTGATAATTTTATAAAGCGAATTTTTAAGAGGTTTTAATATTTCAATATTCTGAAGATTAAGTATTTGTGCAATTCTTCCATTCACACCATCTATTGAGTTATCAATATTGGTGTGCATAGCAATAATGGATATTTTATGCTGAATTGCACCAATTATTACTCTATCTTGCGCTTTTAAAGTGGATAGTTTCTTTATGCCAGAAAAAATAATTGGGTGGTGAGAAATAATTAGATTTATATGTTTTTCAATTGCTTCATCAATAACCTCTTGTGTAATATCTAAAGTAATTAACACATTGTTTATTATTTCTTCATCAAATTGAAGAATAATGCCCGAATTATCATAGCTTTCTTGTGTACTAAAAGGAAATTTTGAATTTAAAAAGGAAGTTATTTTTTTGATGTTCATAAAAGAAAAAAATTAAAAAGTTGCTGATGTAAATTTTAAGTGTTAATTTTATTCGAAATTTTTACAAAGATAATTTATTTTAAGGTATGTTACGCTTCTTGCTATTTCCAATTAGTTGCTTATATGGATTTATTGTCTTTATAAGGAGGAATGTTTTTTACAAATTGGGTTGGTTTAAACAAACAAAATTCAATATTCCTGTAATATGTGTTGGCAATATTTCGATGGGTGGAACAGGGAAAACCCCTCATACCGAATATCTTACTCGCCTTTTGATGCCAAAATATAAAATCGCAACTTTAAGTAGAGGTTACAAACGAAAGACTTCGGGGTTTATTTGTGCAAATGCCTCTCATCTTGTAAGCGATATTGGGGATGAACCGTTGCAGTATTTTCAAGAATTTGGCGAAGAAGTTATGGTTGCTGTAGACGAAAAAAGAGTTAGAGGAATTGAAAAAATTATGCAAATTAACCCTGATATTCAAGTTGTAATTCTTGACGATGCATTTCAACACTTATCAGTTAAAGCTGGATTGAACATCATTCTTACGGATTACTTTAAGCCATATCCAGATGATTATATTTTGCCAACAGGCACATTGAGAGAATATAAAAGTGCTGCGAATGATGCTGATATAATAATTGTGACCAAATGTCCATCAGTCCTATCTCCAATAACTCGTGATTCTTTTTTACACGCTATAAAGCCGAAACCTCATCAAAAAGTGTTTTTTTCTTATTTTAGTTATGGAGATTTTGTTCCAATTACACCAAAAGCAGAAAAATTAATGGGTAAGTCTTATTCTCAAATAATTTTACTTACTGGCATTGCAAATCCATATCCCTTGAATGAATATCTTATGAACAAATTTACAGAAATTCATCCAATGGCCTTTTCAGATCATCATACGTTTACAGAAAAAGATATTGCAAAAATTGTAATGACTTATCAAGAACTTATTACTACAAATAAAGCAATAATCACCACTCAAAAGGATGCAATGCGCTTGCTTGACCCATCTATCAGACATTTGACTGAAGATATTCCAATTTACTATATTCCTTTAGAAGTAAAATTTCATAAATCCTATCAAGAATTATTTGACAAAGAAATTTTGGAATTTGTCTCTTCTTTTTATCCTCATCAATAGATTGATTATCAGAAAAAATAATTTTGATATTGGAGCAATTTTGTACATAAAGACAATAAAAAAAGCCCTAAGGCTTTTTTTGATTATTGAAATAGTCGTTCAAAAAACTATTTGAGTTTAAAATCGAATTTTGCATAATAAATTTCATTTGGCTCTAATGAAGTATTTGGTAAAAATATTTTATTGATTTTATTTCGAACGTGTTGTGCAAATATTATGTTTGAATAATTCATTTCGATTATTTCAATGGAACCATCTGTTTGTATTGAGTATTTTAAATAAACGACCCCTTCTAGATTGTTTGCTTCAGCAATTTTTGGGTAATCTATTGCAGATATTAATTTAGTTGATAATTTGTTTTCTCCTTTGCTTGGATTTGTGGGAAAAGCACTCACCGAAAACATACTTGATGCTAAAATAATTAGAATGATTGACCCTTTTACTATTGCTTTCATAATATTAATTATTGGTTTATGAAGCAAAGCTAATACAGAATAATGCTAAACGTAAATTAATTATATAAACAACCAGTATGGCTATTTATAAGACTGATTATTGATGATAATCATTAATAATCAGTCAATAACGATATTTTTTGTGTTTATCGTGAAAAGTAATTCTTATGTCGAAGGATTTGTACTGATTGCCCAAAAATCTAAAAGGAAGTCCAATTATTTCGAAAGTTTGAAACTGATTGGCATTATAAACTGAACCCTTACTAATTTTCCTTGTTGCTTTCCAGGAATCCATTTAGGCATCATTTTTACCACTCTAATTGCCTCATCGCCACAACCATTACCAATATCCCGTTTTAAGGTTATATTGCTTATAGATCCATCCTTTTCAATTACAAAGGAGACATAAACAGTACCTTGAGTGCCCTTCTCAATTGCAATGGCTGGATATTTTAAGTTTTGGCTTAAAAATTTTAAACGAGCTTCATCTCCGCCATTATAAGTTGGAGAAGTTTCAACAATTGCGAAAATTTCTGTTGAGTTATCTTGCGCTTTACAATTAACAGTTAAACCCAAAAAGATCAAAAGGTTTACTAGACAAATTATTTTTAAAATTCTCATAATACTTGATATTAAATTTAATTGATGCAAATGTAATAAAAAAATGAAAATGAATTATTATATGACTGTCCGTTTTCTATACTATTGATGCTACTTTATGGCGCTGAAGGTGTCAAATGTTAATAACCCCGTACGATGCACGGGGTATAAAAGTATGAAAATAAAGATTTTGGCGGATAAAATTGTCGCGAAGCAAAACTATTTTTATGCCAAAATCAATATTAGGGCTATAAACGGATAGTCATATTGCTTTTTTATTAATATATATACATAAACGAAAAGAGCCAGCAAAAAGCTGGCTCTTAATTCTGGGGATGTTGAGAAAAGTATTATTTTGATTGAAAAAGTATTTGCATATTGAATTCGTTGCCAATATATTGATGAGCGTTGTGAATTGATATTCTAGATAATTGTGAACTTACATAATTTTTAAATGCTTCATCCGAGTAATTCATGTTTGTAATTACTATTTCGTCATCATTATTAAAGGTAAAGCTTACTGCTACCATTGCATTTTGGCTAACGATTGATTCCGGAAAAGAAATTTGAGACTTTACAATTTCAGAAATTCTGTCCTTATTAATACTAAATTCACCTGATGGTTCATTTGTGGATGCAAAAGACATAGTTGAAAAACTGATGATAATTGCTGCTAATACTATTTTAATTGTTTTCATAACTTATTTGTTTTTAATTGTTTTATGTTACAAATTTATATTGATTCCGATGGGAAATAAACTTTTTTTGTTGAACAAGTAAATGAAGAATATGAATTGCCTTTTTTACTGGATATTAGCACTTTGTGCCCTTTTTGAGCCATTATTGTCGATTATCGTTTTTTTAGCAGAGTTTATCAAGAAAATCTTTGTGATGGTCGTGAATACATTAAACTTGAATATATTATATTGTATTTTTGGGCTATGAATTCGTTAATATTTGAAATTCTTATTTTTAAAGTTGTAATTTAGATGCCAAATAATTGAATAATGAAATATAGAATTAAAAAGATTGCTTCGAGTATTTTGTTTCAACATATACTTTTTTGGATAGCAGTTGTTTCACTTCTTATTTATCCCGATTTATCAACTACCGAATCTGATTTTTGGTCGAAAATGGTTGAAGACTTAATTTCAATTGCTTTCATTTTTTTATCGGTATACCTTAATTTATGGTTGTTGATTCCAAAGTTGTTACGAAAACGAAAGTATTTCCTATATATAATCGCATTGCTTTTTGGGGTTTTGTTACTTAGTTGTTTAGACCTTTATATCGCTTTGGACGTTTTTGATAAAGACTATTCTTCTAGTTTCCAAGAGAATACTACTCAATTATTTCAACGAGTAATTCTAATTCTATCGAGTTTCATGATGATTTTGTTTTTTGTTGTTTTAACTACTTTCATAAAGCTATTCAGAGATTGGATAAAACTTCAAGATAATATTATTAAAATGAAAGAGATGGAACGCCAACATCTGGAAGCTGAACTTAATTCGTTAAAGGCTCAAATTAATCCACATTTTTTATTTAATACATTAAACAACTTATACTCATTGTCTTTAGATGGTTCGCCAAAAACACCTGATATGATTTTGAAATTATCTGATTTAATGCGCTATATAATATACGACTGCAAAGACAATAAAGTGCTTGCAAAAAAAGAAATTGAGTTTATTACAAATTACCTAAGCTTAGAAAAATTACGTTTAGGCGAAAGCGTATCTGTCTCTTTCGAAGTTGTTGGAGAGCCCAATGTTTATGTTGCTCCATTACTGTTTATCAATTTTTTGGAAAATGCATTTAAACACAGTCGTAAAACTGCAGGTTCCTTTATTCATGTGCTATTTGATTTTTCAAAAGAAGATTGTATATACTTTTTATCTGAAAACAGCGTATACCCGGATTCAAATATTCTTGAAACAAAATATTCAGGAATAGGAATTGATAATGTGAAAAAAAGACTAAAATTGCTCTACCCCAATAATCATGAACTAATTATTACCAATGATTCCGAAATTTATAAAGTTCAATTAAATATTCAGTGTTATGAGTAATCCAATTCAATGCATAATCGTTGATGATGAGCCTTTAGCTCAGCGAGTTATTGAGAAATTTCTTGAAGATCTCAATAATTTTCAAGTGGTGTCTAAATGTAATAATGCCTTTGAGGCAATGGACGCTATTAATCAACACTCAGTAGATTTAATGTTTTTGGATATAAATATGCCAAAATTATCGGGTATGTCATTCTTGAAAACATTAAAAAATCCACCTTTGGTGATAATTACCACAGCATATTCCGAGTATGCCATTGAAGGTTACGAATTAGATGTTGTGGATTACTTAAAAAAACCATTCTCATTTGAACGTTTTTTTAAAGCTGTGCAAAAAGTACAAGAGCGCTTAAAGAAAGTGGAGCAAAATTCTACTACAGCTCAAGCTCAAATAGAAGAAAGAACAGTAGAAGTATCTCAAGAATTGAGTACTGCAAACTTTATATTTGTTAAAGCAAATAAGAAAAATTACAAGGTTGATATTGATGATATCTTTTTTATTGAGGCACTAGGTGATTATATTAAGATTCATACATCTACCGTGGTATTAGTTACATATCAATCGATGAAAAAAATTGAATCGGTATTACCTTCAAATATTTTTGTTCGTATTCACAAATCCTACATTGTGTCTGTAAATAAAATCAAGAGTGTTGAGGGAAATATGGTGGAAATCAAAAATGAAAAATTGTCCATAGGAAATAGTTACAAACAACAATTTCAAGAATTTGTTGATCATCACTCAATTTCCTAGGTATTTAGTGAACCAAAGCCAACCAAATTTTATATAATATAGCTAATTTCTTTGAAATTGCACTCTAATTTCTCGCTATCTGATGTTGTAAGACAGAGCATGCCATATTTGTTTACATTATTTATGGTCGCTTTAATTTTCGTGTTATTAATTGAATATGAATGCAACTCTTTGTATCTATATAATGAGTGGAGATATTCCTTTTTTAATTGTTGAATGTTCGTTTCAATTTTAAAATATCGATTACTAATATCTGTTAATAAATCTCTTACACACTGGTCAATATTGTAATCCTGTTTGGTGATTTGACTTATTGAAACAGGATTAGAAAGTGTCTTTGGGAAGTTTAACTGATTAATATTTAAGCCAATACCAAGAATCGAATAATTGATTGAATTTCCCATGATAGAATGCTCAATTAAAACTCCACCAAGTTTTGAATCCTTGTAATATATGTCGTTTGGCCATTTAATAGTCAAATCGTTGCTATTTAGGGTTCTTTTACAAAAGTCTAAAATACCCAAAGTAATCATGATGTTGATTATAAATTGATCTTCAGCTTTAATTTTTGGGTATATAATAGTACTTAACAGAATGTTTTTTTCTGGCTCGGAAACCCAACAATTTTCTTTTTGGCCTTTGCCATTTGTTTGAAAATTTGTCCTAACTGTATAAAATTCTGGGATATCAGTTGGTGATACGTTTTTAGAGTTTTCTTTTTTTTGAGATACTAATTTTTGAAGATAAATGTTTGTTGATTCTGTTGATTCTAAGGTAGTAATTAATAGCATAAGCATTCAATTTAATGAGCAATATCAATAATTCATCATAAATATAGGTCGTTTCAAATGCATATGCTCGTTTTTATTCATTTGTTAACATAAAAAGTCATAATTTTGATAAAGCAATAGCTTATTTGTTCATTTTGGATGGTTTTAAATTAAATGATAAATTTGTTTAGATTCTATAAATTTATTATTGATTATAAATTCTTTACGAAGATTCTATTTCAAGTACGGTCAAATAGTTATCTGTGAATTTACTTCCAGTATTTGAG
>JBAXTE010000029.1:0-53580 GCA_037130365.1 Bacteroidota bacterium
GACCAACTGGTTCGCAAGGACTTCAAGGAAATATCGGAGCAACTGGTGCTCAAGGTATTCAAGGAAACACAGGTGCAATTGGAGCTACCGGTTTGGTCGGCGCAACAGGCGCAACAGGTTCACAAGGCATTCAAGGAAACACAGGTGCAATTGGCTCTGTAGGACCAACAGGCGCACAAGGTTTGGTTGGAGCTACAGGTTCAGTTGGCGCCATGGGACCAACTGGTTCGCAAGGACTTCAAGGAAATATCGGAGCAACTGGTGCTCAAGGAGCTCAAGGAGCAACTGGTGCTACAGGAGCTGTAGGTTCAACTGGTGCTGCTGGTTCTACGGGCGCAACTGGTGCAGACGGCAGTTTAAATGCATGGGGTTTAACTGGCAATTCAGGGACTGTTGCTGGCACTAATTTTATAGGCACAACGGATGATAAAGATGTTGTTATTAAGCGTAATAATAATCCAGCTGGTTTGCTCACTTCTGCTAATCAAAATACATCTTGGGGAGTGTATGCTTTATATTGGAATACAGGTGTTTGGAATACTGCAATTGGTTACAACTCGCTTTTCGGGAACTCTTCAGGAGGAAAAAATGTTGCTTTGGGTGCATGGGCACTTCCGTCAAACAATTTAGGAAGTTTTAATACTGGTTTGGGTGTAAATTCAATTAATCGTAATACAAGTGGAAATAATAATACTGCTGCAGGTAGTAATTCTTTGTATTTTACTGCAACAGGCGACAATAATACTGCTTTAGGTTTTAACGCAGGTTATGGTGCTTCTGGAATCAGTTTTAATAATTGTACTTTTATTGGAGCCAAATCAAATCTAACAGTTGCACGAACCAATGTTACGATGCTGGGTTATGGGATAATTAATTCGCAATGTACAAGTGATAATCAGGTTATTATCGGTGATACCAATATAACCTCGTTTGTAGTAAAAGGAGCTTATAAAGGAACAAGCAGTGCTTTACCAAATTTAGTGGTTGATTCAACTGGTAAGATTATGAGAAGTACTGCAAACAATTCTTCTGGTTGGGGTTTAACTGGTAATACAGGCACTAGTGCAAGTACTAATTTTATTGGGACTACAGATAATGTAGCTGTAAACTTTAGAGTTAATAACGAAAAATCAGGTACAATTACCTCCACAGGTTCTACTTTTTTAGGATATAAAGCAGGAAATGTTAACACAGATGCAACCAGTACAGGGGTTGGTTATTTGGCACTCGATAGCAATACAACTGGAGACAATAATACTGCTATTGGTTATAAATCATTATCTTCAAATAAAACAGGTTGGCAAAATACTGCAACAGGATCCAGATCACTATATTCAAACACGACAGGTAATTACAATACCGCCAATGGAGCTTCTTCTCTATATTCAAATACAACAGGATCTTATAATATTGCCATTGGATTCTCTTCTTTATCTTCCAACACAACGGGTAACAGCAATATAGCCATTGGGGAACACTCGTTATATTCAAACACTTTAGGTTCTGATAATCTCGCAAATGGAACCTATTCTCTAGCTTCCAATACAACAGGGTTTGACAATATAGCCATAGGAAACTATGCTCTACAATATAATACAACGGGTTATTGGAATACAGCCACTGGAATATCTTCTCTACGTAGAAACACATCAGGTACATACAATACTGCAATAGGAAGTGGTTCTATGGATAACAATACAATAGGGCACTACAATACTGCCAACGGATACAATTCTCTAACTTCCAACATAAATGGTTATAATAATACTGCAATAGGTTATTATGCCGATGTAACAACTGGAAGTTTAGCCAATGTAACAGTAATTGGTGCCTATGCTAAGGCTACAGTGAGTAACCAAATTGTATTGGGTGATACCAATATAACCTCTTTTGTAGTTAAGGGAGCTTATAAAGGAACAACCAGTGCTTTGCCAAATTTAGTGGTTGATTCAACGGGTAAGATTATGAGAAGTACTGCAAGCAATTCTTCTGGTTGGGGTTTAACTGGTAATACAGGCACAAGTGCAAGCACTAATTTTATTGGTAACATCGATAATGTAGCGATAAACTTTAGAGTAAATAATGAAAAAGCAGGTGAAATTTCTTCCACAGGTTCCACATTTTTGGGTTATCAAGCGGGTTTGGTTAATACAGCAACTGCTAACGCAGGTTTTGGTTTTGGGGCACTTTATAGCAATACAACAGGAGCCAACAATACCGCCAACGGGTACAATTCTCTTTACCTAAATACAACAGGGAGTAATAATACCGCCAACGGATCTAGCTCCCTATTATTGAACACAACAGGGTCTTTCAATACCGCCAACGGAAACGGTTCTCTATATTCCAACAAAACGGGAAATTATAATACTGCCAACGGATCCAATTCCCAATTTTCCAACACAACAGGGTCTTCCAATACCTCCAACGGTGCCTTTTCCCTATTTTACAACACTACAGGATACTCCAATACCGCCAATGGAAGCTATTCTCTATATTCAAACACAACAGGGAACAACAATACAGCAAATGGAAACTCTTCTCTATCATCCAACACAACTGGGAATTCTAATACTGCAACTGGAACAAATTCTCTATTATACAACACCACAGGTTACTGGAATACTGCAACGGGTTCCAGTTCTCTATATTCCAATACAACAGGGTTAGCGAATACCGCCAATGGATTCAATTCTCTACATTCCAACACAACAGGGAGTTCTAATACTGCGAACGGATCCTTTACTCTAACTTCCAACACAACAGGATACAACAACACTGCCAATGGACACTCATCTCTAGTTTCCAACACAACAGGTAACTCTAATTCTGCAAACGGATTTTATTCTCTTGCGTTCAACACAACAGGTTCTGACAATACTGCCAGTGGAACCTCATCTCTAAGAGACAACACAACAGGTTACCAGAATACTGCAACGGGTTCCAATGCTCTATATTCCAATACAACAGGTTATAGTAATACCATCAACGGATACCAATCCCTATATTACAACTTAACAGGAAGCCATAATACTAGCACTGGAAACATGGCACTACATAATACCTTAAGTAATAATAATACAGCAATTGGCGATTCTGCTTTATACACTAATATAGATGGTTCTAACAATACTGCATTAGGTTTTAATGCAGATGTTGCTTCTATAAACTTAACCAATACAACAGTAATAGGAGCTAATGCTAATGCAACCGTTAGTAACCAAATGGTGTTGGGTAATAATGCTGTAGTTGGTGTTTACTCGTCGGGGAACAATATTACCTACAATCCAACCATCGTTACATATACCGCTACAGGTACGGTTACTGGAGCCAGTATAGTTTCTGGATATATTGCCCATACGGGTGCTGCTGCCACACTCACATTGCCTACAATGGCAAATTTAATTACTGCAATTAATGGAACTGCCGCAGTAACACAAGGCACATCACTATCTTTCAGAATTGATAATAGTGTAGGTACGGCTTCGGTAACATTAGCAATAAATACAGGTATTACTGCACCAATAGCAGTAATTACTGGTGGAAACTCGCTAACTATTGCTAAAAATACCGTAGGTTTATTTAATATTGTGTTTATTACTGCAACTACGGCTTATCTTTACAGAGTATATTAAAGTATAGCTGTAATTAATAAATTAAAACTGACAGGGAGTAAAATCCTTGTCAGCTTTTTTTTATAATATTAAGGATCTGTATTATCTTGATAATCAATATGAAAATATAAGTCCAAATAATATGTTAATTAGTTGGGTTTTTCAATTTGTCACTAATATCAGATTATTTATTCTGATGAGGATGAACTGTTTCATTTTAGTAAAAACTAGCGAGTTTTTCACATTAAAAATGTCAATTACCCCATGATTTCATACTAAAATTTGGGTTTTTTAATTTTAAACATTAAATTTTATCTTTATAAGTTTGATGCAAACTAGCTTTAGAGGCAAGATGTAGCCAGTTTTTACTCTAAGTAATTTTACGTTATTAATTGAACTAAATTATATTTTTAAAATAAATTTCAGTATTTGGAAATTTATTATTAAATTTGGGAACTACGATGGTGTTGTTTTTTGTCAATAATTTTATTTCTATAAGATTTTAAAAATAAATTAAAAAAGGGGGACAAATGAAACAAAAAAAAGAAAAAAGACGTAAGGCAAAAATAATTGGAGTGGCAACACTTTTAGTTATTGCTTTATCCCTATCAACTGCATCAGGTCAAAATGCTACTCCTGCTTCAGGGGGTAATGTTACAGGGAGCGGAGGCTCTGTGAGCTATTCGGTTGGACAAGTGGTTTATACTACAAATGTGGGTACAACTGGTTCTGTAGCACAAGGAGTCCAACAACCGTATGAGATTTCAATCGTAATTGGACTTGAGGAAGCTAAAGAAATAAATCTTATGGTTTCTGTATATCCAAATCCCACTAAAGAGTTCTTAAATTTAAAAGTAGAAAACTACAACGTTGAAAATCTAAGTTATCAGCTTTTCGATATTCAAGGTAGACTTTTAGAATCAAAAAAAATTGAGAGCAAAGAAACAAGCATTGTAACGAGCAATCTTGTCCCAGCAACTTATTTTCTGAAGGTAATTGAAAGCAACAGGGAGATAAAAACTTTTAAAATCGTTAAAAACTAATTGATTTTATGATTTGAAGATGAATCGATTTGATAATTTGAAGATGAATCAATTTGAAAATGAAGATAGCAAAATACAATTAATTAATTTGAAAATTTGAAAATGAATTGATTTGAAAATTAAGATAGCAAAATACAATTAATTGAACCCGCTAAAGCTGGACAAGTTTTGAAAATGAAGATCGCAATTTTAAAAGTATTTGAATTTTCAATATTTCTCCCAATAGGGTTGGGGCAAAAAATATTGAAAATTTCTATAGAGAATATATAAAGATAGCCAACAAATGCTTTGTCATTCCGAGATTAAAAGAGGAATCTGCACTGACAAAGCAATGAAAAAGATAAAGAGATGCTTTATAGCCTGAGCATGACACAAAGAAGCAATGTACTAATGAAGATTTGAAAAAAGCAAAATTTAAATTAAAAGAAATAATAACTAAAACAAAGTATTATGAAACTAAAAAAGTACAAGTTTATAAATCAACTCATTCGCAAACTTGTTCCTATGGTTGTTATGATGTTGATTTGCTCAACCATTTGGGCACAAAGTCCTCAAAAGTTGAGTTATCAGGCGGTCATCCGCAACAGTAGTAACCAATTGGTTACCAATACTCAAATTGGAATGCAAATATCCATTTTGCAAGGTTCTGCCACTGGAACCGTTGTTTATACTGAAGTAAAAACACCAACAACCAATGGCAATGGGTTGGTAACCATTGAAATTGGAGGTGGTGTTGGTTTCGACACCATAAACTGGGCAAATGGTCAATATTTTATTGAAACAAAAACAGCAGTTACACCGCCATTAACTACTTATACCATTACTGGAAGTAGTCAATTGTTAAGTGTACCTTATGCATTATATGCCAAAACATCAGGAAGTAGTATTCCCGGACCTCAAGGTGCTACAGGTGCAATAGGACCACAAGGAAATGCTGGCGCACAAGGGATTCAAGGAATACCAGGTGCCACTGGTGCTCAAGGCGAAACAGGTGCGATTGGAGCAATGGGACCAACGGGTGTCCAAGGTTCAACAGGTGAGCAAGGTTTACAAGGATTAATTGGAAATACTGGTGCGCAGGGGATTCCGGGAGTTACTGGCGCTGTTGGTGCCACAGGAAGCCAAGGAATTCCAGGAAATACAGGTTCAATCGGAGCTGTAGGACCAACTGGCTCCCAAGGTATACAAGGATTAATTGGAAATACTGGTGCGCAGGGGATTCCAGGAGTTACTGGTGCTGTTGGTGCCACAGGAAGCCAAGGAATTCAAGGAAATACAGGTTCAATTGGAGCTGTAGGACCAACTGGCGCTCAAGGTATACAAGGAATACCTGGAAATACAGGTGCAATGGGAGCAACTGGCTCACAGGGAGTTCAAGGAAATACAGGTTCAACTGGTGCCCAAGGGGGTGTGATAAATGCAGACTGGAATGCTGTAAGTGGCACAGCTCAAATATTAAATAAACCAACCACAATATTAGGTTATGGTATTACTGATGCGTTTACCGGTAATTACAATTTTCTTTCAAATTTACCGACTTTGTTTAGCGGTAGTTACACAGATTTAACAAATAGACCCGTTGATGCCACAACTGTTGCAAGTGGTTTTATGAGCAGTACTGATAAAACTAAATTAAATGGTATAGCCACAGGAGCAGAAGTAAATGTTCAAGCTGACTGGAATCAAGCAACAAGTACTGCCGACGATTATATTAAAAATAAACCAACCATTCAAAACAGTCAATGGACAACATCTGGAAGTGGTATTTATTATAACACGGGCAAAGTAAGCATCGGCACAATTAATAGTACTTTTCCTTTAGAGGTAAGTGTCCCTTCATCATCTGGATCTCAGATTAATTTAAAACTTACGAACCTTACGCTTGGCATAGGCAACGGCGTGGGTATTCTTTTTGCTCCCGACGATGCAGCAATTGCAAAAATGGGGATTGTTGTTGAACGACGTGAAGCATGGGGGCTAAGCACAATGCATTTTTTAAGCAGAACATCACATGATTATGTTTCAGCAGATTTAAGTAATTCGGTAATGTCTATCACCTCAAATGGATATGTTGGAATGGGAACAACTACGCCATCTGTCAGGTTAGATGTTGTTGGTGTAATTAATGCCACAGGTGGTAATTCAAATAATTGGAACACAGCATACGGTTGGGGAAACCATTCCACTGCTGGTTATTTAACTAGTTATACCGAAACAGATCCAGTATTTTTAGCCAAATTTGATGTAACAGGTTCATCAACTGGTGATTTATTGAAATTTAATGGAACAAAATTCGTTAAATTTACACCAAATTACTTGACTAGTTATACAGAAACCGACCCAGCATGGACTACAGCTTCAGCAAACTATTACACTAAAACTAATATGCAAACTAGTGGTAGTTCGCAATTGCATTTTGGCAACATAACAAATAAACCAACCACCATATTAGGTTATGGTATCACTGATGCGTTTAACGGTAATTACAATTCTCTTTCAAATTTACCGACTTTATTTAGCGGTAGTTACACAGATTTAACAAATAGACCCGTTGATGCCACAACTGTTGCAAGTGGTTTTATGAGCAGTACTGATAAAACTAAATTAAATGGTATAGCCACAGGAGCAGAAGTAAATGTTCAAGCTGACTGGAATCAAGCAACAAGTACTGCCGACGATTATATTAAAAATAAACCAACCATTCAAAACAGTCAATGGACAACATCTGGAAGTGGTATTTATTATAACACGGGCAAAGTAAGCATCGGCACAATTAATAGTACTTTTCCTTTAGAGGTAAGTGTCCCTTCATCATCTGGATCTCAGATTAATTTAAAACTTACGAACCTTACGCTTGGCATAGGCAACGGCGTGGGTATTCTTTTTGCTCCCGACGATGCAGCAATTGCAAAAATGGGGATTGTTGTTGAACGACGTGAAGCATGGGGGCTAAGCACAATGCATTTTTTAAGCAGAACATCACATGATTATGTTTCAGCAGATTTAAGTAATTCGGTAATGTCTATCACCTCAAATGGATATGTTGGAATGGGAACAACTACGCCATCTGTCAGGTTAGATGTTGTTGGTGTAATTAATGCCACAGGTGGTAATTCAAATAATTGGAACACAGCATACGGTTGGGGAAACCATTCCACTGCTGGTTATTTAACTAATTATACTGAAACAGATCCAGTATATGCTAGTAAATATAATGTAATAACTCCTAGTAATGGACAATTGTTGAGATATAACTCTGTTTCCGCTAAATGGGAAAATTGGACTCCAAATTATTTAGATGCTGATCAAGGCGGAAACAGTGGTAAGTTTCTTACAACTAATGGTTCAATTCCATCATGGAGTTTGATTACTAAAACAACTGTAGGTTTGGGTAACGTTGAAAATACTGCTTTGTCAACTTGGGCTGGATCAGCCAATATCAACACACTGGGAGCCATTACATCAGGAACATGGCAAGGTACTGCCATCAATTCTTCCTACGTGGACATTTTGCCAGCCTCAAAAATATCTTCGGGAATATTTGATAATAATCGTATCAACTGGGCGTCTCCAGGAACTATTGGGTTTACAACACGATCTTCAGGTGCCTTCACTTCGTTGGCAGCTAATAATGGATTAACTGTATCTAATGGAACAGTAAATATTAAGCCATCAGGAAGTAGTGGAACCAGCGGACAAGTGTTAACAACGGATGGTGCAGGGAATGCAACCTGGCAAAACGCCCCCACATTTAGTCGCCCAACTAGAATTGTGAATTCATCTGTAACATTAACTGCAGCTGATGAAATGGTAATAGTGAACGGTGCGTATGATGTTACCTTACCAGCTTCTCCAACAAATGGACAGTTGTTGATGATAAGTTCAAGTAATAGTAGTGGAACAGTTATTACAAATGGAGCTAGTTTACTAATAATGTCTACACCATATTCTGGTATGTATACTTTTGCTGATTTGGGTGCTCTTGTAATATTAGTCTACAATAGTACTGGCAATGTATGGTGTAAGGCTGGTATTTAACAAGATAAATATCTCATTTTTATAGTTAATTTTTATAAACCGTTTCAACTAATTTTGGAGCGGTTTATTTTTTCAAACATTATTCGTGATATAATAATAACAAAGTGTTTTTTTAATATTTCAACAATGATATAATTTATGGAAAAAGTTGATAAATAATTAAGAATGCAACTTTATATTTAAACATAAATTCGCCATTTCACAATCTTATGTGCATGTAACCAATGTCTTATTGATACTTTCAAAACTCCAAAACCATATTTTGTACTTCGAGTTAAATTAATCGAAGATGCTTCGGTAAAGTACTTTGTAGGACAAGTGACTTCAGCAATTTGATATCCTTTCATAAAGATTTGCGAAAGAACTTGATTGTCGAAAATAAAGTCATCATCGTTGTCCATAAAATTGATATTTCTCAGTACATCAGCAGTGTAAGCGCGATATCCGGTATGATATTCCGATAGTTTTTGACCGATTAGCATATTTTGTGTGAATGTTAAAAAACGATTGGAAATGTATTTATATAAAGGCATTCCTCCACTTAAGGCTCCTTTGCCCAAAATTCGTGAACCCATCACAACTTCAAATAAACCAGATGATAGCAGATGTGCCATAGATGGAATTAATTTTGGAGTGTATTGATAATCAGGATGAAGCATTACAATAATATCAGCTTTAAGTTCAAGTGCTTTTTGATAACATGTCTTTTGATTTCCGCCATAACCTTTGTTATAATCATGCCTAATAATGTGGTGAACGCCTAGTCGTTTTGCAACTTCAACAGTATTGTCGTTACTACAATCGTCTACCAGTATAACTTCATCCACGATATCAAACGGAATTTCATTCCACGTGTCAATCAGCGTTTTTTCGGCGTTATAGGCTGGCATCACTACCACTATCTTTTTGTTATTCAGCATATATTTACTTTTTCCAATACAATTTCTGGTTGTCGGTTACATCAATTTTATTATTATCAATCAGCCAATTTATCACTTTAATTATTTTTTGGTCATTCAAATGGTCAATCTCATCAATAAGTTCTTCCAAAGAAAGTGATTTTTCTTTTAAAACAGGTTTAATCACTTTTTCAATTTCGTCAAATTCATATTCGCTTAAATCTAGCTTATTTCGTTGAAGGCAAACATCACATTTTCCGCATCGTTTTGTCGTAGATTCTCCAAAATAATTGAGTAGTTGTCTGCTTCTACATTTGGTGGTTTTGTCGATATATCCAAGAATAGCATTAAGTCGTAACTGTGCATTATCTTTCAAAAACTGATAATTCTCTGGATCAAGTTGAAGATTTTTGGCATCAATTCGTTCCTCCAAAAAAATGATTTTTGGCTTAGTTGTTTGAGGATCGTAAATCAGAATATTTAACTGTTCTAATTTATTAAACATCGAAATTACGGTTGATTCGTCGGTGTTTAATCTTTTGGCAATATCGGATTCACTAATGCGAGTAAAATCGTTAAAAAGGCCACCATAGGAGCGAAGCATTAATTTTAAAAATGAATCATAGCTTTTATGGGATATTTGAAAAGCATAAAAATCTTCGTTTGAGCAAGGAATAAAAATTCGAGATGGTTTATTTATATCTTCAGATAAAAACAATATTCCTTGCCGTGCTAAAAATTTAATTGAATTTAAGGTAATGATGGGATTAAGATTGTAATTTGAACAAAAAGCAGCAAGGTCAAACGATTGTTGAGTGTTTTTACCCGCTCCGACAGGTATTTGGTAATAATTACCCAACGCATGATACACATTTCGAATGGTATCAATATCTGGAAATGATTGATCAAAATTGTGTTTTAAATCAATTATATCTGCATTTTCATATAGTAAAATTGCCCAGGCTTCTTTTTCATCACGACCACCTCTGCCAGCTTCCTGAAAATATGCTTCCACATTATCTGGAATATCAAGATGAACCACAAAACGGACATCAGCTTTATCTATTCCCATTCCAAAAGCGTTGGTGGCGACCATTATCCGCATTTTTCCATTAATCCATTCTGATTGTTTTCGGTCACGATCTGCGGGGGTCATACCTGCATGATAGAAATCGGCTGAAATTCCATGATGCACCAAAAAAGCAGCTATATCTTGAGTTTTTCTACGATTTCTAACATATACAACAGCAGTTCCATTCATCTTTTGAGCAATTCGTAAAAGACGATTTAGTTTATCTTCCTCCTTAATTACAAAATAGATAAGATTTGATCGTTCGAAACTTTTTTGAAATAGATTTTGTCTTTTAAAAAGCAGCTTTTCTTGAATATCTAATACTACTTTTGGTGTTGCGGTGGCCGTAAGAGCAATTATTGGTGCTTTAGGTAAAAAATCTCGAATTTCGGCAATGCGCAAATATGGAGGGCGGAAATCGTAACCCCATTGAGAAATACAATGTGCTTCGTCCACTGCAATCAACGTAATATTCATTTGCGAGATATTCGCTTTCATTAAATCCGTTTGGAGTCGTTCGGGTGATACATATAAAAACTTCAAATCACCAAAAACTGCTGTGCTAATTGTGCGTTCAATTTCGAGTGGGTGCATTCCAGTATATAAAGCAGCGGCTTTGATTCCTCGCTTATTCAAATTTTCTACTTGATCTTTCATTAAAGCAATCAATGGCGAAATCACAAGACAACGACCTTCAATAGCCATCGCGGGAACTTGAAAACAGATTGATTTTCCGCCACCCGTAGGCAATAGCGCTAATGTGTCGTTACCAGCAAGTACAGATGTAATTATTTCTTCTTGGAGAGGTCTAAATTTATTATACCCCCAGTATTTTAGTAATATATCATCAATTTTACTCACAGAATAATAAATTTGCACTCAAAGATACATAAATTAACTTAAAAAAACGTACCTTTGTACTCAATTATTATTAATAACGTTCATGATAGATTTTAAATCATTGGGGTTAGCCCCCAACATCCTGAAAGCCATTGAAGAATTAGGCTTTGAAACTCCAACCCCAATTCAGGAAAAAGTTATCCCCGTTCTACTCTCCCAAGAAAGCGATATTGTAGGATTGGCTCAAACTGGTACAGGCAAAACTGCCGCTTTTGGATTACCAGCATTACAACAAATAGATATTAAAAACAGAGCAACTCAAGTTCTAATTATTTCTCCAACGCGTGAATTATGCATGCAAATATGCAAAGATTTAGAAAGATATTCAAAATATATCGACGATATTGCAGTTGTTGCTGTCTATGGAGGAGCTAGTATTGAGAATCAAATCAAACAACTCAAAAGAGGTAGTCATATTATCGTTTCTACTCCAGGGCGAATTTTCGATTTGTTAAAACGCAAGCGTGCCGACATTTCACAAATTAAAACGCTAATCCTTGATGAAGCTGATGAAATGCTTAATATGGGTTTTCGTGATGATTTAGAAGCAATTTTAGAATTTGCTCCCGAAAAACGTCAAACACTTTTGTTTTCAGCTACAATGCCTGCGGAAGTGGCACGTATCTCGAAAAAATTCCTAACCGATCCTATTGAAATTTCAGTTGGAAAGAAAAATAGTGGTACTACCAATGTAGATCACCAATATATGATTATTCACGAAAGAGACCGCTATTTAGCGCTTCGTCGGGTAATCGATTTTTATCCAGGCTTGTATGCATTAGTTTTTTGTCGTACACGTACTGAATGTCAAATGGTTGCAACCAACTTAATGCAAGAAGGTTACAGTGCCGATACGCTTCATGGTGATTTATCACAAGCACAACGTGATTATGCAATGTCTAGATTTCGTTCTAAAGGAATTCGGATATTAGTGGCTACTGATGTTGCTGCTCGTGGCTTAGATGTAAGCGAACTTACACATGTAATCAATTATAATCTTCCTGATGATCAAGATGTGTATATTCACAGAAGTGGTCGTACTGGACGTGCCAATAACAATGGCTTGTCTGTTACTTTTATCAATATCAAAGAGAAATTTAAAATTAAATCTTTAGAAAAAAGTACAGGTCGTGAATTTACTCAAAAAGAGGTGCCAAGTGGCAATCAAATTTGCGAACAACGATTGATGCACACCATTGATGAAATGCTCGATACAGAGGTAAACGATAAACAAATTAGTACCTATATTTCTGCGTTTGAAGATAAACTCGAAAATATTGAAAAAGACGAGATTATTAAACGCTTCCTTTCTGTTCAATTCAACCATTTTTACGATCAATACAAAAACGCTCCTGATCTAAATGTCAGCATGGATAGAGGGTTTAGTGGAGATTCAGATGGATACACTCGCCTGTTTATTAACATTGGCAGAGTTGATGATTTGGACAAAGGAATGTTGAAAGATTATATTAAAGATATTGCTAGAACTGAAATTGAGTTTAAAGATGTAGATATGCGAGACAAGTTCTCAATATTTACTATTAAATCGGATGCTGTTGAAGCAGTTAAAAAAGCTTTTGCTAATATTAACTTCGAAGGTCGTAAACTTAGAGTGGACGAAATGGATCGTGATAACAATTCACGAGGTGGTGGCAGCAGAGGTGGAGATGGTGGAAATCGACGTCGTGAAGGCGGTGGCGGTGGATTCTCTAGAGGTGGTGGCGAACGCAGAGGTAGCGGTGGTTACAGCGGTAGCGGCGAACGTAGAAGTAGCGGCGGCGGTTATAGCGGCGGCGGCGGTGGAAACCGACCTAGTGGTGGAAGCGATCGTAGAGGTGGCGGTGGCTACCGTTCTAATTCTAGTGGAAGCGATGGTGGAAACCGTTTTTCTAACGATAGAGGTGGCGAACGTAGCAACTCTGGTGGTGGCGACAGAAATAGAAGTAGATCCGGATCTCAAAGTGGTTATAGAGGTGGTAGAGGGAAGTAGTAGTCTATAAAGGCGAAAGTTTATAAAGTCGAAAGTCCGTAAAGTCCGTAAAGTCTATAAAGTCCGTAAAGTCGAAAGTCTATAAAGTCCTTGAGTTTTTAGATTTATTATTTTGATATAAAAAGAGCATTTTCATTCAATTGAAAGTGCTTTTTTGCTTTTCAGTACTTTATCGTAATATTCATTCCTTAATTTATATGTTTAAATAATTACTGAAAGGTCAATTATGCTAAGGCTAAAGTAGGGTAGGTGTCCTATAATAAATCATTTTAAAATTGATATTTGAGTATTTACCCACACAATTTTCAAATATTCAATTCTCGTTGAGTTATCATTTTTAGGTGATTTTTTACTGTATTTATCATTTACATAAGTGAATTACAAATGTAACAACAGTTTACATCGGTACAATTTTAGGTAATTACAAAGGTAAATTCCCTAGAAAATGCGCACTTTCACAATTGTAAACATCGAAATACAATTGTAAACCCATAAATACTTTCAAAACACTTGGAATAAGACATAAATACAATATATATTAATCATAATCAGTTATTTACATGTATTATGTTATGTGATAATTCAAAGATATATTCATTATATTGTTCATATCTATATTAAATATAAATAATATATAATAATCATAATATCAATATATTACATAACCATACATAAATATATAATTTAATGGTTACTCTATTTATACAATGATTACGAATGTAAATTTAACAAAATTTGCTTTTGTAATATATTAGTTATACTTTTGTAACCTGAATAAACATTATTAATATATAAATGTGAATTATGGTTAATAGAATTTTGAAAATTTTAAAAGAGGAAAATCTTACAGCTTCACAATTTGCAGATATTGTTGAAGTGCAGCGCTCGAGTATGTCTCATATTTTATCCGGACGAAATAATCCAAGTTTGGACTTTGTCAATAAAATATTAAAAACCTTTCCAAAGATTAATACCGACTGGTTAATGTTTGGAACTGGAAATATGTACGACCAGAAAGTTGATAATATCAAAACACCAGTTTTGGAAGATGATATTACCCAAAAGAAAGAATCTAAAGGCTTTTCAGACTCGGCTACCCTCGATTTATTTGGCGAATTTGGAGTACAACCAGCTAAAGGTGAGGAAGATAGTGTTAAACCAGAGACAATTATTAGTGAAAATTATGAAAATATGGTCCGTTCTGAAGATCCAGCTCCATATCTCAGAACTGCCATAAAATCAGATAATTACGATACAAAAACACCAAATTTGGCCTCTTTAGAATCAAATATTTCTTCACAACCTGCTAATAACCCGAAAATAATTCAACCTGAAGCTGATGTTGTTCCTACTCAAAAGAAAAAAGAAATTGAGAGAATTGTCATCTTTTATACAGATAAAACTTTCTCAATTCACGGTCCGGAATAAATAGGAATGTAAAATGCAGTTTTATTGCCTTCACTTTTACTAAACTATATATTCTAACAAATGATGAATTGATTTTCATCATTACAACTATATACTAAAAAAGCCCTTGACATAAATCAAGGGCTTTCTTTAATATTAAAATGGTATTTCCGCTTATAGGTATAATTAGAATTTTTCAACAAAAGTTTCAACTTCTTTTAAATAACCTTCTCTATCAATTTGTTCTGTGCCCATCATTGGGAAGAAGAAATGTTTAGAAACCTCAATTCCGCAAAATTCAAAAATTCCTTTATCTTGAGTTTGCATTAATGAATTCCACATTCCAGTGGGTTCGTAATATGCACGAGGGGTTCCGTGAGGCGTAGCAATTATAACTTTTTTCCCTTTTAATTGTCCTTCAATGCCGTTTTCTGTAGCAATGTACGAAAACCCATAGCTAAAAACTCTGTCGATATATCCCTTAACCATAGCTGGTAATCCAGTCCACCAAATTGGATAAATAAATACTAAATTATCCGCTTTAGTAATTAACGCTTGTTCCACTTTTATGTCAGCAGGGGTAGATCCGCTGTGAATTTGTTGCAAATCACTACCCGAAAGAATTGGGTTAAAGTTAGTGGCATATAAATCACGAACAGTGACTTCGCTTCCTTTAGCTTTAAAAGATTTTACTATAGTTTCTTTAATTGCACTCGAAAAACTTGCAGGATTTGGATGTGCATAAATTATCAGTGTATTCATTTTTTTATTTTTTTGTTTTAAATTTATTTTAATTTATTTATTCATCGGTACTTCTATAACCAAGACTTCTGAATCGCTACTAGCGGTAATTGATATTGTATCAGCATCAATAATTCCAATAGAATCTCGGGTTTCTAAAGTTTCACCATTTATTCTAACTGTTCCTTTAATAATAAAGAAGAACACGCCATTCCCATTGTTTCTAAGGTTATATATCAATTCTGTTGATTGGTCAAAATTCCCTATATATAGCCATGCTTGTTGATGTATCCAAAGTCCTTCATCATTCGGGTTTGGGGATACAATTTGCTGTAATCTGTTTAGCGAATCTGCTTCATTTAGAGTGATTTGGCCGTATCGAGGAGTTACATTTTGCTTATCGGGTAATATCCATATTTGAAGAAATTTACCTTTATCTTTCTTGTTGAAATTATATTCACTATGATAAATTCCTGTTCCTGCACTCATTACCTGAATATCACCTCGGTTTATCACACCAACATTTCCCATGCTATCCTTATGTTCTAAGGCTCCTTTTAATGGAATTGTAATAATTTCCATGTTTTCGTGTGGATGCAAATCAAATCCAGTTCCACCTTCTATTGTATCATCATTTAGAACGCGGAGTGCACCAAACTGAACTCTTTCGGGATTATAATAATTAGAAAAACTAAACGTGTGATAGGTGTCAAGCCAACCTAAATTAGCATGTCCACGACTGTTCGATTTATAAATAATATGATTTGAATTCATGTTGTAAGTCTTTAAAGATTAGCTGTTAGCAAATTAGTATATTATTTTAAAATAGGTAAATAGTTATCTTTATAACGGTAAAGTAAGAATAGGTTTATTAAAATCAAAATTACTCCAATTCCAGGTTGTTGTGCAATGAATAGCTCAAAAAGTAGAATATTAACCACAATCGGAGTTATTAATACCAACGCTAAAGCTCGCTTTATGTTTACAAGAATCATTGTGGATAAAGTGATTTCGAGGATTTTTACCACCAACATATATTTTGTAGCATACAAAACCCCCATAAAAGCAGCCACTTGACTGTCTGGTGCAGGTGCTGGCATTGGAATAAAGTTGAAAAAATAGTTTGCACCAAAGATTAAAAATGGCAAACTAAAAATGGTAGCTGTGATTTGATTTAAATATTTCATTTTAATTTAAGTGATTGGTTATTTTGATAATTTTGATTTAATTGTTGAGCATACAACAGGTTTTAAATTGTCTGATGCTCGGATTAGAAGCTGCTCAAAAAGGGCTATTTCTTCGGTATTAAAACCTTTTGTGACTAAGCTTAAAGACTCTTGAACACATTGCCAAGCAATAGGTTCTAACTCCCGGCCCTTTTTGGTAAGATAGATTAAATTAACTCTTTTATCGGTGTTGTTTGCTATGCGAGTAACAATGCCAATATCTTCTAAAATGGTTATCATTCTAGTAACACTCGCTCTGTCTCTACCAATATAAATGGCTAGTTTTTGTTGTGTAATTCCATCCTTTCTCCAAAGATTTGACAGTAACCGAAATTGATCTGATGTAATCCCGGAATTTCGTTCAGAGAGTAATTTATTTAATTGCTTCGAAAGTAAATAACTTAAAGAAGTAATATGCTTTCCTAATGTTTTGTCAAATTGCATCATCGATATTATTATGTTGCATACGCAACGAATATATTTCAATAACAGCAATGATTTATGAATTGTTCAATCAAATAAAAAAGATTTTGAATGGAACGCAGATTACGCTGATGAATGCAGATAGTCGCAGATTTTTTTCTGTTTGCAAGTCATCTGATGACTTGTTGAAATAATGGATTAACCGTTTTTTTGTTCTATGGATAATATTTATGGCGCTGAAAGCGATGTAGTGAGCTTGCCGAACTATGCCAAATATTTTAACCCCGTGCTGGTCACTGAGCACAGTCGAAGTGAAGCACGGGGTTAACCTGAAGAAAAAGACTGATTTTGGCGAAAAAATTGTAGCGAAGCAAAACTGTTTTTATGCCAAAATCAAATTAGGGCTTAAAGCATATCTGAAAGTTATCTGATTAATATTTTATCCGCGATAATCCGCTCAATCTGAGTTATCCGTGTTCTATATAATTTACGATTGGAAAGTTTTGAATATTATTTTTTATCCGATTTATTCTCTAGCATCGGTACAAATCTGAATTGACCATGTTCTTGACGAATAAATTCAGTATCTGATTTTTTGGTAATGGTGGTCATCGTTTGGATATCTTCACCGAGAGGAATTACAAGGATGCCATTTGGCTTAAGTTGTTCCAACAGTTTTTCTGGAACGAAGGGAGCGCCACAGGTAATTATTATTTTATCAAAAGGTGCAAAAGAGGGAAGACCTTGATATCCATCGCCAAAAAAGAGTTTAATTCTATAATCAAGGGAGGTTAGTAGGGATTTTGTTTTTACAAAAAGTTCACGTTGGCGTTCAATGCTAAATACTTTAGCTCCCATAAGATGTAATACTGCGGCTTGATACCCAGATCCAGTGCCAATTTCTAGGACTTTTTCGTTTTTGGATATATCTAATAAGGTAGATTGCACAGCCACAGTATATGGTTGCGAAATAGTTTGACCCGCTCCAATTGGAAAGGCATTATCTTGATATGCAAATTCTAAAAATGAAGAATCCAGAAATAAATGTCGAGGAATTGTACCAATTGCTTCCAAAACAGCCTTGTTTGTGACTCCTTTTGATTGTAGTTCTTCAACAAGTTTTTTTCGTAAGCCTTTGTGTCTGAATGAGTCTATCATTTTTGTGAATTATAGATTTTGTAAAACCATTTTTTTTATATTCTTTTGCGAAATTATAATTAAATCATCAAAAACACAAGCGATGTTGAAAATAGGTGTAATCGGTGCTGGTCATTTAGGAAAAATTCATATTAAGTGTATTCTTCAAATTGCTAATTTTAAGCTAGTTGGCTTTTATGACATTGACCCAATTGTTAAAGAATCTGTGTCAAAAGAATTTAATATCCACAGTTATAGCACTATAGAAGAAATGTTCGAAAATGTTGATGTTGTTGATATTATAACACCAACTATTGCACATTTTCAATATGCTGCTATGGCAATTAGAAAGTTGAAGCATGTATTTATAGAGAAACCTATAGTTACTACTCCCGAAGAAGCACGGCAACTGGTGGAGTTATCTCACGAAGCCAATGTAAAAGTCCAAGTAGGCCATGTTGAGCGCTTAAATCCCGCTTTTGTAGCTGTAAAAAATGCGATTAACAATCCGATGTTTATCGAAGCTCACCGATTGGCAATTTATAATCCTAGGGGAACTGATGTTCCTGTTGTTCTCGATTTAATGATTCATGATATTGATGTAATTTTGAGTATTGTAAAATCTCCCATTAAAAAAATTCATGCCAGTGGAGTTGCCATTGTAAGTCAAACTCCAGATATTGCAAATGCGAGAATAGAATTCGAGAATGGAGCCGTGGCTAACTTAACTGCAAGTAGAATATCACTGACTAATATGCGAAAAATTAGAATTTTTCAACAAGATGCATATATTTCGGTTGATTTCTTAGAGAAAAAATCTGACATTGTAAAAATTTGTGACACAGATCAGGAGGCTCAACCCGAAGGTTCTAAAGATATAATTATTAAAACAGCAGAAAATCGGTTGAAAAAAATCACCTTTGACCAACCCGAAATCATTCAAACGAACGCAATTAAAGAGGAGTTGGAGCTTTTTTATACTAGTATTATAAATGATTCAACGCCATTGGTATCTATTAACGATGGAAGCAATGCCTTAGATGTAGCTTATCAAATCATTAAAAAAATATCATAAAATTAAATTTAAGTTGTAATTTTGAATCGAAATTAAAATTTGAATAATAATATTCAATAATTCTCGTTTTCTAGCTACAATTACACTTTTTACTAATTATGAAGTTACCATTACGTTTTTCAGGATTTCTTTTAATTATAATTTTTAGTATATCCAGTTGCCAACTTTTTGATAAAGAAGAGCAAATTCCATCATACGTAATAATTGATTCTGTAGCATTAGTTCCAAATTATGCAGATTGTGGCACCTCTAGCCAACAAATATCTGATGTATGGGTATATGCTGATGATAAGTTAGTTGGATGTTTCGAATTGCCTGCTCATGTTCCAATTTTAGCTGCCGGAAGTGTGAAATTGACTTTTTTGCCCGGAATAAAAGTAAATGGAATTAGTGCTACTCGTGCAACATATCCGTTTTATACCTCTGTGGAATATCAATCATATCTATCTCCAGATTCCGCATTGCATATTAAACCTACATTTTCTTTCGACCAAAGTATGGTTGTTTCCTTCAACGAGGATTTTGAATCTGCTGGAGTTACATTTCAGAAAGTGGCTCTTATCAGCGATACAACCATCGAAGCAACAAATTTACCAGGAAATGTCTTTGTAAATACTCAGGATCTTACCGAAGTGAGTAATTATTCAGGATTAATTAGTTTAGATACTGCTCATAATTTTTGCCAGATAGAAACCATCAATTCCTATGCATTACCAAAAAATGGGACATACGTGTTCTTAGAGTTTAATTATAAATGTACTACACCTATTTTGGTAGGGACTAAAGCGAATTTTGGCTCAACTTCTGTTTGGAGTGATTTAATTGTACTAAATCCTACCACTGTTTGGAAGAAAACCTATATAAATTTAACTGTTGCTGTTAGTAGCCAAATAAACGCTATAAATTATAAAGTTTATTTTAAAGGAGCGCTAAGATCTGGCGCACTTGAAGACAAAATTTTGTTAGACAATATTAAGTTGGTTCATGCTAGAACTTCATAATAAATAAAATCTGTTAGATAAAGCAACATAAACAGCCAAAAATGAATAAGAAAGTACATGTTTTAAAATATCTTTTCTTTGATTTTTTTTCTGCACTTGTTGTATGGGCACTTTTTTTTATATATCGGAAACAAAGTGTTAACCCCGATGTCCTACATAACATTTTTTTATATGTATTTTCTGACAAAAAATTTTTTATAGGAATTTTAGTCATTCCTATTTATTGGTTGTTTTTGTATACGCTTACAGGTTATTACCGAAAAATATATCGTAAATCTCGATTAAAAGAGCTTGCCCAAACCTTTATGATTACGTTTATTGGGACGCTAATCCTATTTTTTGCTCTTATTCTTGATGATGTTATTGTTGATTATAAAAGTTATTTTGAATATTATTTTGTGCTTTTTTCATTACACTTTTTTGGAGTGTATTTTCCACGCCTTTTAATTACTACAAATACCGTAAAACATATTCGAAATGGCGATATTGGGTTCAATACGTTAATGATTGCTGCTGATAGCGTTGCTCTTGAAGTTTTAAATTCAGTAAAAAAACAATACGCTACAACTGGAAATAGATTTATTGGATATTTATCGTTAGATGGAATTGAAATCGAGGAGCTAAAAGATCATTTGCCGTTTTTGGGCTCTGTTGATAAAATTAATGAGGTGGTTACTGAGAACTCGGTGGAGGAGGTGGTCATTGCAATTCAAAATGGAAAACGAAAGTATATTGAAGGGATTATTACCAATATTGAAGATTCTAACATGGTGATAAAAATAATGCCTCAAATTCAAGATATTTTACTCGGAAGTGTTAAAATGACCTCCGTTTTAGATGAACCTCTTATTCAAATTTTTCCCGATTTTATGCCTGAGTGGCAAAAGTTCGTTAAACGTATGATGGATGTTGTGGTCTCAATTTTTGCACTTATTTTGTTATCTCCAATTATGCTTTTTATTGCATTGGGAGTTAAAAGAAGTTCTAAAGGTCCGGTGTTTTACAAACAAGTAAGAATAGGTCAACGTGGTAAGTTATTCAATATTATTAAATTCAGATCAATGTATTTGGATGCCGAAATTAATGGTCCTCAGCTTTCTTCTGCAGTTGACAATAGAATCACTCCATTTGGTAAAATGCTACGAAAAACTAGAATGGACGAACTTCCACAGTTTTATAATGTGCTAATTGGCGAAATGTCCTTGGTTGGTCCTCGTCCTGAAAGACAGTTCTATGTAAATCAAATTGTAAAAGTCGCTCCTCATTACAAACTTATGCAAAAAGTAAAACCAGGAATCACTTCTTGGGGTCAAGTTAAATATGGGTACGCCGAAAACATTGATCAAATGGTGGAACGATTAAAATATGATTTGGTGTACATCGAAAACATGTCGCTCCAAATGGATATTAAGATATTGATTCACACGGTGTTAATTGTTTTGCAAAGCCGAGGTAAATAAACCAATTTTTAATCATGTTTGCAAGTCATCTGATGACTTGATTAAAGGCAAATTTTTGTTTTAAAAAAAGTCATCTGATGACTATTCAATTAATATCTGCGAAAATCCGCTCAATCCGCGTTATCCGTGTTCTATTTTATTTGGAACGCAGATTACACAGATGAATGCAGATAAACGCAGATTCTTTTCTGTTTGCAAGTCATCTGATGACTATTAAACGGGAAAAACAAAAATAGAATATTTATATTTTTGATTTTAAAAATAATGTTTTTTATATTATTTGCATTTTGAAATGTATTATGGTATATTTGAGAATTATTTTTTAAACATCCACCACGAAAATACCAAAAAGCTTTGTGTGTGAAAATTTATACTATAAAATTAAGTACAAATAATAACAAACAATTGAATAGACCTTTTTTTTATATTATCCTTTTTTTCTTGCTTCTATTGGCAAAAACAACTGGTTTTGCACAACTAAACCTTGTGCCTAACGGTAGTTTTGAAGAATATGATACTTGCCCAACCACTTATACTACTCCCAGTAACCCGCAAATTCAGCTTTGTAAACATTGGTATGCCCCAACAGAGGGAACTTCAGATTACTTAAACACATGTGCTGATCCATTATCATATCCTAGTGTGCCTGCCAATTTAATGGGCTATCAATATCCATATGATGGTAATGGATATGTTGGAATTCTAGCCTTATATGCAGATTCTCAAGTTATTAATAACAACTATAGGGAATATGTACAAACAAAATTAACATCGAATTTAATACCGAATCAAGAATATTACCTTGAGTTTTATGTATGTAGAGGTGAGAAAAATGGGTTTGCTATAGATAGAATTGGGGCATTATTTACAACGTATCCAATATCACGAAACGATGCACAGCCAATTATTGCAACACCCCAAATAGAAAATGTAAGACATCATATAATTACCGATACCGTTAACTGGACTAAAATTTCCGGCACTTTCATAGCTACGGGTGGGGAGTGTTATCTTACTATTGGAAATTTTCACGATAGAGATGATTGTGATGTATTTTGGCGAGATCCAAATAATAGACCGTGGGAATGGGTAAGCGAAGATTATGCTTGGTACTACATCGATGGAATCACTTTTAAACTTGTTGATTCATGGATAAAAGTTCCCAATGTTTTTTCACCTAATAATGATAATTTTAACGATTTATTTCTTTTAGAATCTAAATCTATTGATTCTTTTGAGGGTAAAATATTTAATCGTTGGGGTACAAAATTATTTGAATGGCATGATATCACGCAAGGTTGGAATGGTATGCACAATGGAAGTAAATGTGCCGAGGGTGTATATTATATCGTAATAAACGCCAAAGGAGCAGAAGGAAAAGTGTATAATTTAAAAGGTTCTATTCAGTTGTTGAGATAAAATCAACAAAATTTGTCTTTTGTTTGCAAGTCATCTGATAACTATTCAATTAATATCCGCGAAAATCCGCTCAATCCGCGTTATCCGTGTTCTATTTTTTTGTAGGATGGAAACCTGATGACTTGATTAAATTTCCAGTAATATTATCATCTGATAATTAACACGATAGAAGATAATTTCAAAAATATATGTTATATTCATGTTAAAATAATTCACTATTATAAAATTGTGTGTACTTTTGACCGTTCAAACAAAATGGTCGAAATTCAAATGATAACAAAAGAAGAAACACGAGATGCTATAATTCAAGTTGCTAGAAATATTTTTGGCAAATATGGATTTCAAAAAACATCGATGAATCAAATTGCTAATGCTAATCGTAAGGGCAAGAGTTCTTTATATTATTATTTTGATAGCAAAGAAGATGTTTTTAAAGCAGTTTTAGAACAAGAAACTTCTATGTTGAGAGGAGAGATTATGGCTGCTATTGCAGAATGTGACGATCCTAAAGATAAATTAAAGGCTTATATAAATATTCGCATGAACGGTTTTGAAAAGCTTTTAAATTTGTATGATGCTATTAAGAATGAGTATTTAAGCCACCTTCAATTTATTGAAAGTGCAAGAAAAAATCATGATTTATCTGAAATTAATACCATTAAATCAATATTAGATGATGGAATCCAACGTGGTTTCTTTTCTATTCCTGATACTGCAATCGCTTCATTAGCTATCGTTACTGCAATGAAGGGTTTAGAATATCCATTTTTTGTATCTAAAGATAGCTCAGATGTGATAGATAATCAAATTGAAGCTCTGTTAAATATCCTCTTTTATGGAATTTCTGTTCGGTGATTTTTTTTGTAATTTAATCGACCAAAAGACTAATATGGTCGAATGTTCATATAATTTAATATTAAATAAAAAATGTAAGGTGACAAAACAATGAAAACAATGAAAAAAAGCAGTTTTAAAGAAAATCAGCGATTAATTAAATGTACTGCATTCATAGCAATACTAACGATTGTTTCACTAATGCCTGTAAAGACAGATGCTCAGCAAGTGTTTACACAAATTCAGTGTAGAGAGATGGCTTTAAAACACAATCAAAAATTAGAATCCTCAAAAGAGCAAATGGGATTAGCAACCGATTTAAGAAAATCGGCATTTACACAATTCCTTCCAAGTTTTGATTTTACTGGAACTTATACAAGAGTTAACAAGCAATTTCAAATATTAAGTGAAGATAAGTTTTTACCAATTTACAAGTTTGATCCTGCAACAATGTCATTAAAACCAGATTTGTATACAATGGGAGGGCAACCCGTAATGATGGAAGATGGAAATCCATTGTTCAATAATTATGCATATCTACCTAAAGATCAGCTGAAAATGGGTTCTAAAAATATTTATTTATTAAACATGGGTTTGATTCAACCCCTTTTTCTTGGTGGAAAATTGCAAAGCATGTATCGAATTTCAAAAATTAATGAAGAAGTTTCGACTCTGAGTCATAAACTTGAAACATCTGATGTAATATATAGGCTTGATGAGGCTTTTTGGCGTGTTATCACCGTTCAAGAAAAGGTAAAAGTTGCATTGGAATACAAAAAATTATTGGACAAACTTGTTTCGGACTTAGAAAATTTAAAAGTTGAAGGAATTATCACAAATAATGAAGTCCTTAAAGCTAAGGTTAAACAAAGTGAAGCCGATTTGATGTTGTACAAAGCTCAAAACGGATTAAAATTATCAAAAATGGCTTTATGTCAACAAGTTGGAATTTCTATTGACGCAGATATCAACGTTGATGTTGATTTAGAAAGCAAAGCAACTTTTGTATTGGATACAAATTTCAGAAACTTAGCTTTATCTAATCGTCCCGAGATTGAGATGCTTAAGAATGCTGTAAAATTAACGAATGAAACCGCAAATATTGCTCGTTCTCGGTTTTTACCTGATATTGTATTAACCGCAAATTATACTATGGCAAATCCAAATCCTTATGCTGGATTTGTAAATGAATTTGGTGGTGATTGGAATATTGGTCTAGTTGCTAGAGTTCCAATTTTTCATTGGGGTGATCGAATTCATACCATGAATGCAGCAAAGCACGGTCAGAAGATTAGCGAGATTAAATTATCAGAAGCTCAAGAAATGATAAGCTTACAAGTGCAACAAGCTGTGAACTTATACAACGAGTCGCAACGCAAAATTCAACTGGCACAAATTACCCTCGACCAAGCAAAGGAAAACCTAAAACAAACCAACGATAATTTCGAAGAAGGTATCGTAAAAACAACGGATGTTCTAGAAGCACAATTGTTATGGCAAAAGGCGTACAACGAACTTATCGATGCAAAATCAGAATTTAGAATGCAAGAATCGAATATGCAAAAAGTACTCGGAGGGAAGAGTTTGGAAAGTCTATAAAGTCGAAAGTTTGTAAAGTCAAAAGTCTATAAAGTTGAAAGTGCCGAATTATAAAAATCTTCGATTTTTTAATAATTCGAGCATCCTCGCAAAACTATGAAATCAAAGATTTCTGGTTTTGCGGGATTTGTAAAGTCGAAAGTCTGTAAAGTCGAAAGTTTGTAAAGTCGAAAGTCTATAAAGTTGAAAGTTTGTAAAAATAAAAAGTTTGTAAAGTTTAGTAATTGAAAATCAATAAAATAAAAAAATAATATTATACAGTAATGAAAACTAAAAGGAAAAATAAAGATTTAAGAACAGGGTTAATTGCATTGATTGTAGTGGCTGTGATAATTTTTATCATCGGTTGGATAATAAACAAACCAGAGCCAATAATCATTCAAGGGGAAGCAGATGCTTCTGAAGTAAGAATTTCTGGAAAAGTGCCTGGCCGAATTGACAAATTTTTGGTAGAAGAAGGCGCTCAGGTTAAAATTGGGGATACTTTAGTGATTATTCAAAGTCCAGAGCTTGCAGCAAAAATGGAACAAGCGAATGCTGCTGAAAATGCTGCTTCAGCTCAGAATAAAAAGGCTCATAAAGGTGCTCGGAAGGAGACGATTTTAGGTGCATACGAAATGTGGCAAAAAGCAGTCGTAGGATTGGACATAGCCAAAATTTCTTTTGATCGAGTTCAACGACTTTTTGAAAAAGGGGTGATTCCTGCTCAAAAACGCGATGAAGTAGAAGCTCAGTATAAAGCGGCTTTAGCTACTGCAAATGCAGCAAAATCACAATATGATATGGCCATGAATGGGGCAGAAATTGAAGATAAAGAAGCTGCTTCTGCACTGGTAGATCGCGCCAGGGGTGCAGTTAACGAAGTAAAATCATATTTACTAGAAACAATACTTGTATCGCCAATAAATGGTGAAATCACGGAAGTTTATCCTAATCGTGGTGAACTTGTTGGAACTGGTGCGCCAATTATGAGCATTGTTGATTTAAACGATATTTGGTTCACATTTAATGTTCGCGAAGATTTACTGGGTGACCTTAAAATGGGAAAAGTATTTAAAGTAAAAGTTCCTGCATTAAAGGATCAAGTGGTAGAAGTTAAAGTGAATTATATCAAGGCATTAGCTTCGTATGCTACTTGGAAAGCTACAAAAACAACAGGACAATTTGATGTAAAAACTTTTGAAGTTCGCGCTCGTCCAACAAGTAAGGTAACAGATTTACGTCCGGGAATGACCGCAATATTTGAAGAAATTGTCAAATAGTACATCAAATAAAATAAAAAAAATGTCTACTAATTTTTTAAAAACCATAGTAAATACCTCTAAACGAGAACTTAAAAGGATGATTAGTCGTCCCATTTATTTTCTTTCAACAGTTGCGGTGATGGTTTTTTGTTATGTGTTTTTTATAAGTCTTTTTAATGAAGGATTGCCAAATAAAATGCCAATTGGAATTGTAGATTTAGATAATTCCTCCTTATCACGACAGTTTGCCAGAAATTTGGGAGCCACTCAACAAGCAAATATTTGTATGCGACTTAATAGTCACACCGAAGCACGTAAAGAGATGCAACGGGCTAATATATATGCTTTTGTAGAAATTGAAAATGGGTTTGCTGAAAAAGCACTATCAAACCGCCAGCCTAAACTAACATTTTATGTAAATGATAGCTATTTGGTTGCAGGATCACTCTTGCTCAAAGACATAAGTTATATGAGCGCCCTTACCTCTGGAGCAATGCAACGTCAGGTGTTGAGAGCAAAAGGAGTGGATGAGAGTAAAATTATGGGAATTGTTCAGCCCATAACCATTGATAACCATTCCATTGGAAATCCGTGGGCAAATTATGGAATCTATTTGTTGAATTTGCTGTTACCCGCAGTTTTACAACTTATTATCCTCTCGATTACCGTATTTGCGATAGGTATTGAGCTAAAAGAAAAAAGTTCACACCTTTGGCTCCAAACGGCTAATAATTCAATGTTTTCAGCACTTACTGGAAAACTATTGCCCTATACCGTTCTATTTACAATTCTAGGAATAATTGGGAATATATTGTCGTTCAGATACATGCATTATCCAATGAACTCAAGTATTGCTTGGATGTTTTTAGCCACATTTTTATATGTGCTTGCATATCAAGCAATAGGAGTTCTTATCATTGGAATTGTTCCTGTGCTTCGAGATGGTATCACATTGGTTGCATTTTATGGCTTGCTCGGTTTTACTTATGCCGGATTTACCTTTCCAATTGAACAAATGCCTAGAGCTGCACAAATATTTGATAAGTTTTTTCCAATTAGACATTACTTTAAAATCTATGTCGATCAAGCTTTGAATGGCACAAGTATCGGGTATTCCTTAATATCATATTTGGCTCTTATCGTATTTTGTGCTTTGCCCTTTTTAGTCTATTACCGATTGAAAAATGCTGCCATAAAAGAAAATATGCCAATTGTATAAATTTAATTGGATAATGATGTTATTAATTATGAATTTGTATGAATAAAAATAAATATAAACTATTGTGGCTTACCAATTTGATTTCAAACACAAAGGAATCCTATTTTGTATTTGTCAACGAATTGAAAACCATTTTTAGGGATCGGGGAGTTGTGATTATTTTGGTGATTGCGCCAATTATTTATCCCTTGTTATATTGTGCCATTTATCGAAACGAAACCCTAGTTGATGTACCTATAGCAGTTGTAGATGCTTCACATTCAAAGATTTCTAATGAATTGTTACGCCATCTTGATGCATCTCCAGATGTGAAAATTACAAATACGTTCAATAATTTGGAAGATGCAAAACAAGCTTTCAATGAACGTAAAGTAAAAGGAGTGGTCTATATACCAGCTGATTTTAGCAAGAAGTTGAATACCCAACAACAGGCCACAGTGGCAGTTTATTGCGATATGAGCAGTTTTTTATATTATCGTTCGATGATGCTGGCAAGTAATTATTGTGTGTTGGATATGAATAAGAAAATTCAACTTGAACGACTTAATGCACAAGGTATTACAGGCGAAAATTCAACCATTCAAGCTAATCCAATTCCTTTCGAAGATAACATTCTATTTAATGGAGGAATGGGTTTTGCTAGCTTTTTGATGCCTGCAGTTCTTATTCTAATTCTCCATCAAACTCTATTTTTTGGAATATCAATGGTGGCAGGGACTTCTAGAGAAGAAAATCGCTCTCACAACTTAATAAGTTCAAAATTTAATAGAGGTGTTTTCCGAGTATTATTTGGAAAAGCAATGAGCTATTTCTTGATTTATTTGGTTTGGATTTTCTTTATTCTGGATGTAATCCCAAGAATTTTTAATTTGCCACACATTGGAAATTTAATGGATATTTATCAATTAATGATTCCCTTTTTATTGGCAACGATTTTCTTTTCCATGACAATTTCGGTTTTCTTTCCCAACAGAGAAACAGGCATGATCGTATTTCTATTTTTCTCTTTAATTATTTTGTTTCTAAGCGGAATTTCTTGGCCAATGTCAAATATAAATGGTTTCTGGAGAGCCTTTGGATGGCTAATTCCCGCAACTCATGGAATACAAGGATATATTAAAATAAACAGCATGGGAGCTGATATTCACGCAGTAAAATATGAATATATAAGCTTATGGATTCAAACAGCAATCTACTTTTTAACCGCCAGTTTGGCTTATACATGGCAAATGAAACGTGAAAAGATAATTCGTGAAACGTGAAAAGACGTGAAAAGAGAATTCGTGAAAAGAGTATACAGTAAACTTAGTGTTTCTTAGTGATCTGAGTGTCTAAGTGGTGTAATTAAGTCTATAAAGTCGAAAGTCTATAAAGTCGAAAGGAATGCAGAGGGAAGAAACGTGAAAAGAAGAAAGAATTATGAATTAAGAAGGCATCGTGGTGAATTAGTTAGAACAAGTTTTGAATTGAAAATATAAATGAATTTATAAATCAAAAATAAAATGAAAAATAGAATAGTTATCTTAGTTTCAATCCTGATTTGTGTGGGAAACATACATGCACAAGGATTGTATTTAAAAGCTGGTGGGAGCATCGCTTTAGGTTGGCCATGGACTTATTCGTCGAACGAAGGGTATAACGAATTTGTAATGTCCACAACGGGAACAGTAGTTACTTCTAAGAATACCAACTTTGGTTTGGGTTTTAGTCCTAACGTTTCTGCAGGTTATATGTTTAATCAAAATATTGGTGCAGAACTTGGCTTTGGTTACCAAATTGGAATCAATAGGGTGAACGAAAATGTCTTAATAAATACTACAACCTATAAAACTTATAAATCCGAAACTCGCATAAAATGCAGTTGGATGTGGGTGAATCCTCAACTGGTTTTATCTACTTCAAATACCGCTTTTTCGCCTTATGGTAGAGTAGGAGTTGTGTTTGGATTTGCTCCCAAGATGGTTGTATTAGTCGAAAATGTGGATGATTTAGGTGTGCGAAAAACAGAAATTTCTCGAGGAATGCCTTGGGGATTTAATGCTGCCTTGGGAGCGAATTTCAAATTAAAAAATAATTTTTCATTTTTTGGTGAATTTGAAATGTTACAAATGAACTATTCCCCCGAAACATCAGAAATCACAGAATATAAAAGTTCAACAGGAGTTGATGTGTTAGCATCGTTGACTGAAAAATCGAAAAAAACTCAATTTACAGATAGTTGGAGTAGCGCTGATATTACAAACGATCAACCAAATAAAGCTGCCAGAATTAATCTTCCATTGAGTAGTTTTAAAATTAATGTAGGAATCCGTTTTAACTTCTAAAGATAGGGAATAATTATGAAAAAAGTAAATATAATCATCATAGCATTAATACTTTGCAATGTAAGTTTTGCACAGAAAATATACATAAGTGGGGGCGCAGCATATTCGTTTCAGGCGCCGAGTGCCAATAATGGCATTAGAGTTACAGATGCTACTTCGACCACTGCTTCATACGAATCGGTAAAAAGCAAACTTGCAGCAGGTGTACATCCACAAATAACCATTGGATATTTTTTAAACAAATATGCAGCTTTTGAAATTTCAACGGGTTATCATTTTGGTTCAAAGCAATCGATTGAAAATCAAATGTTTGTTTCTTCTATATCCTATTCTCAAAGGAATGAACAGTCGATTCAATATGGTTTTATCAATCCTTGTTTTGTGATAAATCCGGGATTTGAAAAATGGAATCCGTATTTGGGATTGGGAGCATTTATTGGTTATAGCAATCAAATGACCGAAGAAATTACCAATTCAAACAGTCAATATTTTCGTAGATATACTTCCAGTGGAGGATCCCAATTTGGTTTTTTTGGAAAACTGGGTTTGAATTATAAATTGAATTCAAACTGGCATATATATTCTGAATTATCATTCTCTAATGCTGCATGGGCTCCCGAAAAAAAGCATTTAAACGCAGCCAAGAATGATTCTGGAACCGATGTTTACGAAGGCATGAAAGCTCACGATTTACTTACTGAATATAAAGAAGAATATAAACATGGAAATCCAGGAATTCCAGATATGTCAAAATCACAAAAGAAATTAAAATTTTCAATTCCATTAGATTTTGTCTCCCTTGGGATTGGAATAAGTTATTCGTTTTAATTTTTTTAGGTTTGTGAACATCATAAAAAGAGCTGTAATGGCTCTTTTTTATGGTCATTTAATCTGATTACGAAAAGTTTATATTACTTCGTTTTTTTTACAAGAATAATCTTTTAAATTAAATTAATGAGAATTTTAATTTTATATTTGTAAAAAAAAATACACCAAAATGAAAGCAGCAATCTTTACTTTTTTTATGTTCTTAAGCTATTTAGCCATTGGACAGGGTTTGAATACTGAACTAGGTTTTAATGATAATTATAGCCAGTCATCAGAAGGTATAGTTTGTCTGAATGAATATACATATCTTGTGAAAACTCAGAATAATTCATCAAGTTTTATAACTCAAAGCGTGCTATGTAAATTAGATACTTTAGGAAATATACTTTGGAGTACTGTAGTTAATCCAAAATGGGCAGAAACCACTTATGTATACGAAATTTTAGCCTCAGATGATGGCGGGATTTATTTGTTAGGACTTGGAAGGCCCATTTGTGATGTAGCTGGTGGTTGGTTTTGGTATATTCAAAAGTATGACTCTTATGGAAATGCAATTTGGACAAGAATTTGGGATGAAAAATATTTCAATGAGAAAAAACTTACTGGATTATCCAATAATTCAATTCATCAATTGTGTGTAAATTATGTTGATTCTAGTGGATCTTATATTAGTCACTTTGGAATTGATGGTAATACAATAGATAGTTTAAAAATTACTCCTTCGAAAATATCTGGATTTGAAGATTTTTCTATCAATAAAAAAGTTGGGTTCAAATCCGATACCCTTTGGGTGTTTGATAATTCTGGGAATGTTGAGTTTACGGTGCTATTTAATGACAGTATTCAGAATATTAAATCATTGAATGATACTTTATTTGTACTTACAAGAGACAGCATTTATTCATTCAATAATAATCTTCAAATAATTCGTGGGACTGATATAATCGGTTTTTCAAATTATTCCCATCTTAAAATAATAAATGGAAATATATATTTTGTAAGTAATGGTTTTATTGCACAAGATATAATTCAAATGAATAGACAACTTCAACTTCTTGAAATAAAAACAATTCCTATTGGTTTGACGATTGATACAGACAAAGATTTTAATGCTTCACACTTTTCTACGGCTATTAATTTTTCGCTTACTAGATTCACGGCTATTCGATACCTTGATTATTCGCTGAATTCAAATCAAAATGAATTAGTAAATTCATCAGATATTGGAATAATAGATTTGGTTCCAACTTATGTTAATGCTGAAGAACAACCAAATTTTCAACACGTATATCGAGTTAAATTAGAGGCAACTGCATTAATTAAAAATTATGGATCAAATATATTAAATAGCTGTCGTATCAACCATTTTATTACATCATCTACAATTTGCAATGACGTAGTTTTCACCAAACAATTTGAAAATTTGAATTTAGCTCCAGGAGATTCAATTTGGATACCATTAGGATTAATGCATGAGGCTTTAAATTACTTTTCAGATTCAGTGATTAAAATGAATATATGTGTGTATACAAGTTTTCCTAACAGCAAAACGGATTTAAATACATCGAATGATAACTATTGTGAAGATGTGGTTTTTGGTTATGAAGGCATTAGTAATTCTGAATTAGTCAATTTTTTACTCTTTCCAAATCCCACCACTGGGTTGATAACCCTTAATTTGCCAGTTGAACAAAATTCTAGTTTCTCAATATTCAATATACAAGGCGAAAAAATTATGGAAGGAAATATTAAATCAAATAAGCTTGATATAACTTCACTTTCCAATGGTATGTATTTTTTGATGATTTCTACAACAAATCACCAGACATACATTAAAAACAAAATTGTAAAATATTAAATATCAAATATATACAATAATTAATTTCAGTAAAATTCATTTCCAAAGTTCCAAACCCTAGTGATTCTATTTAAAAAAGTATCGATCCAAACAGAATTTGGAGAACTTATTGAACTCGTAATCACCCTGTAAGTAGTATTTTTCAGGCACTTTACATTAATTTTAATAAATTATTGATATATTTGTAGTTGGGAAAAAAACCATCACAAATAGTAGTATAATGGGAAAAAAATACAGATTATTAGTTGGAATAATCATATCAATGGGTTGTTATGATATTCAGGCACAAAGCAATGTAAATCAAGATGATCAGCTTGCTTTTGAGCAGGCCATTACCAAAAATGTAGAGTCACATATTTATCAATCGTACACTCATTGCAAATTGGCTTTTGATAAAGCATATCTGTCCAATCCAGAAATTCCTCGTGGAATATTAGAAGCCGTGTCATTTAATTATACCCGGTTTACCCATCGTAAGTTTGATAAAGCAACCGATGATGCTGGTATTGGAATGCCTAGAACATACGGTGTTATGGGACTTACCCTCGATGGTCAAAATTATTTTAGAAATAATCTTAAAAAAATATCTTCAATTTCCGAAATATCAGTTGCCAAAATTATTTCTAATCCAAACGATAATGTGATGGCTTATGCAAAAGCATTTTCGAAAATTGCTCATATTAAAAAGATTAAAGGGAGTAGCCTCGAAAAGTATATTCCAGTTCTAATTGATTTATGCGAATTGCCCTTAACATCTGATGTTCAGAACAATTATGCAATGAATACTTTTTTATATGGAATTTTTGATTTTTTAAATAATCAGACTTATTCTAAACAATTCAATTTTCCCAATTACCACATTGATTTAAAACAAATTTTTGGTCAAAATTACAAAGTGCTTTCATCTTCATTTGTAAAAATTGAAAATAACATGATTAGCACCAAAGATAACAACCATTATATCCCCGCTGAATCAGCATTAAATAAATCAACAAAAAATACAGAATCTACCGATTATGGTCCAGCAATTTGGAATGCTGCGGCTACTTGCAATTACACAGTTGGCAGAACGAGTACAATTTCGGCAATTGCAGTTCATTATACTGCTGGTTCGTATGCTGGAAGTATCTCATGGTTTCAAAATTGTGCAGCGCAAGCAAGTGCACATTACTGTTTGCGATCTTCAGATGGTCAGGTAACACAAATGGTTCGTGAATCGGATAAAGCATGGCATGTTCGGAACGAAAATCCCTATACCATAGGTTTTGAACATGAAGCGATTGAACCAGTCCAAAACTATTTTACAGTTGCTATGTATCAGTCTTCTGCGGCGCTAATTCGTGATATTTGTGCAAGTGGATATGGAATATCGCCATTGCGTATGTTTTATAGAGATACGTTAGATGATGGAACTGTGTTAGATTATGGTATTCATTCCCTTGGGGCAGAAGGTTCGTGTACAAAAATCAAAGGTCATCAGCACTTTCCAGATAATACGCACACCGATCCAGGGCCATATTGGAATTGGGATTATTATTTTAAACAAGTCAATAATACTACAACAACCACTACTTATAATACTCCAACTGGTGTTTTTACAGATGATGGTGGATCAACTGCAAATTATTCCATCGACAACAGAAAACTATATTTGATAGAAGTGCCTAATGCTTCACATATTACATTAAATTTCACGCAATTTGCCCTTGAATCGAATTATGATTTTATGTACATTTATGATGGAAATTCTGTCTATTCTCCTAAAATTGGTCGTTACAATACTATAAGTCCAGGAACAATTACTTCTTCTGGCAATCAACTTTTGATTGAATTTCGCTCCGATTGTGCCACTACAGCTGCTGGTTGGGTTGCAAACTGGACATCCGTTTCGCCTGATAACATTGCCCCAACCACAATAATTAATCAAGCAGATTCTTTGTGGGTTACTGCCGATTATACCGCAAATTTCACGGATGCTGACAACGCTAGTGGGAGTGGACTTGATCGTAGATTTTATCAAGTAATGTATCAAAATGGTAGCGAATGGACTTCTAACCAAAATAGAGGTTTTGCAGTTGATAATTTTGATTCATATAATACTTCTAAATGGAAAATTCCATCTGGAAATGTTTCGTGGAGTGTTGCAAATGCTATGTTACAAGTATTAGACACAAATACGGATAACTCAAATATCTACAGCCTAATGAATGGCAGTTTGAGTAATTCATATTTATACGATTTTTATGCTAAAATAGACGGTGCATCAACCAATAAGCGATTTGGATTTCATTTTGCTTGCGACAGCGCTACACTCACAAATCGAGGGAATTCATATTTTATCTACATTCGGCCAGGGACTAGTCAGTTAGAATTTTATAAAGTGATAAATAATGTGTTCACTCAAGTTAAAATAGTTACTGGAGTGGTAACAAACTTAAATCAATTTTATCACTATAAGATTGTTCACGATAGAGTTGCTGGTAAAATTGAAGTCTTTAGAGATGATGTATTTATTAGTGAATGGACTGATGCCACGCCACTTACCACGCCTTCTAATGCATTTTCGTTTAGAACTGCCAGAACTCAAATGTGGGTAAAACTTATGCGAGTATATCGAACACGGGCCGCAACTTCGGTAATTACTGTTGGAACAAATTCGGATGATGATATTCAATTACAAAGTACAAATTCATCGTTGGTGGCAAAAGTCAAATCATTAGTGGTTGATAATACAAAAAATTATTCGTTGCTGATGTCCAAAGAGATGAAAGTTGATTGGACAAAACCTTCTACTGTAAGTGTTATTGATGGCTCTAGTGGCGATTTAGATGTGTTTGGCACTCAGGGAATTATTCGTGGAAGCTGGTCAAACTCAATCGATACAAATAGCGGTATCCAAAAGTATCGTTATGCCATCGGAACTTCAATTGGAGCTTCAAATATTGTTGGTTGGACAGACAATGGAGTGCTTACAACATTTGCAAAAAGTGGACTTACTTTGGTTGATGGAACCACCTATTACATCATGGTGAAATCGCAAAATGGGGCTGGATTATGGAGCGACAGTACCTCTTCTGATGGCGCAGTCTTTCATTTACTCCCAATCGCTGATTTTAACGCAAATACCCAAAATATATGTACTGGAAGCACAGTTCAATATACCAATTTAAGTGCAAATACCACGGGCCAAACTTGGTACTTTCAAGGTGGAAATCCCGCTGTAACAAGTACTTTAAATCCATTAGTATCATATGCATCGCCAGGAAACTACACGGTAAAATTAGTTGTTAATGGCGCTGTAGGTGCAGATAGTGTGACTCGAATTGGTTATGTTTCTGTACAAAATTCGCCAAGTATTCCTTCCATAGTGACCAATCCAACTATTTGTGAAGGCGGTAATGCTCAAATTGTTATTTCTGGAAGCTCAACATTAGTTTGGTATGAAAACTCATTAGGTGGCACAATATTAACCACTGGCACTACATATAATACGGGTGTGCTAACTCAACCAAAAACGTATTATGTGCGTTCTGAAATTGGAAGTTGTATGAGCAATATGTTACCCATTACTGTTGCTGTAGAATCTATGCCAGCTATGCCACAACTAACCGCTACAGTCGCAATTTGTAGTGGGAGTACAGATACATTAACTGCCACAGGAACATCTCAAATCGTCTGGTATAATACCAATGCGGCAGATAATGTTCTTGGATTTGGTGGAAGCATAATTACTTCAGCACTTACTCAAAATACCATCTTTTATGCACGAATAGAGACTGCTAATTGCAAAACAGCCTTGAGCAATGTAACTGTTGTAGTAAAACCAATTCCAGATATTCCAGACGTGTTTCCAACACAAAATATTTGCTACGGAGAATCAACTCAATTAAGTGCAACGGGTACTCAGCAAATCGTATGGTATAATTCAGCTTTGGGAATAACACCACTTTTTTCTGGTGAAAATTATTCTACTCCAAATCTCACTTCTGCTTCAACGTATTATGTCCGCTCCGAATTAAACGGCTGTAATAGCGCGTTTGCTACTATTGATATCACAATTTACAACTTACCTAATCAACCAACAATTACATTTCAATCGCCAAATCAACTCTGTTCTAGCAGTTCTACTGGAAATCAATGGTATTTTAGCGGAATGATTATGGATAGCATTGTGAATCAATGTATAAACCCTATTGAAAATGGTTATTACAGCGTTCAAGTAGTGAATGAAAATGGATGTTTTTCTGCTTTTTCAGATTCAATATATTATTCTACAGTGTCTGTAAACGATGCTTTTGATAATGATTTTGTAAAAATATCTCCAAATCCAGTTATTTCAAATTTCACAATATCATTTGGAAATACTTCTGGACTTTATTCGATTCGTTTATATGATGAAATTGGGCAACTTATTGAACACGAATCAGTTGAAGTAACTGCACAAAAAACAATTCAAATAAATCTGTCCGAAAGATGCAACGGGATATATTACTTAATGATTGATGGTAATTCTGTAAGATTCTCAAAATCATTGATTAAGGTAGCAAGATAATCTAAAACAGATTTTTGTAGAAATAAACTAGCATTAATTGAATAATTACAAAATATGACTATCCGTTTTCAATACTATTGAAGCTACTTTATGGCGCTGAAGGTGCCAAATATTAATTACCCCGTGCGATGCACGGGGTATAAATGTATGAAGATGAAGATTTTGGTGGAAAAATTGTTGCGAAGCAAAACTATTTATATGCCGAAATCATAATTAGAATTCAAAATGGAATGTCATTTTATAAATATCATTTTAAATAATATCATATAAATCTGATAATGAATAAAATAATAACATTACTTATACTAATAGTTTCAGTAAATTCTCTAAATGCTCAGCAATCGACAAAATCAATTCACCAAGAAGAATTGGAGCATTATAACAGCTTGAATTTATCCACTGCAGCGCAATTTGATTCAATCACAGGATTTTCGGGAGTGATGTCAAAATCTATGAATCAGACGACTACGTGTGATTTGCAAAAAATTGTTTTTGGGTGGAATCCATATTGGATGACTTCTCAGTATCAAAACTTTCAGTGGAATATGATTTCTGACTTTTGTTATTTTTCCTATGAATTTGATTATAACACTGGAGCAGTCGTAAATGCTCATAATTTTGCTTCTGCAGCATCTGTCACAGCCGCTTTAAGTCAAGGCAAACGCGTTCATTTAACCGCAACTTTATTCGATAATCACGCTACTTTTTTAAGCAACATTACAGCGCAACAAACTTTAATTACTAATTTAATATCAGCAGTTAAACAACGAAATGCAACAGGAATTAATATCGATTTTGAAGGAGTACTGCTTGCTCAGAAGACTGATTTTGTGAACTTTATGAAAACACTTTCGCAACGCTTTCACGACTCCATTCCCAATGGAAAAGTCTCTATATGTTTGCCCGCTGTAGATTGGAGTAATAGCTACGATGTAACAAATATGAGTAATGATCTCGTTTCTTCACGTAATGTCGATTGGTTTATTATCATGGGTTACGATTATTATTATGGTGGTTCAACCACTGCTGGACCCACAGACCCGCTTTATCCATTTCAAGCATCTTCAACTTCGTGTTTGTCAAAATCTTTTACAAATTATGCAAACAAAATCTCCACGACAAAACTGATTATGGGCTTGCCTAATTATGGTCGACAATGGCAAGTAACGGCCACAGGATTCCCAGCAACGACCGTTTCTGGAACTGGAACAGCCAAAACATATAAACAAATCAAGGACAATACGAGTGGATTTTATAGTTCATCCAATGCAATTTGGAACAACGATGCATTTACTAATTGTTTTCAGTTTCAAGATGCTGGAAATTGGTTTCAGTGTTTTGTAAATAACCCATACAGCTGGGAGCGCCGATTGGAGATGGTATTGCAACGCAATTATGCTGGAATTGGAATTTGGGCATTAGGCAACGATGATGGTTATACTGAATTATGGGATAAAATAAGTCAAAAATTTTCTAATTGTGCCACAACGCCTTGTTCTGACACACTTTTTGATATGGGCGGACCCACAAGAAATTATTTCGATGGAGAGCAATACTCATACACAATTTCACCAACGGGTGCCACTAATTTAAATCTTTCTTTTACAGAATTTCAAACGGAAGCAGGTTTTGATACTCTTTTTATTTACGATGGAAATTCAATATCTTCACCACTAATTGGTGCGTATCAGGGATTAACTAATCCGGGAACCATAGTTAGTTCTGGAAATTCGCTTACGCTCAGATTCAAGTCGGATGGAGCAACAAATAAATCTGGTTGGAAAGCCATTTGGCAGTGTTCTATCGATAACATTGCCCCAACCACTATAATTAATCAAGCAGATTCTTTGTGGGTTACTGCCGATTATACTGCAAATTTCACGGATGCTGACAACGCTAGTGGGAGTGGACTTGATCGCAGATTTTATCAAGTGATGTATCAAAATGGTAGCGAATGGACTTCCAATCAAAATAGAGGTTTCGCAGTTGATAATTTTGATTCATATAATACCACTAAATGGAAAATTCCAACTGGAAATGTTTCGTGGAGTGTATCAAATGCAATGTTGCAAGTATTAGATACAAATACGGATAACTCTAACATCTACAGCCTGATGAATGGCAGTTTGAGTAATTCATATTTATACGATTTTTATGCTAAAATAGACGGTGCATCAACCAATAAGCGATTTGGATTTCATTTTGCTTGCGACAGCGCTACACTCACAAATCGAGGGAATTCATATTTTATCTACATTCGGCCAGGGACTAGTCAGTTAGAATTTTATAAAGTGATAAATAATGTGTTCACTCAAGTTAAAATAGTTACTGGAGTGGTAACAAACTTAAATCAATTTTATCACTATAAGATTGTTCACGATAGAGTTGCTGGTAAAATTGAAGTCTTTAGAGATGATGTATTTATTAGTGAATGGACTGATGCCACGCCACTTACCACGCCTTCTAATGCATTTTCGTTTAGAACTGCCAGAACTCAAATGTGGGTAAAACTTATGCGAGTATATCGAACACGGGCCGCAACTTCGGTAATTACTGTTGGAACAAATTCGGATGATGATATTCAATTGCAAAGTACAAATTCATCGTTGGTGGCAAAAGTCAAATCATTCGTGGTTGATAATACAAAAAATTATTCGTTGCTGATGTCCAAAGAGATGAAAGTGGATTGGACAAAACCTTCTACTGTAAGTGTTATTGATGGCTCTAGTGGCGATTTGGATGTGTTTGGCACTCAGGGAATTATTCGTGGAAGTTGGTCAAATTCAATCGATACAAATAGCAGTATCCAAAAGTATCGTTATGCCATTGGAACTTCAATCGGAGCCTCAAATATTGTTGGTTGGACAGACAATGGAGTGCTGACAACATTTACAAAAAATGGTCTTACATTAGTTGATGGAACCACTTATTACATCATGGTGAGATCACAAAATGGGGCTGGATTATGGAGCGATAGCACCTCTTCTGATGGCGCAGTTTTTCATCTACTCCCAATTGCTGATTTTAACGCAAATACCCAAAATATATGTCCCGGAGCAGCAATTCAGTTTTCTGATTTAAGTGCAAATACCACGGGTCAAACTTGGTTTTTTCAAGGTGGAAATCCCGCTGAATCAACATTGCAAAATCCATTGGTTGTATATAATTCTTCAGGAAGTTATTCCGTTAAGTTAGTTGTAAATGGAACTTTAGGTAGCGATAGTATTACTCAAATTGGATATATCAACGTGTATTCAATTCCAAATGCACCCATCATTACTTTAGCATCTGGACAATTATGTTCTGATATTCAGACTAATAATCAATGGTTTTTGAATGACACCATTATAGACGGAGCTATTAATCAGTGCTTTATTCCATTGTCTAATGGGAATTATTCCGCAAGAACATTCAACGAATTTGGTTGCTTTTCGCCATTTTCTAATTCCTTAAACTATAACAATACTCAAATAGAAAAATTTGATTCACAGCCAATTATAATTATGTACCCAAATCCTACATCGTCGGTTGTTATCATAAATACGAACAGAAAAATATCAGATATAAAATTGTATAATAACTTAGGTCAAGAGGTAAAAATCAAAATTCAAAATAATCCAGAAACTAATCACATCAAGCTTGATTTATCAGATTTAAGTAACAATGTTTATTACCTATATTTCAACAATGGATTTGCCTATCAAACCCAAATTATTCTATTAAATAAACCTTGATGTTGAAAAATATCAAGGCATTAAAATTTAATTGTAAAATATAATTATTAAGGTTTTTTTCGTAAATTTGACATCATAATCATCATTAATAGCAATGAGCAAATTCGTTGATAAGTATTTGTTCAATAACCTTTTAAAATCAATTTAAGATCTTAAAAAATGAAAAAATATTTAATAGTAGTTTTGGCTATTTTCTTATCAAATAATATTTCCCTTTTTGCACAAGAAATTACGCCCACCATTGATAAAGCGTTAATAAATACATTGGTGACAAACGATAAAAAGAGTCCATTAGCAGGAGAACAAGTTATATTTACTTCAAAAAAAACGAGTAAATCGTATAAAGGTGTTACAAATAATGAAGGAAAATTTTCATTATTATTACCAATAGGAGCAACCTATATTATTGATTATAAGAATATTACTCAAAGTATCAAATTTAATGAATTAACAATTCCGAGTGAGCCAAAATTGTACACTTGGGATATAGATATTAGCTTTGAACCGGCTCGAGTGGTCGTTTTAGAAAATGTAGAATTTGATGTTAATAAGTATTTTATTCGTACAACTTCGTTCAAAGCGTTAAATGATTTGGCAGAAGTGATGAATTATAAACCTAAGATGAAAATTGAAATAGGAGGTCACACTGACAATGTTGGGGATGAAAAATCAAATGAGTTATTATCATTGAATAGAGCTAATTCAATCAAACAATATTTAGTTAAAAAAGGGATAAATGCGGAACGAATTGTTACTAAAGGGTATGGTAAATCTGAACCAATAGCGGATAATGATTCAGCGGAAGGTCGTCAAAAAAACAGAAGAACTGAAGTAAAAATATTGCAGGAATAAAGAATTTATCGAATATTCAAATACAATAAAATTAAAAATCATTTTCAGATAGTTGCTTGATAATTAAACTTTAGCTATTTTTGTTTGGGGTTTTTAATAATAATCTAAATAATAATCAAAATGAAGCAGTTTTTTGGAGCATTCAGTTTATTGTTCTTCTGCCATTTTGGATTTGCCCAATCACCCACTGTTCAAGACTGTCTAGGAGCTATCCCTATTTGCCAAAATCAATATTCACAAAATAATGCATATCCTGGTGATGGAAATTATCATCAAGAGATTAATTCAGATATTTCTTGTCTCGACGAAGAGTACTATTCTGTTTGGTATACTTTTACAGCGCAAACATCTGGATTCTTTAGGTTTACAATTAATCCAAACACCTATTCAGATGATTATGATTGGGCGGTTTTTAATCTTACAAATGCAAGTTGCGCGAATATTGGCACTAATCCTTCGCTTTGTATAAGTTGCAACTCTTTTGGAGATTTGTACGGAGATAATGGCCCCACTGGTGCCAATTCATCAAATGGTGGAACCGATTCTTGGAATGGACCGGGTACTGATAATGGACCTCAATGGAATTGTGATATTTCTGTGACTGCTGGTTCTACGTACGCTTTGCTTATTTGTAACTGGTCGCAATCTACTTCGGGCTATTCCGTAAATTTTGCTGGATCGTCAGCAGTTATTTACGACAATGTTCCTCCAAGTATTTCAAATATCACTTCTCCAGTTTGTGGTGACACCTCCATATTCATTCAATTTTCGGAATATATCTTGTGTAATTCTGTTCAATCAACTGATTTTATGATAATTGGTCCTGCAGGAAATATTCCAGTAGTCTCTGCTTTTGGACAAGCATGTTCTGTTGGAGGAACTCAAGAACGATTTTTTACGATCAGAACAAACAGTGTGCTTCAAAAAGGGAACTATAAACTAATCTTAAGTGGTCCAGTAAACGATTTATGCGGAAATACATCAATTATTGACACCATTGATTTTGCCGTTGCTGGTTTGAGTTTCCAGACATCATCAACTCCATCTACTTGCACTCCAAATGGAACAGCTACGTGTGTGGTTATCAACGGACAAACACCTATTTCTTATGCCTGGAGTAATGGAGATACAGGCTCCCCAATAGATGGATTAATAGCTGCAGCTTATCACGTAACGGTTACCGATCATAAGGGTTGTGTTGATTCTACTTTTGTGATTGTTCAAGCAGGAAGCGGTACTTTGAGTGCGTTGTTAAGCAAACATGATGTAGCCTGTTATGGTGATAATTCGGGCTCCATTACTGCTTCTGTAAGTTCTGGAGAAGCTCCTTATGTATATCAATGGTCTAATTTACAGCATGATTCAATTGCCACAAATTTATCGGCAGGAAACTATTCTGTTACAATAACCGATCATTACGGATGTGTTTTTTCAGATTCTATCACAATAAATCAATCTCCACAATTGCAATTATTCCTCGACAGCACACTTTCTGAAACATGCTCGTATGCAGATGGAGCAATTTTTATTCATGCTGATGGCGGTCTTCCTCAATATCACTTTACTTGGTCACAATCAGGTGCTTCGGATACTCCAAGTTTGATTAATATCCATGCAGGAAACTACACTGTAACCGTTGCCGATTCACTACAATGCTCTAAGTCGTTAACCATAGATTTGCCTGGTGAACCTTATCCTATCGCTGATTTTGAAATTGTTCCACCCCGAGCCTTTTTGTCGCAAGCAAATATTTCATTTATTAACCAAAGCGAAAATTACAATCACTCTTTTTGGGATTTTGGTGATGGAAATGTTTCCACAGAAAATTCACCAACTCATTCTTATACTACAATAGGGCATATTCCAGTAATGCTTGTGGTAAATAGTTCTAATCTATGCACCGATACCGCTATTAAGTTTATTGATATTTTCGAAGATTTCTTCTTTTATATTCCAAATGCCTTTTCTCCAAATAAAGATGGAATTAATGAAGGGTTCGGTCCTGTAATTTCTGGTGGAAGTGAATCGAATTATTCCTTCGAAATTTATTCTCGATGGGGCGATTTGGTTTTTAATACAAACGACATAACAAAGTTTTGGGATGGAACTATGTTAAAGAAATATACAACCCCTCAAAATAGTTTTGTGTATCGAATTGTGGTATACGATCTTTGTGATAATCTCCATGAATATTTAGGCTCTTTTGTGTTGATTAGGTGATAAATTCCTTTAATTTGAGTATTTTTGTAATTCCTAAGCAATTCAAATTCGATGGTAAAAATAAAAATGATTTCGGATCAAACCAACTTGAAATTTTATTCCATAGATTCACTTCAAGGAATGGAAATTCCATATTTTGAAGCACGTGTGTCTGCTGGATTCCCTTCACCTGCAGAGGATTATACCGATATTAAACTTGATTTGAATAAGGCATTGATTCAAAATCCTACAGCTACTTTTTATGTAAAAGTTAAAGGGATGTCGATGCAAAATGCAGGAATTCTAGAAGGAGATATGCTCGTTGTAGATCGATCCGTTCTTCCTACCGACCAATGTATTGCAATATGTGTAATCAATAGTGAGTTTACTGTAAAAAGAATAAAAAAAACGAAGTCTGGACTGAGTTTAATTCCTGAAAATCCTGATTTTAAAGCAATAAAAATCACCTCCGATATGGATTTTAGCATCTGGGGCGTGGTTACGTATGTGGTTCATAAAGTGTAATTCTGAGTTAGAAAAGTCCACTGAAATTTAAAGTTGAGTCCACTCAGAATAAAACGTTGAATATCTATATTATATACTTTTAGGAGAGGACTCAAAGTATAGTCATTAAATCTTTTCTTATTCTATGTATGCATTAATCGACTGTAATAACTTTTACGCTTCTTGTGAGCGACTATTTAATCCAAAGTATGCTCATAGGCCTTTAATTGTGCTTTCAAATAACGACGGTTGTGTAATTGCTCGAAGCAACGAAGCAAAAGCTATAGGCATAAAAATGGGTCAACCTGCTTTTGAAATTAATGATATTATTGAGCGCGAGAATGTTGCTGTAATGTCTTCAAATTATGCACTATACGGTGATATTTCGGCGCGGGTAATAAATACAATTCGCTCGCTGGTCGACGAAGTGGAGGTTTATTCTATCGACGAAGCATTTGTTGATCTAACATCTTATCAATATTTTGATTTGCAAGATTTAGGAAAACAACTAAAAAATCGTGTATTTCAATGGGTTGGGATTCCGGTTTCGGTTGGAATTGCGCCGACAAAAACATTGTCGAAAATTGCTAATCATATTGCCAAAAAACAACCACAATATAATGGCGTGTGTATCTTAAAAACGGAAGAAGATATTCTGCAAGCCTTGAAACTTTTTCCTATTGAAGAAGTTTGGGGAGTAGGGAGGCGAATTGCCAAGCATCTTCAAAACTTTGGAGTAATGAATGCGTACGATTTTTCAAAATTGAATGAGCCTTGGGTACGAAAAAATTTCACTGTTACCGGGGTTCGAATGCTCAAAGAGCTGAATGGAATCTCTTGCATACCGCTAAATCAGCTCATTGCGCCTAAGAAAAATATTTGCACTTCACGATCTTTTGGTCAGATGGTAAAAGAATATTCTGTACTGGCAGAAGCGGTTTCTAATTATGCAGCACGATGTTCCGAAAAACTCCGAAAGCAACATTCGTGTTGTAATATGCTGCTTGTTTTTGTTAATACGAATCCATTTCGCAGCGATTTAAAACAATACTATCGTCACATTTTTGTCTCATTACCTGTTGCTTCATCCTCCACGCCAGAACTCATTCATTATGCATTATTGGGTTTAAAATCAATTTTTAAGGAAGGCTATTCATACAAAAAAGCAGGAGTAATTGTCTCTGAAATAATTCCTGATAATCAAGTCCAACAAAATCTATTTGATACGATCGATAGGGGAAGATATGCCAATTTAATGGCTACAGTCGATTCGTTAAATTCAAAAATGGGAAGAGATACGGTGAAATCTTTAGCTCAAGGACTTGGAAATAGGAAATGGAAACTTCGTCAGGAAAAGCTTTCTCCTTCATATACTAGCCGTTGGGATGATATTTTGGAAATTGATTTAGAAAAATCGAAAGATTGATTTTGTTTGACAACTATTTGATTTAATGCTTTTTCATTCGTGCCACACCATCAATTGCTAATTGATAAGTTCCATCAAATTGCAATGCCTTTTTGAAATCTTTATCTGCTTCTTGATAGTTTTTCAATCTTTCATTAGCTAATCCTCTATTATAAATTGCGTCAACATAGGTAGAATCGCTTTGAATTGATAGCGTGAAGTATTTAATTGCTTCGGAATAGTTTTTCTTAATCTCCATCTCAATCCAGCCAATATTATGATTTGCAAGCTTATTTCTAGGATTTGATTTTAAAATTATTTGATATTGACTAATTGCACGATTATAATCCTTTGTATCTTGATAAAACATAGCAATATTATACATCGCTTCAATGCTATTTGGACGAACATTGAGTGCATTATTATAGTAATCTATAGCTAATTTATTGTGTTTATGATGAAATATTAATCCAAGTTGAATATACGCTTCATAATAGTTTGGATCCTGATCTACTGCAAGTTGATATTCTCTAACAGCACCTACGGTATCTTTTTCCTCAATAAGTCCAAATCCTTTTAACAAATGCGCTTTCGGATTTCGTTGATCTATAGTTAAAGCTTTATCTATAAAATCATTTAACTCTTTATAGCGTTTGTAATACAAATTTAACTCAGCGAGTTTCATAATTGCTTCTACATCGTTAGGGTTTTTAGCATATGCGCGTTCCAACATATCTTCGGATGCTTCAAAATCTCCTTTCATAAAATAGATATCAGAAACAGCCCGATACCGTTTACTATTCGAAGAATCTAATTTTAATGCCGAAAATGCATCACTAAATGCACTATCTAGTTGTCGCTTTTTGATGTAATAATCTGAACGCTTTTCGTATAAATCAGCATTTTTTGGGCTCTGATCAATCTTTAGACATAATTCTGCCAATTCTTTTGGCAAATCTTTATATTTATCAAGATTTGATTTTTTCTTGCAGGCAAAAGTTATTGTCGCAAGTGTAAATATTATGACTAAAAAATGAGCATACCCTTTTTTCATAAATCGCTTGTTTTTGTTTGCAAATTTACACTTTTTTGATTGAAAGCCAAGTGCAATTAGAATGATTTACAACTTAATCCCTGATCCAAAAATTAATCGAAATGCAAAAACAATTAATAATGCTATGAAAAATAATTTGAGTAAACTGGTTTTTGGTCTAGCTACTTTATCAATTATTACTTCTCGTGAGTTTTCACTTTGTTCTAAAAATAGTGGCAAAAACATTAAGAAAATTGTAAACAATTGAATAAATGTATAGATGTTGTATATGGGAGCATTTATAATAATTATTCCAATAATTCCAAAAATCAAGGGAATAGTTAATTGAAATTGATAAAAAACAAATCTATTCTCTCTGCGGAGCAGTGTAGCAGATGGCGATGAGTATAAAAGCAACCTTCTCATGATATTTCCAAAAACAATAAGCCAAATAACACTAAAAAACAAAAATATATATTCCATTGTGGTAGATGAAAACCAAGTTTTATAAAAAAACCACTGAATAGCATAAAAGATCCCTTGTTTGCGAATAAATGATGCTGCAAATGAGCCTATTGACATCGCTTGACCAATGAGAATCATCCACATTAAATATAATTTCAAATAATAGGAACGATATTGATATTTAATAAATAACCATAGTGAAAACATTGAAATTGCAAAAGATATGATAGAAGCTGTTGTAAAAATACTAACCACAGATCCCTTTGTCCATAATGGAGAATACGGCGAAATATTATAATATACAACACTATTTGCAAGTGTTACACTTATGCCCCAATATTTTGTCAACATGGCAGTAAGTCCCATACTAAGAACATATATTGTAACATATGCAAGTATGAAAAAAATTAATGAGGGGATAATTAATTTAAAAAGACGCGCTCTAATTCTTTTATCTCGATAAACTCGAATTGATGACACGATCTTGTTTGCAAAACTGGTAAAAAAATGTGCGCGTTTTTTTTTCGTAATGTGTTTTTTGACTCTTTTTTCTTTTTTTCGTTCTATTCGTTCAATTTCTGAAATTGGCTTGCCAAAGGGATGCTTGACAAAATTTTGAAACCTATCTTTTAAATTGAGTATAAATTTTTCGCGTTTTTTTCTTCTGCGATAGGCCCTCTTTTGAAGTTCTTCTTCACTTTTTTTTGGAAACAGTTTTGCAAATGGTTGGTTTAAAAAATTTTGGACATTTTCTTTTATCTTATTCCATAATTTTGCACGTCTCCTTTTTTTTTGATGGGCTCTTTTCTTTTGTTTTTCATCATTAAAAAGTATTGACAAGCGCTCCTGTTCTTGCTTACGAGCATCTTTATTCTCTTGATGTCGCCTTCTTCCATATTCATGTCTTGATTCCATACTTTTTTAATTAGTAAACAAAATTACAAAATTTTGAATGAGTACTCTATTATAATTCTTAGTCATATATTTATAGCTCATAATACTCAACTAGGTTAATGAATTCCCAATTGTTTAAAAATATTTTTTTGTCAACTGTGTCAACTCGCTACAAACATCTTTAGTTCCACAGACCATTTGCTGGCCAAATAACCAATCATTTTCTCCATAGAAATCATTTATTGCACCACCTGCTTCCTTAACTATAAAACCGCCTGCAGCCACATCCCATGATTTTAAACCGTATTCATAAAATGCATCCATTCTTCCACAAGCGACATAAGCCAAATCAACAGCAGCAGAACCTAAACGTCTAATTCCATGTGTGTTCTGCATCAAATACTCAAATAATTCCATATACGCTTTCATCTTCGAAAAATCATGATATGGAAATCCTGTAGCGATCAACGAATCCTTTAGACAATTCTTGGTGGATACATGAATTTTTTGTCCATTTAACCATGCACCTCCATCTTTCCATGCATAAAACATCTCACCAGAAACTATCTCATAAACTACACCCATTACTAGGTTTTCATCTTGTTGCAACGCGATACTAATGGCGTGGGGTGGGAGTCCATGTAAATAATTTGTGGTTCCATCTAATGGATCAATAATCCAATTAAACTCTTTTCCATGATTAGTCCTAGTTCCTTCTTCTGCAATATATCCTGCATCAAAAATAAGCTTGTCGAGCCTTTCAATCAACATCTGTTCTGAAGTTTTGTCTACATACGAAACAAAATCATTCAACCCTTTTACCTCAATATTTGAGGCCTGAATCTTCGTTTGTTCATTGCGGATAAAAGTGCCTGTTTCCTTACAAGCATCTTTTACATACGAACATATTTGTTGTAAGTACATGATTAATTATTGATTATGGTTACAATTGCTGTTTCTGTAGATATGTCAATTCGCTCAATTTGTCCTTGAATAATCTTATTTGAAAGGTTATTGTTATATGGAAATGAACACTTTATATAATTTGGAGTAAATCCGCTCATATTTCCTTGGTGCTGACTGCTTTCTGCCAAAATTGGGTATACTTTTCCAACTTGTTTATGATAAAAATCTAAGGTCATTTTTGAAGAAAGTTCAATTAATCGTTTACTTCTAATTTTCTTCTGATATTCTGGAACTTGCTGATCCATTTCTCCTGCAATTGTATTTGGACGAATTGAATAACTAAAAACATGTAATGCTTGCAAATCCATTTGTTCTAGAAATTGAAACGTTTCTTCAAAGTCTTCATCTTGTTCATTTGGAAATCCAACAATTACATCAGCAGCTATAAAACAATTGGGAATTAGTGCTTTAGCTTTGCTTACTCTTGTTGCAAATACTTCGCGCAAATATCGACGTTGCATCAATTTTAAGATTTTATTGCTTCCCGATTGAAGTGGAATATGAAAATGAGGCATTAATTTCTCCGATTTTGAAACGAGTTCAATAATTTCATCGGTGAGTAGGTTGGGTTCTATCGATGATATTCTAACACGCTCTAATCCTTCAATTTTGATTAATTCTCTCAGTAAATCAGCAAACGATTCCCCAGTTTTTCTTCCAAAATCACCAATATTTACTCCTGTTAAAATTATTTCTTTGATGTTGCTCGAAACAATTTCCCGCGCGTTTACAACAACATGAGAAATGCTATCACTTCTGCTTTCTCCACGTGCAATGCACACGGTGCAATAGCTACAATGGTAATCGCAACCATCTTGAATTTTCAGAAAAGATCTTGTGCGCTCACCCGACGACCATGAACTATGAAATTCTAAATGCGCTTCGGGGTTCACTTCAGTTATGGTTTCCTGATTATCAAATAGTAAGGATTCAATTTTTTGTGCTAACGAAAACTTATTCCCACTTCCCAGCACAATATCAACTCCATCAATAATTGAAAGCTCCTCGGGTTTTAATTCCGAAAAGCACCCAATTAACCCAATATGAGCTTCGGGATTGCGCCGATGTGCTGCATGTATTAGTGTTCGGCACTTCTTCTCTGCGGAGCCTGTAACTGCACAAGTGTTTATGATGTAAATATCTGCTAGTTCTTTATAAGGCACTACTTCAAACTTAGATGAATCAAGAGTTCGAGAAATTGCTGAAGTCTCACTATAATTTAGTTTACAACCTAAGGTGTGAAATGCAATTTTATAGATTTTCTCCATTAATAATGTATGTTTGATGCGCTTTAGGCATCAAAATTAATCATTTTTTAAAAGCCTAGTTGTTATAAAATTACTATCGTTGATTCATGTTGGAATTTAAGCTAGGTTTTGTCTTTTCTTGTTTTGTAAATATTTTTGCAATATATTTGTAAATAAAACATGTTGACAATAATAGATTATTAGTTTAAATAATACTATTTAATAAATTAAATTTCAATACTTTAGGATTAATAATTAAATCTATATCAGATGAATAATTTTAATAAAAATAGCACTTTGTTACTGACCACCAAGGTATTCAATCATAAATTTATGGTTTATATTTCGGTTTTATTATTCTTGGTAAATCCTTCATCAATCTTTGCCCAATTAGAAGCAAGTAAATGGGTGTTTGGAAATGGGGCAGGAGTTGACTTCAAAAATGGGACACCCGTGGCGTTATTAGGTAGTAAAATTAATACGACCGAAGGCTGCGCAACAATTTCTGATGGTGCTGGGCAAATTTTATTTTATACGGATGGAATTACAGTTTGGGATCGAACAAATAATAAAATGCCCAATGGAAGTGGCCTTTATGGCAATCCTTCTTCTACACAATCTGGTGTTGCAGTCCCTTTGCCAGGTAGTAAAACGAAATATTATCTCTTTACCATCGATGCTGAAGCTGGTGATTATGGTTTCTGCTACTCAATAATCGATATTTCGTTAAATGAGAACTTAGGCGATGTGATTAAAAAAAATGTTTTGATTAAAGCACCTTGTACCGAGAAAATCACGGCAGTAAAACACCGAAATAATGTAGATTATTGGATTTTAACCCATGAATATAACTCAAACTCATTCTTGGCGTATTTGCTAACAGCTAAAGGATTATCCACAATTCCAATTGTATCAAAAGTAGGTTTAAGTCACGATAAATCTCCTGATAATACGATTGGGTATATGAAAACTTCTCCCGATGGCAGTCAGCTGGCGGTTGCTATTAAATCTTTAAATAGTTTTCAAGTTTTCGATTTTGACAATAAAACTGGTACTGTTTCTAATCCAATTACTTTTCAACTCGATAAAAGTGTATTGACTTATGGAATTGAGTTTTCGCCCAATGGGTCTTTGTTATATGTCGGGGCAGGAATTAAAGGAAAAATATTTCAGGTAAATCTTCAAGCCGGCTCAGAAGAAGCCATCAAAAAATCTATTCAATTAATTGGCGAGAGCAAGAATGGCAGATGGGTTGGCGCATTGCAATTGGGAATTGATGGAAAAATTTATGTTTCTGAATTTGCTTCAAAATATCTTTCTGTAATTGAGTTTCCAAATAAAATTGGCAAAGAATGTTCGTTTATTAATGATGAGATTTCGTTGGCTGGAAATAGCTGTTTCTTAGGCTTACCTACGTTTATTCAGACCTATTTTGTAAAAGATGAAATTGGTAAAGAACAAAAAAATGTTCAAGTATTTTCTGACAAAGCAAAAATAGAAGTAAATAAACGATTCATTTTAAATAATATACTCTTTGATTTTAATAAATCATCCCTCCGAACTACTTCGTTTGTGGAACTAGAAAAAATTGTAAAAATATTGAAGAATAACCCAAAATTTTTGATCGAAATATCCGGACATACCGATAATATTGGCAATAAATCATACAATATTAATTTATCAAAAGCACGCGCTGATGCAGTTGCTAATTATCTGATTTCTAAAGGTATTAATAAAAGTAGAGTGACTGCAATAGGTGAGGGCAGCACCCTTCCAGTAGCCTCAAATAGCTCTGACGAAGGTCGCCAAAAAAATCGAAGAGTAGAGTTTATGATGAAATAGTTGCGGGATAATTTATTCTGACTGTTAAAAGTCATCAGATGATTCTCTTACAACAAAAATTTAAGCTTTTAATCAAGTCATCAGGTGACTTGCAGATATCTTTTGTGTTCTAATATGATTTTGGCATAAAAAGAGTTTTGCTTCGCTACTATTTTTCCGCCAAAATCAATTTTTTCTTTTTTTTAACCCCGTGCGTTGCACGGGGTTATTAATATTTGGCACTTTCAGCGCCACAAAATATTGCTTTATTTTGACTTTAATTTCAATATGAATGTAAGGTAATTAGTCAAAATAGGTTGAGGTCTTTAGATGGGAAATATTTTTATATGTCGCCTTACTTTTGCCTTTTTTGATGAGGTTAATCCCAAGGCTACCGCGGTGATTTTTTAAAATCCGAGAGTTGTCTTGTCAGAATTGAGAAATGATATTCTTTGCAAGCCTCTGCTTGTTAGGGCTGAACCGCCTTGAACAAAAGAGCGTTAAGAAAAATAAACAGTTCTGCGTAAAGAAATCGATGTTGTTTGACGACGTTAGGC
>JBAXTE010000003.1:0-165978 GCA_037130365.1 Bacteroidota bacterium
GACCAATCTAGCATATAAAATATCTTTGGGCTATTTTATATGCTAGATTTGGTATTACAAAATATTACCGAAGTATTGAGTATTAAATATTATGAAAATTTGATGAATCAATATTCTGATTATTCTTCAATTCGTTTATCTGCAAAAAGAGGCTTTAACAATACGTTTTACAGGAATCCAGGTAGATAAAAATCCAAAGATTGTAATAATTCCGAAAACCATCAAAAAATCGACAAGTTGCATATCAACTGGATAAGAGTTTACAGCATAGCGAGCATTATCCTGTCCCATAGTAATAAACCCAAACTGCTGCTGTAGAATACAAATAAGGGCGCCAATTATTAATCCCAACCCACCTCCAAAGAGATTAATAAGCACTCCTTCAGCAATAAATATGTTTTCAATCAACGATTTATCAGCGCCCATATTCTTAAGAATTTCAATATCTTTTTTCTTTTCAATAATTAACATCGACATGGTGCCGACAATGTTAAATGTAGCCAAAAAGAGGATAAATGACAAAATGATAAACACAACCAAATTCTCCATCTTCATTACCTTATACATCAACTCTTCTTGCTGATATCTACTTTTTATTTCAAATTTATTACCCATCAAACGACCTAATTGCGCTTGAATTTGCTTTGGTTTTACATCTGGTTTTAAATAAACCTCTATGGATGTAAGTTGATGGTCATATTGCGTAAGTGCCTGCATGTATCTCAGCGGAACAATCGCATAGGTTAAATCGCTCTCGGTTTGAGCAGAAAAAACACCCACTGGTAATAGCATTTCAGTGTTAAATGCAGTTAATGGATCTGATAAGTTTTTTGCTAATCTATTAGGATAATATGCTTTTATCGCCTTCATCGAAGAAAGCTTTAGTCCCAAATGTGTTGCAACTCCAGCTCCTAATATCACATAATTCAAATCGCCTGAATGAAGTGCAAATCTGCCATCAATAATTAAGGTGTCAAAATGATTCGTTTTGCCAAAATCATCGTCAACTCCTTTTAAATGTGCAATGTATTGCTTTTCTTCGTAAGTAAGCAATGTAACATCATCTACCACACGCACAACAGAAGAAACACCATCAATGGTTTTAATTTTTTGAATCTGAAGGGAGTCTTCCTCAAAGACTTTTCCAATCTTAGCAGTAATCAAAAAATCGGGGTTAATTGCATTGAAATTCTTTACCACCATACTCTCCAATCCATTAAAGACGGAAAGCACAACAATTAAAGCCATAGACCCAACCAAAACCCCTACCAGCGAGATAGCTGATATTATATTGATAATATTATGCGATTTCTTAGAAATCAGGTATCTGCGTGCTATGAAAAAGGGTAAATTCACTTAAAATATAGTTTGTAAAGTCGAAAGTTTGTAAAGTCTATAAAGTCGAAAGTTTGTAAAGTCTGTAAAGTCGAAAGTCTTTGATTTTTAAAATTTTTCGAGGATCGAAAGTCAATAAAGTCTAAAGTCATAAAGTCTAAAGTTGCGATTTTGACTACTTAGTTGCTTTTACAATTAATCCTGTTCCTGTTTTGTGAGTAATTTTGACATCCATATAATTCAACACAAAACACCATGGATAAAATAAAAGATACCAAACGGGTAAAATTACAAAGAACAATTTGCTAGCACCCAACATCTGGATTGGATATTTCATTGAAAACAACCATGAAATATGGCCTGGAGTTCCATAAGCGTATCGAGCTTGAACTTTTGAAAATCCTGCTTTTTTAAGTTTTTCTTCAATTTCGATGATATTGTATCCATCTCTCACATGTTCCTCGATAAAAGATTCTTCGCCGTGGTCGTGAACATCCGAACCACCTTGATCTGAAGGAGTGGATATAAGCAATACTCCATTATCAGTTAATGCCCGATGAAAATTTTGAAACACTAAAACATCTTCTTCAATGTGTTCCATTACATCGACACTGAGAATAAAATCGTACGCATTTACCTCGTTTAATTTAGTGAGATCGCCGACTTCAAACTTTACATTTGGACGATTAATTCGTGAGAAAAACTGATTACAATCATCAATTTGTTCATCTTTTACATCGACCCCAGTTATTAAAGCTTGTGGACAAAGATTTGACAAGAAAAAATCGTATTGACCAAAACCACTTCCAGCATCTAAAATATTGAGCGCTGTTTTTTTGCCTCCCAACACTTTACGTGCTTCACTTTTAACATGCCAAGTGCGAAGTAAAAGCAAATCTAATAAGCGATAAAAAAGTTTACGCAAAAATGGTGATTTATTAAAAACTACGCCCAAAGAGCGTTTAATTGGATCATATTTCATTTGAATATTTTGGTATTATTGTTTTAGTAATTCGTCAATTCTTTCAATAAAATCAAGGGTATCGTCTTCCAAGAAATTCAAATTTGGTACAATCCGAAGTTGCGTTTTAACTCGTTGTCCCAATTTATATCGAATCTCTTTAGTGGTGCCCTTAAGAGTTTTTATCACCTCTTTTTTATCAGGAGCACCAAATATACTTAAATAAACTCGAGCTATTGATAAATCACTCGTTACTCTTACTGCCGTAATGGTTAACAATGCGCCTCCGCTATATGTTAATCCATCATGTTGAAATATTTCCGATAACTCTTTTTGAATTAATCGGGCTACTTTTTGTTGTCTTACACTTTCCATATCACAAAATTAATCATTTTTTGTCAATTAATTTTTATCCTCGATTACAAACAAAAAAATAAATTTACAAAAATCGACTTTTAAACATCTGATAATCAATAGAAACTAATTGTTTTTAATGATGTTTTCAAATAGAAACATCTTGAAAAATAAAGTGAAGCAGGATTAAAAAAGTTCAAATAACTCTATAACAATTGCAGGTTGCTAATCTCAAATTCAACAATTCAAAAAAAAGTACTTCAAAATAAATATGCCGATCATAAAATCAAAGTTTCATATTCGTTAAAAAAATGTATTTTTGTAAAAAATAAAAATCAATGCATACGATTTCGATTATCATTCCAGTTTACAACGAATCTTTGAATATCGATAAAATGCATTTTGCAATTCGCGAAATTTTTGACAACAAATTGGAGGAAAAGTTAGAACTGATTTTTGTCAACGACGGGAGTAATGATAATTCATTAGAAATATTAAAAAAAATTGCTTCGCAAGACAACGAAGTAAAAATAATATCATTTACTCGAAATTTCGGTCACCAAGCGGCGATAACTGCGGGCTTAAATTCTGCCAATGGGGATGCATTAATTACCATGGATTGCGACTTTCAAGATCCACCCGAACTTATTCCTGTTTTTATTAATGAATGGAAGAACAATTACAAAATTGTTTATGGTCGACGAATTTTAAGAAATGATGGTTTTTTAAAAAAAATTACAGCTAAATTGTATTACAAATTACTTCATTTCTTTTCTGAAGTTAAAATTTCTGGCAATATTGGCGATTACAGACTCATAGATAAATCAGTAATGGAGACCATTCGAGCAAACAATGTGAACACTGATTACATTCGAGGTCTGTTGCCCTGGTTTGGATTTAAATCTACAATTGTTGATTACGACCGTCCAAAAAGAGTAGCTGGAAAAACAGGTTTTAGCCTGTTGAAAATGATCAGGTTGGGATTAAAAGGATTGTTGAGTTTTTCAATTTTACCCTTGCGTTTAGGCCTATTTGTAGGCATCAGTGTAATTTTTTCGGGAATTGTTTTTGTGATCTATCTGCTATACAATTATTTAATTAACGACGAATTTTATAAATTGTTGGAATGGCTAGCAGCCTTTACTTATATATTATTAGGGTTTTTATTTGTACTTATTTGGATATTGGCAGAATATATTTTCTCCATCAGCAATAATGTTAAAGGCATGCCAATGTATGTGGTGGATGAGGTAATTGAGAACAAAAAGGATTAATTATGAAAATCCTAATGTTAAATTACGAATATCCACCATTGGGTGGTGGCGCTGGTAAAGTAACTCAAAATCAATGCCTTCAATTATCAAAAGAACATGAAGTTGTAATCGTTACCACACAAATTTCAAATCTACCACGCTACCAAAAAGATCAAAACATTGAAATTTATCGATTAAATTCTCTAAGAAAATCTATTCATAAATCAAATGTAATAGAAATGATTTCTTGGATGAAAACAGCATATATATTTTGCAACAAATACCTTGAGAATAATGATATACAGCTAATATTTGCACACTTTTCTTTACCCAGTGGCGAACTTGCTTTTCGTCTTTCAAAAAAATATAAAATCCCTTATTTTGTCATGAGTCACGGGCATGATATTCCGTGGTTTTTTCCTCGTCAAATGTTTGTTTATCATTTATTTACCTATTTCAGAATCAGAAATATCTGCAGAAATGCAGAAAAAATAATTGTCCTCACTCCTACCCTTAAAAAAACAGCAGACCACTTTCTGGGCAAAGAGTATTCAAACAAAATAATTGTTATTCCAAATGGATGCGATAATTATCTTCATCAAAAAAAAGAGAAAATTCAAAATTCGGTGATGAAAATCGTTTTTGTTGGTCGATTAGTTTCTCAAAAGAATCCATTACTATTGGTTAAATCTCTCTTTTTATTATCTCAAAAGGATATTCCTTTTCAAGCTGAAATTATTGGGGATGGACCGTTATTTTCAAAAATCAAATATCTTATCGATAAATATCATCTTCAAAACAAAGTTCTTCTTACGGGTTGGAAAGATTCTGAATTTGTACAAAACGCAATGAATGAAACAAATTTATTTATTCTTCCTTCACGTGCCGAAGCGATGTCTATAGCCCTATTAGAAGCCATTTTTAGCAATATTTTCAGCATTACAACACCAAATTGCGACAACTTTAACTTAATCGAAAATGGCGAGAATGGATATCTATTTGAAACCAATAATGTTGAAGATTTGACTGATAAAATACTGGATTTTTACAAACACTTTTTTCAGACAAATAGAGTTGTTAATCCTGAAAAAAACAATCAAATCCAAGCTAAATATAATTGGAATACCATTGGCGAAATGTATTTAAAAGAAATAGATGCCATAACTCAAAAAAATCAATAAAATTGAATTTAATTCATAATTTTTCGCCTCAAATTAAATTGAAAAGGCAAAAATAAAATGAATAAAACATTAGTGAAAATAATTTATTACACAAAGCAATAATCACCATAAATGTTTATAAATCAAATAAATACTACAATAAACTACATTGAATACAACACACAATTTTCCAAATCAACCCCAATTTGGATAGTGTTTGGCTCAATAAATCACAATCAAAACGTGATTGAAAAGATGTATTTAGAGTTGCCAAAAATTGAACGGAACACGCTCTCTGGAATTGATGATATATTAAAAAACAGAATGTACATTTTCTCAAGACATCTCCTATATACCGAATTATCCAAATTATTATCAATCCCAATTGATGAGATAGTAATTGAGAAAAACAAAAATGGCAAACCATTTATATCAAATTCCAATATTCATTTTAGCTTATCTCATACCGTAAATGATTGTGCAATCATCTTTTCACATTCGCCAGTTGGCATCGATCTCGAAGGGTCAAAATCAAGCAAGAAGCACTTAAATATTGCAAAACGATTTTTTTGCGAAACAGAATATAATCATCTTAAGCACATAGATGAATCTAAGCTAAATGAAACTTTCTTAAATATGTGGACGACCAAAGAGGCGCTCGTTAAATGCTTTGGGGATACGATGTTTAACTCAATGAAAAACATAGATACAATTAACAATACTTGGATGAAAAATCATTTTGAAATTGAACATGTTTATCGCGCTTCATTAAATTTACCGAATGATTTTTTATTGTCATTTTGTTCAACCAATCATTTTGAAACCGTAGAATTAAAGAAAATTGAAATAGCTGATTTCTTATAAAATTTGTAACTGTTTAGCTATACTAATACCGCTAAAGTTGGATAAGTATTCAATAGGAACAAGCAGTTAATTAGCAAGTGGTTAGGTGATCGAGAAGTTGATTGCGAAAAATTATTTTCCCAACGAAGCCAACGAAATCACATTTATTCCATCTGGTCGGAGGTAGCTCATTCCTGTTCCAGTGATAATGTTTAATGATTTTGGTAAATCCATTTTCGTGGCATCTATGTTTGTCGCAAATTTTTTAAGATTTTCTGCGGCCTCTTCAATATATCCTACCCCGAGTTTTATTTCAAAAGCAGCATAATCGCCATTACGTTTCTGTACAATAGCATCAACTTCCAAACCATACGAATCATTATAATGAAAGACATTTGCATCATTTGCTTTGGCATACACATTTAATTCGTGCGTTGCCAATGACTCAAACAAAAAACCAGTATATTTTAAATCTTTTATCAATGACTCTTTATCTAACCCCAATGCTGCAATTGCCAAAGATGTGTCACACAAATGTCTTTTGGGTGATTTACGCATCGATGCAGATGAGCGAATATGCGGATTGAAAGCTGGTTGTTCATACAAAATCATTAAGCGAGATAATGCATCAAGATATTCTGATATTGTATTTCTCGATAATTCATTTTTGTTAGCAATTTTTATATCTTGTTCTAATGTCTTATTATCTACTAATGTTGCTGTGTTTCTTGCAATTGATCGTAATAAACTGTGCACTTTTAATGGATCTCGCTTTACTCCAGAAACCCTACTCATATCAACTTCGCAAAGTAAATCAACATAGCCTCTATTCATTTTGAGGGCGTTTTTTGTGCTTTCATTCAATAAATTAGGCCATCCGCCTATCAGCATTTTATCTATGATGAAATCTAGAGAAATCCCTGCATCGTAAAAGTTTGAAAATTCACCTTTTAGCAACTCCGACATCTTAACTTTTCCGGTTGAATAACCTAGTTCCTGCCAAGTCATTGTGTCCATTTGTACCACAGTAAAACGTCCAGCACCGCTGTGCAGTTTGACGTCATCATTTGGGTTAGCCGAACCTGTAAGAATAAATTGCCCTTTAGTTTTACGGTCGTCAACTTCGTGTCTAACGTAATTCCAAATTTCGGGTTGTTCCTGCCATTCATCAATTAATCTTGGCGTATTTCCTATCAGTAAAAGTTGGGGATTTGTTGCCATTATGATAGGAACTTGTTTGTCCCTATCTATTTCTAAAACACTTTTTGCATATTGTTTAGCGGTGGCTGTTTTTCCACAGGATTTTGGACCTTTTATTAGCACTGCACCCGAAGCCGTTAAGTTTTCCAATAAATCATCTTCTACTATTCTTTTTATATAACTCATAATTCTATATAATTTAATTGCAAATATAATTAAAAAAAATCATATTGTGCAATTTTTAGGATTTTTATTGTGCATATTTAAGGATTTTTGTTGTGCAAAATTCAGGCACTTTATTGCGCAAAAAATTAGATATCCCATAAATTAAGTTTAAGAATCCATGAAAACTCCCGATATCTTTCCGCTATATATAGCATCGTAAATATAATGCACCTCTTTGCCTGATATACCAAATCTTGAAATAAAATAGCCCAAAGATATTTTATACCATTACTTATTTCAAATTAGTCCAATAGACAATTTGAAATTTAGTATGGTTTAATGCTCGATGCGTAATATGTAATATTGAATTATATTTTTTAATATTGGACTATTTTATATTAGCATACGGTATTACTCCTTAGATTTGATGATGAAGCCACAAATTGGTTGAATGTCATTAAGCGTGTATGAAACTCACGGTTTAAAAGCAAATAGGAAGCCTCAGCTAAGAAGAGGTTGAACTGTACTTTGAAAAAAATCCAGTTCAACCAGCTTTAATACCTCCAAAAACTATTTCGCTACAGCAATTTTTATTCGTTCAATTTTATCGTTATAAATTGCTTCAAATAAATATATTCCACTGCTGATTTCGTCAACGCTAATTTTGAACTGAGTTATACCTTTAAGAATAGAAATATTATCCACTTGTTTTACAACTTTACCTGCAGAAGTGCTTATTTTAATGGTAATGTTATTATTGTAAGGCGCAGTTAATACGACATTTAACTCTTTATTTGCAGGATTAGGATAAACACTAACAATACTGAATTCATTCGTTAACGAAATACAAGTTTGGTTGTTAACGAGGTTGGTTTCTTCACTAAAGAGTGGTGATTCAACTTCTGCACATCCGTATATTAATATTTCATTCGAAGGTATCAACATCTGAGTTTGAAATGTATATGACACAATTTCACCTGGCCGTAAAACTCCTGTCCAGTTTTCTCTAGTGGCTTGCTGATTAAGTTTAAGATTTAACCACAAATCAGTGATATTTCTGTTGCTCATGTTCATTATATTTACACTAGCCTGACGATAATTACCAATAGGATTTATTGACAAGTTAGTTAAGGCAATATCCATAATTGGCTTACTAATAAGGATTGTTGAACTAGCAGAATCTGAACATCCTTGCTGATTGGTTGCAATTAATAAGATTGGATACTCCCCTTCGGCTGTAAAATCATATTCAGGTTGAGAAATTGATGAAAATAGCACAGACTCATTGAACCATTGGTAGTCAAATCCACCAATTGTAGTGTTTGCAAACTGAACTTGATATCCAATGTTGTGCTCATCATAATTATACGAAAATTGAGCATGAGGAACTGGCTTCACAACAAGTGTTTTTGTAATTGTATCCCGACATTGGTGGGCGGTTGTCTCAATAAGATTAATATTATATGTATTTGCTGAGTCAATTAAAAGTGTTATAGGAGATGTAGTCCCTACTAGAACATTATCTATACTCCATCGGTGGCTCGCAATAATATCATTTTCAACGGTACTACTGCTTTGTAGAATGATTGGTTGATTTAAACAAACAGAATCAGCAATAAAATTGGCAACCGGATTTGCATATACCGTTATTGGTTTTTGGATAGTGTCTATACAGCCATTTAAACTTTTTATGATATATATTATTGGATAATTTCCAGCTCCGTCAAATCTAAAAGAAGTACTAGGTTCTTGAACTTCATTCTCATTTATTATCCACCAACGCTGTGTAATTGGATTCCATACATCAAAAACAGAAGAATCAGATAACCAAGTAGTTTGTCCAAAACAGGTATTGGAATATTCAAAATTTGCAATGGGTGCTTTTCTAATTTCGATGGTTTTAGCAATTGAGTCTTTACACCCAAAAAAGGACCGTGATACTAACATTACTTGATAGAATCCCGCAGTATCAAATTGATGCGTTGGATTTTGCAAATTGCTTAGATTTGTAGTACCACTTTGACTATCTCCAAAAATCCAATTCCATTGAGTTATTGGGTAATTGTTTGTGGTCTGATCGTTAAATTGTAGAGGAGTATTATCACAGCCTAAAGCAGGAGAAAAATTTGATACTGGAATAGTATAAATAACTGTTGAATTAGAAATTGTACTACTGCATAATGAAGTAGTGGTAATGGTCAACGTAATTGGATAAATACCAGGATTTGAATATTGATGTGTTGGATTTTGAAGCGTTGAGTTTGTAGTATCGCCAAAGTTCCATTGCCACTGGACAAGACTTGAAGTATCTTGTGAATATGAAAGATTGTTAAGAAGCGTAACTTCTCCAAAACATTTTCCTGGAGCAGTAAAAGCCGCAGTTGGTGCTGTACCTCTTATCGTTAAAGCAACCGTATCTCGGCCAACACAACCACGTTGATTCGTTATATTTAGCCAATAGTTGCCTGCTGTTGTTACTGATATAACTGGCGTTGTTTCTCCAGAATTCCATATGTATGTGGCACTGCCAAGTGCGTAATTTTCTAACCTAAAGGTCAGCGGATTACCTGTGCAAAGAGCTGTATCAATACCAAGAGTAAATTTTGCAGATAAACTGTCTAAATATAAATTAAATGTATCCCGATAAGAACAACCCAATGTGTCAGTAAGCAGGGCAAAGTATCTTCCTGCTTGGCTTTCGATAAAAAGGCTTCCGCTATTTCCATTACTCCAACCGAGGGTGTAATTTTGAAGTGGCGCCCAAGAATAGCGCAAAGTGTCTCCCAAACAAAGTGTAGTATCTGCAAAAGTTCGTTGACCTTGATATTTTACAACAATTGTATCGAATGATTGAACACCAAAAATATTCGTTGCTTCCACCCAATAGATCCCTGATTTATTTACCCGAATAATAGAAGTAGTATCACCAGTACTCCAAATCCACTTCGTAAACCAAGCTTTGTTTGCTCCAATTAAAGCGGTATCACACAATTTGTATGGAATATTTATATCGTAACCAAGTGATACATTTGGAGCATATTTATTGTTTAAATAATCAAATACATTTTTACGTTCAGTAATTGATAATACCGTATCGAACGCAATAATTTCTGCAATATTTCCATTCCAATATTTACCTGGGGTACTATAGATGCTAGCAATTTGAATGGAAGGATAAATTACGGAGTTCCCAGTAACTTCACCCTCTATTATTTTAAAGTTATTTAAAGGAGCAAAAGAGATATTACTAACATTGTTAATTTTGATATTGCTTGCAAAAGGTACATCTGTAATATTGGTGTACAACGTATTTGAGTTTTGATTCCCCGATAAAATATATGGCTTAACATGAGCCGTGGAAGACCCTATAAGAGTATTAAAAGATGGAAAGACTGTAGCGATATTACCCCAATTTGCAACAACATACATAGACCCAACTTTTGTTTGATTACTGATTATAAAATTGTCGTTAACACCATCAAAATTTATTACGGGTTTATTGTTAATTATGGCACTTGACAAAGAGAGTATTGGCTGATCGGTGGTTGTTGCTTGATTTGCATGGTTTGCATGAATACTGAGATCCTTCCATTGGGAGATTTTTCCATTAGAAATCACTACTCCTGTATCTGCAGAAAACCAAAGAGATGGATTTGCAGAAATTGGTGAAAGTATGCTAAAAGAACGAACAGAGGATGCCACAGAATCTAAACAAGGATTCAATGCAATAATTCTCCAAAAATAGGTACCAGTATCTAAATTAAGAGTTATAGATGGAAAATCAGAAAACAGAATAGTTTGAGTGATGTAACTTGGATTAAAAAGATCGTTTTTACTGACCTCAATTTTATAAAACTGGGTATTTTGTGAAGCATTCCAACTAAAATTCACAGAAGAATTTGCAATAATGAGATTATTTTGAGGGGCAATACATGTAAACATTAATGGGGAAGGGTAACTATTGGGAACATTCACAATCTTACTTATAGAATCGGAACAAAATTCGGTAGTCTCAACTTTTAGAGAGACATTGTAGTTTTGAGCTAGAGCAAACGAAAGGTTTGGATTGACTTCGGTTGAGACTAAATTTGATTCAATAAACCATTTAACAGAATCAACAGTGTAGCCAATATTTAAATCGGATAAGTTTGTAAATGGAGTTGGAACAAGAGAACACGCATTAAGATGAGAAAAATCAACCGTAGGTTTTTTATTCACATGAATAAATACCAAAGTGTCTTTCGCACATCCATTGTGTGAGCTAACCCTTAATTTAACAGAATAATTTCCAGTAGTATCAAAAACAGTTGAGGTATTTTTAATATTTGAAGAGTATCCATTATTAAAAATCCACTGCCAAGTTGAAATGCTGTCGGATGGGTAAGAAAGATCGGTGAATGATATTGTATCACGATTACATAAACGACTCCATTGAAACATCGGGCTAGGAGCAGTTCCTTGAATATGAATATTTACGGAGTCACGGATAATACAATTTCTAGAATTCGTAGCTAAAATTTTATAAACATCCGCATTATAGATAGTTTTGTAATTTGTGGTATCATTGCCAGGCGTCCAAATAAGACGATAGTTATCAGAAATAGGAAAAAGTTGGATCCGATTACCAGAACATATTGTTGTGTCTGAATTAACTAAGTTGCGAATTGGAAAACTGTCAATTGAAACCGTAAAATGAGTTTGAAAAGTGCATCCATCAATAGGATCAAGCAACGTCAAGGTGTAAATTCCTGCATGTGATGTTTTAAACACGGTTCCAACGTTGCCATTTGACCAACTTACATTATATGGCAACCCTCTATTATAAGTGTAGGTGACAGTATCGCCCATGCAAAGAGTAGTGTCTGCAAAAGTTTGTTGACCTTGGTATTTTACAACAATTGTATCGAATGATTGAACACCAAAAATATTCGTTGCTTGAACCCAATATGTTCCCGATTTGTTTACCCGAACAATAGAGGTAGTATCGCCAGTACTCCAAATCCACTTAGTAAACCAAGTTTTGTTCGCTCCAATTAAAGCAGTATCACACAATTTGTATGGAATATTTATATCATATCCAAGCGAGACATTTGGAGCATATTTATTGTTTAGGTAATCAAATACATTTTTACGTTCAGTAATTGATAGTATCGTATCAAAAGCAATGATTTCTGCAATATTTCCATTCCAATATCTACCGGAGGTACTATACACACTACCAATTTGAATGGATGGATAAATTACGGAGTTAGCAGTTGTTATACCCTCAATTATCTTAAAGTTGTTTAATGGAGCAAAAGAAATATTGCTAACATTATTGATTTTGAGGTTGCTTGCAAAAGGAACATCTGTAATATTGGTGTAAAACACATTTGAATTTTGACTTCCAGTAAGAATATATGGCTTAGCATGAGTGGTATAAGACCCAATAAGGGTATTGTATGAAGGAAAGATTGCAACATTATTACCCCAATTTGCAACAACATACATAGAGCCAATTTTTGTTTGATTACTTAGAATGAAATTGTCGTTAACCCCGTCAAAGTTTATTACTGGTTTATTGTTAATTGTGGCACTTGACAAAGAAAGCATAGGCTGATCGGAACTTGCAGCTTGATTTGCATGGTTTGCATGACTGCTTAAATCCTTCCATTGAGAGATTTTTCCACTCGAAATCACAACTCCTGTATCTGCTGAAAACCAAAGACATGGATTTGTTGAAATTGGCGAAAGAATGGTAAACGAGCGAATAGTTGAGGTAACAGAATCTAAACAAGGATTCAATGCAATTATTCTCCAAAAATAAGTACCAGTATCTAAATTTAGAGTTGTTGATGGAAAATCAGAAAAAAGTAAGGTTTGAGAGGTGTAATTTGGGTTAAAAAGATTGTTTTTACTGACCTCAATTTTATAAAACTCAGTATTTTGTGAAGCATTCCATCTAAAATTAACAGAAGAGTTTGCAATAACTAGATTGTTTTGGGGAGCAATACATGTAAATAATGTTGGGGCTGGGTAACTATTCGGAACATTCACAATCTTGCTCATAGAATCGGAACAAAAATCGGTTGTTTGAACTTTTAGAGAGACATTATAATTTTGAGCAAGCGCAAACGAAAGGTTGGGATTGATTTCGGTTGATACTAAATTAGATTCAATAAACCACTTAACAGAATCAACAGTGTAACCAATATTTAAATCGGATAAGTTTGTAAATGGAGCTGGCACAAGCGAACATGCATTAAGATGAGAAAAATCAACCGTTGGTTTTTTATTCACATGAATAAATACCAAAGTGTCTTTCGCACATCCATTGTGTGCACTTACCCTTAAGTTAACGGAGTAATTACCGGAGGTGTCAAAAACAGTTGTTGTATTTTTAAAGGTAGAAGAGTATCCATTATTAAAAACCCATTGCCAAGTTGAAATGCTATCAGCGGGAAAAGAAAGATCGGTGAATGATATTGTATCACGATTACATAAACGGCTCCATTGAAACATTGGATTAGGAGCTGTTCCTTGAATGTGAATATTAACAGAGTCGCGAATAATACAATTCCTAGAATTAGTAGCTGTAATTTTATATACATCAGAATTATAGATGGTTTTGTATTTAGTAGTATCATTGCCAGGGGTCCAAATCACCTGATAATTGCCAGAAATTGGAAAAAGTTGAATCCGATTACCAGAACATATTGTTGTGTCTGAATTAACTAAGTTGCGAATTGGAAAACTGTCAATTGAAACCGTAAAATGAGTTTGAAAAGTGCATCCATCAATAGGATCAAGCAACGTCAAGGTGTAAATTCCTGCATGTGATGTTTTAAACACGGTTCCAACGTTGCCATTTGACCAACTTACATTATATGGCAGCCCTCGATTATAGGTGTAAGTGACAGTATCTCCCATACAAAGAGTAGTGTCTGCAAAAGTTTGCTTGCCAATAAAATTTACTATAATTGTATCCGACGAAACATTATTGTAAATATCAGTTACCCTTACCCAATAAGTGCCAGAATTCGAAATTGAAAGGGATGAACCAGTGCTGTTATTACTCCATAAGTATGACTTAAATATTGGGGATTGAACTGAAACAATGGTATCACATAATTTGTTTGTAGTAATATCAAAGCCGAGATTAACCGGAAAAACATATTTGGTGGGAAAATATTTAAATCGAAGATAATTTTCCACTAAAAAACGTGAATTTAATGTTATTGCAGAATCAAAAAACAGAATTTCTGCGATGTCTCCTTTAAAGAAACTCGTGCCAGCATTGTAAGTGCCAATTTTGTATCCATCTAAAGTATGCGTCCATGTGTTGCTACTACTCGAGCCATTATAATACCCATTTTGATAAATTAATGCTTTGTTACTTGCTAAATCATTATTGTTGATAATTGAGATAATAGAGAACTGTGTGATAGACCCCAAGGTGTCAAGATCTTTTATTCCAGTTCCATCGCCTCCTTGTGGCCAAAAACGATATTTTGTTCCATTAATCCCAGTAACGGAAAATGAAGAATTTGTATTTAAGGGAGCGTTTTGGTAAATCCAACGAAAGTTTGAAAAATCAGTAGGCTTACACACCATAAAAAAACTATACTTTGTTTTATTTCCTACACTACCAACCCCATTTAAATAATCATTTACACCATCAAACCGAATCACAGGACGGCTATTTAAAGTGTTCCCAACATATAATGGCTTTGAAGTCGCACTTGTTTGAAAGCTATAATATGAATTACTTATATAGTTATACAAAGTGTCAATTATATTTGAATTTTGTTTCACTGAATCTGCGGCTAATTGGTAAAGACACCCACCAATTGAGCCAGGATTGTAAATGGTAAAAACAGAGGTATTAGACCAAGATGAGTTTGTTGCCCCATCATAATAACGAATTTTCCAATAATAATTGTTTTTTGGTATATTGAACAATTTTACAACATTTGAAGTCAAGTTGCTTTGTGAATAATAGGTGGAACTAAAAGACTGATTTGTAGAAATAACTATTTCGTATGTTTGAGCCGAACTAACTGGATTCCAAGCAAAAGTGACGGTGTCATAGGGTAAATACGAGTTGTCTTTTGGAAAGACAAGAGTCGTTTGTCCTTTAACTTGAACCAAAAATAAGGTTAAACAAATTAATGGCAATATTTTTTTTATTAAATAGTTCATTTTTCCACTTTTTTTAGTTTTACAAAAATAAAGAATTTTTTGCAAATAAATACATTAATTGCCAGTAGCTCAAAATATAATTAACCTCAAAAGATGGTATTTTGTTAGAAAATTTAAAAAATCAGGAATTTTTGATGTCAATTTGATGCAATCAATGGAAATATTATTAAAGAATATGGTTATATTTGCATAAAAATATATTAATGACGAATAAAAAACAGAGAATTAGTGGAGCTGATGAATTTACGAGTTCATTTATCAAAAATCTTATTTTAATGAATTTCAAATTATTTCAATTTCGCAAAATCTTCATTTACACTCTTTAATTAATATCAATATCTCATAATCAATTAATAACAGTTCAAAAATGCATAAATTCCAACCAATTATTAACTTTATCCAACAACTTTTCAATCAACAAAAAGGCTTTATCTCTCTTCACACACCAACATTTATTGGAAATGAAAAAAAGTATTTAAACGAATGTATCGATACTACTTTTGTTTCAAGTGTGGGAAAATTTGTAGATAATTTTGAACTAAAAATGGCTGAATACACTGGTGCTAAAAAAGCTGTTTCTTGTGTAAATGGAACAAATGCACTTCATTTGGCATTAAAACTAGTTGGTGTTGAACAAGGAGATGAAGTTATTACACAGCCACTTACATTTATTGCAACGTGTAATGCAATTAGCTATATTGGTGCAAAGCCGGTTTTTGTAGACGTAGATCTTGAAACAATGGGGATGTCGCCAAGTGCACTAAAAGAGTGGCTAAAAGAGTGCGTAGAATTGAACGAATTGTCGCAACCAATAAATAAAATTTCAGGTAAACGTGTTGCGGCTTGTGTTCCAATGCACACTTTTGGACATCCAGTAAAAATTGATGAAATAGTTTCAATTTGCAATGATTATAATATTCCTGTTATAGAAGATGCTGCTGAAAGCTTGGGTAGTTTCTACAAAGAGAAACATACTGGAACTTATGGAAAAATTGGGGTATTAAGTTTTAATGGCAATAAAATCCTTACTACGGGTGGAGGTGGTATGTTATTGTTTAACGATGATATTTTAGCTAAGAGAGCTAAACATCTTACAACACAAGCCAAAGTTCCTCACCCTTGGGAATTTGTTCATGATGAAATTGGATATAATTATCGTATGCCAAATATTAATGCAGCTATAGGACTTGCTCAACTTGAACAGATATCACTTTTTGTAAATGCGAAAAGAAAAATTGCGCTAGAATACCAAAAATATTTTAATAACTCTGATGTAAAATATATTATAGAACCCAAAAATTCAGCTTCAAATTATTGGTTAAATTGTGTTATGTTTGAAAACAAACTAACTCGAGACGAGTTTTTGGAATTTTCTAATAAAAATGGGGTAATGTCAAGGCCAGCTTGGCAGTTAATGAATAAACTTGAGATGTTCAAAGATTGTCAATGTGGAAAATTGACAAACTCAGAATACATTGCCGATCGATTAGTCAATTTACCAAGTAGCGTCATATTATGAAAAAAGTTGCACTTATAGGTTATTCTGGTCATGCTTATGTAGTTGCAGATATTCTACTTGATATGGGATATTCAATTGTTGGTTACTTCGAAAAACAAGAAGCCAAGAGCAATCCGTATAATATTCAATATTTAGGATTTGATAAAGAAATTGACTTTTCTGAATATTTAAAAAATGATATATATATATTCCCAGCAATTGGAGATAATAAAATTAGACAAAAAGTTATTTCCTTTTTTAGAGCTAATTCTTTTCCAATGATTAACGCAATAAGTCCAAGTGCTAATATTTCAAGCAATGTTACAATTGGGAGTGGAAGCTTAGTTTGCCAAGGTGCATGTATTAACCCATTTGCAAAAATTGCTGATGGTGTAATTATTAATACTGGCGCCATTATAGAACATGAATGCGAAGTTGAAAGTTATGCTCACATTGCCCCCGGAGCAGTATTAGCCGGAAATGTTAGAGTTGGTAAAGGGAGCTTTATCGGAGCTAATTCATTTGTGAAACAAGGTATTTTTATTGGCAACAATGTGATTATTGGCGCTGGTTCTGTAATTATTAATAATATTTCAGAAAACGAAGTTTGGGTTGGAAACCCTGCAAAAAAAATAAAAGAAAATGATAAATAAAACTTTAATAATTGCTGAAGCTGGAGTAAATCATAATGGGTCTATTGATTTAGCAAAAAAACTCATAGATATTGCCGTTGATGCAGGTGCAGATGTTGTAAAATTTCAAACTTTTAAAGCCGATAAAATTGCAAGTAAGATTGCTCAAAAAGCAGATTATCAAAAGGAAAATATATCAAATAAAGATGAAACCCAGTATGAGATGATCAAAAAGCTTGAACTAGATTTTGATGCTCATAAAATTCTAATTGATTATTGCAAAATTAAGGGAATCATCTTTCTTTCTACCCCTTTTGATTTAGATAGTATTGATTTACTGGTAACTTTAGAAATGGAAACCTTCAAAATTCCTTCTGGTGAAATTACTAATTTACCCTATTTAATGAAAGTCGCTAAATTAAATAAAAAAGTAATTATGTCAACAGGAATGTCAAGTTTAGGGGATATTGAAAAAGCACTTGATATTTTAACACATAATGGAACAGATAAAAATAATATTGTACTTTTACATGCTAATACAGAATATCCAACTCCAATTAAAGATGTTAATTTGAAATCAATGGTTACAATTGGAAATGCATTTAATGTAAAATACGGCTATTCAGACCATACCAATGGTATTGAAGTGGCAATTGCTGCAGTCGCTCTTGGCGCATCTGTAATAGAGAAACATTTCACTTTGGATAAAACAATGGAGGGTCCAGACCATAAAGCCAGCCTTGAACCTTTAGAATTAAAAATAATGGTTCAATCAATTAGAAATATTGAACTGGCATTAGGAGATGGAATTAAACATGCCTCTGAAAGCGAATCAAAAAACATCAATATTGCGAGAAAAAGTATAGTTGCGGCAAAAAAAATAGAAATTGGCGAGTTGTTTACTGAGGAGAATCTTACGACAAAACGTCCAGGGAATGGGATGTCCCCAATGAAATGGTTTGAGCTATTGGGAACAAAGGCGAGCAAGTCGTATAATGAGGATGAATTAATATGAGAAAGATTTGTATTGTTACTGGGAGTAGAGCAGAATATGGCTTACTTAGTAGGTTGATGAAACTCATTGATGAAGATAATTCATTAATTCTTCAGATTATTGCTACCAATATGCACTTATCTCCCGAATTTGGGTTAACATATAAAGAAATTGAAGCTGACGGCTTTATCATAGACAAGAAAGTGCAGATGCTTTTATCTTCAGACACACCAAATGCTACAGCAAAATCTGTGGGTTTAGCTACAATCGGTTTTGCTGATGCTTTCGAAGATTTAAAACCTGATCTATTGCTTGTACTTGGCGACAGATACGAAATATTAGCAGCCGTTACTGCTGCAATGTTTTATAAAATTCCAGTTGCTCATTTACATGGTGGAGAAATTACCGAAGGTGCTTATGATGATGCAATTCGTCATGCTATTACAAAAATGAGTCATCTTCACTTTTCATCTTCAGAGGAATACAGAAGTAGAGTTATTCAGCTTGGCGAAGATCCAGAAAATGTATTTAATGTAGGTTCAATTGGCATTGATAACATCAAACATCTGAAATTATTATCACAAAATGATTTAGAAGAAAACCTAAACTTTACATTTGGAGAAAAGTGTGTGTTAGTTACTTTTCATCCTGTTACTTTAGAAAACGATACTGCAGAAGAGCAAATGCATTGTCTTCTAGAAGCATTATCCTCAATTGAAAAGCTAAAGATAATATTTACACTTCCAAACTCGGATACTGGTGGTCGAATAATTATTAAAATGATACATAATTATGTTAGGAATAATAATCAAAAATCAATTTCAGTTTCATCCCTTGGACAACTAAAATACTTCTCATCTCTTCAATATGTTAGCGCTGTTGTTGGTAATTCATCTAGCGGATTAATAGAGGCTCCATCTTTCAACATTCCCACCTTAAATATTGGAAATCGTCAACAAGGAAGACTAAAATCAAAAACAGTAATTGATTGCGAACCAACGGTTAAAGATATTCGAGAAAAATTACTAATGATTTTAACTCCAGAGTTTAAAAAAGGATGTCAAGAAAACTCAAATCCATATCAGAAAGCAAATACCGCTAAAGAAATTTTCTCAATTATTAAAAAGATTCCGATAAGTAATCTTATTCATAAAAGTTTTAATAATCTATAAAATGAAAAATTACACACGTCATATTATTTCTTATAATGCAACTCTCATTGATGGATTAAATGCAATTAATAACATTACAAATGCAATTCTTTGTCTATTTGTCCTTGATAATGATAAACGATTAGTGGGTACACTTACCGACGGTGATATACGTAGGGCTTTAATCAAAGGGTTAAACCTTAATGATAGAATTGAAATCGTTATGGAGAAAAACTTTCAATCTATCTTGATAGAAGATATTACCCCAGCTCAGATTAAAAAATTTAGAAATAAAGGAATAAAATTGCTCCCTTGTGTTGACAAAGATGGCATAATTATTAAAATGTATGATCTTGTTGCTAAAAAATCAATTCTGCCAATAGATGCTGTGCTTATGGCCGGTGGAAAAGGTGAAAGATTACGACCATTGACAGAAAAAACTCCAAAACCTTTACTTAATGTTGGAAATAAAACAATTATTGATCATAATGTGAACAGAATGCTTCAATTTGGAATTGAGCATATTCATGTAACAACCAATTATTTAGCCGAACAAATTGAAACTCATTTTTTAAAAGAAATTGATGGAGTGAAAATTAATTGTATTAAAGAACCCAAATTCTTAGGAACCATGGGGTCGGTTAAGTTTATCAAAAATTTTCACCACAACACCGTCTTGGTAATGAATTCTGACCTTTTTACAAATATTGATTTTGAAGACTTCTATGCGCATCACCTTCAGCATAATGCAGATATATCTGTTGCCGCAATTCCATATTCAGTTTCAGTACCTTATGGCGTTTTGGAGTTGGAAGAATCAAAAATAAAAGGATTAAGAGAAAAACCAACGTATAACTACTACGCCAATGGAGGAATTTATTTAGTTAATAGGAAGCTTTTTGATCTTATTCCAGAAGATACCTTTTTTGATGCAACTGATTTTATTGAAAAACTAATTGCAGAAAATTATAACGTAGTTCGCTTTCCCCTTGTTGGTTATTGGATAGATATTGGAAAACATGAGGATTATAAAAAAGCAATGGAACTTGTAAAATACATTTAAATATATATTATGAAAGAAATTAAAATAATTGCTGAACTTGCTTGGGGTCATGATGGCGACATTAACCAAGCTATTAATTTATTGCGTGCTGCAAAAGACGCTGGTGCTGATTTATTTAGTATCCACATTACAGACATTCCAACATATATGGTTAAATATTATGGAAATGGTGAAGGAAAAGTTTCTGCAGGTCGTGAGTCGCTCGATGTATATAACTATCTTGAAAAAATAAATATTTCTGAAGAAAATTGGTTATTGTTTTCAAGCGAGGCTAAAAAAATTGATTTACCGCTTTGCGTGATGCCTAACGATTTTAATTCATTAGCATTCTCCGAAAAGTCAATTAACCCCGAATATTATGTTGTTTCTGCTGCTTGTTTTGTTGAAGAAGAATTCTTGAGAAGCATCGCAAGAACTGGAAAGAAAACATTCTTCAGAATTGGTGGTGCTTATCTTGGTGAAATTGAAAAAGCAATTAATATTTTTAAAGAAGAAAAAAATTCTGAAATTGTATTGCTTCATGGATTCCAAAACTACCCTACTAAACTAGAGGAAACAAATCTTGCCTTTTTAACTACTTTAAAAAACCTTTTTAATCTTGAAGTTGGATTAGCTGATCATATTGACGGTGGAGATGAATTAGCAGCCGTAATTCCTATGATGTCTATTGCTTATGGTGCTACATATATTGAAAAACATATTACTCTAGACAGAAATCAAAAAAGTGAGGATTTTGAATCTGCTTTAGATCCTCAACAATTTGCTAAAATGGTTGGTTTTATTAAATCAGCTCAAGTTGCTGTTGGTGATAATTTTATTTCGGAACTAAGCCCAGCTACCATTCGATACCGTAATGTATCTAGAAAAAGAATTGTTGCTAGTAAAAATTTAGCAAAAGGCGAAAGAATTCAATTACAAGATTTATCTTTCAAAAGATGTGATATTGGACTAACTCCAGATTGTTTAGATAAAATTGTTGGTCGTGTACTTTTAAAAGATATTAATGCAGACGATGCAATTAATTATGAATTATTTTAAATTATGAAAATAGCTTTAGTTTTATCAATTCGTGAAAAAGCAACTCGATTGCCTGGGAAAGTACTCAAGGAATTGCACGGACAAACTCTTACCGAGCATCTTATTGATCGACTCAAGATGGCAACAAATGCTGATATGATTGTAATTGGAACATCCGACGACCCAAGAGATGCCGTTTTTAAAAATATTGCAACAAATAAAGGCGTAAATGTCTATTTTGGTGATCAAAACGATAAACTTCTCAGATATTATCAAATCTGTAATCATTATAATTTAGATGGTGTTGTAATTATTGATGGTGACGACATTCTCTGTTTTCCCGAAATAATGACTAGAAATGTTGAGATACTAAAAGAAGGAAATGATGATGTAGTTTTTTGGAAAAATCTACCTCTTGGTGCTGCCTCGTCAGGTCTTACCAAAAATGCTTTAGAAAAAGTAATTGAATTAAAGGCAGAAAACGACACAGAAGTTTGGGGTGGTTATTTTTTGAATTCAAATAAATTCAAAGTAAATATCATGGAAAATCCAGACGAAAGATTAAATCACCCTGAAATCAGAATGACACTCGATTATCAAGAAGATTATGACTTTGTTAAATGCATATTTGATGATTTATATCCCAAAAACAACAATTTTTCTTCTTATGATGTAATTAATTACATCCTTGAAAATCCTGAATTAATTGAGATGACTCAAGGTGCTCAATTAAAATATGAAGAACATTTAAAAAAAGCTAAACCTGTTAAATTCAAATAAATTATGACGAAATTTTTAGTATTAGGACTAGGTTCAATGGGAAAAAGAAGAGTGAGATGTCTTAAATCGCTTGGATACTCTTCAATTACAGGATTTGATTTTCGTGAGGATAGACGGCAAGAAGCAAAGGAAAAATATGGTATTGAGACCTTAGATTCTGTTGATTCCTCAACAATTTCAGCCTTCGATGTGCTTATTATTTCAACACCTCCCGATCAACATACTCATTATGCAAAATTAGCTATAGATAACTTAAAACCAGCATTTATCGAAGGAAGTGTGCTTTTAAATGAGGTTAAAGAATTAATTGCATATAACAAAAATCAAGTTTTTTTAGCACCTTCGTGTACACTGAAATTCCATCCAATAATAAAGGATATTTCTTCGCTAATTAAAGATAAAAAATATGGTAAAGTAACAAACTTCTCATACCACTCTGGTCAATTTTTGCCTGATTGGCACCCATGGGAAAATGTGAAAGATTTTTATGTTTCAAAACGTGAAACTGGTGCTGGAAGAGAGATTGTACCCTTTGAATTAACTTGGATTGTAGATGCAATTGGGTGGCCAAATGATGTGAAAGGTGTTTTTGGTAAGACTTTAGAAGTAGGTGCGGAAATAGATGATACATATGCTTTTTTGCTAGATTATAAAACATTTTTTGGGAGTATTATTGTTGATGTAGCTGCAAGATTTGCGACTCGTAATTTGATAATAAACTTAGAAAGAGCTCAATTACTTTGGAATTGGGAAGATGGTGTTTTAAAACTTTATGAAGCGGATTCAATGAGATGGATATCATTTCATCAACCAGAAAGTTTAGCCGCAGCAGGTTATAATAAAAATATTATTGAAAAAATGTATATTGACGAAATCGATGCATTTATTATGGGAATTAAAAACCCAGCTAATTATCCAAATAGTTTAGAGGATGATTTAAAGGTGCTTCAAATTTTAGATAAAATTGAAAAAAGTTATGGAGGATTTTAATATGAATTATAGCGAAAGATTAAACAAAGCAATTCCTGGTGGTGCACATACCTATAGCAGAGGCGATGACCAATATCCATCAAATGCTCCCCAAATATTCGAAAAAGGGGAAGGTGCTTATATTTATACACCAGAAGGCGATAAGTTTTTAGATTACGGAATGGCTCTTCGTGCAGTTACCTTGGGTTATGGCCAAAAAGATGTTGCAGAAGCTGCTGTTAAACAAATTTACAACGGGAACAATCTCACTAGAGCATCAATAATTGAACTCGAAGCTGCCGAACTTTTAATTGATTTAATCCCTTCGGTTGATATGGTTAAATTTGCAAAAAATGGCTCTAATGTTACAACTGCAGCAGTAAAAATTGCACGAGCTTATACTGGAAGAAAATATATTGTACGTTGTTTTGAGCATCCATTTTTCTCATTCGACGATTGGTTTATTGGCGATACTCCTCTAAAAAAAGGAATTCCTGAAGAGTTTTATAATCTAACGTTAAACTTTAAATACAACGACATTAGTTCTTTACAATTGCTTTTTGATAAATATCCAAATCAAATTGCCGGCGTTATATTAGAACCTGCTGCTTCTGTACATCCAATTGATGGATTTTTGCATAAAGTAAAAGACTTATGCCATAAAAATGGTTCTTTGTTTATTCTTGACGAAATGATTACTGGATTTAGATGGCATTTGCAAGGTGCTCAAGTTTATTACGATATAGAATCTGACTTATGCACTTTTGGCAAAGGTATGGCAAATGGATTTTCTGTTTGTGCGTTAGCTGGGAAAAGAGAATTTATGAAAATTGGTGGTATAAAAGAGGAAGGTGCCGAAAGGGTGTTTTTAACTTCTACTACTCACGGTGCTGAAATGTGTGGACTCGGTGCATTTGTAAAATCAATTCAATTCTATAAAGAAAATAATGTTGTGGATCATTTGTGGAGTTATGGAAACAAACTTATGGATGGAATGAATCAAATTGCTAAAGATTTGAACCTTCAAGATTGCTTCGAGGCAAACGGAATTGCTTGCTCTCCTGGTTATGCTACCAAAGATCATTTAGGAAATGTTTCTCTTCCTTTCCGTACTCTGTTTTCTCAAGAAATGATTAAAAATGGCGTGTTAATGCCTTGGATTGCAATTTCTTATGCTCATACCGATAATGAATTACAATTTACACTTGATGCGGTCCGAAAATCACTTGAAGTTTATAAATTAGCTATTAATCAAGGAGTTGAAAAATATTTAGTTGGTCCTTCAATTAAACCTGTTTTTAGACAATTTAATTAATGGATACCTAGCAATTTAGTGATACTAGATATTGAATTTTACACGATGCATAGTTGTTAGAAAAAAAAATATGACTATCCGTTTTTATAACTAATTATAATATTTTATGGCGCCGCAGGTGTCAAATGTAATTAACCCCGTGCAAAGCACGGGGTTATAATGAATAGAAAGACTGATTTAGGCGGAAAAATTGTAGCGAAGCAAAACAATTTTTATGCATAAATCATAATTAGGACTCAAAACGGATAGCCATAAGAATAATACATATAAAAAATAAATAACTGAATTACAGATGTGTGTATGCAAATATTGAAAATTTATCGAACAATAATGGAAAAAATAAAAATAAATTCATGAAAATTGGAATCGTTTCTTTAGAACAAGTATGGGAAAACAAAGAGGAAAACAAATCTCTTTGCAAAAAAGAAGTAGAAAAAGCGGTTGAAGCAAACCTAGATTTAATAATTTTCCCCGAAATGACCTTAACAGGCTTTTCGATGGATCCGTTGAAAATATCAGAAGAGCTGAAAACCTCCCCATCAATAGAGTTCTTCAAAACCCTTGCTACAAATTATAAAATCGGAATTGTATTTGGTGTCTGTTTAATTGAACCTATTGGCAACACAAATTGTGCAATATATATATCAAACATAGGCATTGTTGAAGCCATATATCGAAAAACTCATCCGTTTACTTTTGCTCAAGAAGATAAATATTTTTCTCCAGGAAACGAAATCGTAATGTTTCAATTAAATGGTTTTAATATCGGATTGTCCATTTGTTATGATTTGAGATTTCCCGAGTTATATCGCTTATATACTGATAGTTGTCAGATGGTAATCAATATTGCAAATTGGCCAGAAAGGCGTGTTGACCATTGGAATACATTGCTTAAGGCTAGAGCTATTGAAAATCAATATATTGTTGTTGGAGTTAATAGAACAGGAATGGATGGTAATCAATTAAAATATAAAGAATCATCTAATGTATATTTACCAGATGGCAATAATCCTGAATTACTTTTTGTCAATAATGCTTTAAAAGCGTTTGAATTGGACTCAGATGTAGTAACAAATTATAGAGAATCTTTTCCGGTAATTCAAGATAGAAGGAAAGATTTGTATAAAAAACTTGAAGATTATGCTAGAAAATAAAATTATAGTAATAACGGGAGGTGCTGGCTTATTAGGAAAAACATTCTGTGAGAGTGTGATTTTAAACGGAGGAACTTGTATCATCGCTGATTTTAATGAGGAAGCTGGAATTCAAGTTCAAAGAAGTATACAAGAAAAACATCCAAATGCGCAGGTGCATTTCATTAATCTAGATATTAATTCAAAAGACTCCATACAGGCTCTTATTAAAAAACTACATGATGAATTTGGTCAAATTGATGCAATTGTAAATAATGCATATCCACGCAATAAAAACTATGGTAAACATTATTTTGATGTAGAATATGCTGACTTTTGTGAAAACATTAATATTAACCTTGGAGGTTATTTTCTTGTAGGACAACAATTTGCTGAATATTTTGTTAAACAAGGTTTTGGAAATATTATCAATATTTCGTCAATTTATGGAGTTATCCCTCCAAAATTTGAAGTTTATGATAACACTAAAATGACAATGCCTGTTGAGTATGCGGTTATTAAATCAGGTCTAATTCATTTAACCAAATATATGGCGAAATACTTTAAAGGAAAAAACATTAGAGTAAATGCAATTTCCCTTGGAGGCATAGAAGATGGCCAGCCTACAGCTTTTCTTGAATCATATAAAAATTACTGTTTATCTAAAGGGATGCTTAATCCTGAAGATATTTGCGGAACGCTTCAATTCTTATTGTCCGATCAATCTATGTTTATTAATGGACAAAATGTAATTGTAGATGATGGATTTACGCTATAATTTTTTTCAACCGTTTTGCTATTAAAAATATATTCATGAAGATTTTTTGTATTGGAGATTCTTTAGCATTGCCAGGGCATACAAATATGTATGAAGATACTTGGTTTTGCAAACTTAAAATTCACTACCCACAACATGATTTTATTAGTTTTTTTAAAAGGAAAATCACTACCGATGTTTTGGTATCGATGGGAGGTGGTGAAAACACAGAACACGCTTTTCCCACTGGTGCGGACTGTTTAGAGTATTATATGCCCAATATAGTTATCGTTCAATTAGGAATTGTTGACTGTGCTCCTCGTTTAATAAATGATAAGAGTATTATTTGGAAAATTGTTAGAAGAATGCCTAATGTTATTGTTAATAAATACATTAATTACTTAAAAAAAAACACAACTCGAAATCCAAAAAATGTCATTATTTCTGAGTCCATTTTTCAATCAAATTTAATTAACTACTTTGACAGATGTAAAAAATGGAATGTTGACAAACTGATTTATATCTCAATAGCTATTCCAAGCCAAGAAATGGTTGATAAAAACTCTACAATTATTGAAAATGTAGTAAAATTCAACAATATTATTAAGACATTAGCAAAAAACTATAATTTTATTGATGTAATTGAACCCTTAAAAGGAGATATACTTGAAGATATTTATGAAGATGGCTATCATCCAAATCCAAAAGGCAACGACCTAGTTTTTCAAGCACTTGTGAGTCATATTTCTTAATTAATAGCTAAAGAATATAAACGACTTAAGAGTTAAATTTTCTATCAGAATTAATGAGAGTATTGATATTTAAATCTAATTCTTCGATCGATGTTGGATATAAAATATCCGTCGAATTGAGAAAATCAATATACATTAAAGCTTTCGTTGATTCAATTTCTACAAGTTTAATCAAAGAAATACAGTTTTTAAAGGTTTTCATAGTGTTTGATGCAATTCCAATCACTAATGAATTGTGATTCAGCAATAATTCTGCAGGTATTTCTGCAGGTAATTGTTCTATATAATTTAACAACCTAGCGTTATTAGTTTTAAAATTCGGATGTTCTTTCAAGAAAAATCCACAGTGACTTTTATTTACACTTACTAAATAATCTGTCAACTCATCAGTATATTTATAATATGCTTCCCCTTCTTCAATTAAAATAATATTTATCGCATCAACACCGTATGCACATAGAATTTCTTTTTGATTGGAAGTAAATATATTTTCACTTTCTGGAGTTAAATTTTTATCATATTGACCTATAATATTTTTTGCTTCAATTCCAATAAAACCATATTCTCCAAAACTCAAAACATCAAACTTTACATTCAATAAACCCCTAAGCATTAGAACGTCCAATAATAATCTTCGGTATTGTTTTGTAATGATACTTTTTAGAAAAGGGAGTTTTAAATGTTCTTGAAGTTGTGAATTATAATATATTTTATTATTGTTTTTGTTCAGGCAATGGATAAAAAATAACCCCCAATAATCATGCGAATTGTGTCCAAAAATAAAACTGCCGTTTGAGTACTTTAATGCCTCATTCGTAATGTAATTCTTATACTCTTTTAATCCAGCATAACTTTTGTCGTTATTCTCATTGATTTTTACAAAATTAATATTGCAATAATTACAAAACTTTTCAACTGGCTCATTCGAGGAAATAATTGTTAAATCTTTCCAAAGCCAACGTTTGGCAGCAAAAGTAATAATTGACATTGAAGGTGCATATAAATATATCATATCAGCCTTTTTTGTTTTTATAAGACTTAATGCGAATATGCAGTTTATCCATAACGAGTTGTTTGATATAAAGAAATTCAGCTGTTTTAAAAATAACAGAAAGTAAAATATAAACAATAACACCAATAAAGACTTGTAGTGTTAACACTATTAATAAACTAGAAATAGGCAGAAAGGTTATCAGGTATACAACCAATCCCATTATAGCTGAAGTAATTATTGGTTTAAAAAGCATCAAAAGATAATCAAAGATTGATACATTAATTAATTTTCCAGTAAAATAGATATCAAGGGTTAAACAAATCATGCTAATAACTACAAAAGAACAAAGGAAAGGGATTAGTCCCCAAAAAAGGCCAAAAGGCATAGATAACAAACCCAATATTTTCTTTCCTGTAGTTAACCTAAAATAAAGTTTTCCAGCACCTTTCGCTATTATTGTTTGAGAAAATAGAACTCCGAAAAAATATGCAAAACTCGAAAGTGCAATAATCTGGAATAAAGGTACAGAGGGGAGCCATTTATCGCTATATAAAACTACAATAAATGATTTTGCAACAGCAATAAATCCAATAATAACAGGAATAAAGATGTAAGCACCTAATTTAAAAAAATGCATATGTACTCGTCTAAACTCACTATCATTATCACTCATTTTTGCAAGAACAGCAAAAGAGGTGGTACTCATTACACTAGAAAAAATTTGTTCGGGAAGTTGCTTTGTGCTTTTTGCTCTAACATAATAACCTAATTGTCCTGCTGAAAATATTTTTCCTATTAATAGGTTGTCAAGGTTATCGATTATTTGTGCAACAATTGTTGTGGCTAGTACCTTAGAGCCAAATTGCCATAATTTCATAAAAGAGGATTTGCTAAACCTTCCGCTAGGGCGCCATTTTGAAGAAATCCATAATAATAGATTAGTTACAAAAGCTTGAGAAATTGCTTGCCCTACAATGCTATAAACGCCATAACTATTAAAAGCCATAATGGCAGATACAATTACTGAAGCAACTAATCCTATTAGATTACAAATTGTTTGCTTTTTGAAATTAATTTCCTTAATTAAAATTGCATTTTGAATAATGCCAAACGAATTTATTAAGAAAACTAATGTTATTAATCTCGTTAAAGGAATTAGTATTGGCTCTTTATAAAATGCCGCAATCAGCGGTGCGGTAAAAAAAAATAAAAGATAAAAGGCAGTACTTACTGCAATATTGAAATAAAAAACTGTGGAATAATCATCTAGACTAGCATCTTTGGTTCTAATAATAGCTGTTGAAAGTCCAGAGTTAATAAAAACTACTGCAATTCCTGTAAAAATTGAAAGCATCCCTGTAAGTCCAAATTCTGAAGGATCGAGCAAACGAGCTAATATTATTGATAATACAAAAGTAATCCCGTAACTTCCAATTTGTGAAATTGTAGACCATTTTACAGCCGAAATTGCACTGCTTTTTATTGATTCTGTAGCCAAAGTAAATTGTTTTTGAGTTTGCAAAATTAATTAAAATACTTGTTAATGACAAAAAAATAATCAACAAGGAAAACTGTTTGGTATAATTAGTTTTACCGTTTGATATTTAGTTCGATTAAAAGCCTTCAATTAATGACAAATTATAATGTGTTTTTTTCAAAGTAGTGCATTTTTGAGTATTGTATGGTTTGTTTAGCAAGTTTTGATTAGTTTTTGTAACTTTGCCATTATTTTATTTCATGAATTTTAAAAAATATATTACAAATGGATTTTTTAAATAATAAATCAATAATTGTAACAGGTGGAGCTGGTTTTATAGGAAGCACACTAGTTAAAAGTTTAGTAGCAAAAGGTGCAAAGGTTAAGGTAATTGACAACCTATGGCGTGGTAAACTTGAGAATTTGATGGTTGATGGCAAATACATTATTGATATTGAAAATGATTTTTTTTTAGCAGATGTAATGGATTATAGCAAATGCTTGGAATTAATAAAAGATGCCGATTATGTTTATCACCTAGCTGATATTGTTGCAGGTATTAATTATGTTTTTGGAAACGAGTTATTCATTTATCGCCAAAATGTAATAATAAATTCAAATGTATTATCAGCGTGTGTAATAAATAAAATACCCAATTATATATATGTTGGTACTGCATGTAGCTTTCCCAAACATTTACAAATGGTTGACAATATTGCATATTTAAAAGAAGATCAAACATATCCTGCTGAACCAGAATCATCTTATGGTTGGAGCAAGTTAATGGGTGAATATGAGGCTGAATTAGCCATGAAGAGTGGGAAAATTAATGTGGGATTGCTGCGTTTTCATAACGTTTATGGCCCTTTTGCTAGCTACGAACCTAATCGATCTCAAGTTATTCCATCATTAATTAGAAAAGCAGTAACATATTCAGGCGATGATTTTGTAGTGTGGGGCTCGGGCGAGCAATATAGAGATTTTATTTATGTAGACGATGTAATAAATGCCTTACTGCTTGTTGCTGAAAAAGGAATGAATAAAGGATTAATTCAAATTGGCACTGGACTACCAATTTCAATTAAGCAAGTTGCAGAAAAGGTGGTAGAATTATCGGGTAAAAAGATTCAAATTAAATATGATTTATCTGCCCCAGAAGGTGACCGTGGCCGCGTTTCTGCTGGTACTCGTGCTTCTGATTTATTAAATTGGCATCCCGAAACTTCGTATGACGAAGGTATGAAAAATACATATAATTGGGTGAGTAGCCAAATAAATAAAAAAGATTAAGAGAAAATGGAACAAATTAAACGAAAAGTATATTATATTTTTCTTCAATTTCTTTTTGTTTTTTATTACTCTTTAGCTTTTGTTTTTAGCAGTTTTGTAAGAAAAACGAAAAGTGATAAAAAGAGAATCGCTGCTGTTTGGTATTGCCCTATTGGATTAACAGGAAGCAATTTAAGACTTGGAAATTGGAAACCATACTTTGAAAAAGATAATATTGTCTTTGATAATTTTTACACCTATACTTTCGATGAAATGGTTGCATTTGACGATGGATTGTGGAGCTTTAAATATCTTTTTTACATGAAGTTATTGCGTCGAAGATTTTGGCAATTTATCAAACTAAGAAATTTTGACATTGCATGGATTGATCGTGGCTTTTTACCAATGTATCCACTCAAAATGGCATTTTTCGAGCGTTGTATAAAACGAATGGGTTTAGAATGTATTATTGATACTTCTGATGGTGGTGATTATCAAAACAACAAAGTGCTTGTGCTAGATACAATGGGTCAAGCTGATAAAATTACAGTTGCGTATAAATTTTTATTTGAATTTTATTCTGAGCGTTTTCCTAAAGTATATTGGATAAATTGGACCATACCTACCGATGGATATATTGTTAAAACTGATTATACTATAAAAGAAAAATTACCCGTTTTGGGTTGGATGGGAAGTCCAGCAAATGGAGTACATTTAGAACAATTGTGTGATGTTTTATCCTTAGTTGCGTCTAAAAGAAAATTTATTCTTCGATATATGTGCAGAACGCCTTTAAATTTAGTAATTCCAAATGCAATTATTGAACATCTTTCTTTTGAGAATTATTACGAAAATATTCGTAGTTTTGATATTGGACTTTGCCCTTTTTTAACAGTTGATATTAGATCAAAAGGTAAAATTGCTATGAAAAATCAAGAATATATGATGTGTGCAATTCCTCAAGTATGTTCTCATGTTGCCATTTCAGAACATTTAGTAAATGGAGAATCTGCCTTAATTGCAGAAAATAAAGATCAATGGGAAAAGTACATTTTAGAAATCATTGACAATATTGATTTAAGAGAAAAACTGGGGACTAATTCACACAAAATCTTTAATCAATATTACCTTTATGATATTGAATATGCAAATTTAAAGAAATCATTAATAAATTAAATTATGTATAATAGAATTGTAGTTTTGGCTCCACATACAGACGATGGAGAACTTGGAGCAGGTGGCTCAATCCATCGGTTTATTAATGAGTGTAAAGAGGTATATTATGTTGCTTTTAGCACTGCAGAAGAATCAGTTCCAGCAGGTTTTCCTTCAGATATTCTTTCTAAAGAGGTAAAAGAAGCTACGCAAGTTTTAGGAATAAAATCTGAAAATCTAATTATTTTTGACTATCAGGTTAGAAAACTAAATTATGTTAGGCAAGAAATATTAGAGAGTATGGTTAAAATTAAAAGAGATATCAAACCCGATTTAATATTAATGCCATCACTGCACGACATTCATCAAGATCATACAACAATTGCTCAAGAAGGCCTTAGAGCTTTTAAAGATACAAGTATATTAGGCTATGAATTGCTTTGGAATAATTTATCTTTTGATACAACTTGTTTTATTAAATTAGATGAATCAAATATTGAAGCTAAATTTAATGCATTGCAAAAATATTCTTCGCAAAGTCAACGAGATTATATGTCGCAAGAGTTTATCTATTCTCAAGCAATAACTCGTGGAGTTCAGGCAAGAGCAAAATATGCAGAAGCATTTGAAGTAGTAAGATGGATAATATAATTATTTAGGAGTAACTAGATGGACAATATTAATATAAAAAAACCAAAAATTTTATTTCTACTTGATAATCCTTTTACAAATGACAGAAGGGTATATCGTGAAGCAAAAACATTAACCGATAATGGCTATCAATTAACGCTTATTGCCGTTGGAAATAATGACTTGCCAAAAGCAGAAACAGTGGATGGAATTAGAGTAAATCGAATTCTAAATGATGACATCTTTGATCCTAAAAAATTCAATTGTTTTGATAAATATGCCTCAGAAATAACGAACAACTTTGAATTTGACATTGTGCATGCTCATGACCAAACCATGTTGCATTTAGCTTGTAAAATCAAGAAACTCAAACCTCAGATTAAACTCATTTACGATTCACATGAACTTTTTCACGCTTGGCCTTTAAATATATCTAATTATAATAATCGTTTTATTTGGATCAAATCTTTAATTGTTAGAAAATTATTAACTATTAGGGAACGTTCTAATAGAAAAAAAATTGATTACATAATCACTGTTAATAAATCCTTAGCAGATGATTTATCACAATATTTACATGCAAAAAAGGCTGTTACTGTAATTAGAAATATTCCAGAAAAAACAGAAATCGCTCATAAGAGCAACGTGCTAAGAGTTTTTTTTAATATCCCTGAAGAGACAAAAATATTAGTTTTTATTGGAGCAAATATATATGCAAAAACACTTAATTTAGAACAAGTAATTGATGAAATTGCAAATTGCGAAAACAAGGCATTGGTTTTTATTTGTGCTTTTAACCAAAATAGCAAACCAGTGATTGATTATGTAAAATCAAAAAATATTAATAATGTTTATTTTCATCAAATAATTTCCCCAAAAGACATTCCAACCTATCTATCTTCTGCGAATGTTGGGCTTGTTCCAACTTGGAATAATAAAGATTTATCATATTGGTATGCTTTAGATAATAAGCTTTTTGAATATATACATGCTGGAATACCCGTATTAGCAACTCAGCAACCGGAATATGTAAATATAATTGAACCAAACCAATGTGGAATTTGTGTAAATCCAGATATTGAAAATGCGTACATCAATGGATTTGAAAAAATCCTTGAAAATCACGAACTTTATTCTGAAAAAACAAAGGAAACATCAAAACTGCTTTGCTGGGAAAATGAAGAAAAAGAACTATTAATGCTTTATAATTCGATAGAAAATGGCTAAGACATGTGCTATTCACCAACCAAATTTTTTACCTTGGCTAGGATATTTTTATAAAATAGCCAAAAGTGATGTTTTTGTAATCTTGGATACCGTTGATATTGAAATAGGTACATCAAAAGCAATAACAAATAGAACGAAAATTAAAGCTCAAACAGGAGATATTTGGATCACTATTCCCATAAAAAAAGGGGAGAGCAAATTAATCAAGGATATTGAAATCGTAAATTCTAATTGGAAAGAAAAAATGCTCAAAACCATATTTCATGAATATAGAAAAGCTATAAATTTTAATGAAATGTACCCAATAATTGAGCAAATTATTCAATTTGATAATTATCTGTTGTCAGAATTTAATTCAAATGCAATCAAAAGTATTTCTTCTTATTTGAATTTTAATACACAAATTCATCTTGCTTCTTCACTACCAGTTTATACCGAAGATAGAAACCTTCGAATTATTGAAATATGCGAGTACTTAGGTTGTAATACTTATTTTTCGGGAAAAGGTGGTGCAAAATATCACGATGAGCAATTATTTAATAATCACGAAATTACAATAAATTACACAGATTATATTCAGCCAACTTTTAACCAATTACACGGTGAATTTATTTCGGGATTGAGTATAATTGATTATTTATTTGTAAGAAATTCAGCTGATAAAATATGGTAAGAAAAGTTAACTTTGATGCCCCTACAAATGCTAATATCTGGAACAATCTCTGTTTACTTAATGGCAATCTATTGCAATCAACATATTATGATAGTGTTCAAGATTTTTACCGACAAGAGCCAGTTTATATTGAATACTACGAAAAAGGAGAGCTTATTGCAGGTGCGAAACTATATCATTGGTATAGTAAAAAATTAAAAATTATAATTCCAAAAATTTCAAATTCTTATACTCAATTTGGAGAATTTTTGGTTCATCCAGATTGGATTATTGACGAAATAATTTTAGAAATAAACAATGGAATTAGAGCTTTTTTGATTTCGGAAAAAGCAGTTTCCTATAGAGCATCAGGTTTTTATGGAAATCTAAACTTAATTTCTTCTTTTTCAAATAAAGCAAAAAGTAATGTAACTTATAATGTTGCATATTTGGATTTAACCCAAAGTGAAGAGGTAATGCTTAAAGAGATGCATGTAAAACATCGGAATGTGCTAAACAAAGCAATTAAATGCCAATTGTCCTTTTCTGAATCTACTGATGTAAATGTGTTGATTGACATGATTGCAATAACTTATTCGGGACAAAAGAAAGATGCTCCAAATAGTGATTATATTAAAAAATTGTTTCATTGTGCTATAAAAAACAACTTTGGGAAATTGTATGTTGTTAAAAATAACGAAGAAATTCTCTCAGTTGCATTTGTTCAATTCTTTGGAGTTGTTGCCGATTATACATTTGGAGGCAACAAGAAAAACAGCCTAGGTGCGGGTCAATTTTTACAATGGAATATCATTAAAAGCTTAAAAAACATTGGAATCCAAAAATATTCTCTAGGTCAGGTTGCAAAAGAGCTAGATGCTGAAAATTTGAAGTTTTCAGAAGGAATTTCAAAATATAAAATGAGATTTGGGTGTAATACCATCGAGGCAAAATCTGTTTCATACATATTTAAACCAATTAGTTATAAATTATTTTCTCTTATGTTAAAACTGATAGTACACTAATGGGTCTTTATGCCCATAGTAGCTGACAAAATATTAAAACCATATATGAAACGTACTAATATAGGTATAGAATTAACAGTTTGAATTAAGAGGAGTTATTAACCACATAAGTGCATCTATGCGAACTATGTGTTTTAAAAAAGAAGATTAACCACATAGGTACATAGGGAACTGAATCACATAGGTACATAAAAAAACTATATGAACTATGTGTCGTATTTAAACTATGTGAACTATGTGTTTTTATAAGAAAAGAATATATCATGACAAAAAAAGAAGTAGATGCATTAAGTTATAAGATAATTGGTTGTGCCATTGAAGTGCATCGTTTTTTAGGTCCCGGATTGTTAGAATCGGTTTATGAAAAGTGTCTAATGCAAGAACTTGCTATCAATAGCATTAATTTCAAAACGCAGGTAAAGACAGATATTCATTATAAGGGAATAGAATTGAATACGGAATTACGCTTAGATTTATTAGTTGAAAATACAATTGTTGTGGAATTGAAAGCGGTAGAGGTTATGCACCCATTGTTTACAGCACAATTACTATCGTATATGAATATTTTGCAAAAACCAAAAGGAATTTTGATTAATTTTAACTGCGAAAATATATTTAAGGAAGGTCAAAAGACATTGGTGAATAATCATTATGCAATGCTGGAGGATTAAGAATAAGATTAAACACATAGGCAACATAGAGAACTGAACCACATAGGTACATAGAAAAACCTATATGTTCTATGTGTTGATTTAAACTATGTGAACTATGTGTTTGAAAAAAGGAGATTAACCACTTAGGTATATAGGGAACTGAACCACATAGACACATAGAAAAACTACATGAACTATGTGTTTGAAAAAATAGAAAAATGAAAAAAGTCCTAATTTTAGCTTACGATTTTCCCCCTTATGTTTCAGTTGGTGGCTTACGACCTTATGCCTGGTATAAATACTTGCATGAATTTGATGTAGAACCTATCGTTATTACTCGGCAATGGAGTAATGAACATGGTAATCATTTAGATTATATTTCGGCTAGCAAATCGAACAAAACGATAATTGAAACATCAGAAATTGGCACAATAATTAAAACGGCATATTCCCCAAATTTAGCAAACAGATTAATGCTTAGATATGGCGAATCTAGGTATAGCTTTTTCCGTAAAAGTATTTCCGCATATTATGAACTTACACAATGGTTTTGGAATATTGGCCCTAAGTCTAAACTATATTATGCTGCACGTGAATATTTAAGACAAAACAAAGTAGATACCATCATTGCTACCGGTGATCCATTTATCTTGTTTAAATATGCCTCAAAATTGAGTCATTTATTTAACATTCCTTGGATTGCCGATTATAGAGATCCTTGGACCCAAGACAAAAGTAATAGTAGAAACATTATTTTCAAAAAACTAAATGAATTTTTTGAAAAAAAATATTTAAAAAATGTATCCCTAGTTACTACGGTATCCGAGTTTTTTACAGCTCAAATTTCTACTTTGGTGAAAAAAGAATTTATTATTATTCCCAACGGTTACAATCCAGAAGCTGTTAAAAAAATTAATGATGTTAAACCCGTGGATCTTTGTTTAAGAATAGGATTTGCAGGAACAATTTATAAGTGGCATCCCATTGAAAGTTTTTTAAATGTTGTTTCCAATTTTTTATCTGAAAATGAAAATGCATTATTTGAAGTAAACTTTTATGGAATAAATATACCTGACGAATTACAGGAACTACTTGAGACCCATTTCTCGAAAATTAAAAAGAACATCAATATTTACCCAAAAATATCGAATGATCTTCTTTTAATGGAATTAGCAAAAAACAATATTCTGTTATTATTTAATGACTATTCCATCATTGGTACAAAAATTTATGATTATATAGGCATCAAAAGGCCTGTTTTACTTTGTTATGCAAATGATAAAGATGCTTTAATTCTTAAAGAAAAATACTATTCTGAAAATGAAGTTGAGGGATTTAGTCAACATTTACAAGAAGATTTAATAATTGAAACAGAATCTGGGTATATAATACAAGACACAAATCATTTACGATTATTTTTAAATCAATTATATTTAGAATTTGTTCAAAAAGGGTTTGTTAAATGTAATACTAAAAACAGTGAACTTTATTCAAGAAAAGAACAAACTAAGAAATTAGCAGAAATTATTACAAACATTTAAATCAATGAAAAAAGCCCTTATATTAGCTTACGATTTCCCTCCTTATGTATCTGTGGGTGGGTTACGACCTTACAATTGGTATAAATATTTACATCTCTATGGAGTTGAACCTACTGTGGTTACTCGACAATGGAGCAATGAGAATGGTAATCATTTAGATTATATTTCTAAAAGCGAAATGGATTATACGATTATTGAGAAATCCGAATTAGGTTCAATTATTCGCACATCATACGCTCCAAATTTTGCAAATAGATTGATGTTAAAGTATGGAGAATCAAAATTTAGATTATTACGAAAGAGCGTATCGGGATATTTTGAATTAATCCAATGGTTGAGCAACTCTGGACCTAAATCGCAACTCTATTTTGCAGCCAAAAATTATTTAAAAGAAAATAAAGTTGATGTAATAATTGCAACTGGCGACCCCTTTATTCTATTTAAATATGCTTCGAAATTAAGTAAAGAATTCGAAATTCCTTGGATAGCAGATTATAGAGACCCGTGGACCCACAATAAAAGTAATAGTAAAAATTTATTTTTAAAAATTTGGAATTATTATTTTGAAAAAAAGATAGTGAATACTTCAACAATGGTCATTACTGTCTCCGATTTTGTAAAAATAAAAATTAAGGATGTAGTTAACACTAAAAGGTTCTCAATATTACCGAATGGATACAACCCTGAAGCAATTGAAGGCGTTAATGAAGAAACACATAAAAATGACGAACTTAATATAAGTTTTGCAGGCACTAGTTATAAATGGCATCCTTTAGAAAGCTTTCTAGCAGTAATTTCAACTTTTATTTCACAAAACCCAACGGCAAAATTGAAGTTGAATTTTTATGGAATTAATAATGCTGAAGATTTTAGAAAAATAATTAATACTCAATTTCCACAAATTAAACGAATTATTAATGTTTTTCCAAAAACACAAAATAACCTTCTTCTGAAAGAGTTAGCAAAGAGTCAACTAATGTTGCTTTTTAATGATTATTCCATAATAGGCACAAAAATATTTGATTATATTGGAATTAAAAGAGTGATATTGTTGTGTTATGCTAATGATCGTGATGCATTAAAACTAAAAGAAAAATATTATACGGTGGATGAAGTTCAAGATATGAGCAATCATCTTCAGGAAGAGTTAATTAATCAAACAAATTCGGGGTATGTAGTTCAAGATGCAAGTCATTTGTTGAATTTGTTAAACGATCTATATCTGGAGTTTAATCAAAACGGATTTATTAAGTGTAATACGATAAATGCAGAACAATATTCGAGAAAGGCACAGACAGGTGAATTGGCAAAAATCATAAAAGAGTTAGCGGTAGACTTAGCAGGATCGAGCGTGCAACGAAAATCCGAAGAGTTAAGTATTGAGAATGAGAGCTTGATTAATGGCGAAGAGAGCAAGGGAAGGGGTGAGCGCGAAGTTGGTCAAAAGAGTAACGGAGTGACGAATGACAAATTACAAGGTCTAAGTAGCCAATCCAGTTCTTCATTTCACGACGAATCTTCTCGAAACGAATCTTTTCACGAAAAATCTATTTGTCACACTGAACCTGTTGATGTGCACGTTTCAAGCTATCAACAATGTACTCGATGTGTTATGGATACTTCGGATGTGGATATTCGCTTTGACGAAAAAGGAGTGTGCAACCACTGTACAAATTATTTTGAACGGATTGCAAATCGGGTTTATCAGGGTGAAAAGAGTGATGATGAACTATTACAAATAATTGCAAAAATTAAAAAATCTGGTAAGGGTAAAGAATACGATTGTGTTATTGGTGTAAGTGGAGGTATTGACAGTAGCTACGTCGCGTATAAAGCGAAAAAACGTGGTTTAAGACCATTGTTAGTACATTTGGATAATGGTTGGAATTCTGAAATTTCGGTTAAAAATATCAAGAATTTGGCTAATATTTTGGGGTTCGATTACCAAAGTTTTGTCCTCGATTGGGAAGAATTTAGGGATATTCAATTGGCATTCCTTCGTGCTTCAATTCCAGAAATGGAAACGCCTACCGATATTGCTATACCTGGTGCATTACATCAAGTAGCAGCTAAATATGGGATTAAATATATCATCAGTGGTGGTAACTTTGCAACCGAAGGAATCTTGCCAAAAACATGGCATTATAACGCAAAGGACTTTAAATACTTTAAGCATATTCAAAAAACATTTGGGACTAAAAAAATCAAAAAATTCCCTTTCTTCGGGTGGAAAGAAGAAGCTTATTACAAGTTGGTAAAAGGCATTAAAATGGTTTACTTATTAAACTATGTACCATATAATAAACAAGAAGCCATGCAAATACTTCAAGATGAACTTGGATGGCGCTATTATGGTGGCAAACATTACGAAAGCAAATACACTGGGTTTGTTCAATCATACATAATGCCCGAAAAATTTAATATGGATTACCGAAGAGCAACACTTGCTACTCAAATTTGTACAGGCGAAGTCTCAAGAGAATTTGCACTTGAAGAGCTTACTCATAAATCGTATGATGCTGAGAAATCAAACGAAGAGAAAGAATATGTTTGCAAAAAACTAGGTATTACGACTCAAGAATTTGATAAAATAATGGGTGATTCTGCAAAAATTTATCGGGATTACCCTAACGCAGAAAAAAATCTTGAGTTTATTTATAATATTTATAGAAAAACCTTTGGGAAACCAAGCTATAAAGAAGATTAAAAATTAAATAGCCAATTAATACAAATTTGAAGATTTGAAAATGTGCTAATCCCACTAAAGCTGGACACACGCTAAAGCGTGGCAGGCAAGTTGTGGTAATTAAGATAGCCAATGAGTTTGTAAAGTCTGAAAGCCGAAAGTCAAAAGTGAGATAGCGGAGATAGCAAATTGAGATAGCTGATTTGAAGATGGTTCGATTTGAATCCCGATTTAGATTTTGTATGTTTTTTATAACAAAAAATCAACAAAAACTTTATCGGAATGAAGATTGGCGCGAAGCGTGTTTGAGAAGTTGCTTGATGCGGTGATTGAGATGGCTAAATAAGTGTATAAAGTCCCGAAAAATAAAAATCTTTGATTTTTTAATTTTTCGTGGATCCTCGAAAAAACACGAAATTGGAAATTTCTTTTTTTTCGGGATCGAAAGTCCTTAAAGGAAGATAGCCAATTGAAATAGCAATTTTAAAAGTAGCTAAATTTCAATATTTTACTCCCCTTTTAGGGGTTGGGGGCAAAAAATATTGAAAATTTTATTTTTAAAAACAAATTGAGATAGCCCCGTTTTGCATTCCGCTTTGTCATGCTGATTCGTTAGCTAACGGAGAAGCATCTGTATCGACAAAGCTCAAATTAAAGTGATGCTTTGTTGCCTCGCATGGAATAAAGTGAAGCATGTAGATAATCAATTAGAAAACAACTATTTATGCAACAATGTTTTCAACATTTCACCCTCGTCGAGTCGGGGCAAAAAATATTGAATATTTTCTTTAGACATTGAATAAGAAAAAATAATTTTATCTTTGAAGAAAAAAACTAATGTACTCTTTTAACTTCAACAATAAAAAGCATTTATTAGTAAGCTTAATTTTGTTAATTATTGGCACATTCTTTCTCTATTTCAACACCTTTTCAGGGCATCTTCTTAATTGGGATGATACAACTTATTTGCTTAATAATAGGCTTTTTAGTCAAAATTTTAATTTAAAAAGTCTACAAAATATTTACCAAAGCGACCATCATATCTCATTAGTGCTGATGTCGTTTTTTGCTCAAATAAAATGGTTGGGATTTAATCCATACGAATTTCATTTAGTGAATATTTTCATCCACATATTGAATGTATTATTAGTTTTTTTCTTGTCAAAAACGCTTTTAAAGAATAATGTTTGGGCTTTAATTATTGCATTATTATTTGCCATTCATCCAATGAGAAGTGAAACGGTAGGGTGGATTTTTCAACGTAAAGATTTATTTTTTACATTTTTCTTCTTGTTAAGCTCATTAAGTTTCATTTCTTTTTTAAAGACCAAAAATATACTATTATTAGCCTTAGTGTTTATCTTCGGGTATTTGTCTTCGTTGAGTAAAATCCAAGCAATTACTCTCCCTCTAATTATAATTGCATTAGAATTTTATATTCGCAAAACAGTATCTGTCAAATCACTAACAACAGCAATGATCCTGTTTGTATTTCAAATTGATGTTCTAATGAGTTTCAACCAAATAGTGTTGCTATTGCTTATTCCATCACTAATTAGTATTTATTATAAACAATTGAGTCATCAATTTATATTAACAAGTGAGATTTTAAAAAGAAAATTTAAGAATAAAATCATTCAAAAGCACGCATCTCAAATAAACATCGCTAACTTAATAATTCTGAGTTATATTGTCTTTTTTGTGTTTTTTAAACTCATCAACAATCTTGATTCTGATTATTTGAAAAATGTAATATTTTCGATTATTCCATTAGTTGTTTTTTATATCTTCATTGCTCATCAACACATAACTTATAAATGGAAGAATCACCTATTAATATTGATTGCGATGGTGATTTTATCCGGAATCGTACTGTTTTTAATCGTAAAAGTTGATACTTCAATGACTAAAAATTCGACATATCCACTCATTAAGCGAATCGAGTTTGGGATTTATAGCTTTAATTACTACATACTTAAGTTTTTCTTTCCGTTTAATTTAAGTGCAATGCACCCATACCCAGATAATGCCCAAAAACCATTATCGCTATTATTTCAAATATCTCCATATTTGTTTATAACCATTTCATCAGTGGTCGGATATTTTATCGCAAAAATGAAAAATAAAGCTCTTCGCAATAATCTTATTTTCGGTATTGTGTTTTTTGTAATAAACATTTCATTGGTCCTTCATATTATTCCAATAGAGGGAAGAGTAATTGTAGCCGATAGATACACATATCTTGCTTATTTTGGATTATTTTTCGCCATTGTTCCGCTTATATTTTCAATTTACAACAAGTGGCGAAACAATAAATTTGCGAGCTATTTTATAAAGTCTTTTGCAATATTAATATTTATCATTTTCAGTTTTCAAACATTTTCGAGAAACAAAGTGTGGCAAAACGATGAAGTTTTTTGGACCGATGTGATAAAAAAAGACAAATCAAACCACTATGCAAATTACAGCCTAGCTCTATTTTACTACGAACAACAAGATTACGAAAGAGCCATTGGGTTCTACGATAAAGCGATTCAGAAGTTTGATAATGATTTTGAGTATTACACCAACCGAGGTGCCTGTTATGTAAAGTTAAAAGAAACCACAAAAGCCATTGACGATTTTGCTCGAGCCATTGATTTGAATCCAAAAAATGCTTATGCATATAACAATAGAGGCTCCCTTTTTCTACAAATAGGAGATATTAGAAATGCCTTCATCGATTTTCAAATTGCAACTCAAATCGATTCTAATTATGCGGATGCTAAAGCCAATTTCGAAAAAACTAAGATGTTGCAAACAGCTATTTCAAGCACATCATCCTCAATCGATTACAGTCCAGAAAAGTCTCAATTATTTAATGATATTGGCGTCAAAAAAGCGATGAATGGGGATATCGAAAATGCACTTCCAGATTTCAACAAAGCGGTTCTCCTCGATTCTTTAAATGTTAATGCATACAAAAACAGAGGAAATGCTTATGCCTCGCTTAAAAAATTTGATGAAGCCATGTTTGATTACAACAAAGTACTCAAATTTAATCCTAACGATGCAGGGATCTTTATGAATATTGGGAATATTAAACATCAACAAAATGATAAATCTGCTTGCGAATATTGGCAAAAAGCAAAAAAGTTAGGGCTTAAGGATGCTCAGCAAATGCTAAATAAGTTTTGTAAATAGACAAAATTCGAAATGATTTAAATATCATCCATTAAAAACATGAATCACCATAAAATATACTTGAGGAAGTAATAGGGTGCAATTGTTTATTTTTAATACATTTGCAATAATAATTTCTGCAATAATCAATATTTAATTAATGAAACGGATTTTAGGAATATCTGCTTTTTTTCACGATTCTTCTGCTGTTTTGCTAGAAGATGGAAAAATTATTGCAGCTGTTCAAGAAGAACGGTTTACACGCGAAAAACACACTGAGAAATTTCCTATAAACTCCATTAAATATTGTTTGGAAGCTGGAAATATTGAACTCGATGAACTTGACGCAATTGTCTTTTACGAAAAACCGTTTCTGAAGTTTGAAAGATTGATTGAAACATATTATACTTTCGCACCAAAAGGAATTTTGTCATTTTTAAAGGCAATGCCTTCGTGGTTAAACGAAAAACTGTTTTTAAAAAAAACAATTAAAGATGAACTTAGCAAAATTGGGTTTTATGATCGCAAAAGGACGAAACTTCTTTTTTCTGAGCATCATTTATCCCATGCAGCAAGTGCATTTTTTTCGTCACCATTTAATGAGTCAGCAATACTTACGATTGATGGCGTTGGAGAATGGACTACTGCTAGCATTGCAATGGGGAGTAATAATTCCATCAAAATATTAAAAGAGCTTCACTTTCCTCATTCTGTTGGACTTTTATACAGTGCTTTTACCTATTTTCTTGGGTTTAGTGTTAATTCTGGTGAGTATAAACTGATGGGATTAGCTCCTTATGGCAATCCTAATCATTGCGAAACATTGAGATTTATTGATATAATTAAAAAATCATTGGTTGATATTAAAGAGGATGGCTCAATTAGAATAAATCAAAAATATTTTACGTATGCTACTGGATTAAAAATGGTTAGATTAAATAAATGGGAACATTTATTTGGTATTAAATGCAGAAAAGCTGAAGATGAAATACTTCAAAGCCATTCAAATTTAGCATTTGCCATACAGAAAGTTACCGAAGAAATCGTGTTAAAAATGGCACAAACGGCTAAGTCTCTTACAAATTCAACTAATCTATGCTTGGCGGGTGGAGTTGCACTTAATTGTGTAGCTAACGGCGTTTTACTCAGATCTAATATTTTCAAAAATATTTTTATTCAGCCAGCTTCAGGAGATGCTGGAGGAGCTTTAGGTGCTGCATTGTCAGTGAATTTTATGTATTATGAAAATCCAAGAATATCCGATGAGCAAAATGATATTATGCAAGGAGCATTTCTAGGTCCCGATTTTTCAAATAGAGATATCGAAAAGCTAAATCGGAAAACATTAGCAGAGTTTCAACATTTTAAAGATTTTGATGTACTATCAAAAAATGTTGCTGATTTAATTTCAATAGGAAATATCGTGGGCTGGTTTCAGGGTAGAATGGAATTCGGACCACGTGCGTTGGGTAACAGAAGCATATTGGGTGATGCGCGAAATAATGAAATGCAAAAGAAACTAAACCTTAAAATTAAAAACAGAGAGGGTTTTCGTCCGTTTGCACCTTCAGTTCTTAGTGAAGATGCTCACATTTTTTTCGATTTGAAGGAAAAATCTCCATATATGCTTTTTGTGGCAAATATTAATAACGAAATCAAGCATGAAGTCTCCAAAGATTACGAAGATTTTGATTTTTGGAAAAAGCTTTATGTTCAACGGAGTGATGTTCCTGCAATTACTCATGTGGATTTTTCTGCGCGAGTTCAAACGGTACATAAAGAAACTAACCCCAAATATCATCAACTGATTTCTGATTTTAAAAATCTCACGGGATGTCCGCTTATTGTAAATACAAGTTTTAATGTAAGAGGCGAACCTATTGTTTGTTCTCCCGAAGATGCCTATATCTGCTTTATGAGTACTGATATGGATTATTTGGTCATAAATGATTACCTCTATTGCAAGACGGAGCAGCCTAATTGGGAACGTAAAGATAAATGGAAAATTAAATTTAAACTAGACTAATCAATAAAATAAAATTTGCTAAACGTAAGATTATGGAAACATTTAAAGATCTTTGGCTATTTATGAAAGAACGGAAGAAATTCTGGCTAGCTCCCATTATTATCGTTTTACTTTTAGTAGGATTATTACTCGTATTTGGAGGAAGCAGTTCTGTTGCTCCATTTGTTTATACACTTTTTTAAATAAAAAACATGAGTTCAAATCAGAATAATCCTGCCATTACAGTGCTAACCATTATTGTGGGATTAATTACTGTTTACATATTTACTGATATTCGTGTATTGATATATATTGCCACAGGTATTGGAATCATCAGTTTGATTTCGTCTTTTGTTCGGGAGAAAATTCATATAATTTGGTTTTTTATTATTAAAATCTTAGCTCAAATTTTTCCAAAAATCATATTATTTATAATCTTTTATGTTGTATTAACCCCTGTGGCAATACTTTCAAAGCTATTTACAAAAAATGATATTTTGAAGCTTTCGAAAAATTACAACTCATATTTTAATCAAAGAAGTGGTTCTTTTTCTAAAATTGATTTTGAAAAAATTTGGTAAGCAGTGCCTGCAAGAAAACGCCAACTTTTTCGTTATTCTTGCAACGAATTTAGGTTATTTACTCATGTAAACGCCCCAAATCCGTTGCTGCGAAAGCCTTAAATTTGACGTTTTCTTATCAATCACTGAGTTTTATATCAAGCATTAGTAATATTTAGATGTATGAAATTATGAATTTTATTGTGAATAAAAAATCTAAAACAATTATTTTAGCTTTTGCTTTAGGAATGATTGTTCTCTTCTTTTTTTATTACCTAAACAGCCTTAATTTTTATGGAAACTTTTCAATTCAAGTATGGCAGAAAGATAAAAACATCTCAGAAAACACGAAGTTAAGAGGTGTTAGTTTTTTTAATAGAGAATATAATTTAGGCTACCAGCAAGGAAAATGGATAAATAATGACGGATGTTATAAAGAAATACAGATTACATTCACACAACCAATTATAAGCGACTCAAACAGAATAACAGTCCTTTTTACTAAAGATGACATACATTACTCAAAAGAAATTCGACTTTCTGAAATAAAAGGCAACAGAGCTTCGATTACAAAGGTTATCATCGATGAACCCTTTTATAAAACCAGTTTAAAGTATTTTGACTTTTTAATCAAGAAGTATTCTATTAGAGGAAACAGATTAATTATCTTTTTGTCATTTGGGATTTTTGTTTTAATAGTTTTTTTTCGTCGATATAAGCATAATGGAATGATTGAAAAAGCACTATGGGGATTTCTTCTTATTAGCTTTCTTTTGGCATTCGTTCCGCTTATCGTTCTAAACAAAACGCTTACATATACTGGTTTTTGGTTGCTATTTTTTGTTTTTTCTTCAATACTAATTTTACTCATTTTTCTCTCGAAAAAAGTCAAGTATCTAAACAAAAATATGATTTTGCTCTTTGCAAGTTTCTTTACAATAATCCTATGTATTGAATTATTGCTTAGATTGTTTGGCGTTAATAAATCATATTCGGAAAAGAAGGAAGGTTTTGTTCGTTTCATCTCAGAACAATCTCAATTAAATGAGTATTTTTATAATAGGAAGCCCAATCATTCATTTTTACTAAATATGTCTGGTGAATTTTCATATCCTAGAACTACAAATTCTATTGGGTTAAGTGATATAGAAACTACTTCTAAAAAGGCAGAGAATGATTATTTAATAATGGCACTTGGAGATTCATTTACCGAGGGCGATGGCGCTGATTCAGATTCCACTTGGATGAAATTCTTGGAACGGAAAATCGGGAAAAAGGATACTGTAAATTATAGATTTATAAATGCAGGTATTTGTGGAAGCGATCCAGTGTATGAGTATAAGCTTTTTGTAGACAAATTAATTGCTTATAAACCAAATCTTGTAATATGTGCTTATGGGTATGATTTGCAAGAGGTTATTCTTAGAGGTGGTTTCGAAAGATTTAATACTGATAATAACAAAACTCCTATTATATCCCCAAGTCTTGAGTTTCTGTATTCCATATCATACATAAGTCGCTTGGTAATAAATGAAATACATGATTTAGATTATCAATTAATTAATTCTAAACAGTTTGAATCAGAACGACAAAATGCAATTCGTACTATTAATAACGTAATCTTGATGTTTAAAGAACTATCATTAAAAAATGATTTTAAGCTATTATTCGTTTTTTACCCGTTAAAACATGAAGTTGAGGGTAATAAATATGATTATTGGAATGAAGTTATTCGTTTTGCAACAAAAAACGAGATTGACGTTTTTCCTTTGTTACATTATTTTAGCGATATAGAAAAAGTAGATTCTGCAAATGTGAAGGAATACTATTGGAAAACCGATGGCCACTATAATGCGAAAGGCTATCAAGCTTTTGGCAACGGAGTTTATTGGAAATTGACGAATATGGGGTTGTTGCAAGAAAATACAATTGCAAAATAAGGGCTCCAAGTAACAGTTTATTGATAAAACTCTATGATTGTATTACAAACTTTTTCAATCTGTTCGTCCGTAATTTCGGCATACATAGGCAACGATAGGATTTTAGATTGATTTGCATATGAAATTGGGAAATCTTTAGGTGCATAATTAAATTTCTTATAACATTCCGCAAAAGGCAAAGCGGTTTTATAGTGCATGCTTGTTTGAATCTCTTTTTGTTGAAGAAATTGTTGTAATTCGTCTCTGCGATTTGCTTGAATCACATATAAATGAAAAACAGAAGTTGTATTTGGTCGAAGTTTTGGCGTGACGATTTCCTCACAATTTGAAAGTAGTAAATTATACTTCATAGCAGCGTCAAATCGCATTTTATTCCACTCACTTATATATTTTAACTTAACCGACAAAATTGCAGCTTGGATGCCATCAAGTCTACTATTAATGCCTTCTATTTGGTGAATATTTTTTTGAAGAGATCCATGATTACAATACATTCGAATTTGATTTGCTAAATCATTATCATTTGTTACAATTGCACCGCCGTCACCATAAGCTCCTAAATTTTTTCCAGGGTAAAAGCTATACGTAGCTATATCTCCAAATGTGCCTGTGTAATTATCTCCAAATTTAGAAAAATGAGATTGAGCACAATCTTCAACCAGGAAAAGGTTATGTTTTTTGCAGATTTTTTGTATGGTATCAATTTCAACAGCTTGTCCGTACAAATGCACCGGAATTATAGCTTTAGTATTTGAGGTAATCTTAGATTCAATTTGCTTAACATCAATTCCGTAGAAATCATCATGATCCACGAAGATCGGAGTGGCTCCACAATGAGATATTGCTTCAGATGTTGCAATAAATGTATTTGCTGCTGTAATTACTTCATCTCCCTGTTTTATTCCCAATATTTTTAAACTAATACTCAGAGCATCAGTTCCATTGCCCACTCCGATGCAATTTTTAATATTTAGTTTTTTTGCAAATAAGGATTCAAATTCACTCACAAAACTACCTTGTACAAATGCATTTTGTTGAATTACTTTAGTGATGATATTGTCTATTTCGATTTGAATTTGTTCGTATTGCTTTGATAAATCAATAAATGGAATCATTTGTTTTTTTTGTCAAATTTCCGATTTTTTTGATACATTTGCTAATATTTCAAACTATTTATAAAACAAGAACTTCATTTTTACAATTATGATGAATATTGGATTAGTTGGATACGGATATTGGGGACCAAATATTGCCCGAAACATTATTTATAACAGCGGTTTTAAATTAGCTTGTATTTGCGATCACGATCAAAATCGTTTGGAGCTTGCACATAAACATTATCCATTTATACCCAAACTTTCGAATATTGATGACCTAATTTCAAACCCTGAAATTGATTGTATTGTAATAGCAACAAACCCTACTTCTCATTACACTATTGCACTAAATGCGTTAAAGAATCATAAACATGTTTTGGTCGAAAAACCACTTTCTACTTCTTTATCTGAAATAAATTCGCTTGAACAAATTGCAAATGAGCAAGACCTAACTTTAATGGTAGATCATACATTTCTTTACAATGGAGTCGTTCAAGAGATGAAGTCACTTATTGATAATCACGAAATTGGCAATATAAAGTATATTGATACCACACGAATTAATTTGGGAATCTTTCAAAACGATGTGAATGTATTATGGGACTTAGCTACTCACGATTTATCTATCGTAAATTATCTCCTACAGAAAATGCCAAAAAGTATAATTGCCACAGGAAAATGTCATATTAAAGCTGGAATTCAAAATATTGCATACTTAAACCTGATGTACGACGACGACACAATAGTTCACGTTCACAGTTCGTGGATGTCGCCAGTTAAAATTCGACTAATGTTGATTGGGGGTGATAAAAAAATGATGGTTTATAATGATATTGAACCTACCGAAAAACTAAAAGTTTACGACACCGGTTTGAGCTTTGACAGCAATGATAAAGATCAAATTTTAGTTGATTATAGAGTTGGAGATGTAAATATTCCAAAATATAGTACGAAAGAGCCGTTAGCATCGATGATTCAGGATTTTGAAAAATCAATTGTTCAAAAGACTAAGCCTATTTCGGGGATAGAATCTGCAAAACAAATTGTGAAAATTCTATCGGCTGCTCAAACATCATTGGATATGAATGGTAAAGAAATTTTGATCTAATGAATTTATCAACACAGTCTTGGTCTATTATTATTTTTGCGTTTAACGAAGAAAATTCGATTCAAAAAGTGATTGAAGAGAGTCTAAAGGTATTAGAGAAAATTGCCCCTTTCCAAAATGAATTAATTATTGTAGATGATGGTAGTACAGATCATACTGTTAAAATAATTGAAGATTCTATTCGCTCTGCAAAAAATGCAAAACTTGTTGTTCATCATAAGAATAAAGGAATTGGTGAAGCACTTATGACTGGCTATAAATTGGCGAAATTTGAAAATATCTGTGCAATTCCTGCCGATGGACAATTTGATATTAAGGAGCTTCTCCCCTATTCGAATATTGCAGAGCACACAGTTATTTCATTTTACAGAGTGGTGAAAACTCGTTATTCAATTTATAGAAAGGTGTTGAGTTTTGGCAACAAAATTTTTAATCGATATTTTTTGAGTATATATATCAAAGACGTAAACTGGGTGAAAATTTACAAAAAGCTTTTTTTTGATGAAATAAACCCTGTCTTAACAAGTTCTCTTGTCGAAAGTGAAATTTGCGCTAAAATGGTTCAAAATAACTATAAAATAATTGAAATAGAATCTAAATACAATGCCCGCCAAGGTGGAATTTCCAAAGGATCTTCACCAAAAACAATAATGAGAGCTGTTTTGGAATTATTTAAACTTTTTATTGTTATCAGATTTAATTACAAAAAGCATAACAAAAAACAACAATTGAATTCTAAGGAAAGTGTTGCAGATTCCAATTAATTTTCCACACTTTTATCAATTTTCAAAATTGATCAATTAAGAATAATCTGGGTTTTTGGTATTCCGTTTCGTCAACAAAAAGTTCCCAATTACTAAAGCATCTAAGCCACTTCTGTAAAAACTAGCAATTGCATCTGAAGGCGATGCCACAATGGGCTCATTATTCGTATTAAAACTAGTATTCACGGAAACTGGATGTCCGGTGAGTTTTTTTAATTCGATTAAAAATTCATAGTAAATTGGGTTATTGTTTTTGGAAACGGTTTGAATTCTAGCAGTTCCGTCAGCATGAACAACTCCTGGAATAACAGCTTTCATCTCTTCCTTTACATCAAAAGTGATGTTCATAAAGGGAGAAATCGGAGCCTTGCCTATAAAATAGTTACTTGATTCTTCTTCTACCACCGATGGGCAAAAAGGACGGTACGATTCGCGGTACTTAATTTTTGCATTAATTACGTTTTTTACATCTGGCATCGCAGGATTTGCCAAAATACTTCTGGCACCCAATGCACGAGGACCAAACTCCATTCTCCCTTGAAACCAACCAATAATCTTATTTTGGGATACCAGTTCGGCTGCTGTTTTAGACGGATTCTTAATTTCTAAGTAATCCACGCCAATATCATCGAGTGTTTTTTTTATCTCTTCATTTGTGAATTCCATACCCAATAAAGCAGATGTTATAGGCTCAATTTTAAATCCGTTTTTAGAAGCTACGTACATAGCAGCACCCATGGAAATTCCTGCATCGCTAGAAGCAGGTTGAACATAAATATCGTCAATAAAATCAAGATTCATCACTTTTTGATTTACCAAACAGTTTAGCGCAACACCTCCGGCAAAACAAATTTTTCGGATTCCTGTTTCTCGATAAAAATAATGAACCATTTCTATAATAGTATTTTCTAGTTGAGCTTGAGTTGAAGCAGCAACATCTTTAAATCGTTGATCAAATGGTTCGTGTTTAAGTCGTTTGGAGCCAAATTCTTGCAAGAGTAAATCGCTAAAAGCCATTTCTTGACGTGTTGGCTGCGACTCACCCTTAGGAATGCTTTTCATGTATTTTTCATTTAACAACAACTCTCCATTGTCAAAATTCAAAATATGAGACATATCGTACTTGTTTCTATTGCCATAAGCAGATAAACCCATTAACTTATACTCATCACTATCTCTACGAAATCCACAAAACTGAGTAAAAAGTGAGTAGTATATTCCAAGGCTATTCGGACGATAATATCTTTTAAACAGTTCCATCGAATTGCCTTTTCCTACTGACAGTTGTGTAGAAACACTATCACCTGAGGCGTCAATGGATATTACCATCGCTTGATTAAATCCAGATGCATAAAAAGCACTTGATGAATGAGAATCATGATGATGAACAAATTCTAGTTTCGGGCAAAAGCCAAAAGTGTATAAAAAATAATTAGTCAACTTTTGGGCATATTCATCTCCCCAAGTTGAACCGTGAGATGCCACAATATCAATGTCTCTGATGGAAATATTTGCTTGTTTTAAACATTCCTCTATTGCAAGTTCGGGTAATTGACCGGGCGAAAATTTAATTCTATTTAGTCGCTCTTCCTCAATTGCAAACAGTACTTTTCCGTCTTTCATCAGTGTAGCCGAAATATCTTGATACCCGATACGAACACCTCCATTAACTCCTAATATATACATTTTATATCTCTTTAATCTTACACATCTTATTGTTTATCAATATCTTAATGTTATTATCCGCAGTTAAAATATTTATCATACGTTATTTTTGGCAGCAAATTTAAACGGGATAAAAACTTTATTGGATATTTCATGGCTCTAATATAAAAATAGCCAGTTTTATAATCTTTAAATGTTTTTGGTGGCAATGCTAAATACGAGTCAAATTCTGCACGACTAATGCCTAAGCGCTTAATACAAAGGTCGATAATTTTTGGATCTTCGATAGAATATAAGCCATGGGCACGATTTAAGGCTTTTTCTCGATCGAGTTGACCAGAGCGAACCAAGGCAGAATCACTATTCATATTCATATCAATATTAAACTTAACACGATGAACATATTTAATTAAACTGTGATATAAATCATCAAAATAATGTGCCCCTGGATAAACCCAGTCAAGTTCTTTTATGATTATTTCTTCGGCATCTTTTCTAATATAGTCATGATAGTACATCGGAGTAATTGTCTTAATTCCCTTAATCACGGTATAATAAAAAAGCTCCTTTAAACCTAAATTAAACCCTGGATCATTAGCTGTCCAAGGGCGAAGTGGAATAGAGCTAAATTGATTATGAACATTTCTTAAATAATCACCATCAAAAAACGACCAGGACAATGGTTTTACTCCTTCGGTTCTAAACGATTGACCAATTAATATGAACTTAATATTTTCCTTATGGGCAACTCCAAATAATGATGATGCTATTCCGATATCTGTTCCCATATTTAATTCAGGAACGGATGCTTTTAAAAAATCAATTTTTAAAGCTTTTGCTTCTCTCCAATCCGAAGTAATTGTTCGTAAATCAACACCCAGCGTTTTTACCGCTTTAATCATGTTTTCGCCAGCAACTGGATTATCAAATCCATCATTAAAATGAACTGCTAAAGGACGAAGTCCCCATTTTTTTACTACTAAATATAGCAAATAGCAACTATCTCTACCCCCACTTACTCCAACTACACAATCGTATTTTTTGTTTTTGCCTTTACGTTTCATTTTACGAACAAACTCATCCTTCATTGCCGCACCTTTGTAGCCATTTGGAAAAGATTTTTCTAATTTATCATGAAGGTGGCAAAAGTTACAAACATCATCCGAGTCAAATTCTATACCCGGAACAGTGCTATCCTGAACGCATCTAGAACATTGCTTATATGTTATTGATCTTGAAATTCCGTTTACTATCACAAAGCTCATAATCTCTGAATTAATTCAACAATGAGTTAGCAAAGATATGAAACTTTGACTTAGTATTTGTGATATTTTAGAGTCGCTGAATGTCAATTCTTTTCCTTAATATTTATTTGAGATTTTATAAGTTCAATGGTTATATTCATTAACGACAGGTCGAGTGTCTCGATATAATCAACGAGCACTTTATCACTCATCGGAAATAGATTATCTAGGACAAGTTCTTGCTCGTTTAATGTAAAATGATTTAATATTAAGTTTAGCTTTTGATTTCTGATTTTTATAATTGGGGTTCACAACTTGTTTTTATCTAATTTTAATGTTTTGCAGTATTAAATCGTTCACTAATTTGAGTTCCTTTTTCTTCGTTTTCGGGAACTTCTGTTTCGAACATCACAATGTCGCCTGCAAATTCATTCATCAATCCCTGAGCAATAACCACATTTTTGTTGACTGCTAATGAGCAACCTACCATCTTTTTGCCTTCGTATGGACCGCCAACAATGTAACCGACACTTGTTGTGCTGCAAAAAATGATGTTGTATAATTCTGCAATTTCCGAAAGAGGTTTAATCCATTTGTCATTATAGGGATCTTGTTCTTCTGTTATAGAATAATCAACAGTCCAAGATGATGGAGACAAAATAATTTGTGCACCCATTTTCGCTAAAGTATGGGCAATTGACAGACTGTTATAATAGTTATCAGCACAAATATTTACGCCAATCTTCCCAAATGGAGTATCAACAACATTCAACGTTGTTCCGACATCGTAATAATCGTGTTCAACAACCAACAGATTTATTTTGCTGTACTTAATTATAATATTTCCTTCATTATTAATCAGTAGAGCGGTGTTAAATCTCCTATTCTCTCGTTTTTCGGTTAGACCAACACAAATAAAGATATTATTGGTTCGGGCCATTTCACAGAATATATCGCTATATTTCCCAGGAATTGGTTCGCACTCAACCTTAGCACTGGGATGTGTCCATGCAAAATCGATGGTTTCTGGTAATAGAACAACGTCGCAATTGGCTTCTGCAGCAAGATTTACTAATTTTTCAGCACGTTCAATATTCCGTTCTGGTTCTCCTCCTTCAACTAATAATTGTGCTAATGCAATTTTAATGGACTTCATAAAAATCGAATTTTTTGTAAAAATAGAAAGAAAACTTCAATTGAATATACAAAGTGCAAATTTACATGCTAGTTCTTATTTGTATGTTGAATAATTGTTGTATCCGTTTGCGAAATCATCGCATCAAAAACGCCCATTTGTTTAAGTTTCCATTCTACGCCTTTGGCAAAAAGGTTATACCCCTTGGCGTTATGATGACCATCTAATTTCCAATAATATTTGTCAAAATTATGTTCATTTATTCCCTCATATTTAATAAAATAATCTAATAAATTTAAAGAATGTATTGTTGTCTAATTCGATTTTAGTATTGGTATAAGATGCTTTTTCTATTAGAAGGTTTTTGCAATGCAGACTATATTTTATCATAAAATATTTCGTTCAGAAACTCTATTTTTTTGTAAATCTATGAATTAATTTTTATTTTTACTTCATATTTAATTATTATTTATTGAATTCTAATGAAAATTAAAGTCTTTTATCGTTCACTTTTGTTAATTTGTTCATTCATTTTTGGCTATTATTTTGTACTAAAAAACCAAGGTGTTCAAATTCAATCAAAGTATATGGGATTTGTATTAATTGGATTTTCGTATTCACTTTTTTTGACTATTATTCAAAGAATTAAGACTCAACAACTTCGATTAAAGTTAACCATTTCTTCACTCCCGATTGTTTTAGGGCTTGTCTTTTTAGAGTTTTATGACTTAAAATATTATACGAACCATGAGTATCAGATGAATCTTTATGTGCCACCGATAAATTTATATCATGTATATAGCCCAAATTCGATAACACAATGGACAAATGAAGAATATGGACATTATAGAAAAATAAATTCTCAAGGATTGTGTGATGAAGAACAAACGATTAAAACTGATTCTCTAACCAATACAATTATTGGATTAGGCGATTCTTTTACAGAAGGATTAGGTGCTCATTCCGACTCCACTTGGTTAAAGTTTTTAGAAAGAAAAATATTATCCCAATCTCAAACAAAGTACCAATTTATTAATGCAGGTATTTCTGGAAGTGACCCAGTTTATGAATATATTTTATTACGTGATAAGCTACTAAAGTTCAAACCAAATACTGTTATTTTAGCCTTAGGATACGAGATTAATGAGATGATTATTCGGGGAGGATTTGAACGTTTTCAAAATGATGGGACTATTAAATATCGAGATAAACCATTTTGGTATCCTTTATATAAAATATCTGGTGTTTTCAGATTATTTGTTCGAATCTGCTTTGCAAACGAAATGCTTTTACCTGGAAATCAAGTAAAAATCGAAGAAAAAAAGGCAATTAATGAAATACAGTCGATTATACTTCTTTTTAAACAATTGGGAGAAAAAATGAATTTCAAATTAGTTTTAACAATATATCCTTTGTATAAAGAAACTATAAATAAAAAATATGATTATTGGACAGAAACGATAAAATTTGCTCAAAAAAACCAAATAATCACCGTTGACTTACTAAAGTTTTATATCGATTCCGTTCACATGAATAAAACAAATATTTCAAATTACTATTGGCCTATAGATGGACACTATAATGCTAAAGGATATGAGAAAATGGCTGAAGGAATTTATCAATCAATAAAATAATTATTCCTTCTAATACCAAATCTTGGTATAAAATAGCCCTGGTGGGTGAGTAATGCCTGCCACGACTTGGCGTGGCCGAACTCAAAGATATTTTATATGCTAGATTGGCTTGTCCAGCTTTAGCGGGATCTAATGCCGCTCGTAGATATAAATAGTTCATTTAAAGTTTGAAAAATGGACTATATTATATCTAAAAGCGGTATTACAAATGGAGTCACGGCTAATTTCATGTAATCAAAACGTTAATAGCAGTTTAAACGAAATAATTAATGCTGATTTGTACAGGAAAACAGAACACTGGGTATCAAATCACAATTTGCAAAAAAACACTTTCTGAAAAGGACAAAATTTGATTTCTCTCTAAATCGCAAAAAAAACTTAATTGCAGTTTAACACCTTTTATTTGGAGAATAATTTTAAAAGAGACTGACTTTTTCTGAATTTTGTTATGTTTTTAATCAGACCTTTAAAATTTAATCAACAAAATTTTGCATCTAGCATTAAAAATTCAGATTAATAAATGTAAGTTTGTAGAGTAAAAAAACTTATATGATTATAGTTGGTGCAGGTTCTTCAGGTAAAGAAACCTTAGGTATGATGATACTACAATCGATTCCATTTGATGAAATTGTTTTTTTTGATGATAATTATAAAGGCTCAAACCTAATATTTGGCAAATATCAAGTTATTACGGATGTTAACAAAATGGAGTCTTACATAAATGAATATGCGGATTTCTGTATAGCAGTTGGTAACCCACGGATTAGAGAAAAGCTATATTCAAAAATGATTTTATGGGGTGGAAAAGCAAAAAACATCATTTCTCCAAGCTCGTATTGCATTAGTACAATAAGTGAAAACGGAACAATTATCCAACCAGGTGTTTCAATTTCTTATGATTTTCAAAGCGGGAAATCATGCATTATTCACTCAAACAGCGTTATTGGACACAAAGTAATAATTGGAGATTTTGTTAACATAAGCCCACTGGTTTCGATTGTAGGTCCCTTAAGTATTGGAGATTATTCTTACGTTGGGGCGGGCTCAGTAATATTGCCAAATATTAAAATTGGTAAAAACGTCTATATCTCTGCAGGTTCTGTAATTGAAAAAGATGTAGCAGATTTTGAAACAATACATAGAAAATGAGGCATAGAACAAAACTTATTTTGTCACAAAACAACTTAATTTTTTCGTTCTGTTAAGTTTAATTTATTATTTCAATTAAAAAAAATCAACGACATTCGCTTCGGGAAAAATGTTTGAGTAATCTGACAAACTTGCTTTAATATATTTGGATTAAGCTATTGGTTTAGTTTCAACTCTATAACCGCAAATTAACCTATTTGAATAATACAACAAATAAAAAAGTATATCTTTGTGTACTTAATGTTAATATGAAAATGAAAATTTTACTCACAGGTGGTTTAGGTTTTATTGGTTTTCATACTGCTAAATTATTGGAAGAGAGCACAAATCATCATCTTCTTATTGTTGATGCATATAGAGAATATATCAAACACGACGTAAAATTCAATCCCTATATTCGCCGAGGTTCTATGATTCAAAAGTCGAATATTATCCAAGGGAATTGCAGTAATTTTTCATTTATTAAACAGATTATTCAGGATTTTCAGCCCGAAATCATTATACATTTTGCCTCTTTACCCATTGTTTGGAAAGCTGAAAACTGGCCTGAATTAGCACATCAAGATATTGAAGAGAGTTTTAAATCAGTACTTGCAGGTTGTGAAGAAACATCACAGGTCCCCAAAAAAATCATTTATATCTCCTCATCTATGGTTTATGGTCATTTTATGCGCGACCAATTTCAAAATCTGATACCTGCAATTGAAAATCAAGCCATTACTCCGATAGATGTGTACGGTAGATGCAAAATGTTTTGCGAAAACATGCTTACCGATTTTGCAAAAAAAACAAATTCAAATTATATTATTATTAGACCCTCAGCTGTTTATGGTCCAGAAGATTATAACAAAAGAGTGGTTGAGGCATTTTTAAAAAACGCGATTCAACATAAAGAAATTATAATTAGTGGAAATGGCGAATTAACGCTTGATTTCACCTATGTTGATGACCTAGCCAAAAGCATTTCACAATGTATAGAAACGGATATTAGAAACGAAACATTTAATATAACTTTCGGACATGGATACACCATTAATGAATTGGCAAATATTGTTAAGCAATTGATTCCGAGTGCTAATATTAAGCATGGATTATTAGCTCCAAATCGACCAAATAGAACCTATTTAAACATCGAAAAGGCAAAAACTTTATTGGGTATAAATCCTCAAACATCCTTAGAACAAGGCGTCGAAAAATATTATAAATACCTCATAGACCATCGTATTTATGAACAATGAAATAAAAATCCCATTTATTGATATCAGTAGGTTTAATAAGGAATTTAACACCGACATTAATCAAATTTGCTCCGACGTATACTCCTCGGGTCAACTGATGAATGGCGAACAGACCAGAAATTGTGAAGAAAAACTTTCGGCAATTTATTCTTATCCAGAAACCGTAATGACTGGGAGTTGTACCGATGCCCTTTATTTTGCAATGAAAGCGCTTAATATTGGAGTTGGCGATGAGGTAATCGTGACAGTTTTATCGTTTATTGGCACGCTAAGCCCAATTCTTCGTGCAGGTGCCGTTCCAGTTTTTGTTGATATTAATCCAAGTGATGGATTGATGGATATTGATCAGATTGAGTCAAAAATTGGCCCTCGTACAAAAGCAATAATTGCGGTACACCTTTATGGCAAGGTGCTGAATATGTGTAAATTGAACAAACTTGCAGAAAAGCACAATCTGCTGGTGATTGAAGATGCTGCACAGTCGATAGGTATAGTTGCAGAATATGGAAATTCAATAAAACCGGATGCAATTTGCTTAAGTTTTGATCCCACAAAGGTGATTCATGCATTTGGTAGTGCAGGTGCCGTAATATGCAGAGACCAACTTCTGGCAAAAAAAATCAGACAAATTCGGTATCATGGTAAATCGGGTAATGATTTCGAAATACTTGGGTATAATTCTCGGATAAATGAAGTGCAGGCAGCATTAGTACTCTTTCAAATGGATAAATTTGAAAAAATAATTCAAGCGCGAAAAGCTATTGCAGAAATGTATGTTGCAGAATTATCTAACGTCTCAGAAATAGTTTTACCAGCAGTAAATACTCCCTCAAATTTTCATAAATTCGTAATTCATCATCCCAATCGGAATGAGTTAAAGAAATTTTTGGAGATAAATGGAGTACAAACCATGATTCATTACGAAAAATGTTTGAATGAATATTCAATTTATAAAACGGATGAAGTGTTTACAAATGCAAAAAGAATAAATAATAGCTGTTTAAGTTTACCCATCTATTATGGATTAAATTCTAATGATTTACACATTATAATTAATCTGTTAAAAAGTTTTAATCACTGACATTTGGTTTTTTTTTTAGTTCTGTATGATTTTGTTATTTATGAAATCAATTTGCTTTCTAAATTCGATTTTTGATAGTTTATATTTTTTACTGGATTGTGAAATTAAATTTTAATGCCAACAAAAATTATTAACTACCTTTGTTTCATTCTTAATTTAGATTCTTATGATTATTATTGGAGCAGGAAATTTAGGCAAACACATTCTAGATCAGTTGTTACAAGACAAATACACTGATGAAATTTTGTTTTTTGATGAACAAATATCCGATGATTTTATCTATGGAACATTTCGAATTATTCATGATTGGAAGACCTTTGATGAATTGATTAAAATGGATCAAAAATTCATTATTGCAATTGGTAATTCTCGAAAAAGAGAAAAAATGTTTCTTAAGATTAAAACAGGGAACTACAGGTCGGTAATATCTACACATGCAAATTTTATTTCTACTTTTTGCACAATTCATACTGGTACGATTATTCAACCAGGTTGTTGCATTTCTCATAATGTAATCATAGGTAATTCAGTAATTCTACATGCAAACACGTTGGTTGGTCACGACGTTACTATAGGAAATTTTGCAACAATTGGATCAAATGTAAACATACTTAAAGGAGTTAATATTGGAGAATACTCTACAATAAGCCCAAATGTATTGATTTATCCAAATATTAAAATTGGTCGTAACGTTTTTATAGCACCCGGGGCAATTGTGAAAACAGATATTGAGGATTATAAAACTCTTTGTGACTAGAAATAATGCCTAATTAGTGTCTGCGAAAGAAACAAAGAAGTATACATTTTAGCTTCGCTGAGCTCTCTGCCAGCTGGCGGATCAGTTCTTGAAAGTACTAACTATTCTTTTTTAAACACCCCACCAAAATTCGTCATCCTTTGATAATTTTTAAAATTTTTGTAGGTTTCATTTTCCAGTTTTAACAATTCCTCATCCGAAAGTTCATCAATAAAACAAGTTGGATCTTCGCCCATAATATCTCCATTGTGGTAATAAGCCATAACTCTACAGCCACCACAAGTGAAATTAAATTTGCATGAACCACATTTTCCTTTAAGCTCCGAGCGATTTACCACCGTTTTAAAGAGATTAGATTCAAACAAAATTTCACGCAAATCTTGCGTGTAAACATTTCCGCCCGATACATGGTCTAATAAAAGTGGACAAGGAGCGACTTCACCTTCCGCATTTATTCCATAAAATGAGCCCACCCAACAGCCTATAGAAGGGTTTGTTGGAACAATATTCGTATTATGATCTTGCCCTGAGTGTTTTAAATAATCGGTTTCATTTAGAAATAGAGGAACATAACTTACATATCCTCTAAAATATTTTAAAAGCGATGGATGAATTTTGTCTCTCATCGTCTCTTTGTCAATCATCAAATTTTTACAATCTGAATTTCTTGGCGAAAAAGGGATTCTATTGTATGGTAATTTTAATGAGTTTATATTAGAAATGGTAGCCTCAAAGCTATCAGAATTGAATTTCCCAACGGTAACACAAAGATTAATTGTGATGTTGTTTTTCTCCAATAATTCGATTAATTCAAGGGTTTTCGAAATGTCAAAATCTCGAGTTTCAATGTTTTTATCATCAAAAGAATTCACCCCCAAAGAAATTAAAATATTATCTCCTAATGTGACTCTTAACTTATCAATAATTTCTTGATTCATCATTTTACCATTCGTAACAATCGATATTCTAAAGCCTATATCATTTGCTTCTTTAAGCAAAGTAAATGCATCTTTTCTCAGAAGAAACTCACCTCCCGAAAAATCTATCATTCTAGTCCCCAATTCCCAAGCTGGTTTAAAAATACGGTTTACAATACTGAAAGTCGGAATATCTGTATACTTCTGTTTTACATTAGACTTAGTAGAGCAATATTGGCAATTTAAATTACAGTTGCGAGTAGCTTCAAAATATAGAGTGTGAAAAAGTGGTTGCATCTTTTTTAAACAAAGGTAGAAAAAAGAAAGAAATCTTGCATTAATAATGTATATTTGCAACAGTCATTTCAAGATAATTTCGCATAAATGAATTACAAAAATAACTTTTGGGCTTTTATTCTTGGTGGAACAGGTAGCTTTGGTTTAGCCACTGCAAAACTTTTAGCATCTAAAGGATTTAATTTAATACTTGTTTATCGCGAAACAAAGGGAAATATTCAAAACCTTAATTCTGAGTTTGAGATATTGAAACAACAGTGTGATGTAATTCAGTTCAATTTAAACGCAAACGAACCCGAAAATCAAAATATTATCGTTGAAACATTACTTAAATATCCTGAAATAAAAAACAAAATATCTTTTTTGCTTCACGCCATTGCTGATGGGAATCTCAGACCGTTATTTGCAAATAATGAGGATTCAATTGAAGAGCTAAACATAGAAGACTTTCACCATACAATTAAATCTATGGGAACAAGCTTGTATCTATGGACACAACTTTTATTTAAAAATGATTTTTTTGCAGAAAATTCTTCTGTTCTAGGGCTAACTAGTGAAGGTTCTACTCGGTTTTACAATAATTATGCAGCGGTGGCATCTGCAAAGTCAGTAATGGAATCTAATATGCGATATATTGCAGTTGAATTAGCAAAATATGGTATTAGAGCAAATCTTTTAAATGTGGGCATTACTGATACCCCAGCGCTTAAGTCTTTTCCCGATTATAAATTATTTATTGATAGGGCAAAAGAGAGAAATCCAGCAAAGCGTCTCACAACTCCAGAGGATGTTGCAAAGGTAATTGCATTTATGGCTTCAGGTGATTCTCAATGGATAAATGGGACGATTATTACTGTTGATGGTGGAGAACAATTAATAAGTCTTTATTAATGGAAATATCCGATAAAATTATTCAAGCTTTGCCGTATGGTAATACTTTTCGTTTTGTAGATTCAATTGAACGAGTTGATGAGGATACCATTATCGGCAACTATACTTATAAAGAAGATTTGCCATTTTACCATTCGCATTTTCAAGGAAATCCAATAGTCCCAGGTGTTATCATTATTGAGACTATGGGCCAAATCGGAATGGTTTGTCACCTAATTTATCTATCAAATGATTATTCATTATCCACTCTGCCATTACTTTCAAATTTGGAGGCAGAGTTTTATTGTAACGCAAATTACAATGAACCTATTAAAGTAATTGGACGAAAAATTTATTTTAGGCGAAACATTCTAAAATCATCGATTGAAATGAGAAAGCTAGACGATACTCTCATCGCCACACTAACTGCATATATATCCAAAATGCCAAAATGCCAATGAATAAACGAGTAGTAATCACAGGGATAGGAGTTGTAGCTCCGGGAAGTGTTGGTGTTGTTGAATTTAATAACCAATTAATAAATGCAATATCGGGTATAAAAAATATTCCTGATATGAAAAACTTTAATTTTAATTGTCAGGTTGGTGGTATTTGTGAAATTGATAGTGAAGCAATAAAAAAACAATTTCCTCAATTTCAAATACCAATCATTAGTCGAAGTACATTATTGCTAGCTCTTTCATGCAAAGAGGCACTTTTAGACTCAGGTTTAATCACTTTAAATCATGATTATTCCCAGTATTTGAATTATGACCTAATAATTGGATCAACTATAAGTTCAGCTGATATTTGGGGGGAATATATTATACCTATGGTTGATAAACAAAAGCATCTCCGATTGGGTAGTAGTGCATTCGAACAAATAATTAATTCAAGTCCTACAGCAATGATTGCAGAGATTTATGGATTAACTGGCAGAACAATATCTACTTCATTGGCATGTGCAAGTAGTACTGAAGCGATAATTGAAGCTGCAAATAAAATTAAATATGAAAATAAGGAAATCGTAATTGCTGGTGGAGTTGAACCGTATTCTAAATATTATTGGGGTACTATGGACGCAATGAAAATAATTAATCCAAACCATAATAATCAACCAGATAAAGCTATTAGACCTATGAGTGAAAGTGCAAATGGATTTGTGCCTTCTGAAGGTAGCGGAATAATTATTCTTGAAGAATATAATCATGCAAAAAAGCGAAATGCAAAAATTTATGGTGAAATAATAGGAAGCCATATTAATTGCGGAGGAGGAAGAAATGGGGGAAGCATGACGGCTTCTAATAAAGATATGCTTAGAAAATGTATTTTTGAAACTATCCAAAACTCAAATATTAGCGCAAGTGAGATTGATTTAATATCTGGCCATTTAACTGCTACAAAAGCTGATTCTGCCGAAGTTAATGCATGGAATATTGGGCTTAATTTTCCGAAAAAATTTCCGTATATCAATTCAACGAAATCATTAATTGGTCACACATTAGGTGCTTGTGGAGTAATTGAAGTGATAGCTATAATTTTGCAAATGAAAGGGAAGTACATTCATGCATCCATAAATTGTGAGGATATTCATCCTTTAATTTCGGAAAAAATATCTCAAAAATGTGTGCCTCAAAAAACAATTCACAATATTGATATACAGTATGCTATAAAGGCAAATTTTGGATTTGGAGATGTAAATGCCAGCTTAATAATAAAAAACTTAAATGAATAATAGGGTTGTTATTACGGGAATCGGAGTCATCTCTCCTAATGGAATTGGTAAAAATTCCTTTGTAAACTCTATAAGGGGGGGGGTATCAGGAATAAGAAATATTCCTGATATGGAAAAACATAATTTACTATGTCATATCGGAGGTGTTCCCGAAATAAACTGGAATGATTATAATTCATTTTTTGCAGAAAATGAATTGCTAGATGCCGATATTTCAATAAAGTATGGAGTCCTTTCAGGCATAGAAGCATGGAGGGATGCTGGATTAGAAATTAATGACACCAAAAACATTGACACTCTTACTGACTGCGGGGCTATCATTGGAACTACTTTTGGTGGAATAGAGGTTTTTATTAGAAAAATATTACCCCTTGTTGACACTGGAAACTTTAGAAAATTAGGAAGTCAAATTATGGAGCATTTTATGCCAAGTGGAACATCAGCGGCACTTTCTAAAATATTAGCATTATCAAATATTAATTCATCAAATTCTTCAGCTTGCTCTACAGGACTAGAAGCAATATATTTTTCATATCAACACATCAAAAACAATAAAGCGAAACTTATGATGACTGGTGGTACTGATCTATATTCGTCATATTGCTGGGCAGGTTTCGACTCTATGAGAGTTTTAAATCGATCATCTAACAATAACCCATCTATTGGGAGCAGACCAATGAGTGCCACTGCAAGTGGATTTGTGCCAGCAGCTGGCTCAAGTGTGTTAATACTTGAAGAATTAGAACATGCCATTGAACGAAACGCACCGATATATGCAGAAATTGTTGGAGCAAGTGTTAATTCTGGTGGCCAACGAAACGGTGGATCTATGACCTTCCCAAACCCTAAGCGTGTAATTGATTGCATTCAGGATTCAATTCACCAAGCCAATATTAAAGGAGATGATATTAACCTAATTTGTGGACATTTAACTGGGACCAAGGCCGATTCAATTGAAATTAATAATTGGGTTGCAGCTTTGAATCTTAGTAATAACATTCCATATATTAATTCTTTAAAGTCGATGACAGGTCATTTAATCGGGGCTGCTGGTGCATTAGAAACTGCAGCTGCTGTTTTACAACTCCATCACGATTTTGTCCATCCATCTATTAATAGTGAAGATCTTCACCCTGAAATTGCCAAGCTTATTCCTCGCGAAAAAATCCCGCTTAAAATTATTGAAAATGCTGGACTAAAATATATCGCAAAAGCAAGCTTTGGATTTGGTGATGTGAATTCCTGTATAATTTTGAAAAAATATGAGTAATTTTGCTCTATCATAAATACCAAAAATTATGGACGAAAATAAGAATAAAGTTATCGAGATTCTTAAAAAGTATACTTTTAATGAATCTGTTTGGGATAACTATACTGAAAACTCAAAAATCATTGTTGATTTAAAAATCAATTCTGCCCGAATTGTTGATATAATTCTAGATGTTGAGGATGAATATGGGATCGTTATTGACGATTATTTGCTCGAAAAACTAATTACGATTAAAGATATATTGGATATTATTGAACAAAAAAGAAAATAACGAATATTTTAAAATCGTTGTTTTACTGCATTTAAACTACATTTTTTGTTGTCTTTTGTCTGCTAATATTAATTCGAATGGGAACACCTATTTTAAGTATCGGAATCATCTCTTATAATCAAGCTGAATTTATCGAAAAAGCGATTAATTCGGTTATGGCACAGCAAACCCAATATCCTTTTGAGTTGATTATTTGTGACGATGCATCAGAAGACAATACCGACGACATTGTCAATGGATTATTGCGAGGGGTTAGCTTTTCCACACAATATGTCAGAAACAAAACTAGAAAAGGGCCACTTTTAAACGGTAAAAACTTCATAAAACATGCTTCTGGAAAGTATCTTTGCTGGATGGATGCCGATGATTATTGGTGCTATGAAAATAAAATTCAAAAACAAATTGACTTTTTAGAATCCAATTTAGATTATAATGGTTGCTTTCATGATGCCAAAATAATCTCGGATATTGAGATAAACGAAGATCTTTCTGAGCAATTGAAGGAACAAACACATGGTAGATGGAAAAGTTATTCGCAGTTTAATACGTATCAATCCGACTTTTATCCTTGGGATGTATTACAGCGCAAAATTATTCCAACGGCTTCATTAATGATTCGGAATAGGGATTTAAACCATTTCCTCGAAAAGCATTTAGATGTAAATTTATCTGTTAGTTGGGCATTACATTTAGAGCTAATAAAAAATAGTAAGTTTAAGTATTTCAACGAATTATGGTCGGTTTATTTTGATCATGCCAAAGGCTTTTCAAAGAGTATCGACCTAGTTACTTTTAAACTAAATAATATTCAAATTTTATTCAAATTATTAGATGATGCGTATTATAGTGCCTTAAAAAAAGATGTTTATCGAGCCATTGCTAACGAGTACTACTTTTTACTTCATAGCGCTGAAGCACAAAAACGAAGTACTAAAGAGTATCGAGATTATTGCAAGGCCTATACAAAATGGGCTGATAAGGCTACCAAAGAAGATGTTGAAAGATTTAAAACCACTCATAAACTTAAAAACCAACAGTAAATGTGTGGAATCCTCGGGAAAGTAAGTTTTAATGCACCGATTGATCAAGATGAGTTTGTTGCTCAGCGAGATACAATGACTTCTAGAGGCCCGAATCAAGAAGGGTTGTATTTTAATTCCGCCAAAAAAATTGCTCTTGGATATCGCCGATTAAGTATCAATGATTTAAGCGAATTAGGCAATCAGCCTATTTCTAACGAGGACTCAACAATCTTTTTAATATGTAATGGCGAAATATATAATTCACCCAAGTTAAAGGAAGAACTTATTAAATTAGGTCACCATTTTAAAAGTCGCTCAGATGCAGAAGTTATCATTCATGGATACGAAGAGTGGGGAACAGAAATTCTAAAAAGAGTTGAAGGCATGTTTGCTTTTGGAATATGGGATTCAAAAAAAGATGAACTAATCGTTGCCAGAGACAGATTTGGCATAAAACCACTTTATTTCGAAAGTAATGATGAAAGTTTCACCTTTGCATCTTCACTTAACGCTATTATTACGGCAAAAAATCATCACAAAAAGTTAGATTTTTCATCCATTTGCGATTATCTAACGTATCGTTATGTACCTTCGCCAAAAAGTATTTATCAAGGAATCTGCAAACTCGAGCCCGCTCAATTTTTGGTATTAACTGCTCAAAAAAAGGTTCAAATTCAATATTATTGGGCAATAGAGTACAAACCTATAAAAATGTCACCCGCTGAGGTTCAGAAACAATTTGAGCATTTATTACGACAATCGGTACGCAAACATTTAATGAGCGACGTGCCCGTAGGTTCCTTTTTGAGCAGTGGCTACGATTCATCTACGTTGGCTTTATTGATGACCGAAGAAAATTATCAGCCTCAAACATTTAGTTTAGGGTTTTCTAATTGGGAAGAAAGTGAACATTTGATTGCGCAAAAAACGGCCGATATATTAAAACTCAATAATCATTCGTTGATCATTGATTTTAAGGATTTTATACCCGAAAACTTTATCGATGCATACGATGAACCTATTGCTGATATTTCTACAATACCCACTTTTTGCATCAGTAATTTTGCGTCAAAGAAAGTTAAAACAGTTTTTTCGGGCGAAGGAGCAGACGAACTTTTAGGCGGGTATGATTGGCATCGTAAAATAATGCAAAAGTACAATCAACGATCAATTTCTGATAGGTTATTTAGAGATTTTAATCCTACAGCAATCGAAATTTATAAGGAGTATATGGCGATGGGCAAATTTGACCGTGATGAATTACTAAAACTCTTTTCCCCAGAGCACCATTATCAAATTCCCGAAAATCCGTATTGGTTTTTTGAGCAAAGTTTTAGAAAAGATTTGCCTTTATTAAAGGCGATTCAATATATGGATATCAGGGGCTTTATGGGGGAGTTAGTACTTAGTAAAATTGACCGCTCAAGTATGGCACATTCCCTAGAAGTTAGAGTCCCATACTTAGACTATGACTTATTTGATTTTTTGTTTAATCTTGAGCCAGATGCTTATTTCTCGTTAGTGGAACAAAAAAAACTTCTTGTAAACCTTCTCAAACCCAAACTGCCACATGTTGTAAATCGCAAAAAACAAGGATTTGTAGGACCTAACGAATATTACAATCGAGTAGAATTATATAAGGATATTCTTAAAAACTCTAAATTAGAAGATCTCGGTATTCTAAATAAGAAGTATTTATTACAATTATTTTCCAACAATGATATGTGGAGAATTTGGAAATTAGTACTTTTGGAGTTATGGCTACAACATAATTTTGGCTCAAACAGTTCGTTAAAATCAAACTAACTATGCTCAAGAAGAAACTTTGTACATCTTTATTAAGACTTGGAATATGATGAGGGCAATTCAAAAAACCATCAATAAGTTAATATTTAAATGTCGGCTTAAAGAATACAATAAAACTAGAAATAATGGCAATGTGATCTTTTGCTATGCCCCTTCAAAAGCATTGAGATTTTCGCTTAACGGACATGCTTTTGTTTGTTGTTTTAATAGATTAAATTCACTTGGAAGATATCCGATCAATTCAATATCAGATATTTGGAATAATTCAATTAAAGAAGATTTACATAAATCAATAAATTATAAACAAAACAATACTCTTGGTTGCCATTATTGCTACGATACAATAATGAGTAAGAGTTTTCATCTTACGGGTGCTAGAAATTATGACAATTATAATAATGAAGTAACAAGTAATTATCCTTTATTAATTGATTTTGAACTTAGCAATACGTGTAATCTAAAATGCATCATGTGTAATGGAGAAAACTCAAGTAGCATTCGAAGTCAGATTGAAAACAAAGACAACTACCCCAATTATTACGATGATTACTTTTTAGAACAATTAACCGAATTTATCCCATATTTAAAAGAAACCAGATTTTCTGGAGGAGAACCATTTTTAATTGATTTATATTATGATTTATGGGATAAGATACACAGCATAAACCCTTTATGCAAAATAATAATTCAAACAAATGGTACTATTATTAATGAAAAGATACTAGAACTCTATTCGAAATACAACTTTCATTTATCATTTTCTATCGATTCTGTGAATAAAACCACATACGAGTCCATTCGAATTGGTGCTTCATTTGAAAAAGTAATGAGCAATTTCGAAATCATACATAAGTTATCACAAAAATTAAATCGTGAAATCGGTGTAAGCATTTGTATATTAAAAAACAATATTCGTGAATTTAGAGATTATGTAAATTACTTTAATAATTTGAACACAAAAATCACGATTCATAAAGTATTAACTCCAATTAATCATAGTATATATTCACTATCAATTTCTGAATTAGAATCCATAAAAAAAGATTTTATCAGTTACAAGTTCACTTCTAAAAATTCTATTGAAGAGTGGAATAACAAACTTTTCAGTAGTGTAGTATTTTTTATTGAATCGGTTTTAAAGCTAAAAAAAGCAAATGATTCAAATAAGGAAATTCAAACCAGTAAAAACAGTAGAGCGGCATTTATATCAATAATACAAAGGGTAATAAATGATAATGTTAGTGCCATTCCTAAAGAAATACTTATTGAAAAAATCGAGGAGTTAATTTTAAATATTGATAAAATTCAAAATTCAAAAGAAGTCTATGATAACATTATACATCTTCCGGATGAATACATAATATCAGAACTAAACATAAACGATATTGATCGGATTATAAGTCGAATTACTGCAAATAAAAATCATAAGAATGATTGAAAAATTTCACAAAAATAGATTGATTACAAAATACAAAAAGATAAGAGAGCAGCCCGATGCTCCTATTTGTTTGGCCCCTTTTAATTCGCTTTTTTTTGCCCCTTACGGAAGAATTATGTCTTGTTGGTATAATAAAAGAGAGCCCTTAGGCAATTATCCAGAAAATTCGATTCAAGAAATTTGGTTTGGAGAAAAACTTGAAAACTTAAGAAAACATTTGCTTAAATACGATTTCTCACAAGGATGTGAAGTTTGTTATGCACATTTAAAAAAGAAAAACTTTTATTCTGTAGATGCAAATAGATACGATTATTTAGCCCAAGGTGATGGCAATCATCCTTCCTCTTTTGAGTTTCAGATTAGCCACCAATGCAACTTTGAGTGCATTATGTGCAATGGTGAACTATCTTCGGGTGTAAGGCAAAATAGGGAAATGATGGATATGTACAAAAATCCTTACGACGAAAATTTTGTGATTCAACTATTGCCATATTTGCCATATCTTAAGGATGCTGCTTTTTCGGGTGGGGAACCTTTTTTAAATAAAATATATTTTGATATTTGGGAACATTTAGCACAATTAAATCCAGAGGTAAAAATATCATTAACCACAAACGGGAGTATATTAAATGCTAAGGTAAAAGAGTATTTGAACAAATTGAAGTTTAATATTTCAATCTCTATCGACTCTCTGAATGAGGAGAATTATTCCTTAATTCGAAAAAATGGTGACTTGCAAAAGATGTTGGATAATTTTCAATATTTTTTATCATACACCCGAGAAATAGGCACTTCTATGTCTATTAAAACCTGTCCGATGAAGCAAAATATTTTTGAAATACCTCTCATTTTAGAATTTGCCAACACACAAAATGTCCCAGTTTTTTTTAACACTGTAATTTATCCTCCTAATTGCACTTTAATCAACCAAAAATCAGAGAAATTGAAGGAGCAAATTATATTTCTTAAGTCTTATACATTCGATAATTCAGAAAATAAATGTGGTAATTTTAATCGATATTTTGCTTTAATACAACAAATTGAAGGGTGGTACGAGGATTCAATAATTCGCGAGAAGAACTATAAAAATTCAGTATTGAATTATGAGTACTTTATGAAAGTAGTAATTAAGAATGTTGCTCTATTTGTCAACGAGAATTCCGATTTCCCCGCAAAAGTAAAGAACCTTAAAATTATGTATTATAAAGACTTTTTAACTGAGGTTTTTGACTTAATTGTTGAAGAGCAAACAAAACTGTCAGCAGTTAAATACCTATCCGAAATACCAATTTTTAGATTGTTATCAGAAATTGAATTTCGAGATCCACAACGATTAGCAGACCGACTTATTTATTCAAATTATAATGATTAGATAGATTTTTTTACTTAAGATATTAATAATCAAAAATTATGAGATTTTGTGTACTCAATATTCCAAATGATAAAAAAATTATTCGCAAATACTCATGCTCTTACTATGCCAACGGCTTTTTATATCCACCAATCGAATTATTAAGAGTTGCAACAATTATAAAAGAAAGAGTCTCCATAAATAACGAGATTTTATTTTTAGATGCAATTGCAGAGAACTTAAACGAAAAAAGATGCATTAAACAAATTATTGAATTTGCTCCTGATTATCTTATAACATTAATATCAGTTGACTTTAGTAATTCTGAAAAAAGCTTCATTGCCAATTTAAAAAAAATATTTGAGGTAAAAGTTATAGCGATTGGATATTTGCCAGATTTGTATCCTCAATGTTTTCCTGTATTTGATGTGATTTTAGGTTCTGATTTTGAAAGCAGATTTTTTAAGGTTTTAGATAAAGAAAAAAATGATGATTTTTTAAACAAGCTAAAAATTGCAACTGAACCCAATGTGTTTAATGCTGATATTATTAAAGGATGTGACTATTCTTTTTTGAATTCAAAAAATTATTATGAATTTTTAGCCAATGGAAAAACTGCATTTACCTATTTTTCATTTGGTTGCCCCTATAAATGCTCTTATTGTATCAGAACCTATAATTTGGACTCGGTGTTTTTTAGAAATACTAAAAGCATTTTGGATGAACTTAGTTTCTTTGACTCCAAAGGATATTCGAATGTACGAATAATGGACGATAACTGCACATTAAGTAAGTCATTATTAAACGAGATAAAAGATTATTGTGAACAAAATATGCTCCATTTTAATTTTTATGGACTCACCCGAATTGATTTAATAGATGATGAAATTGTCGAAATTTTAAAGAAATTAAATTTTAAACGAATTTTTATTGGGATTGAATCTTTTGATATTCATAGAATAAATGAATATCGAAAGGGTAAATATATTGATTTAAAAATTGTTAAGGATAAAATTAATAAATTAGTTAAATCCGGGATTGAAGTAGGAGTATTTTTGCTGTTTAATCCTTTAAATGAGGATTGGACATCTGTAAAAAAATCTCTCAAAATTTTAAAATCATTACCAATTCAACATGCTGGAATTTCGTATCTAGTCCCTTATCCTGGAACATCATATTATGAGGATAATTATGAGAACATTCGAATGGAGTTTAGTCCAGATTATTCAATAAAGTATAAAGTTAAAAATCACTCATTAAATATTCTAACTCAGTATTACTTCTATATTATGTTTTATTTATTTAATAGGAAAAGGGTTCTTAAGTCTTTTGGGCATTTATTATTCTATCCAAAACAAATAATCACGATTATAGTCAATTTGTTTTTTCGTTTTTTTAAAGGGAAAAGAGAGAGAATAGATTTTTCATAGAACATTATTTTTTCATATAAATTTTAATACCATAGTATTGTTCATATGAGTTTACCCAAAGTTGATCTTCATTATTAGGACTTAGTTTTACATTGTCTGTTATTGAATAGGGTAAGTCGTAGATGGTTTCTAAAAATACTGAATCTTGCTTTTTATCTTTTGCTTCTTGTATGCTTGTGTACCTTTTATTCATTTTATTATCATATGATTGAATTCTTCCACTGCTCCAATCCAAAATTAGGTTCATTGGCGTTGAATGTAAAAAAAACAAGAAAGAGATTGCTAGTGGAATGTAAATATTAAATGCTTTACTTGGGATGATCACATTTGTATTCAGGTATTTAGGGTGGATTTGAATAGTTTCTATAAATAATAGACCTGAGATATTTATAATCAGATAAAATAATTGAGCAGTGTTTTGCATTCTTGTAGGGAAATTATTTAAGGTTATAGTATCATGAAACGGCAGAATATAAGTAACATTCGTAAGACAAATAGTTAATAATGAAATGGGTAATAGAACTAATGGACCCAATAAAAGAATTTTTAGACTTATTTTTTTATGAATTAATATGCTTATTAAGAAGGGTAAGAGAAACAAATATGGAGCTAACTTTATCCACTGAATCAATAAAAACAAAGAGTAATTAAACGATATGCCAATTGATTTAAGTATAATGCCGAAATCAAATAATTTATTAAAATTCATTTCTCTATCTAACCCTACTCCAGGGGATGAAATTGAAAAAATTGAGAACGAAAAACAAAAGATAAAAAGAATGATGCTGTCCATTCTTAGATGAGATTTCTTAAGCAAAAATATCGAATAAATTAAGAAAATAAATATTGTAATGTTTGTGAAAACTAAATTCATTTCATTCATCCCGATAGAGATAATTTCCAATATGATTATTAATATTAGATAAAATAAATTGTTTTTTTGATTTGTAATAACCATTAGTCTAAAGATGGATCCAATCATTAGTAGGATAATGGATGCGGAAAATCCATATACGATTCCACCTGGACAAAGAAACATAAAATACTTTAAATCAGGAATTATTGCTGAATAACATGCCGTAAACAATATACTTAATTCAAAGGTCAATAGCTTGTCCGTTTTTTGAATAAGTTTAAAAATACTCGAAAAAAAGTAATAGGCAGAGCTGATAAAAAAAAACAAGAAAAAAAGTGCGGAAACAAATTGGTATTCGGGCTTAGACCATACTGGAGGAATGAAGCCATGAAGTAAATTGGTCATGTATCTACCGTCATAAATGATATATTGATCCACAGCTGCATTAATAATTCCTGCATGTATAGATTTATTTGCTTTAAATAAATCCTCGCCGTTTGGATGAGCATAAAAGGATGTATATGCTAATAACAAAATATACAAAATAGGGATAACTAAAATTGCCAAATGTCCGTTTTTGTATAAAAAAATTGCAATGTGATTTCTTGTGTTTTTCATTAATCTGTTGTTATCATAAAATTGGAATATGTTGAGTCTGTTGATATTAAACTAAAGTATCTACGAATATTGGTTTTTTTATCGCAAATTACAACTCCATAGTGAATCTGTCCGTTTTCGTAACCTATTCCTGAAAAATAATAAAATCCATACTTAAAAGCTTCTCCAATTTCCTTAATTGAATACGATTGTTTGGGCTCTAAATATTGTGACCCATTAAAAAAAGCATGGATTTGCTCAACCTTTTCATGATTTGGTTTTATGGTGTCATTGTTCATTGAGTCAGATGTTTGTTTCAAATAAAACCGAATTTCATAGTTCTTAATTGCAATATGACTAGCCCAAAAAAACAGGACAATTGATAATACTAATAATAGGTATTTTGTTTTAATAATAATTCCATTCCTTAGTTCCATGATGTAAATTATATGTATTTATACTTATTTCATTATTAATCAGATGAATATACTAGTTGGACGAATAATTGGGCTTATTTTTTTAAAAAATTCACCAATTCCAAAAATTCTACGAATTAATACATTTTCGTCATTGATAATTATTTCGAATGTTATTACAATGTTGTGTGAACAGGATAGTAAAATTGAAAAATTTTCAGTATTTGACAAATTGTTTATTGAATAAAAAGAGGTAGGGAAAAGCTTAATAGTGTTGAAAATAAAAAATAAAAAATTATTCAATTCAATTTTATTAGGAGTTTTCGATGTAAAGAAAAGATTTGTGCATGATGAATCAACTTCATTTTTCTTAAATTCTTCAATTATGTTATAATACAACAAAGTAGTATCATCAATAATGGATAAATCATCAGGGTTGTTACACGTTAATATTTTAGACATTAAGGAGTTTATATGGTTAAATGAAGTTGATACTTTTTTCACATATAATGAAAGGCAAATTAAACAACAAGTTGCTAAAACAGTATAGATAATTGTGAAAATACAAAATTTATTTCTTGACATATTTCAAAATTGAATTTATTTTACAGATTGTATCATTTTTGATTTTTATTTCATCAACATTAAAATAATTTTCATATGCAATATTCCAAAACTCCTCAAATCTATTCGGCTCAATGTCTGGTTTGGTATATATTGTAGTGGGTTTGTGTTTAATGCTTTCGAGTTCAACAGAACTCCAAATTGTGTTTTGTTTAGCTTTTAATATTGCTGAATACCTATTGTTCATTTCAGTTTTATACCCGTCAAATTCACCAGATGACCATTCTGTTATTATTGTTTTGAAGTTGTTTTTATAAAAAGCGAGATGACACAGAACTAATAAAGATGATAACGTTATTGCTATTGCTCTATGATTTTTAGTAATAATCCTTATGTTTTTGACTTTTTTTATAATGAATATTGGTAATAAAATAAATATTGCTACCTGAAAAATCCAATTCATAAAATTATAAATCCGCTCAGGGTAGTATTCAACACCCATTGGAATAAAAAAAGAAAACGGTAAAAGAAAAATCAACAGGAAGCAACATAAAAAAAGAGATATGATACTTCGATTTGAAAATCTCAGAAATGGATTAATGTCTTTGTGAAATATACTTGTAAAGATTATGAAGAGTGGAATAGTGAAAATATTACTGAACAACCAGTCGTAAGTTGTTTTTAGTGTATAAATTGACCCTGAATTAATAACATCAATATAATAATTCAAATTTCTTGAAACACCTGAATTAATACGATATTGAATACCCGGTGAGCTGATGAATATATAAATGCAACATAAAGAAATAAAAACAAAGGGAATAATATCAATTATACTCGATTTATGGTATCTCCATGTGTAAATTATAAAATAGAATAATGCTATAGAATTTATAATAATCATCATTTCATTTATTCCATAACTGAATATTAGAAATGCAAAAGCTGAAATAAAATAAAGGAATTTGTAACCATATTTTTTTTCATTTATCATTAATTTCAAAAAGCTTGTCCAAATTAACAAAAAATTCCATGCCCAAAGATAAACGAAACTACTGGCCATCCAATAAATATCATGAACGATTGAAGGTGTAATCGCAAAATGTATAGTGATAAATAATGAAGGAAAAATAATAATAGACCAACTTTTCTTTGTAAAAAAAGAAAATGAAAAAACAAAAAAAATATGTGATAAATATGTTAGAATAATTGAAAAAATTAAAACAAATTTGTAGGATTCTAATCCCCAATAGACTATTGGGGATAAACCGTGAAGAAAGTTTGTAAAATATCTGCCATCAAAAGTAGCTAAAGTCTGAACAGTGCCATTAATTATAGTTGTCTTCATTGCAACAACGACTAAGGATAAGTCCTCTACATTAGGAAAGCTGAAAAAGGTAGGTAATATTATACAAAATAGCCCAAAAACTAAAATAACAACAAGCGCATATTTGTTAAAAATTGCCAGAATATGTAATCTAATTATTAGATATGCCAGACTTAGGACTAACGCAATCAGAAAAAATATTTTGAAATGTTCAATATTTGTTTTCAATACAGAAAATATTTTATTAACAAGATTGTTCTGTCCGATATTATTTCCAACAATAATTATGGACGTATCAGACAGGTTAGATTTAAGTGAATAGTTTTCTGTTGAATTTAGATTTTTAACATTAATTTGTAGCGGATGATTTTCAATAATGTTAACATTTGACTTTACTATAATTTCTTTATAATAGCCGCTGTTAATTTTCCAAGCATTTGAATTTGAATCAAATGGGATTAATACTTCTTTACATAAAGGCTCAATTCCAATAACAAAAAAATTGTTTTTTTTTTCTTTGTCTATGGTATTAATAGTTATACAAATTGGCTCATAAATCGTTATCCTAGATAAATAGAGGAAAGTCAATAATGATGTGATTAAAAAAAATGTGGCAGAAAAGAAATAAATTTGCTTTTTAGAGCACTTTTGTCTCGACAAAATATAATTGGCAATTCCCTTATTTGCCAAATATTCAATTATTGTTTTTTGAAAAGCAGTTAATTTATGCATCTTTAAAAAAATCTATATTAAGATTTAACATCTATCAATTTGTAATAATATTTCTTGAATTTGCTTGTATATTATGTCGGGATGTAATTTTTTCATACAAAGATTATCTTGACAGGGCGAAAAACGATGATTAAAAACATTAACACAAGGGCTACATGCCAGATTAGCATATATAATATGAGTATTAGTACTGATAGGTGCAAATAATATTGGAGTTTCTGGTCCAAAAAGCACAATGTTATGAATATCCGTTAACGAAGCAAAATGTCCAGGACCACTGTCGTTTGTAATTAAAATATTCGACATAGAATACAATGTAAGTAATTCTTTAAGACTTAATTCTCCAGCTAAACTAATGATATTATTTGATTTATAAGGCTTCATCAATTCATTAATTTTTGGAATATCGCTATGTAAACCAGTCAATATTATGAGCGTTTCTGGAATTTCATTAATAATATTTCTAATAAGAATTTCGAAATTTTGTGATGGCCATTTTCTATTTGGTATTAAATCACTAGCATTTGGATTCAATATTATTAAATATTTGTATGGTGTTGAGTTCAAATTTTGAATTTTTTTAGAAATAAAATTTTTATCTTCGGTTGTTGCTTCAAATTTCGGAATTGAATTTTTAGAATGCAAATACTCAATTTTAGGTAAGGGTTGTGTTAGTGATTCAAAGATTGAAGTTTCCAATAACAAATTATAAGCATAAGCCATGTGTATATATGGATTGTATTGAATTCTATGAGTAAACAAATCGCCACGATATGAATATTCACTATTGAAACGATGATAACCGATACGTTTTTTAGCACCAGATAAATAGCATATAATGGCAGACGCTCGGGAAAAAAACTCCATATCGATTACTGTGTCGATTTTAAGGAATCTGATTTTAGATAATATTTTAATCAAACGATATGCTGTAGAAAAAAAATTCTTGTTTTCTAATTCAATAATATTCTCTTTGGAAATTAAATTAAGAATATCAAGAATTGGGCGATTTTCTTTTAAAACAAAAATAAATACATTATCAGAACCATACTGTTTAAGAGCTTTTAAAAAAGTATTGGCAGCTATTACCGAAGCTCCTTGCTCTATTAATTTTACAAAAAGAATCCTTTGCGTTTTTGCTATTGGGGATTTTCGGTTAAATGAAAAAAAAGCAAAACATCGTCTGAATAAGGTTAAAATAAAGCAAAGTATAATACCTATATGTTTATCAAGTATGCGTATAGTTTGTATTTTCATTTTTTAGAGAGTTCAAATATTTGTATTAACTGTTAAACAGACTGGTTCTTTTGACGGTCTTGGCGAATGCTTTTAAAAACATAAATGATAAAAAATAAATAGACAAGAACCGTTATGAACTTTTTGACCTTCACTTCAAAAACAAAGATTAAGCGATTTGTAAACATTTTTGCAAAGAAAATAGTTTTATCATAAAAGTTAGTTTCTTTTATTTCATACAAAATTATGTCATGTGTAATTGAGTTGATGTCCTTTGTCACAAATTCATTACTATTAAATATCATTTTATTATTTATGTAAAGAATAATAGTATTATTAGACATTAATTGCATGGGAATTTTAATTTCAATGCGATTTAGATAATAATCTTTTGTATCCCATAATTGATTTTCATAATTATAATCAATATTAAATTTTCGACCCAAAGGGCCAACGGCTGTGACGTTTACTAAATTTTTAATATAAAGGCTGTCCGATTTAATTTGAATGTGAACAGGTTCAATAATATTCACTTGGTTGTAATAATATATCATAAATCCTATTAACAGAGGAATAGAAAGAATAGTTGCAATTGTAAGGTGTTTTATAATCTTTCGGCTTTTCATATAATATTATTTAAAAATATTAATTTCTGAAATTTCAGAATAGGTGTTTTTAGTGGCTAATGTATAAATTAAATATTTATCCAGCAAATTATTAACATCCAGTTTCCTCTGTGACATAAATGCCATTTCTTGTAAGTTAGAGTTTGGTTTTTTATAATAGAAAGTCGATTTCATAGGAATGCTAATACTTTTTTTAGAATCTGTTAATAAGTGTGTTATACAAATTTTCGTAATGTTTTCTTTGCTTTGGTTAATAAAAAGGGACTGGATAATTAATGTAGTATCATACTGATTTAAAGAAACTTTAAAATCTATAATTTTCAAACTATCAGTGGTGCTTTGGGTAAAATATTTTTGTTTTGCTTCAAATAATTTTGTGTAAAAATCATATAAATATACTCTGTTAATTTTCCCATCAAGCGAATATTCTAACTCTAATGGAGTAATAATATCACGGGCGGGATTAGCAAAATATAATAAAATATTATTGTTTTGATAACAAACTTTTATAATGTTTTTCGGAAAATATCTCCAAAACATTGAAAGCATATTGTTAGTAAAAATATTGTTTTTCAATGAGTTATCGGTTTTCACCGAATCAGGGATTATTGAAATAAGTGTCGAGTCTACTAGAAACAATTCATTAATCAAATTTTGAGTATTAATGTACTTTTCGTAATTTTTAATCTTTTCACCATTATCGGATTTAATAGTTTTAGCTAGTTTTAATAAATTCACCAATTTTGATTGATTGAAGAAGCTCTCGAAGCTATTAAAATCATTATTGAAATATTGAGTTTCATTCAAGCTTTTTTCAAAAGACAGATTGGAGTCTATTATTTGTTTATTTATATTTGGTTCAACAACTAAATTATAATGTTTAAAATAGTTTGAAATATCATTTAAAAGGACATTATTACTGTAAAAGTTTTGGCTGTACAATAGCGATGATTCTTTATTAATATTTGGAATTTTTTGGTAATAAAAGCTATTATTTTTGTAGTTTAATATTTGAAGAATTTCAACATTATTTCGATTAAATTTCTCAATTCGTCCTTCCGATATTTCATGATAAAATTTATTAACAGTAGTTTCTCTGACAAATAATAAACCGATAATTAATGAGAAAAGGGCAAAAAGAAATGTTTTTTTTAATGCTGGATTTAGATTTTGCAGAAATAAAATATCCGTTTTTATAGATAAAGAAGAGATAATAGACGTGATAATAAAACAGTAAAGCAAAACATTATTTATCCTTTCGGGTAGCTCTTGCGCATCTTCTATAGAGAAAAAAAAGATGGTGGAAATAATAAAAGTTAAACCCAAGAAGGATCCAAATATACACATTCTTTGAAAAATGGTTATTTTGAAAGAAGGCATTATTTTGAAAAAATTAAGAATACAGATTACAATAAATAGGTTAATAATTAGCGCGTAATTAGTTAATATGGAAAAAGCAAATGTTAAGCTAGCTTTTGCTGAAATAAGCATAATGCCTGATAAATATGAAAAACTGATTTTATCTAAAATTGTTGGTAATTCTGGCGTGAATGACCTTAATTCACTACCTGAAGATAAAAGCACCGTTATAATAGGCAAAACGATAGAACTGATTATATAAATATGTTTTAGGCTATGTCTATTTTTACGATATGCCCAAATAAAAAACAGTAATCCATACCAAAAGGCAATTCCAATCGATAATTCGTTTATGCCTATTAGAATAATTAGAAATAGAGATGCTTTGATAAGAAAAATATTAATATTGATTTTGTTGTTGAAATAATCTACTGTAACAGCAATCAGAAAATTTGTAAAAACAATTATAATTGAATATACGTATGCGCTTGCCATCCAAAAAAAAGCATAACTTGTAGAGTATAAATAATTTGCCCATAATAAAAACAAGATATTGGTTAAAAATAGGTATGTAAATATATTGGGTAGATTAAATGTTTTTTGAATTAAATAATAAAATGAATAATACAATAAAACAATAACTATTATTGAGGATGCAAAATAGAATCTTTCGTCACCATAATAAAGCGGATTGAGAATGACGTATAGTAAATTAGAAAAATATCTTCCATCAATAAAATGATAAAAAACATAAGGCAATTTTAGCCCATACTCTTTAGCATATAAACTAATTTGATAATCTTCTGGGGTTGGGAAGGCATAGAAAGATAAAAACACCAAAATAGCGATTAAACAAAACGATAGTGTGGTATAAAACAATTTGACTCCAAATAGAGTATGGATTTTTTTTGAAGCAAACATAATAATTGCGAGTACAAGGATAATAAATACAAGTATTAAATTTAAACTGGTTATTATCGGTAGAAATGTTTTGGAGATTAAAAACATACCCTTTTCGGCAATCGATGTTTGAATATCAATTGGAATTATTTGCTGCGATTTTGTTAACTTAATATGAAAAGTGTCGAGAAGTAATTCCTTATTTTTCCAATATGATACTTCACATATAAGAGGTTCTTGTGATAATGTGTCTGAAGATATTAAAATGGACTTTAAGTAGTAATCATTGGTATTCCAAGTAGAATTATCTGATTTTTTTAATTCAAATTTTCTGTCAAAAGGACTAACTCCTATAAGTTTTATGGACTCACCATAGGTCGAAATATGGTTAATCTTTATACTTAACGGATAAATAATGTTTATTCTGTTTAAATAATAAAAAGTAACGGCAAAAAAGATCAGTAAGCCAGTTAGTGCAAATAGTATGTTTTTATAAGTAAAAATATTTTTAATCAATTTATTTTCTTTAATTATAACATAAGAATTTTTGAATTACTACGATTGCATTAATTAGCAAAGTGTTAGTTGAACAAATGTTTTACAAATTTAAACAAATTGTTAGAATTTGTAATGATGTATTTAGAAAATCCGAAAAATCTGTAATTTCTTAAAAAAACAAAGGGAATTGCGATAACTAAATACTTCTTCAAACTGATTTTTGATAATTTTGAAATTGGCATAGTGCCGTTTATTTGCTTTCGAAAATAACTCCAATTTTCAATGTTATAATCTATATTACTTGGGATTCTTGTCCCGGGAAAAGGAACTAATATCCCAAAAATAGGTTCTGTAGGATTTATTTTTGCAGCAAACTTAATCGTTTCCCAAATCGTTTTTTTTGTGTCTTCTGGATGTCCGAGTATGAAAAAGGCACCAGTGTTGATTTTGTATTTTTTGCATAAATTAAATGCAGTTAACACTTTTTCTTTAGTAATTCCTTTTCCAATAGATTTCATTATTGCTTCACTGCCAGTTTCTACACCCATTTCTATTTTGCTTACACCAGCTAGTTTCAGTTTTTTAATTAAGACTTCATCAATAAAAGAAACATGTGTTTGAATGTCCCATGATGTTTTTTCGGAGATGTTATTTTCAATCATTAAATCAAGTAGATTCAGCGATTCTGCTTTGTTTGTGCCAAAAGCTTCATCTCCAAAAGAAATTCGTTTTGGGTGAATATGTTCTATTATCCAATTAACTTCTGTAATAATATTTATAGCCGAACGTAATCGAACCGTTGTTCCATTTGGATTAAAACAAAAATAGCAATTAAACGGACAACCTCGCGATGATTGAATAAAATACTCCGTCGCTTTCGGGAGCATATCCCAAGCGGGCATTGGTAAACTATTTAAATTATCAATTTTTGCTCTGGGTTTTGTTTGGATTATATCTCCATGAATATTCTTAAATGCTATTCCATCAATAGACACCCAATTGCGTTCACTATTATTTCTAATAATTTCTAACAAAGTAACTTCTGATTCACCAATAGCGCAAAGATCAAACGATGAATATCTTTTTAGTGTTTCTACTGGAAGAGCAGATACGTGGGAGCCACCAACGACAATTAAGCATTGGTTAGAATATCTTGCTTTAATTTCTTTTGCTAATATTGCAGCTTCCTCAAATTCGTATGTAAATGCTGAAATGCCAATAACATCAGGCTTAAATTCCTCAATTTCAGCCAAAAGAGCCTTAAGATTTAATTGATCAAATTTAGCATCAATACACTTTATTGAAACATCGCTATTCGCTCGAACAAATCCCGCTAAGGTTGCTAATGAAGTGCGAACAAAATTGGGAGAATCGTATAAGGGTTCTACAATTTTATCGATATATGGAGTAGTTAATAGGAGTTTAAGATTTGTCATTCTGCAATAGTGATTATTGAATTTTGTTGATAGCAAACTAAAGTCAGATGAATACAATTTGCAGTTTTAGTAAGCTTCAAAAATTCGGATATTAAAAGATTTATCAATAAAAAACTTTCTACCTGTTTGTGTACAATATTCAAATGTATAAGCCGGATGTGACATGAAATGTTTCTTGCTAAATATTCGTTTTAAGTCAGACATATCATTGAACTTCTGATATTTGTTGATAAATGCATCTGGGTAGTGCTTAAAAAAACCAAAATTCAAAAGGAGATATTTGCCAGATAATAAATTTGTAGATTTGGTATCATTGTATAATTTATGGGAATTTATATCGTCAATATCGTAAAGACATTCTAATTCGGTAACCGAAGAATAGGTAATATTGCTTGAATTTAATTTGTAATCAATTGCAATATTAATGGGGTATGCAATACTATTTAAATCTTTTATTACTTGATAATAATTGAAGCTTGCTAGTACAATTAGGCTGAAAATTATCACTTTACGTGTCTTAAATTTTACTCTTTGAATAAAAATTAAACAAGTAATAATTATAAAAGGATAGTACATGTGTAGAATTCTCCCATAGAACACCATAGACTGGAAAAAATAGACGTAAAACCCGTAAATAAAATATGCACTAATTCCTATTAAAGCAATAAAAGAAGCTTTGTTATAGGCTTTGTTGGCGAATAAATTGTATAAACCAACAACAAACAAAATTAGAATTAACACCCCATACCATTTCTCAACAAAATAGAAATATATCGCAAGGTATGCTATTCCTTCATTAGATGAACCTTGATTTATAGTAGTAGAAGACGATAGAATAAATTCAAGAAAAGATTTGTCAACTAACTGCATTGTAAGTTCTATGGTGAGCATAATAATGAGCATCGGTAAAAAAAACAAAAGATTTACTCTTGTAAACTCCCTAAAATTTGATCGATACAAATACATGATTAAACACACATTAATAAACAAAAACATAAAATAGCCATTATAAGTAAATATAGCTAATGCAAAGAATATCCCCGATAGTAGGATTTTTTTAAAATTTATGTTTTTAGAAGTAAGGAACATTAAACTTAGTAAGTTCAATAATAGGCCATTTTCGTAGGGCAAAATATGTCGAATATAAATATTGAAATTACAAAAAACACCAATTAATATAACCCCAAGTATTGATACAGAATGATCAAAATCGAGATTTTTCAATATTTTATAAAAAACAATTAAACTTGCTATTGAAACTAGAATATTAAATCCCCCCAATACATAAACAACATCATAAATTGTATAATCAGTGAGAAAGATGGATAACAGAAGTTTTGCTATACCTGTTTGAAAAAACCGAATTAATGTTTCTAGTATTGGTCCTGTTTGTAGTTCCATCGAATTATACCAAGTCAAAAAGTTTCCGGCAAGTAACGAATCGAAATTACGGTATATGTACGAATAAACTCCTTCGTCGGAGTCGCCAAGATAACCAACTCCTGAAACAAGAATTTTGCCTACTAAAAAAAACAGTAAGACTATGAATAACTGATAGTTCGGGTCTAAAATATATTTTTTTAACTTTACCACATTAAGAATATTAATATTTAGAAATGAAGTCAAATATTTTTTTGTCTATTGTAATTTTTATTCATAAATAATAATCCATTAGACCAATTTTTAAAATTATAGGTATCGCAATTTGTGTGAATTGAATTAATATTTGATTGAGATTTAATTGAAATATTTTCATATTCCAAAAGTGTCTTTTTAAGATGAATCAGGAAAATAAATATTAGAATTGTAAGCAAAATATGAAAATATGAAAATCTCACAGATGCTTTAAGAACTTTAACTTGGATAAATTTATTTAAAAAAAATCTATTCAAAAAAGGAAGTTTTTTAACTGTATAGTTTACTACCCAAAAAGAGAATAACAACAATAGCACAAAAGAAAAACCAACGAATACCAAAATAAGATATATGTTTATTATATTTAGGAACCATGCTCCCACAATGTTACTAATATTGACATAATTACATTTAATAACATACCCAATTTTTGTAAAAACATTACCGTTAGTGGTATAGTTTAACGTATAATAATTTTGCTTTTTTAGGGTTTTATCTGGTTTGCTTAAATCAACATTTAATAGATTTGTATTTATTTGTAGCTGGAGAATATTATTTGCAACTACAGAATCGGGTATTATTAAAGTAAGGTTATTAAGGTAATAGTTTTCTAAGAAAATTGAAGATGTGTTCGCATTTGATAAAACGACTTCCTTGTCAAAAACTGATTTCCCAATTATTTCTATGTTCTTTAAGGAATATTCTTTGCTACGAGTAGTAATTATAAGGTCTTCGTAAATGTTTATTTTAGAAAGGTAAACAATTCCCATTATTAATACAAAACACACTGTTACGCTCAAGGAAACTAATAAAACATTGAGTTTTTTTAAGTATTTTATTTTTTTAATTATAGTCATTGTCTTTTTTTGCGTAAAGGTTATAAATCATGTAAAATTCATAAATTTAATAGCTATTGTCCGATAAATTTTCAATATTTTCAGCCCCTTTATCTCCGCCAGTTGGCGGAGAAATATTGAAAATTTTATAAGAACCAATTGATTTTCAATGCTCCCCGAAATTTATCCCGCAATAGCGGGAGGGGATTAGGGGCAAAAGTATTGAAAATCATGTCTAAATTTCAATTTCACAAACCAAGCCCTTAACAGAGCAATATCTTGTAATTTTGTGTTTATATGCATTATACAACAATATTATTAATTTATATCGGACAACACTGAAATTTTATAAATTTTAAAAACAATTAATATAGTTTTTTCATTTTATCAACCACATTTAGGACTTCATCCCCATCGAGGCCAACAACATCAAAGTACCACTGAAGTGCATTATGCCGAGGCTTGTTTTCTCTGTGAACCAGATTAAGGGCTGTTTCTCTATCCATTAATCCTTCCCGGATTTGTCTGGAACGGAAAGAGTCATTTTCTGTAAAGCCTTGCACGTGGTAATAAATATAATTATAAAATGCAGAAGTTCCATCATCCGTTCTCCATGTTTGTAATGTTTCGGTGGGAAGCTCAAAATTGTACTCTTTATGAAGTGTGCTTAATATTTCGGATTCAACCCAAGGAATATAATGCCATAAAAAAACATAATCATGTTTTTGAATATAGGTTGTAAAAAAAGCCAGTGAAGTATCAAAAAATGATGAATTAAAATAAGCTGGATTTTTAATATATTTACTAGCATAGAATGACAAAAGTTTTGCTTTTTTCCAAGTTTCAAGGTTGTGTATTACTCCACCAGGATCTGCATCTTTAACGCCGCAATGTCCGGTTTTAAACTCATCAACTTCTAGTTCGTTCCCCCTAAAAAAGAACATTAAATCAATCTTATACTTTTTCTTAAGTTGATCGGCATAAAACTCACATTGTTTGTCGCCCTCCATAAACAGGGTAACCATTCCTGGATGAGGATCTTTCATCCAGGCTAAAATATTTTTACGGATATGGTCTCGCTTTTTTGTAATATCAGCGGAAACAACCAAATGTTCAATTCCGAGTTTTCCAAGAATTCTAGCTTGGTTTTTTCTTGCAATATCGGTAACCATACCCCAATCGTAGGTATAAGCTAAAGGCTGAAGTCCCATTTCTTTTTTCAGAAAATGAAGACCGTACGAACTATCTTTACCACCGCTGAACGCAGCCAAACAATCGGGTTCCCCGTTTGATTTTCGATATTTTGAAACAATTTTTTCTAATTCATCAATTCCTTTATACTTAATCGTTTTATGATCGTTGCAATAATTACAAACTCCTTTATCGTCAAATTTTATAAACGGTGTTGTGGCAGGAAGAATGCATTTGGTACAACGTTGAATGTTGTATATTTTTTCGTAATCGAAGTCGTGGGTTTTGAGTTTATCTAAATTATTTTTAACTGTATAAAGTTTTGTTGCTTCAGATTTTAACTCTGGTGCACTAAAATCAATATAACTAGGCGCGTTTTGGATATCACAATCAACATCTTGACTGTCAGAAATTGGTTCAAGGTCTGATTTTAGATCAATGACATCAATACAATTATTACTTACAATTAAAGCTGTTTGAGGTCTAAGTTGTTGTATTTTATCCTGTTGAGTTTTTATTTGATCAAGTATAGCATTTAAAAATATTTTTTCAGAAGCAAAATACAACGTTTCATTTTTATCGTCGATTACATAATATAGTGAACCAGTATTAGTTGCCAATATTAAGTTTTTGCTATTGGAATCGATTACGGCTATACTAGCTGCACCTTCAATATCTTTATAAAGTTTTTTTAGTGTGTTTCTATTTGAATTTGTTTGCAAAAGAAAACACAAATATTCTATGAGCGTTTTTGTGTCTAATTCTGGAGGCAAATCGGATTTTTGCATTATTTTCCATAACTCATCGGAATTTGTCACAATGCCGTTATGAACCAAAATTTTTGTTTTATCTGATGAAATTACTGGCTGATTATTAATTTGCAGTAATTGTGTACCGTGAGTTGCTATTCGCGAATGGCCTATTGTTGCAAGTACATTTTGGTTCTCAACAGTACTAAGCAATTTTTTAAATTCGTTTGTTTTTGGCAGCTTTTTCCCATCTAAATCGGATTTGAGTAAATAAATTGTATTTTCATTACTCAATATTGCAAGACCAGATGCTTCTTTCCCTCGGGAAAAAGATTCCTGCATTAATTTTTGAAACGTATTGTAATTTGAAAGAAAATTCTTTTCAGTAAAATTAAAATATCCTAAAATTCCACACATAGTATCACGTATTATTGAAGATTAAAAAAAACTATAACTTTTTTGGGCACCTTAATTCTCCACATTAATAATAGAAATATTGACTTTATTCCATCTTTAATGCTCATGCCCGTTTTTTTGTCAAAATAGATGGTTTTTACTCTGACTTCTGCATATTTGAGGTTGTTTTTATAAACGTTATAAATATATTCAAGGATAAACCCATACCTTTCTGATTCCCATCTAATTTTCGGATACGATTCAGCTGTAAATGCATGAAATCCAGTTAAAGCATCTTTAATTTTTATTCTAAATAAGACTAAAGCAAGAAAAGAAAGAAAACTATTTCCAATTTTTTTAATTACGGGCATAGACTTATCTTTAATTCTGTACCCAAAAACAATATCTGGTTTGTCCATGATTAGTTTGTTAACCAAATCAGGAATATCACCTGCGCAATGTTGCCCATCCGCATCAATTGTAACAATAATATTAGCATTGTTTTTAATTGCAAGGTCGCAACCAATGCGGGTTGCATAACCAGCCCCTCTGTTTTTTGGTAAATCAACAACGATTGCTCCAGCATTTTTTGAAATTATTGAAGTATGATCAACCGAACAATCATTAACAACAATGACTTCATCCACATAAATTTTGGTATTTTCAACAACCTCAGCAATTCTACTCTCTTCATTATATGCAGGAATAATTGCAATAACTTTATATTGTGATTTATCGATAATCAATGCTGGTATTATTATTTATGAATTGTAAAAGTAAAAAAAAAATAGAAATAATTGTGTATTCTAGTAAAAAAATATCAGTAGGATATGATATACTTACTATTCTGAATTTTAGGCTTTTTCTAATTAAATTTTCAATTGCACAATGAATCTCAGAATTGTTAAAACCAATCTGGATAATATATTTCAAAAACAAAGAAATCTTGATTAAAATACAAATATTAAATACTTTTTTCGTTAGCAGAAATGTAATGTTTGATTGAACAAAAATTAAAGTTTTTAATAACTTCGTCAATTTTATCTAGATAATTATTCGTGTGGTAATAGGATAAAAATTTGTTTTTTAACGGGGCATTGATTCTGGGTATTTCTTTATCAATTTCCCATGGATGAAAGTAAAAATTAATAGGTCGATGTTTTTCGATTTTTTTCAATAATACTTTTAATAACCATAATGGCAAAAATCGGCCATATATGGCTCCAGTGCATGGTATTTTAAGAAAAGATAATTTGTAAATGGAAAAAGGGATTTCAATAATTTTTGCATTCGGATTATTTTCTAAAATATTATCTGAATTAATTTTATACGGATTCAATGGAGCATTATTAACTCCATACAATGGTGTTTTCATTGGAAAAATACTTGAATCGTAAACAAATCCCTCTTCTTCAAGAATCTTGATTGCCCAAGCCGTTTCTTTATTTAACGATGCATAAGGAGCTCTGAATCCAATAACTTTTTCACCAGTTATTCCTTCAATTATTTGATTTGTTTTAGTTATTTCATTTCTGAAGGTTTCTGGATTATGATCCCATAAAGGAGTGTGAGTATATCCATGGGATGCTATTTCATGCCCTTCGTCGTATATCCTTTTGATTAGTTTGGGGTTTTCCTCAGCAATGCAACCCAGTGTGAAAAAAGTAGCAATTACTTTATGCTTTTTAAAAACATTTAGAATTTGTTCGGTGGAAGAACTAATGCGTTGAATGTAATTGCTTTCAGTTACAAAGTCTTTTAAGTAACAGGAGTGATGCCAATCTTCTAGATCAACAGATATCATGTTTAATCTTTCCATATTTTTGTTTTTCATCACTTTTTTATGAATCATTGATAATCGAATATTACTTTTCCAATAAAAAGCAACCTATTGCCAAACAATCCATTCCAGAGCCGAAAAAAGCCTTAATAGCCTGTTCTGGATTTTCAACAATGGGTTCTTCGTTGGTGTTAAAAGAAGTGTTTAGTATTGCTGAAACACCACTTAATTTGCCAAATTCATAAATTAGTTTCCAATATTTTTCATTCACTGATTTCTTAACGAATTGCGGGCGAGTTGTGTTATCAATGTGTATTGCTGATGGGATTTTTTCAATTATCTCTGGTTTCACTTTAAAAGCTATCGCCATAAATGGAGATTCGATGGATGAAAAGACAAAATTTTCTTTTTCTTCAAACAATATTGAAGCTGCAAATGGTCTCCATTTTTCTCTATTTTTGACTTTCTTATTAATAATATCTTGCATCTCTTTTTTTAAAGGATTTGCAAGAATGGATCTTGCTCCAAGAGCTCTTGAGCCTGATTCCATGCGGCCTTGAAACCAGCCAATTACTTTGTTTTCCATCAGTAAATGAGCAACATCAATTTCAAGAGTATCTGTTTTTTTGTATTTAAGTCGAAATTTAATTAGTAGGTTTTCAATATATTCATTGCTGTATTCTGTTCCCCAGTATGCATGTTCAATTTTCTGATTAGGGATTGCTCCCATTTTATTTGCTAAAACAAGCGCTGAACCTATAGATGTTCCGGCATCACTAGGGATTGAAGGGATATAAAGATTTTTTATTTCGGACAGTTCTGCAATTGCTCCATTCATTTTACAATTTAAACCAACACCGCCAGCAATACAAAGATTGCCAATAAAATCTTTATTTTTAATTAAATTCCGAACAATTGTTAATGCTATTTCTTCAAGCTTAGCTTGGCAGGCATATGCTAAGTCTCTATGGTAATCTGAAATTTCTTCATCTTTGAGACGTGGTTTCCCAAATAATGAAACAAGTTCTTCGCTATAAACTTTTCCTTGAGTATGCTCTCCCAAAAAACTAAACCTAGCCTTATACTTGTAATTCCCAAGTAAATCAGTATTAATGATAGAGTCGATTTTCGATTTTATCTCTAAATTTTCCTTTCCATAGGCAGCTAACCCCATAAGTTTTCCTTCATGATTATTTGGAGAGAATCCAAGGAATTCTGTAAAACTTTGATAAAACCATCCTAATGAATCAGGAACTTTTATGCTTTTATAAAGCTTTATTTCTTTCTGGCTGGCTTTATAAATGCTGGTACAATTGTCTTCTCCACTTCCATCGATTATGAGAATATAAGAATCAGAGTATCCAGATAAGTAATAAGCTGATGCAGCATGTGATAGATGATGAGAAATAAATTTTATCGGTGGAATATTTCCTTCAATACCCGCATCTTTAAACATTTCAAAAATTTTACTCTTTACATTCTGGGGATGATATTTAATCAATTCATTAACAAAACTGATAAGATTAGAAGACTTTTGAAACTTAGGGGAGCGAGTGAAATACTTTAAAATTAAAAAAAACGGCATGTAAAACTTATATTTATTGCTATCCCATCCAAATGAAACATAGTCGATGTCTTTTAATGACAAACCTGCATAGTCTAAACAAAATTTAACCGCTTTAGCAGGCATTACGCCAAAACTGCCTTTATATCTTGTAAATCTTTCTTCTTCGGCAAAAGCTATTAACTTCCCATCAATAACCAAACATGCAGAAGGCAGAACACCCAATCCATTTATCCCTAAAATATTCATATTACAAAAACATTATTCATTTAATTCAATAATTATTGCGAAAAATTTATGCATTTTTCAAATTGACAGAAAAAATCAAACAAATGTAACCATTTTCCAGAATCTGTGTTCTATTATAATCAAGTGCTCGAATAATTCATGTAATCTTATTTTGTATTTATTGTCTGAAATAATTTAGCTCGACACTCCTTCTAACCTTAATATTTTTTTGAAAACCGAAATAAATATCAAGAAAATTCGCGCCAAATCCTTTATCGTTAAAAGGCACTTACTTGATTAAGGCACACAAATTTCGCATCAAAAGTATAGTATTTAATTCTTGAAATTAAGTGTATAAAATGTATCTTTGTCACAAATTGATAAATCTGAAACATTTGAAAAATAAAATCTTGTTATTTTATCCACTAGTTAATCAAAACAGACAAATACCAAATTTGCCTTTTTCGATTTTGAATATTGAAAGGGTTCTAAGAGATTTGCCTGTTGAAGTTATATTGGTGGACGAGAGAGTTGAAAGGAATGTTAAGGATATCATTAATAGTTATAAGGATGAGTGGCTTGTTGTAGGAATCAGCGCAATGATTGGCTATCAAATGATATCAGGGAAAGAGCTATCGGAATACGTAAAGCAAAATACAAAAGCAAAAGTTGTTTGGGGTGGATGGTTTTCAAATGTGCTTCCAGAAATTGCTTTAAAGGAGGATTTTATTGATATTGTAGTCTTTGGTCAGGGAGAGTTGCCCTTTCGAGAGCTAATAATATCGTTATTAAAAGATGAAGCGTTATCAGACATTAAGGGAATTGGATTCAAACAGTCGGGGCAAATAATAATTAATTCAAAAGCAGAAGTTCACAATGAAGAAGAATTCCCGGCTATTAATTATGATAAAGTTGACATCAAAAAAATAATTGAGGTAAATGGGTCTAATGCTGACTCTAAAAGAAGTTTGAATTATATAGCCACTTTTGGATGCCCTTATAATTGTACGTTTTGTTGTTTAACCACTGTATGGGGTCAAAAAACTTTTTCAAAAAACATTGATATTATAATCGATGATATTAAGTTGTTTATATTCAAGTATAATGTTACAAAAATCTCTTTTGATGATGACCACTTTTTTGGGAATAAAACTTTTGTGCTTAATTTAATTCAGCGAATTTTAGACGAAGGAATTGAGTTTGAGTGGGAAGCCAATGCTCATATATCATATTTCTTAAAAAGCTATACTTTAGAGCAAATATCTATGTTTAAAAAAGCAGGCTGTGTTTCTATCCGATTTGGAGCTGAGTCGGGGGATCAAGATGTGTTGAACAAGATTAATAAAAAAACCACGATCAATGATATCTTAGAAGTAGTGAAGATTATGAAAATTGCGGACATTAAATGTGTTTACTATATAATGGTTGCATTTCCATGGAATCCTAGTAAGGATTTTAATTCTACACTAAATATGTTGGGCCAATCCAAATTAATAAATCCAGATTTAGAAATTGGGGTGAATTTTTTTATTCCATTTCCAGGAACACCAATTTATGAAGAGAGCAAGAAATATGGGTTCAATGGGTTTAAATCCTTTGATGACACATTGAGTGTTTTCTTTGAACTTTTTGTTGGTCCATGGTGGCTTAAGAATTACAGAAAAGAACTTTATGATTTTATATGGGTTTATTTTAAATATGCAAATCCGAATTTTTACAAAACAGCTGAGAATAGGACAACGATGGCAATTATTAACAAAATTATGTATCCATTTTGTTACTTTCGATTAAAATATAATATTAGAAGTTTTCGCTTTGAGCCCAAGATCTATTTTATAATTAAAAGATTGGTTAACCTTTTTAATGGCTCCAAGTATGATGATGAAAAAGAGCAAATGGTACGATGCCGCTCTTGGAAAAGGTGAAATTAATTTGAATTTTATTATCGAAAGGCAGGTAACTTATGAAATTTATAGCAAATAGTTTTTCACTTCACCTTCCATCTAATCTCAGGTTTAAGTATTGCTTCAGACTCTTTTGCAAAATTCTCCCAATATTCTGTTTTTCCTTTAACTATTTTAAAAAAGAGGTTTGTAGCAGAAATAACTTCAATTTTACCTTCAGCGTTTAAAACGTTAAAGAAAATATCTAAAACATAATCTTTATTATTGAGCATATTTGCTGGAATAAATGCTTTTACAGTATATTTTTTCTCAACAGAAAGCAACTTTATTTCCTCCAAACTTGCAGATTTGTTTGCTAAATGGCGAGATATCAACATCTCGTGAATATAGAAAACAGAAATTCCGGGAATTACAGTGATTGAATCCGACTGAATTTCATAACTCATGGTAATCTCAATTTCATCATCCACCGTAATTTCATTCACTGAATCTTTACCTACTGCTTTAATTTCGGCACTTAAAAGATGTATGTGCTGATTTTTAAATAATATTTTAGAGTCAACACAATTGATTTCAACATCACTTTTTAAAGTATTATCGTTACAATTTCTGTTATGAAGTGTACTTAGATATGAGTTTTTAACATAAGACCCAATTACTTCATTTGTCTCGCCATCGGCAATAATTTCACCCTTACAAATCAGGATTGTCCTTTCACAAAGTTTTACAATTTCGTTCAAGCTATGACTAACCAAAACAATGGTCTTTTTTTGCAAAATTAAATCTTTGATTTTACTGATGCATTTTCGCTGAAATCCAAAATCACCCACAGAGAGTATTTCGTCAAACAATAATATATCGGCATTAAGATGTGCAACCACAGAAAATGCTAATCGGAGATACATTCCGCTAGAATAGTGTTTAACAGGGGTGTCGATATATGGTTCGATTTCTGAAAATTCAACAATTTTATCAAAAACGCTTGTTATTTGCTTTTTTCGGAGACCGAGTAAGGCGCCACTTAGAAAAATATTTTCACGCCCGCTAAGTTCTGGATGAAAGCCCATTCCAATTTCTAGTACCGAAGCAATTTTACCATTGATTATTGCAGTACCTCCACTAGGGTCGGTAATTTGACTCAAAATTTTCAACAAAGTGCTTTTTCCAGATCCATTTTCACCAATAATTCCAATTGATTCTCCTTTTAGAATTTTGATATTGACGTCCTTTAACGCAAAAAAGAATGGAGCATTATTGTTGAGGCTATTCTTCGAATTTTTACTAAGAGCGTACTTCTTACTTAAGTCGCTGATGATAATTGCGTATTTATCCATTTCGTTATATGACATCAGAAATCACCCCTTCGATTTTTTTAAAGTAGATTAATCCCGGTACGAATATAAAAACAGAAATAAGTTGTCCTAAAAAGTGCATCCACGAAAAGTCAATTCCAAAGACACACCATCTAAAAAACATAATAGCACCCGACATTGGATTAAAATATTGAATAAACTGATATTGCTCTGGCAAAGCATTAAATGAAAAGAATACTGGAGTAACAAAAATTCCAAACCCAATTATAAATGGAATTATATGAACTGCATCTCTGTTTTTAATGGTTAATGAACTCAGCCATATTGAAATTGCTAAGCCGTTAATCATCGTAAAAAGAATACTTATTGGTAATAGTAGGATTGTAAAACGAACGGTCACATTATAATAAAATAAAATAATGACATAAATGATTAGCCAGATAAAAAGATCAACCAGTCCAACAATACTTTTGGAGAATAACAGAATGATTTTCGGGAAAAAAACTTTTTGAATTAATACTTGGGATTGAATTAGAGAAACACTAGCAAAACTGACAATATGCGAAAAATAATACCAGAGCATTAATCCTGGGAAAACATACACGATGTAAGGCATAATTGGCACATCGACCTTTAATACGTAACCAAAGAATAATTGAAACAAGATTGCTGAAATTATTGCTTTTAAAAAGGCCAATATAAGTCCATATCTTGTTTGTGAATATTGCGTTTTAATATCTCTTGATGCCAAAATCCAAATCAAATATTTAAAATCAAATATTTGTTTGAGGTATGCCATGTTCGACTTTTTAACTCCTATTATAATTTGCATAAAACAAAATTATGATATAAATTTGATTCTAGCACATTTAAAGAAACAAAAATAATAGAATAAATCTTACTGATGCATTATTTAGTGTTTGCCAGAACAGATCCGCCAGCTGGCGGAGAGCTCAGCGAAGCTAAAACACCATCTGCTTCCCCGCCTGCCGATGCAACCAACTTATTGCGGCGGGTAGGGTTATTTTTGCATTGAAAACAGTCGTTTACCAATGTAATTCCGATAGCTATCGGAACCTTGGTTTTCAATGCTGAAAAAGGCCTAACATCTGACATTTTCTAACAAATACTGGGAAATAGTGAGTTTTCTTATCAATCACTTGTTTTCTTACTGACACTAAATACTATTTATCCTCCATTCTTTAAAATAAAAATAGTATTTTTGAAAATTACAATTCTTAGTTGTGTTATGCAATTTAATTTATTTAAATGAAATTGATAAATAGAAAGATTATTGGTCGATTGGTAATTAAGTACTTGAATAGTTTTTCGAACCTATTCTCCACTAAGCAATTGATGTCTGAAAATTACAATCAATTACCCACACAAATCTTAAAGAAATTCAATAAATCCCGATTCTTGGGACCACAAAAACTGCTCTGTTATGCTCCCCTTAAAATGATGTATTTTGCTTTTAACGGGGAAGTTATAGCCTGTTGTCATAATAGAAAGCATATTATGGGGCGTTATCCAGAAGAAAGTTTGGATAATATTTGGAATGGGAAAGAATATAATTTACTTCGAGATTTTATTGCTCATGATGATCTTTCTCATGGTTGTGAAGTTTGTAAGCACGCATTGTTAGCAAAAAACTTTGATGGGGCAAAAAATAGTTTATACGATAGGTATCAAGTTCGTTCATATCCTCAAATAATGGAATTTGAATTGGATAATCGATGTAATTTAGCCTGTGTTATTTGCAGCGATCTTTTTAGTTCTACAATTTCTATAGATCAGTCTGAAAAAGGAATAACGCCAATTTATGATGATGAATTTGTCCGTCAGCTTGAAACTTATATTCCACACTTAAAAGAAGTAAAGTTTTATGGTGGAGAGCCATTTCTGATTAATATTTATTACACTATTTGGGAAAAGATGTTAGCATTAAATCCAAATATTCAAATCGTAATTCAGACTAACGGCACTGTTTTGAATGAAAGAATTATGAAACTATTGGAACGTGGTAATTTCAATATTAATATTTCAATTGACTCTCTTGAAAAAGAGAATTTTGAAAAAATTCGAAAAAATGCATCTTTTGAGGAAGTGATGAGCAATGTAGCCTATTTTGAACAATATTGCAAAACCAAAGGGACAAATCTTGGAATAATTCCTACTCCAAACCGGTTAAATTGGCAAGATTTACCCAAGCTCACCAATTGGGCAAGTAAAATTGGTGCAAAAATATACTTTAATACCCTCGTCACACCTTTAGATTTAGCACTTTGGAATCTTACTTCAGATGAATTAGAAGAAATAATTACTACTTTATATGTTGCCGAAATAGATTTACAACATCGATTAGCAAATGAGAACGCACATCATTTTGCCGACTTTATAAGTCAACTAAAATCATGGCAATCAAATAATAATCAATTTGGTTCTAATGACTCAAAAATCAAAATTAGTCTTGAAGAATTACAAATTTTAAGGTCATTATTTCTCAAAAATCTGAGTAATTCACTAGATATTAGCGTTAGAACAGAACTATTGAATTTTTTCCAACACGCATTCTCCGAATTTGACAATTCCACGAGTCAAGAGCTGTTTTTTGCAATTATTCAAAAGATTCCCATAGATGTTGTAGTTGAAGAATTATCGAAAAAAGATTCCCTACAGTTGAAAAAAATAATTGGGAAAAAAATATACGAAGCGGGTAATGAATATCAAATCATTGAGACTAAACAACATTAATGAACATGAAAGGATTATCAACTTTAATAAATAATTTGAATTCACGACTTCACAATAAGCCAGATATTACTAGTTGCAAGGCTCCTTTTAATACTTTGTTTTTTTCGATGACGGGCGAGGTTTATTTTTGTTTAAGTAATCGCGTCCAAATTATTGGCAAATATCCCCAAAATTCAATAATTGAAATTACTGAAGGGTTAAAAGTAAGAAACCTTAGAAAATATTTTATAGAAAATAGTGGAATGCCAGGTTGTGAGTATTGTAAAGGGCAAATTAGTCTGGGAAATTATTGTGCTGCATTCACACAGTTCAGCGATGTTGAAAGTAAAAAGGGAGAGATTGCTGTCATAGAGTTTGAATTATCGAATCAATGTAATCTGCAATGTGTAATGTGTAGTGAAAATTATTCATCAATGTTTCAAGGGGATTGTGAGAAAACCAAAATTCCATACGATAATCAATTTGTGATTCAGATAACACCATTTCTAAAAAAATTAAAGAAAGCTAGTTTTAGAGGTGGCGAACCATTTTTAATTCCAATTTATTATGAACTTTGGGACGAATTACTGAAAACGAACCATAAAGTCAAGATATTCATAACAACTAATGGCACTGTTTATTCTCCAAAAATTGAACGTTATCTTCAGAGCAATCAATTTCATATTAGTTTATCGATCGACACTTTGCAAAAAGAGAGTTTTTCGAAAATCAGGGTTCATGGAAATTATGATAACTACATTAATAATATTTCTCATTATATTGAGCTATCAAAAAAAGGCAACATAAGCTTAAGTGTTTGTACCTGTATTATGATACAAAATTGGCAAGAAATTCCATCGATTTTTCAATTTTGTGACACCAATAATCTAGCAATCCATTTGAATTATGTTAAAATTCCCTTCGAACTTTCTCTTAAGAATTTAAATTCTAAAGAGTTGAATAATGTTCATGAGGAATTGACAAAACACCTTAAATTAGTTACTAAAAATCACAACATATATAAATCAATGTTGACAATTATTCGGGAATGGGGCAAAACTCTTAATGCTGACAAAACTTCAAATAAATTATCAACACTTATTGATTCTATAGAACCAGATACAATAGAAATTTCAAATTTTCAAGAACAAAAAAATATTTTTTACAACAAATTACAAAAGCAATCAGAACAGCCCGAACGTTATACTAGAATTTTCTCCGACATAGAGCATAAGATTTTTGATAAAAATCGTATGTTATATTTGTATTTACTCTTAAACCATCTTCCATTAGCAATTATTCTTGATTTATTGAAACAAAAACAAGGCAATCCTACAGCAGAAGAAATTGAAGCTTTAATTGAAATCAGCAAAATAAAATTCAAGATAAATGTCTAATTCTAACATCCCCTTATTTCATCGTTTGTTAAAACGAAGTTCTAGTAAAAAGGAGCCATTATGCTATGCTCCATTTAACAACTTACTAATAAACCAACAAGGAGAGTTTGAAATTTGCTGCAACAATAATTCATACATATTAGGCAACTATCCCGACCAATCGTCACGTGAGATATGGTTTGGAAAGAAACGAGAAATTATTACTCAGGAATTTCTATCACAAAAAATTCCAAACTCCTGCAAAGACTGTATTGAAAAAGGAGTGAATGTAAATTCTCCTGATTCAAAAATCAATTATTCAAAAAAGAGCAAATTTCCATCATTTCACGACTATCCAAATCAAATTGAGTTTCTATTAGACAATACGTGCAATTTGAATTGTGTGATGTGTGCTCCAAACATCTCTTCATCATCCGCGGGTTCTTCTTCCCGTTCTAAAAAAGTGCTTTACGACGAACTGTTTATCACTCAATTAAAACCATTTTTGAAGCATGCCAAATTTTTTGTTTTTTCGGGAGGTGAACCGTTTTTAATCCCAATTTATTCAAAAATTTGGAAAATCATCCTCGAAACGAATCCAAAAGCGAGCATTTATATTCAAACAAACGCTACCATTTTAAACGAACAAGTTAAAAGGGAAGTAGAAAAAAACAAAATGGATATTGGTGTTTCAATCGATTCAATAACAAAAGAAACATACGAGAAAATCAGAAAAAATGCTTCATTCGAAAAAACGTTCGAGAACTTGGAATACTATATTCAACACATGCGTTCGTTAAACAAAACGCTTACGTTGATGACCACACCAATGACTCTTAATGCCGATGAAATACCTAATATCGTTGAATTTTGCAATCAAAAAGAGGTACGCTTTTCACTTAGCATCCTAGAATGGCCTGTCCATTTAGCAATTTGGTCATTAACTTCTATAGAGCTCCATCAATTGGTTGAATCATATAAATCATTCATGTTTTCGTCGAACAAGTCAAATGCTGTAGTTCAACAAAACATGAAATCGTTTCTGTATTTTACAGAACTTGTGGATCAATATCAATTTCAAAAAGAGTATTTTGAAAACCACCAATTAGAAATTGAAGAAAAAATATTATTAGAATCGAAAATTGTTGCCAAAAACTTCTCTTCAAATGTGGAAAATGATATTGAAGCTATGACTCTTTCATCCGATTCAAAAAAAGTGCTTTTGGAAAGGTCAAACCGATTAATTGAACATTATTTTGAAGTTTTTTCACCAAAATTTAGCAATCCTGATTTCTTTTATGTCTTTTTTATAAAAACCAAAACGTCAGTATATCTTGAACATTTAGTTAATTTCGATGACCAAGCTTTAGAAGCAATTATTAATGACTGGCTTCAAGAATTGAACTATTTAATAAAAACAAAATCCTATAATCGAATCATTGATTTTGATAGCTATGAATAAACTTTTACTCAAGATAAAATCGATTGGATTATTCTTTTTTCGAACGTACCGAAAAAGGAGAGTCAAGCCTATTCGAATGCGAGATGAACAACTTCAAGTACTAAATTCGAAGTACAATAAGCAACGTTTCTACGGACCTCAAAAATATTTTTGTTATGCCCCTTTTGGGAGTTTGTTTATTAGTTATAGCGGTAAGGTTTCTCCATGTTACGCTTGTAATATTAACGAGTCGATGGAACACAAAAGCATTTTGGAAATATGGAATGGAGATGCTTTTCAATCGTTACGCAACGACATTTCAAGAGGAATTATTCCAGAAGCTTGCTCATTTTGTAGCAATCATTTTGAGTCTGAGGATTATGGAAGTATTTTAGCCAACAAATACGACCATTATCTTATGTCGGCAACGGGTCTGCCTGTTATTGCTGAATTAGAACTTTCCAATCAGTGTAATTTAGAGTGTGTGATGTGCACTGGTTCTTTGTCTTCGGCTATTCGAAAAAACAGAGAAAATCTACCTGCCGTAATTAGCAAGTTGCCGGAAAATTTTATTGGACAATTTCAGCCCATACTCAAACATCTTAAATCATTAGAACTTACGGGTGGAGATCCTTTTTTAATTAATATTTATTTCGACATTTTGCATCTTGCCGAAACAATCAATCCAAAAATTGACGTGCTAATTACAACCAATGCAAACACATTCAACACAAATACTGAATTATTGCTTCAAAAGAAGTTGAAACTTAGTTTTAATGTTAGTATCGACTCTTTGGTTGAAAGCACTTATTCTGAAATTCGACGTAACGGCTCCTTGAAAACTGCATTAAAGAATATTGAAATCTTTAGTCGTTACACGCAAGAGCATAATACGTCTCTTGGTTTTTTGATTTGTCCACTCAAAGAAAACTGGAAAGAGTTGCCGAACTTTGTTGAATTTGCCAATAAACACGGTGCGACTTTGAGTTACCATGTTGTTTTTAAGCCTGCGGAGCATGCATTATGGTCGCTTTCGTCGGTAGAATTAGTTGAAATCAGTTATTATCTAAAATCATTTCACTTTAAAGGGTATGATTTTAACAGCAATATTAATGTAAAGAGTTATGATTCATTGGTTCATCTCATTGATTCATGGTATAATAAAGCCATCTTGAGAGAGGAAAACATGGTTGCTTTATTGTCTAAAATGGAGTTAGATATTAATTCTGCACGAACAATTCTTGTAGATAAAATTAATGATGCAGATTTGTTTGCAAAGATTGAAGAATCAATCTCAAAGACAGATATCAAAGAGCATCCCGGTTTAATTTATATTGCATTATCAAAAAAGAGCAAAGAGGAACTTGTTGAAGGACTGAACTCGTATACTCAAAGTGAGCTGACCGAAAAGCTGAAACTTTATTACAATGAAATCTATTCGTTGTATTTTTACTCCCTAAAATATAGCGATAACGATAAATACAAAAACAATACGCTTTAACTTATGAAAACTGCATTTGTATACGCTGTATGTGGCAACAATGAACACATTGAAACACTTAATGTTTCGTTGCAGTTTTTAAAAAAATTCAGTAAATCTGCGATATTTGTAATCACGGATAGCTCTAGGAATAATATTGCTATTCAACACGATAATATTATTGATATTAAAACAGATATTGAATTAGATCATCATCAAGCATCCATCTTTTTAAAGACCACATTACCCCGTTATTTAGATATGGAAGATGCTGTTTATTGTTATATAGACAGTGATGTGCTAGCGATTTCTGATGATGTAGATACCATATTTGCAGAAAGATTTCAAACCATTGGGTTTTGTCCTGATAACATAAGTTTTGATTATTTTAGTCCGTATGCAATGAATTGCAAATGTCTGGATGTATTTACGAACAATAAAAAGAGATTAGAAAATGCAATAAACGATTACAATATCATACATCAGAAATGGGAAAATGATTGTAACAATACCGAAGGGATACAATTAGAAAAACGAATTAATGAGATTAAAACAGAACAATTAAAAAATCTTTTTTCTATAATTCGTTATACCATTCAAAAATCTACTCCATACTTTAAAACCGCTCGTATAGGTAAATATACTCAAAGAAAAACTGATAAAGCGTGGTTCAACAAAAATGGAGAAAAAGTACTTTATCCAATAGAAAAATACGAAAATTATATAAGTCGAATAACAGGATTTAACTACAACTCAAAAAACAATTATTGGACATTGCCAGAATCGCAATATGATGCTACAAAACCCAGATGTGTTCATTTGCATGATGCGATAAGCAAGGAGTTCTCGGTAAACATTCATCCTGAAAACTGGCAGCATCCAAATGGAGGAGTTTTCTTATTTAACAAATTTTCGATTGATTTTTTAGAACGATGGCATTCGTTAACCTTAGAAATATTTGCAATGTCGGATTGGAAAACGAGAGATCAGGGTACATTGGCAACAGCGTTTTGGGAATTCAATCTTCAGCAAAATGATTTATTATCCGAAAAATACAATTATATAATTGACTATTTTTGTGATAATATTGATTATGACAAGGATCTAGGGTTTTCTAAAAACAATTTTAAAACTTCAATTCACCCTAAAATGGTTCATGTTTTTCATCGATTTGGCGATAAGAATTGGGATATTTGGAATTATATAACCTCATTAATTGAAAAAGAATGAATCCGTTTATTGGAAAACTTTTATATACTTCAGCAAGGCTCTTTAATAATGGTCGAAGTATGTTTTATGCTAAAAATAAATTCGAAAAATCGGCTCCATCCCTTGACTCAAAAACACACAAATGGTACAATAAAAATCGACCTTTTGGTCCTCTACCAAAACTTTGTTATGCTCCATGGACAAATTTATTTTTCAACACCGATGGTAAAGTAATCGTCTGTTGCAAAAACACAAAAGTGATACTTGGTAGTTATCCCGAAAATAGCATTCATGATATTTGGTTTGGAGTTAAAGCAGAATTATTACGCGAAAAAATACTTCAAAACAATCTTTCAATGGGTTGCTATAAGTGCTTGGATTCTTTACAACAAAAAAATGCAAATTCATTAACGGCAATTCAGTTTGATAAATTTGGCATGTTTCCACTTTCAAAATATCCACGAATTATTGAATTTGAATTGAGCAACAGGTGTAACTTGGCATGTGTAATGTGCTCAGAACGTGTGTCATCCACCATTGCTCACCAAAATAAATCATTTCATCATTCCGACATGAAATATGATGACGCTTTTGTTCACCAACTCGAGGAGTTTATTCCACACTTGTACGAAGCCAAATTTTCGGGGGGTGAACCATTTCTTATTCCAATCTATTATAAAATATGGGAAAATATTAATAAAATTAAGCCTTCTACAAAAATATTTATTCAAACTAATGGGACTATTTTAAATGATGAAATTAAAAAAATAGTTGAATTGATGTCATTTCGGATTAATGTTTCTCTCGATTCTCTAAACAAAGAAAACTACGAAAACATCCGAAAAAATGCCTCTTACGAAGAGACAATGAATAATATTGAATGGTTTGGAAAACACACATCACATTTAGGTATCGTAGCAACACCATTCCGAAATAACTGGAAAGACATTCCTGATATTGTTCTATTTTGTAATAAAAACAAGTACCACTTCAACTTTAGTCCAGTGTATCATCCCAAAGAACTTTCGCTTTGGGCTCTTGATGAAAATTCCCTGCGTGAAATTGAAACACACTATAAAAACATACATTTACCCTCAAGAAATTGGCTTGAAAAGGAAAACAAAAAAATATTTCAAGAATTGATTAATTCAGTTATTGAGTGGGGGAAAAAGAAGAGTATTAACAAAAACTTTAATGATCACTTTTCTAATTTTATTTTCAATCAAGAGCATGAATTTTCAGATAATCAAAAAAAATACATCGATTTAAGAAAGATATCACAAACAAAATCCGAATATCAATCAAAACTTTTAATGGTTGGTTTTACATCCGAAGACATCTCTAATTTCGATCACACAATAAAACTGAATTGCGAAAGCATCAAACTCGACATCCCTTTTGATGCTTTATATCTTAAACTTCAAACCATCGACCCAAAAGATTTAATATTTAGTCTGAAAAGTTTAAAGGAAATAGAAATTCACAACAAAATATCGGCTCTATTCAAAGAAATTACTAATGAATATTACTTTAATGAATAACTCCCCTATCCATGCTCTTTGGATTGGCACTCAACTTTCTCCTATTGAGTTGCTGTGTATCCATTCGTTTTTGGAGCATGGTCATGATTTCCATTTATGGGTTTACGACAGCATTGAAACTCCATTGCCGGATGCAGTAATTTTGGAAGATGCTTCGTTGATTATTCCTAAAGAAGAAGTTTTTTGCTATAAAAATACCAATCAATTTGGGCATGGGAAGGGCAGTTTTGCCGGTTTTTCGGACTTGTTTCGGTACAAATTATTGCATGAACAAGGTGGCTGGTGGGTGGATATGGACGTAATTTGTTTAAGGCCTTTGGAGTTTGAGGAAGATTATGTTTTTCGTACTCATCATGATTTTCCTGTTGTAGGAAATATCATGAAATGTCCGAAAGGAAGTCCGTTGATGTATGATTGTTATTGCGAAACGAAAATTTCTGTTGATGCAGAGAATATTGACTGGAATAAACCCATAGAAATATTGAATAGAAATATTGTAAAACATCAATTACAATCTCAGATAAAAGAAATAACGAATCCAGATAGTTGGCTTTTTGTCCGAAAATTGCTTTATAAAAACACTAATTTGCCCGAAAACTGGTATGCTATTCATCTACTGAACGAAGAATGGCGAAGAAATAAAATCAACAAAATGGCGATTCCGCATAGAAGCACCGTTGGAAGACTTCTCAAACAGTATTTATTAGAATCCAACCACACTTTTGTTGAAGTTGCAATTAATTATTTTGTGATAATCATCCCTGTTCATAGTGTAAAAATGAAGGAATTGCCAAAAGTCCTGTTTCAAATTGTTTCAAATTGTTTCTGGAAAACAGTACGGATTTTTAAAAAGTAGTACAATAAATCATTAGATAATCCAATGTCTCCAATTTTCTTGTAAGCACTAATTTGTTTCCCAAAATCTGGCTTTGAAAACATCCACTAAAATTCAACCATTAATTTCAAATTAAGTTGCCTTGGAGTGAGGTAATTTGGTACTGCATATTTAGAATTGAAGATATCGGTAACCCAAATATACGAGATTGTATTGCTAATTTGAAGGAGATTAAAAACCTCTAAGCTAATCCAAGAAGATCGAATATGTTTCCAGAATCCTTTTCTGTCGGCAAGTCCAGATTCGGTGAATAATTGTTTGGAAAATCCAATATCAACTCTTTTGTATGGAGGCATTCGGTGCGTATGCTGATAAAGAGGTGTGCCTGGAGCGCCAAATGGCAACCCTGACCCAAAGACCAAATTTAGATGCATTTTATACGTGGGATTCATCGGTAAATAATCTTGGAAAAACAAATTTACATTGACTAACTGATCCGATGGTCGTGCAAAATACCCAGGATAAATTGTCTGACCTAATTCTGAATCATAATAACTATCATTCGTCATATTTTGCTTTGTCTGCATTAACGAAACAGAAAGCCACGACTCAGTTCCCGGGACAAATTCTCCTATCAGTTTAAAATCGATTCCTGTTGCATAAGCAGTAGCTTCGTTTTTTGCTGTATATCTAATCCTTACATTATCAACCAAATAAGGAATTACATTGTCGATATATTTATAATAAAGTTCGGTCGTGAATTTAAATGGTCGTTTATTGATTTTAAAAATATAATCATATCCTAAAACCACATGAGCTGATTGTTGAGCTTTTGTATCGTTGTGAATAACTCCAAAATCATCACGGATTTCTCGATAAAACGGAGGTTGATAATACAGACCAGTAGAAAATCGGTATGAACTATTTTGATGATGATGTGGCGTATAAGCAATTGTAACTCGAGGAGAAACCAACCATTGTTTGTTTACCGACCAGTAAGAAAAACGAGCGCCACCAGTGATGAAAAATTGAGACGAATCTATTGAAAAGCTATATTGATCTTGAATAAAACCACTCATTCGGTCAGAAACAAGTCTATTTACAGAGTAGTAACGCGATGTCATTGTAAGTAATCTCGTTGGATCGTTATAGGGAATTGAATCTCCAATTAAACTATCGCCAGGATGTGGATAAGGCAAAATATATCCTGCAGAATCATTCATTCTCCATTCGTTGAGCTTATCATCAATAATTTCGTGTTGATATTTTAATCCCCAAGTAAATTGGTGCGAATTAATTTTCGATTCGCCACGATGCTCAATATTAGCAATAAGTGCATCTAGATAGTTTCGAGCATGATCGAGAAACGTTCCAACGCCACGATTAAAAGTAACATCTCCAAAATTATCACTACCCATATCCGTTTCAATATCATCGAGCCAATACTGACCTTGAATGTCGTAGGTTTCTTTCTCCGAGCTGTTAAAAACTGAGCTGATTAATTTTAATGTAGTTTTTTTTGTTGGTTTATAAGTAGCTGTAAGTGCTCCTGTTGTAGTAGTATATTGGTCTATTTCTTGACCGTCGAAATATATTTTCAGTCGGATAGCTTGCTTTACAGTTCCAAACGTAGTTTCTCTGTTTTGAGGAGTAAGTTGATATTTGTTTTTTGATAAGTTTCCTAAAAAACTCAACTCAAATTTGTTTGAAAAAGCATAGGTGACTAAACTCTGAACATCAAAAAATGTAGGTTTATAATCTCCCTTAACTTCCATGCTTTTTAAAAGATAAGCATTTGATTTATAACGAACTCCTATTAGATATGTGAGTTTTTTGTTTTTCGTTAATCCTTCGGTAAATATTGATCCTCCCAAAAGACTTCCCCAAGCAGTGCCTCCAATTCGAGTAGGTTTTTTATAGGTGATATCTAAAACAGAAGAGAGTTTATCTCCATATTTTACCTCAAATCCACCAGCAGAAAACTGCACAGATTCTACCATGTCGGAATTTAAGAAACTCAAACCTTCTTGTTGTCCCGATCGAATTAAAAATGGGCGATAAATTTCAATATCGTTGACATAAATAAGGTTTTCGTCGTAATTTCCACCTCGCACATTATACTGCGAAGAGAGTTCATTGTTTGAACTTACTCCCATTTGCGACTTAATAAGCGATTCTATTCCGCCCGATGGAGAAGGTATAAACCCAACGTGTTTGGGCTCAATCTTTACCAATCCAGTTTTGCTGTAATAAGAATCTTCCACCGTAAATGTGTTTAAAACAGTGTTAAGACTATATAATGTGTCTACAATTTTTTTCCGCTCACCTGTTGTAAGATAAAGTGCATGTGTTTTTCCTTTATATCCAACAAAAGAAAATGCAATTTCAACAGGACTATTAGCAGGAATATGCAATTCATACTCTCCTTCACGATTTGAAGAGACTCCACGTGACATTCCTTTTATTACAACATTTACCAAATCTAACGGGGCTCCTTTTTCGTCCACAATCTTGCCCACAACAGTAGCCGTTGACTGAGCATTTGTGTATCCTTGAAAAAGTAGAAAAATAAATAAAAGGGAACTTATGAAATATTTCATTATTAATATCAGCCGTTTTTGTGATGCAAAGATAATAATCTTATTTAGCGCTTGCAAACATAACGAATAAATTGCCGTTTTCTTGCAAACTTAAGATTATATATACGGTTTTAATCAAGTTTTATTACCTTGAAAAAAAAATATTTTGAAATTATCTATAATGAAAATCGCTTAAAAATTGATTTTCTCTTGCTTTAGAATGCTTAGTTTTTAGATATAAATTGATTCGTTGGCATATTATTCAAGTGTAAAAATAACTTTTTGTTGGTGATTGTTTGGCGTTTTTATCACCTACATTAATATCATATAAAGTATTAATTAAATCCCATTTTAAAATGATTTTTTCGTAAATTAGCCCTGTCTTAAACCGAATAACCAACTTGAATATGACTCCTTTCCTGCAAAATGTGGCCACGGATATTGTGAAAAAGTATGGCGATAGTCTCGATAAAATATGCATTGTGGTTCCTTCGCAACGTGCACATACGTTTCTGCTTTCCTATTTTAGCAAAGTAATAAAAACAGCCTTTATTGCTCCAAAAATTGTGACCATTGATGAGTTTATGTCCACTATTTCTGGACTCCAGCCTATTGACAACACTCAATTGTTGCTCGAAATGTTTATGCTAAACAAAACAATGAATCCTTCTAGCGACAATGATATGATTAAGTTTTCGGGATGGGCGCAACAGTTTTTGGGAGACATAAACGACATCGACCTGCATTTGGTGGATGCGCAATCGCTCTTTACTTCAGTGGCTGATATTAAAGAGTTGAGTTTGTTCGGAATTCCTGAACTGGAGCGCTCACCACGTCAATTAGCTTGGGTGGAGTTCTTTAAAAAACTTCATTCTTTTTATGCACAATTCAATATTTCCCTGCTTAATCGGCATTCGGGCTATCAAGGAATGATTTATCGTTATGTAGCCGAACATATTCACGAGCTAATTGAAAATATTGGCTATCAAAAAATGATTTTTTGCGGATTTAATGCGCTTACAGTGGCGGAACAAAAGACGATTAAAACGCTTATCGAAAAAGGATTGGCAGATACCTATTGGGATGCCGATTCTTATTATTTTGATGATCCGATGCGCGATGCAGGACAATTCCTTCGCCAGAATTTCAACCTTCTGAAAATTGATGCGCCCAAATTTATGTCCACCGATTATGCCGATATTCCCAAAAACATCCATTTGGTGGCGGCACAAAACAATGTGGCACAAGCAAAATATGTTGGACAACTACTAGCAGAAGCAGAAGCTCACAACCTCGATCTCGATAAAACGGTGATTGTTCCTGCCGACGAAAACCTGCTGATTCCATTGCTACATGCCATTCCGGTGAACAATGTAAATATCACCATGGGCTTGCCAATCAGTCAAACCAACTTGTTCTCCTTTTTTATGCTTCTGTTTGATATGCAGCAAAATGTGCAACGTACGGCAGAAATCAGGCCTAGAGACAAGGATAAAATATATGTAAAAGATATTCTGGCTATCATCAACCATCCGTATTCCACCTCCGTATTTGAATATAATGAAATTACCTCGGAACAAATCAAACAGCAACTTCTGCGTTCTAAAAAATCATTTTATACCGTTAAGGAACTTCAAAAACTAATTGGCAAACCAAAGTTAGAGGGTTTTATTCTACTCACTTTTTCTGTTTGGGAAAATGCGCTGGTTGCGATTAATTCAATCACGGAATTGCTTTCTCTGTTCGTCAAAGTATTGATTACGAATACAAAATCGACTGAGGCGAATAAGAACCCAGAGAAACTAATTTTCTCTAACACAGCCAATGCCTTGCAACAAGTATTGGAACGACTCAATCAAACGGCTCAATTGTATCAAGAGGTGATTGATATTGTGAACTTACGATTTTTGTTCGATACCGAAGCACACAAAGAAACGCTTTCGTTTAAAGGCAATGCCCAACAAGGGTTACAGTTGATGGGAGTTTTGGAAACTCGTACGTTAGATTTCGAAAACATCATTTTCCTGTCCATCAACGAAGGGGTTTTGCCTTCGGGAAAAGCAGTAACTTCGCTCATTCCTCATGATGTAAAACGATATTTCAAGTTGCCATCATATCAATATAAAGATGCCGTGTTCTCATATCACTTCTTTCGATTGATTCAACGGGCTTCGGAAGTTTATTTACTATATAATTCAGGTTCTTCGGATGGAAAAGCTGAACGAAGCCGGTTTATAGAGCAATTAGTTTTGGAGCTGCCCAAATATAATGTGCAGACCAAAATTCATCGACAACTGATTAGTTTTGATTCCTCAATTACACGATTGCCTGAAATTTCGTTTGAAAAATCACCCGAAATTATGACAGCAATCTCTGCAATTCCACGCTTTTCGCCCAGTTCGTTGAGTAAATACATCAATTGTACCTTGCAGTTTTACTTTTCGTATGTTCAGAAAATTAAAGAGCCCGATGATATTCTCGAGCATGCAGATGATGCCACCTTGGGAAATGTGATTCACGGGGTTTTAGAAGAAGTCCTCACTCCTTTTCTCAACGCGGTGATAGATTTTAAGAAACTTCCAAAGATTAATATTGAAGATTTAGTAACTCGCCATTTTGCCAATCCTAAAAACAAAATAATTCTCAGCAAAGAAGATTTGGAACATGGCAAAAACAGATTGGTCTACGAAATTGCAATTCGATATGTGCAACACGTTTTGGACGCTGAGAGAGAAAATTCTGGAAGCTATACCCTCCGATATTTAGAGCAGGAACTGACGCATGTACTCCAGCTAGGAAAAAATGAAGTCAAATTATATGGAAAAGCCGATAGAATTGATGAATTATCTGACGGAGAAGTACGTATTATCGACTATAAAACAGGAAGCGTTGATGTCACAAAATTAAAAATTAAAGATATTCAAACCTTGTTCACCGACCCGCAAAAGGGTAAAGCATTTCAACTCATGATGTATGCATTGTTATATCAATATTCTATTTCTAAAGAACATCAAGTTAGCAGTGGAATTGTAAGTACCCGCGATAAAAGCGCACCATTTAATCCGCTGATAGTGGGTGATTCGGATATTATTTCCTCCGAAATACTTCAAGAGTTCGAAGAATTGTTAACTGATATGTTACAACAATTATTTGATTCCAAAACTCCATTTAAACAAACCGAAGATGTAAAACGCTGTTTATATTGCGTTTATAAAAGTATTTGTAATAGATAATTGGTGATGATAGGTTTTAAATTACTGCACCAGTAAAAATCCATTGGCATTTTCTTGCAAATACTAGTATCTTTGCACAAAAAAAATTATGGTAATGTCAATGACTGGGTTTGGTAAAGCCCAATTTTCTTTCGAATCACATCAAACCACAATTGAAATAAAATCCTTAAACAGCAAGCAGCTGGAAGTAAATCTGAAATTACCCGCTTCTTATCGTGATAAAGAACAGGATATTCGAACATTGATTGCCAGAGAAATTGGTCGTGGCAAAGTTGATTGTTACATTAATATTGAAAACAATAGTTCTTCTAATATTGCCATCAATCAATCGATGTTAACTGCTTATTATCATGAATTAAAAGCAATGTCCGACGAGTTACAGCCAAATATTCCTGTTGATATTTTCTCAATTGCGGCCAAAATGCCTGATGTTATTTCTACGGTAAAAGAAGAAATTTCAGAAGAGGAAGGAACATTGTTACTTTCAGGAATTACCAATGCTATTTCTCAACTAGTCGACTTTAGAAAGCACGAAGGTGCAGTCTTAAAAAGCGATATTATGGGCCATATTTCAAATATTGCCGAATTGTTACAAAAAGTGGAACCTTTTGAATTTATGAGAGTTAACCAAATTCGCGAACGAATTGAGAAAAGTATAAACGATATTAATCCTTCCATACAAATTGATCAAAATAGGCTTGAACAAGAGATGATTTTTTATATTGAAAAATTTGATATCAGCGAAGAAAAAGTTCGATTAAAAAAACATTTGGAATACTTTCAAACAGCTATTAATGATGAAGTTTCTAATGGTAAAAAACTTGGATTTGTGGCTCAAGAAATTGGACGTGAAGTAAATACGATTGGGTCAAAAGCCAATTGTTTTGAAATTCAACAAATTGTAGTTCAAATGAAAGATGAATTAGAAAAAATTAAAGAACAACTTTTAAATATTTTATAATCTATGGATGAATTTGCTTTATATCCATTAAAGTTTCAACCGATACTGAAATCTAAGATTTGGGGTGGTCAAAAACTATCTTCGTGCTTGAATAAAGATATTTCGGCACTCGAAAATTGCGGTGAAACATGGGAAATTTCTGGCGTTGAAACAGAGCAATCTGTGGTAAGCAATGGATTTCTTCAAGAAAATGAGTTGAATGAACTAGTAGAAACCTACATGGGTGATTTGGTTGGAGATCATGTGTTTGAGCAATTTGGGAACCAATTTCCCTTACTTTTTAAATATATTGATGCAAACGATTACTTGTCTGTTCAGGTTCATCCCGATGATGCTTTGGCTTTGGCTCGTCACAATAACTTTGGCAAAACCGAAATGTGGTATGTTGTTGATACTGCTCCAGATGCAGTTTTAATTAGTGGTTTTAATCAACCAACATCAAAAGAGAGTTATCTTGAAGCACTCGAAAAAGGAACAATAAAAGACCTACTACGTTTTGAAAAAGCAGAAAAAGGAGATGTTTTCTACATTCCCGCAGGTAGAATTCATGCGATAGGACCTGGAATTGTGTTAGCCGAAATTCAACAAACCAGCGATATCACCTATCGGATTTATGATTGGCAAAGAAAAGATGAACAGGGAAATTATCGCGAGTTGCATACTGATCTTGCTTTAGATGCAATAAATTTTTCATTATCAGATTCCTCAAAAAAACATGTAGAATCCACCATTAATAGCACTAAAGAGCTGGTTAGAAGTAAATACTTTGTGACCAATCAACTAATTTTCGACAAAACGGTTGAAAAAGTATATGCTACTATTGATTCTTTTGTAGTTTATATGTGTCTAGAAGGCTCTTATACGATAGCTTACGAAGATTCTACAATGATAGTTAATAAAGGAGAAACCGTCCTTATTCCTGCAATTATAACCGAAATAACATTAATCCCACACGCTCAAACTACATTGCTAGAAGTGTATATTCCCTAATTTTATTGCATGTTAAAAGAATACCAATCGATTAAAATAGAAGAGTTTAACTACGAATTACCTGAAGATAATATTGCAAAATATCCACTTCCTAAACGAGATGAATCAAAACTGTTAGTGTATGAGAATAATGAAATTACAGATTCCCATTTTTCTGAAATCCACGATTTTTTGCCCAAAAACTCGATGCTTTTAGTTAATAACACACGAGTTATTCCAGCACGTTTGATCTTTTTTAAAGATACTGGAGCTCAGATTGAAGTCTTTTGTCTGGAACCATTAGATTTTAATGGTGACTACACTCGAGCCTTGGCTAAGAAATACAAGTGTAGATGGAAGTGTATTGCTGGAAATTTAAAGAAATGGAAAGGTACTATTACCCTTTCTTTTTTATACAACAATAATCCCGTCACACTTTATGCCGATATTGAATCCCGAATTGATGAGACCGTAAATGTTTTTTTTAGTTGGGACATGCCCGATTTAGACTTTGCAACAGTTGTAGAATTAGCTGGTTTAGTGCCACTACCACCATATATTAAACGCAAAACCGAGGAGACTGATAAATTACGATATCAAACGGTGTATGCTCAACATCGCGGATCTGTGGCTGCACCTACAGCAGGATTGCATTTTACACCTGAAGTTTTTAATCAGTTGAAATCTAAAAATATTTCTGTTGAAGAGATTACGTTACATGTTGGTGCTGGGACTTTTAAGCCTGTTTCTGTGGATGAAATCGGACAACATATTATGCATGCAGAGCATTTAATTGTAGAAAAATTGTTGTTAGAAAAGCTGCTTAATCACACTCCAAACCCACTAATAGCAGTTGGAACAACGACGGTTCGAACAATTGAAAGTTTAGTTCAAATTGCTCGAAAAATTAAAAATGGCGAAGAAACTGATGTGTTTGTGGTAAATCAATGGGATGCTTATAGTGGTGACAACCAAGATATAACCATGCACGAATCGTTAGAAATTCTGTTGAAATTCATGGATTGTAAAAAAATTAATCATATAGAAGCACAAACATCCATGATGATCGTTCCGGGTTATTTGTTGCGATTTTTTGATGCCATAATTACTAATTTTCATCAACCCAAAAGCACATTGCTTTTATTAGTAACTTCATTTATTGGGATGGATTGGAAACAAATTTATCATCACTCCATTCAAAACAATTATCGTTTTTTGAGTTATGGAGACTCTTCGCTACTCTTTACAAAAAACAAACAAAATCAATAAGTTTTTTTGTTGAAGATAAAGTAACTTAGGTGCCAATGTAAAAAGAAGTTCTGTTTCTTTCAAACGAAAGAATGCATATTTTCAAATTTGAGTGGTAAAAGAGTAAAAAAATTCCTTTTACCTGTCCTTATGCTCCCGCCTTGCGGGATAATCTCAATAATTATCGAGACCCGGGCATCACGCTAAAAGCGTGGCAAAAAATGCCGCCGCTGTCACAAAAGAGCTAAAAAATAAACAGTTCTTCTAAAATCGATGAACTCCTCCTTTTAGTCAAAATGATATTTTGAAAGTAAAAATACTTTTAACCAGCATTTTGCCTAACGTCGTCAAACACCATCGATTTCTTTACGCAGAACTGTTTATTTTTTATACGGGAATATTTATTTTATTTAAAGGTCGTATAGAGCTCGTCCCGCTTTGGCGGGTCTCGGTTCTTAACGCCCTTTTGTTCAAGGCGGTTTATGTTCAGATTGGGAGCTTAATTCTGTGAATATGAGGTTATTATTTTGTAGGTTTGTGTCTTAACTCAACTTGAGTGTTAAGACCGACCTTATAAAAAACAAGATGTTTTTTTAGCTTTTTAGGGGAAGTTTTGTCCTTATAATTATCGGAGTCTTATGTGTTTTTGCAAAAGCTAAGGTTCCTGCAAAGCTATCTGTTGTTAAACTCTAAAACAAATCTATTTAACACGCAAATCAACCAAATGCGGTTGTAGAGATGGTGCTCGCCCGAAAGGAAACGGGCATATAATTCTTCTACCTTTTTAGTGTCAATAAAGTCATTTTTTAGGAAGATGTAGCTTTCAATGTATTCTTTAAGTTCCTGTTGCATCCATTTACCCAAAGGGATACTGAATCCCCATTTTGGTCGATCGAAGAGAGTTTTTGGAACAAAATCGTAAAGCACTTCTTTAAGTAAATATTTAGAAGTATTATTTTTGATTTTAAGCGATTGATCTAGAGATAATGCAAATTCAACAATTCGATAATCGAGCAGAGGAACTCTGGTTTCTAATGAATTTTGCATCGTTGCCCGATCTACTTTTACCAATAAATCATCGGGGAGATAATAGTGCATATCAAAAAGCGATTGCTTTTCGGCAGCGGTTAGCTTCCGGTTTACTTTTTCTGAATATTCTGGAAAATCCAAAGACTGATCCCTTGTATTCAAAATTGAAGAAATCTCCTCCATTGAAAACATATATTGTTCCTGCGAAAAAATATGTGATGGCAGAAAAACAGAAGATGGATAATTGAGCAATTGAGCAACCCTTTTGTATTTACTTGAGCCTATTTTTAGAGCTTTTGAAGTCAAATTATGACCAACTTTTAATAATGGATTATCAAGTCGAGTGGCCCAATTATAGGCACCATAACCCATAAATAACTCATCTCCACCGTCGCCACTCAGCGTCATCGTTACCTCTTTTTTGGCCATTTGCGACACCATAAATGTGGGTATAGCAGACGAATCAGCATACGGTTCATCGTACATATTGGCCATTTGAGGAATCAAAGCCAGCGCATCTTTATAGGAGACCGTAAATTCGTGGTGATCTGTTTTTAAATATTCTGCCACTTTTTTAGCAAATGGCGCTTCATTAAATTTGGCATCTTCAAAACCTATCGAAAAAGTCTTAATTGGGTTTGTAGAAACGTGTTGTGCCACAGCTGTAACTATACTAGAATCAGTTCCTCCGCTCAAAAAAGTCCCAAAAGGAACATCGCTAATCAAACGATATTTTACGGAACTGATAACAAGTTCTTTGAGCCGTTTTTTGGCTTCAACCTCATCGGAAATAGTTTCCGTTGGGATTTTATCATTTAATGCCCACCACTGTTGGATTTTGAATTCTTTTCCATCAAAAACACCAAAACTGGCTTTCGGAAACTTTTTTACCTCATTATAGATACTTCTTGGTGCAGGAATATAGCCTAGATGAAGAAAATCAACCATTGATTGAGTATCTAATGTCATTTTTGCATAAATCTCTGGCAGCGATACAATTGCTTTTAATTCTGAAGCAAAAATTAAAGTTTCGTTGTGGTGATAATAGTATATTGGTTTTATTCCCATTCTATCTCTAAAAAGATATATTTTTCTAGTTTCTTTATCGTAAATGGCGATAGCAAACATCCCGTTAAGGTGGTTTACAAAAGAAGTACCCCAATATTCAAATGCTTCCAGAATGACTTCGGTGTCGGAATGTGTTTTAAAAGCGAGTGAAGGGTTTTGCTTAATCAAATCTGCAGCAACTTCTTGGTAATTATAAATTTCACCATTAAAAACCATCGTGTAGCGTTCCGAATGAGATGTCATTGGCTGATTTGCTGCATCAGATAAATCGATAATACTCAACCGTCGATGGCCCAAACCGCAACTGTCAATTAACTGATAACCACTAGCATCTGGTCCACGGTGATGCATTCGATCTGTAATTATTTTTAGAGAATCAAGAGTGAGTGTTTTGGAATAAAATCCTGCTATACCGCACATAAGATGATGATTTATGTCTTTGATTTAAAAATTAGCTTTTCCTAGTTTTCAGTTATTGTTTACCTCGAAAAGCTGTGCTAAATTACAAATAATCCGTATGTATTACAATAATTTATAAGATAAGAAGTTATTTTAGCTGATGTTTCACTATTTTTGCATAATTAATCAATTGATATGAATTTAAATAAAGATATTCGAATGAAAAGAAAGAGATTACTGCCATTCTTTTTGTTTTTGTTGCTAGCCTCAAATGCCATTGCACAGATGCCTATTGGCGAATGGAGGGATCATTTTCCGTATAATCATATCATAATGATGACTGAAACACCCGACCGAATATATGCTGCTTCACCAACAAGTTTGTTTTACATCAACAAAAGCGATAATTCAGTAGTTCGTCTATCAAAAGTGAATGGATTATCTGATGTGGGTATTTCTGCAATTGCTTACAATACAAAACAAAGCACGCTCGTTGTGGCATACACCAATGCCAATATCGACTTTATTCAAAATGATGTTGTGACGAATATTTCAGACATCAAACGGAAATCTATACCGGGCAACAAAGTAATTAATAATATATACTGCGACAGTAACTTTGCGTATATGGCTTGTGGTTTTGGAGTTGTTGTTCTTGATGTAAAAAGAAATGAGGTAAAAGAAACTTGGATTGTGGGCGATCAGAGCACAAATGTGAACATTCTAGACCTCGATTTTTTTCAACAAAAGATTTATCTAAGCACACCCACCGGAATTCTTTCAGCAGATAAGAACTCTCCAAATTTAGTAAGTTATACTTCTTGGGTGTCAGATACAAACAGCGTAGTTTGGAACAAAAGAGTCTCGGAAGTTGAGCATTTTGGTAATTTTTTAATTGCACATGTTCCAACTTTAGATAGCTCTTATACCTATCTTTTCGATGGAACTTCTTGGTTGCCGATTGTATTATTCAACAATTCAAAAAAATATAGCATCATTAGCTCTTATAACAAACTTGTGGTTACTTATGCCGCAGGAAATGTGGTTTCTTTTGACCCAAACTTCAATCAAATTCGAGTTTTAGCCACTTATAATCCAGGTTTTATCGATTCTCATTTTGCCAAATATGATCGCACGGGAGATCTATGGATATGCGACAATAATTTTGGAATTATTCAAAACGAAGATTGGAATGAATGGATTAGCACTCGGTATTTGCTTAATGGACCAAACACTGCTGATATTTGGCAAGTAGTAGGCAACGACAAAATGATGATTACCATAAAAGGGGGAATGAAGGACAATTGGAGTAATTTATGGACAGGTGGCGAGTTTAGTTCATTTTCCGACGATAGCTGGACTCAATACGACCGGTGGAATAATATTGAGATTGATTCTTTATCTGATATTTTATATGCCTGTGTGGATCCGAATGAACCCAACTCTTTTTGGCTAAGTTCGTGGTGGAAAGGGCTTATACATGTTCAAAACAAGGTGATTACAGAAGTACTAAACGCTCAAAACACACCATCGTTAGAAGCAAACAGTAGCGACACGTATATTGGGGGATTATGTTTTGACAAAAACAAGAACCTTTGGATTGTGAATTCAAACACGGACAAAGTACTAAAAGTTAAAACACCAAATAATCTGTGGTATCAATTTTCACTCAGTCCCTATGCCAACAACTCGCCCGTATCTACACTTACCATTGACTCTTCTGGATATAAATGGATGTTGTTGCCCAAAGATAATGGACTTATTGTTTACGACGATAATGGCACAATTTCAAACCCTTCTGATGATCGAGTTAAATTATTAAATATCAATCTTAACACTCGAGTTTCTACCAATGTTATCAACTGTTTTGTACAAGATTTGAATGGAGATATGTGGGTAGGAACAGATAAGGGAATTAAAGTTTTTTATAGTACAGCAGATCTTTTTTCTACGGCTAATCCATCTCCGCAAACGATATTAATTGAACAAGATGGATATGTTCAAAATTTACTAGAATTCGAGAATGTAACCAGTATTGCCATAGATGGAGCCAATAGAAAATGGATTGGCACGTCGAAAGCTGGATTGTTTGTAATTTCTCCCGATGGCACCACCGAACTTGGTCATTTTACAGAATCTAATAGTTCGTTAATCTCAGATGAAATTTCATCCTTGGCATTTAATCAAAAAAATGGAGAAATCTTTATTGGCACAAAAAAAGGATTAATTTCGTATCGCACAAATGCTACCATGGGTGTTGAAGCCATTGTAGATAAAGAGGTTTATGCATTTCCAAATCCTGTTAAGGAAGGATATAATGGCGAAATTGCCATCAAGGGGTTAACCACCAATGCCAATGTAAAAATTACCAATGTAAATGGAGTTCTGGTTTTTCAAACGATTGCTAATGGTGGACAAGCCATTTGGAATGGTAAAAACTTTAGTGGCGAAAAAGTAGCCACTGGCGTGTATTTAGTTTTTGCATCTAACGAAGATGGCTCACAAAAAGTAGCCACGAAAATTCTTTTTATTAAATAAATTACATCGCAATAATGCTTGTTAAAACCGAAGGAATTCTCGTCTATAAGGTAAAGTATTCCGAAACGAGTATCATTTTTCATTTGCTGACAAAAGAATTGGGTTTGCGCGCATTTATTGCCAAAGGAGTTCGTTCTAAAAAATCTAAAACCGCTGCTGCCCTCTTCGATTATTTGAATGTTTTACAAATTGTTGCTTCTCAAGGAGCGCACTCCGATTTATTAACCATTCGGGAGGTGTCACTTTCTAAAGGAAACTTTTCGTTAAACCTCGACCCGGTTCAAAATGCAATCTATTTGTTTGTAGCAGAATTTATTCATAAAGTTATTTCAAAACCAATGGTTGATGCATCCTTGTATCATTTTGTAGAACATTCTATTCAATATTTTTCTCAATCTAATAGAATAATTGCAGATTTTCACCTTTGGTTTATCACCAAATTTACTACTTTTTTAGGAATAACACCTGTTGATAATTTCACTAAAACAAACTCAATATTTAGCATTCAACATTCTCATTTTGTATCAAGTGCACTTCCTATTGAAGGTGCTTTTTCTGAATCGTCTTCGCAAATGCTTCATTATTATATGACTGTTTCTGTTGACCAATGTGGAAATAACTTAGAGCCCCTAAGTGCTCGAAATCAATATTTAGATGAAATGTTATACTATTATCGGTTTCACCTAGACCATTTTAGCGGATTGCAGTCGCATGAAATATTAAAATCGGTGTTTATACCAAATCTTAATTCAAAATAGCACACTGGACAATTTGAAATTTAGTATGGTATGCCCTCGTTTTTTTACGGGGCCTGCCCTCGCTGCTAAGCGGGGTTTAATGCTCGATGCTAATATGAACTATTGATTATTTTTTGATTTATTGCACTAAATCATATTAGCATACGGTATTAGATTTGAAACTCAGAGCGAATTTTCCCACCTAAACAACTTTCTAAATATTTTGTAAAAATCATAAAAAGTAATACGTTATATTAAATATGTGTTAATATATAGACTATTTAAGCGACAAAGTCAAACAAATTCTTCTTTTTAAAAATTATGAAAATTCTCAACAAAAGAGCTAATTGATGTGTTTTAAAACATTGAGAAGTTGCAAATATATTTATTTATATTTTATTTGTAAATAATTTTGAGATTCGATAAAAATGTATTACGTTTACAGCGACAATTTAAAATTAGTATTAACAAACACCAAAAACAAATGAAAAAACGAAGAAGTGGTATGTGTCCTTATACTCATACTTACTCACCTCTTAGGCGACTGGTATTAGCAACATTTATAACCATGATAATGTTGCCATTTATGGTGAAAGGACAAAGAAACGCAGTGGTTAATATCATAGGTAGTAAGACGTTATGTCTTACAGATACAATAGCTTATACTGTTGAACCAATCTACGAGGGAGTGACATATAATTGGACAATTTATCCAACTAATGTAGGTTCAATAATTATGAATAACAACTCATCTATTATTGTTCAATGGTATCAAAATAATATGAGTTATTATCAACCAACATTTTTAATTGTAACAACTGAATTTGGAGCGGACACTATTAAGCTCTGGAAATGTTGCAACAAACCTGAAGGAAACGAAATAGTACTAAGCGATGATACTATTACTTCACTTTTGCCAGACACTGCATATTTTTTTAATGGAACTATTGTTATTAATAACAATATTAATGCTAGCAATTCCGAAATATACATGGGGCAAGAAGCAAAAATTATTGTGAATCCCCCATATACATTCAATATTAACGCTACAATGGTAAGAGCAGGATGTGGCTATATGTGGGACGGAATTTATGTATCAAACCCGCTTGCTAGTGTGGTAACTCAAAATAATTCAACAATCAGAGATGCTTTCAATGCTATTGTTTCCGAAAATGGAGCAATTGTAAACAGTTCCAATACTTTTTTTCAGCTAAATTTGAAAGGAATTGTTATTAAAAACTTCTCGGGAAGCAACCCATTATCCATTTCTAATTGCAGATTTTATAGCACTGATGATGAAGCTGGCATAATTCCTTTCAATTTGCATGCACCATACTCCACAAGAAGAAGTATCTCTGGTATCGAAATTACTAATATGTCGAATGTTACTGTTGGAAATACCGCATTAGCAACTAAGAACAAATTCAGTTACCTCGACTTTGGTATAAATATTTCGACCTCGAATGTAAATGTGTATAACAACAACTTTATCAATTTACCTGCGACTGGTGCAAATACTGGATATGGCGTAAAAATTACAGGAACTAGTACTAGTACCTATACCGTAAATATTGGAGGCTATAATTCTGGGAGTACAATTTACACTAACCTTTTCAATAATTGTGTAATTGGAGTTTTACAACAATTTCAGTCGAATATTAAAGTAATTTGTGATACTTTTACTTCTAATAGCTTGATTGCTACATTTATAGCTTCAAACTCTACTAGAAATATTGATTTTACAAAAAACAGAATTGAAAGTTCGCCTTATGGCTTGTTGATTAACGATTTTACAAACACCAGATTAGTTGTAGATAGTAATAGTTTGTATAATGCGGCAACAGGAATTGCTGTAGCAAATGCAACTCAGCAAGAATGTTATGGTGCCACAATACGTAAAAACACCATTACTGGAACATTTACCAATGGAATTCTATTAACTAATGTTAAAGACCGTAGCGTTATACCAATTGGACCTCCGGGTTACGAGCGTCAAATACCATATATCTATGGAAATACCATTACTTTAAGCGGATACAATTTAGGTGGAAGCACCATATACAGTGGCATTCGTGTAGAAAACGGCAACAATACTTACATCGAAAAGAACGTGGTTAGTACCCCTTCTTATGCAGGCACTGATCTTACTCAAGCACTTAGATTAAATGGAATTTATGTGCTTGCATCGCCTAAAACCAACTTGTGTAGCAATACCTTAACCAGACTTGGTATGGGTATTCGCATGAGTGGTTTGTGCACTACTTCACCTATTAAAAGCAATACCATGAATTACAATTTTTACGGTGTTCGTTTAGACGCCGCTACCATTGGCAACCAAGGAATAGTAGCTCCACGATGGGTGAATAGAAACGCTTGGAACTATCCATTTGTTGCTGGCAGATATAGAGTACAAGGCTCGGTTGCTGTTGCTACTACTTGGACTTATGACAATCAACTTCAAAATTACACGTTACTACCTGGCACACCTGAATATTCAGTTACAGGAGGCTTTACCGCTACTTTAATTTCAAATCCTGTTCCTCAAGGATGTGGGTACGACGGTATTATTTGGATTCCATACGTTTTTGGAGGCAATAATGCAATGGTAGGCGGTACAATTTCAGAAGGAGAAAATGTAATACAAAATTTTAGTCTCGATTCCGAAGAAAATCAATACTATCAGGCAGCAAATTATTTTGCAGCAACTCAAAACGATAATATGGCTGTTTCGGCTGATGCTTTTTCTGAAGTTACCGACAATCCAATTCAAACTACCTCCATTATATTGTTTGACAGAGTAAATAAGCTTATTGCAGAAAATCGTATAGATGAAGCCGCAGAAACCAACAACTCTATTGTGCCAGCAAATTTAATTGAGCGCAACCAACAAACTGCTTATACCATCTATTTACAAAGCTGGGCAAAAGGACGGTTTGAGCTAACCTCCGATGAACGCACTACACTTTTAGACATTGCAAATCAGCAACATATACAAGGTGGTTATGGTGTGTTTACAGCATGGGTTATGCTTTATAGATCACCTCAAGATCAACCAGTAAAACCAAAAAGTATTATTAAATCTTTAGGTTTTCAAAACAACGAAATAACAATCTACCCAAATCCTGCTCGCGAACAAGTTACTATAACTGGAGCATTGGATATTGCTTTTGCTGTGATTTATGATATACAAGGTCGTGAATTACTTAAAACAGCAAACACATCTAGTTCATCCGAATTCATCATCAATACTTCAAAACTATGCAAAGGAGTTTATTTTATTAAGCTAGTTAGAAGTGATTTATCTGATGAAAAGGCTGAAAAATTGATTATTGAATAAATTTAATTAAACGAGGAAATCTAATAGGATTTCCTCGTTTAATATATACATACCAACGATGTGGAAAAAGTTATTCATTTTTTCAATATTATCCATAAACATTTGTTTTGCCCAAAACTTAGTACTTAATCCAAGTTTGGAGGAATATTCTAATTGCCCAAACATTTATTCCCAAATACAATTTGCTGACAATTGGTCGGCAGGATGTATAGCTACTAATACAAGTACTGATTACTACCATTGTTGTATGATAAATGATTCTAACACTTTCTGGTCTCATTTAATTAATGAAATACATGCCAGAAGTGGCTGTGGTTTTTCTGGTTTTTTTATTTACGTAAATGGTGATATTTTTACAAATTACAGAGAAGCATTAACAGGTAAGTCAAGAATTAGTTTACACCAAAACACATGTTATAGAGTATCTTTTTTTATCAAATTTATTGGTTATCATTTTGTTTTTTCATCAAATACACTTAATTATGCAACTAATAAAATTAGTGCTTACTTATCTTCTGATTCAATTTTCTACGAAGGTGCAGGCGATACAAGCTTATACCAACTACATCCACAAATAAATTACCATGGGGCAGTTTTAAACGATACTATAAATTGGGTAAAAATAGAAGGAAACTTTATTGCTCAAGGAAACGAACGATGGATTCATATTACGAGTTTTGTGCCTGATGATTCGGTTACGGTATATATGTTACCGAACCTAATAAATCAGATAGATTCTTTGTATATGCCCAGTTACTACCTCATCGACGATGTAGCAGTTTATCCGTGCGATGCACCAATTTACACGGCGGATGCAGGTTTGGAAACATGTGTAGAGGTTGGAAATAGCATTACTATTGGCACTCCCCGAAGAGATGAATATTTATATTGGTGGTATGATATGCAAGGAAACATACTCGATACCACTGCTCAAATTACGGTTAGCCCCACCCAAACCACAAGTTACTTATTGGTACAAAAAGACTTTAAATTTGATGAAACCAGAGATTCGGTTACTGTTACTGTAGGAAACTGCCCCTTGCCAGATTATAGTAATTTAGATTTTGAAATTTATCCCAATCCGTGCAATGGAATTGTAAACGTTCGATTTAATGCCAAAATTCCCGAAGGAACTGTAATGCAACTGTATGATATGATAGGACAAGAGGTTGCAAAATTTCCACTTACCGGTGCTACAAAAATAGCCACAGTAAACCTTGGCAATTTAGCAACATCAGTTTATCACGCCACGGTGGTTGTGCCAGATATTTTGAGGAAAAGTGTGAAATTGGTAGTAATATATTGAGTCTGTAAAGTGAAAAGGCTATAAAGTCGAAAGTCCATAAAGTATAGTGCTGCGAAAGGGAAATATTTATACAAAACAAACATCAAAAGCTCTGATTTTCAACACTTCACCATTTAGGGCTGGGGCAAAAAGTGTTGAAAATCAAAATACAAAACAAGATTTTTGATTGGGCAAAATGAATACAAAAGAGCCTAATTAGGCTCTTTTGTATTCATTAATTCGATTGAATTTTACTCTACTAAAAGTAAAACATCTCCTTTATTTACAGTTTTTCCTTGATTGCTCAATACTGCCACAATTTTTCCATCAAAATTAGATTTAACCTCTTCGGTGCCATAATAAGTCACTACATAGCAAACCGATTCACCTTCTTTTACTTTGGTTCCAATTGGAATTGGCATGGAGTTTTGTTGAAAATCAGCTTCCCAGAGCAATTGTCCTTTTACTGGCGAAGTAACTGGCTTTGCATTAGGGTATTTTGTTTCCCATTTAGCATCTGAAGCGCCATTATTTGCAACTGTATTCTCTATAATTACTGGGGCGTTTGCAACTTCTTTTGCTTTAGCTAATTCCTCTTCAAATCTCTTTTTAGCAACCCCCGATTTATAATCACGATACTGACGATCGTGCATAGCTAATTCGAAAAGTTCTTCATCATTAGGACCAAAATCCCAATTATTATCAATCATTTCCTTACGATATTTATCGAGTTCGTTTGGATAATTGTCCTGAGGAACACCTTCGTAAAACTCAAGTCCTTTTGATTTTGCAAGTTCAATAATTTCTGGCGCCAACGTTCCAGGAAGTATCCCTGCTTTACCTAAAATCATATCCCAAGAATTATTGTCAATCATTCCAAAACGAGCACCGCCTTTTACAAGCGACATCATATTCATTAATGCAATATTCTTTACATATTGGCTAAATGGAGTTACAAGTGGCGGATTTCCAAGCATTGGCCATATATATGAAACTTCATCAAAAAGCATTACTAATAAATCATCGGTAGAAAGCTCTGGTTTATTTTTTTCGCGAAGTGTTTGATTTATACTCGAATGAACTCCTTTTAAATCAGCCATCATAGAACCCATCATGCCACCAGGCAAACCGCATCCAATTAGGAGAGAAGTCATAAAACGATTTCGTGGATCAATAAAATATCCCAAGAAATCATCGATAAAAGACTGAGTTAATCGACGAACCTCCATGTATGCTTTCATGTTGATTTCTGGAACATCAAATCCAGCATCTTTAAGCATTGCCTGAACAGCAAGAACATCTGGATGCACCATTCCCCAAGCAAGCGGTTCAACCGCAACATCTAAATAATCGGCACCCGCTTTAGCAACTTCGAGCATCGAAGCCATGGCAAAACCAGGACCAGTATGTCCATGATATTGAACTATAATATGAGGATATTTATCTTTTATTGCTTTTACTAAACAGCCGAGTGTGTGCGGACGACCTACACCAGCCATATCTTTAAGACCAATTTCGTTTGCGCCATATTCAACTGCTTTATCAACCACACCCATATAGTAATCCACCGTATGAATATCGGAATGAGTGATGCTTAATGCCGCTTGAGAAATCATATTTGCCTCTTTAGCATATTTTACGGAAAGTTCTAAATTTCGATGGTCATTTAATCCACAAAATGAACGAGAAATATCAACTCCTTGAGCTTTCTTTACTTTATACATTAATTGGCGAACATCGGCAGGAACTGGATACATTCTAATTCCATTAAGTGCTCTTTCGAGCATTAAAGTCTGAATTCCAGCATCATTAAAGGGTTTCAGCCATTCGCGAGTTGCTGTATTTGGATTTTCACCAAAAAGTAAGTTAACTTGTTCAAATGCTCCACCATTAGATTCAATACGGGCAAAGCAACCCATTTCAATAATTGCCGGTGCAACTTGAACTAATTGGCTTGCTAAAGGCACATATTTACCCGAAGATTGCCACATATCTCGGTAAACCAAACAAAATTTAATCTGTCGTCCCATAAATATTTATTATTAGTATTAATTGTTAAATTGGTGCGAAGATAATATTTATTTTTTGAATATTCAACACATTGTTTTAATTTACAAACAGCTGATTGTTAGAGTTGTAACAAAACTTGAAAAAAGGTTTTTTTATATTAAGAAAATCTACGTAACTTTACCCATTAAAATTGACCGTTTTTGATAATTTAAGACTTGGTTCAAATTAACGATGAAGCAATTAAACAGTACATTAGACAATCTAGACGAGGTGATTCCTGATTCATTCACCGCAGACGAAAAGTCTAAATGCAAAACACTGTTTTTAAAAAAATTATCTCTTGATGCTCACAATTTTTATCAAGGAAAAATTCAAACACTCCCTAAAGCGCCCGTAATTGGCACAAATTGGTTTAATGTCTGGTACACTCCGGGTGTTTCTGCAGTTTCAACAGCCATCCGCGATGATCATAATCAGTCATTTGCTCTCAGTAATCGCAGTAATTTAGTGGCCGTAGTTAGCGATTCCACTCGCGTACTGGGTGATGGCGATTGCACTCCAGCAGGTGGTTTAGGAGTTATGGAAGGAAAGGCTTATCTGATGAAATATCTTGGAGGTGTTGATGCAGTGGCTTTGTGTATCGACAGTAAAGATAAAAATGGAGAGAATGATCCTCAAAAAATAATTGATTTTGTTAAAATGTGCCAATATAGTTTTGGTGCAATAAATTTAGAAGATATTTCGCAGCCAAATTGTTATAAAGTTTTGGATGTTTTACGCCAAGAATGCTCAATTCCTGTTTGGCACGATGATGCTCAGGGAACGGCTTGTGTAACTTTAGCAGGAATTATTAATGCACTTATCCTTGCCGAAAAGGAAATTAGTACGGCTAAAATAATTCTTTATGGGGCTGGCGCTGCCAATTCTACTATAGCCAGATTGCTCATTACCGAAGGTGCTAAACCCGAAAATATTATTATTTTTGATAAAGATGGTTCCTTGCATAATCAACGAAAAGATTATCAGAACGATGAACGATATTATCCTATTTGGAAACTCTGTCAAATCACTAATCCGCTAGGAATAACATCAATAGAAGAAGCTTTTACAAATGCAGATATTTTAATTGCGCTTTCGGCACCTGGTCCAAATACAATTAAACCAGATTGGATTCGCAGAATGAACACCAAAGCAATTGTATTTGTCTGTGCAAATCCAGTCCCCGAAATATATCCACATGCAGCCATTGAAGCGGGTGCATATATTGTAGCAACAGGAAGAGGTGATTTTCCAAACCAAGTGAATAACTCCATTGGGTTTCCTGGAATATTAAAAGGAGCATTAATGGTAAGAGCTTCAAAAATTACTGATTCTATGGCAATTGCAGCGGCACACGCATTGGCAAAATTTGCACAACATCGTGGAATTGATCCCAATAATATTGTTCCTACCATGGAAGAAGCTAATGTTTTTCCTTATGTAGCTGCAAAAGTCGCTATGCAAGCTATTGCCGACGGAGTTGCTCGAATAAATATTTCGTATGATCAAGTATTCGAAACAGCCCAAAATGATATTTCTAATGCACGAGTAGCAACTCAAACATTGATAGATAATGGATTAATTAACCTTCCGCCCCAACAGATGATTGATTCAGCTTTAGATTGGGCCATCAACAATATAAATTTATGATAGCATTTGTAAAAGGAATTCTTGTCGAAAAAAATCCCACATTCGCCCTTATTGAGAGCAATGGTATTGGATATATGATTCATATTTCATTGCAGACATACAGTAAATTACCACAAGCAAATGAATCGTGCAAATTACTCACTCATTTGGTCGTTAGAGAAGATGCACACATGCTTTATGGATTTCATACCGAAAAAGAAAGAATTTTATTCCGCCAGCTAATTACTGTTAGTGGAATTGGAACGAATACCGCCCGTATGATGCTTTCTGCAATGAATACCAATGAACTAACTGCGGCAATATTAAACGAAAACAGCAAATTATTACAAGGAATAAAAGGAATTGGGGCAAAAACAGCCCAACGCGTAGTCCTCGACCTTAAAGATAAAGTAGATAAAGATGTTTCTGCATTAGATAAAATCTTAACTGCACACAATACAAATAAAGATGAGGCGTTATTGGCTTTAGTCTCGTTGGGTTTTGTTAAAAACAATGCTGATATTGCACTATCAAAAATCATCAAAGCCGAAGGATCAGAGTTATCGATTGAAGTGTTGATTAAAAAAGCACTTCAAATTTTATAATTGAATGTTAAACATATTAAACTAAGGGAAACTTGAAAAAAGTTATTAAATATATTATCGCAATTGCAGGGGTTTCATTTATCTCATTTTCGGCGTATAGTATTATGAGTGGGTCTCTCACAAACAAACCATTTCAAAAACCAGAATATCAAACTGTTACGCCACCAGATACCAATCTCACCTATCCACTACCACAAAACCCTGATGGTTCGACTCCAGATCATCCATTATATCTTGATAATCCTTCAAATTTTAAAACTGATGTAGTCTTTGATACGGCCACCAATCAATACATTATTCAGCCTAAAATTGGGAATATTAACCAAGGAAATCCTACTATAATGACTCCTGAGGAGTACAACCAATACGATATTGATAAAGGGTTGCAACAATACTGGAGAGAGCGAGCATCTAGTGTTAGCTCTGGTATTAGTGGCGGATTAATTCCTCAGCTGAAGATAAAAAGTGAAGTCTTTGAAAGTATTTTTGGAAGTAATGTTATTGATATTCGTCCTTCTGGATCCGCAGAATTAATCTTTGGCGTAATCCATAATCGTCGTGACGACCCGGCTTTAGATATTCGCCAACGAAAAACCACCAATTTTAACTTCGACGAAAAAATTCAGATGAGTGTGATTGCAAAAATTGGGGATAAAATTGAATTTAAAACCAATTATAACACTCAAGCAACTTTTGAATTTGAAAACAAGCTAAAATTAAAGTACGAAGGAAAAGAAGATGAGATTGTTAAGCTTATTGAAGCTGGTGATGTCACCTTACCGCTTAATTCTGTTTTAATACAAGGTAGTCAGAGTTTATTTGGGATTAAAACCTCTTTGCAGTTTGGAAAAACCACAATCACCTCCGTATTTTCGGAGCAAAAAGGTCAAAGTCAGAACATTAGCGTAACTGGCGGTGCACAAACAAATCAATTTAATTTTAAAGCCGATCAATACGAAGAAAATAAGCATTTCTTTGTTTCGCAGTTCTTTTACGAAAATTACAATCGATATTTATCAAATATGCCCTTGATAAGTTCTCCAGTAAATATTACAAAAATTGAGGTTTGGAGAACAAACATTGGAGCTGCCACAACGGAAAACAGAAACATTATTGCGCTTACCGATTTGGGAGAATATCATCCTTCAAATCCATTAATATTGCCCACAATGGGAGCATCTGATTATCCAAATAATATTGTGAATAATTTTTTAACGAATCCATTATTAGACACAAATAAATTAAGAAGCATCAATTTAGTAGGCGATTACCTTCGTGTATACTTAGGTGGTTTAACTTCTGGTGTTGATTTCGAAAAAGTAGAAAGTGCACGAAAACTCCAACCCTCAGAATATTCATTTAATAGCAAATTAGGATTTATCTCTCTTAACTCTGCACTAAATAGTGATCAGGTGTTGGCTGTTGCTTTTCAATATACCATTTCTGGAGATACCACTGTTTATCAAGTGGGTGAATTTTCGAACGAAATAAATCCACCATCAAATATTGTTACCAAGCTTTTAAAATCATCTTCATTAAATACACGAAGTACATTGTGGAAATTGATGATGAAAAACGTCTATTCGTTAAGTGCTTTTCAGGTAAACAGTGAAGATTTTAGATTAAACATTTTATTTTCTGGTGATGATGGCGGAATTCCAACAGGTTTTTTTAACGAAGGAGCTCAAAAAGGAATTCCTCTAATCCGATTAATGGGCCTCGACCGAGTTAATTACCAAGGAGATCCTACACCCGATGGAGTTTTTGATTTTATAGATAATGCCGCAACGCAAGGAGGAACCATTCAATCGTCGAATGGAAGAATCTATTTTCCAACTGTTGAGCCATTCGGTAAAGACTTACGTACTCTACTAACCGATCAAACACTTGCAGATAAGTACTCTTTCGATTCTCTTTATTCGTTAACAAAACAGCAAGCACAGCAATATCCAGATCGTAATAAGTTCTACTTAGAAGGAATGTATAAATCAAAATCTGGTTCAGATATTTCCCTCAATGCAATGAATGTTCCTCAGGGTTCCGTAAAAGTAACTGCTGGAAGTATTGTTTTGGTAGAAAACACCGATTATACCGTTGACTACACCTTGGGTAGAGTTAAAATTATAAACGAAGGAATTTTAAATTCTGGAACCCCAATTAATATTGCACTCGAAAATCAATCGACCTTTAATATGCAAACCAAAACAATGATGGGAATGCACATTAACCAGATGATTAACAAGGATTTTAATGTGGGTGCTACCATTTTAAATTTAAAAGAACGTCCTATCACCCAGAAAATTAACTATGGCGACGAACCAATCAACAATACAATTTGGGGGATGGATATTTCGTATCGCACTAAATCTCGATTGCTTACAAAATTATTAGATAAACTTCCTTTCTATAGCACTAAAACGGAATCAAACATCACTTTCGATGGTGAATTTGCTCATTTTATTCCTGGTCATTCCAGTGCAATTGGAAAATCAGGAACCACTTACATCGATGATTTTGAAGGCAGTAAGTCGTCTATTGATATTAAAAGTATAGGTTCTTGGTTTTTAGCTTCTACACCTCAAGGACAAACCCAAGCTGGTTTATGGCCCGAAGCAGCTCCAGCAAGCGGATTAGTTTACGGTTATAACAGAGCAAAAATTGCTTGGTATATTATCGATCCAATATTCTATCGCGACAATAGTGCAACTCCTAGCAATATTACCAAGGATGATCAATCAACACCTTATGCTAGAGAAGTTTTACAAACAGAAATATTTCCAAATAAAGAAAATCAGAACAATCAAGTTACCAATATTGCAGTCTTAAACTTTGCCTATTATCCTAACGAACGTGGTCCATATAATTTTGATGTTGCTGGAATTAACGGAATTTCTCGAGGATTGAATGCAGATGGCACCTTAAAAGACCCACAAACTCGATGGGCTGGAATTATGCGAAAAATTGAATCTACCGATTTTGATGCTACCAATGTAGAATATATTCAATTCTGGATGATGGATCCATTTATTAATAATCCAAATTCTTCGGGTGGTAAATTGATTTTTCATTTGGGTGATATTTCTGAAGATATCCTTAGAGATGGAAGAAAGAGTTTTGAAAATGGTCTCCCAGTAAATGCAACTGTACAAAATGTAGATACTACTATTTGGGGTAGAGTTCCCACTTTACAATCATTAGTAAATGCTTTTGATAATGATCCACTTTCTCGTAGCTATCAGGATGTTGGTTATGATGGTCTTTCTGATGTGGACGAACGTTCTTTCTTTGCAATAAATTATTTACAACTTATTGCTAACAACGGATCGTTAGGAACAGGCAGTCAAGCATATTCAAATGCAAACAATGACCCATCAAGTGATAATTACCACTATTTTAGAGGAACAGATTACGACAGTCAAGATATAAAAATTCTTGAGCGATATAAAAAATTCAATGGTATAGAAGGAAACTCTCCAACAGACAATATCAACCCAGAGGCCTATCCAACGATGGCTACAACGCTGCCAAACATCGAAGATATTAACAAAGACAATACTTTGAGCGAAGAGGAAAGATATTATCAATATACACTAACCTTAGATCCAAATAACATGAATATTGGTCAAAATTATATTGCCGATATTTATACAACTACAGTTCAAGTTCCCAATGGCAGTACAACTACTGTTAAATGGTATCAAGTAAAAATTCCAATTAGAGATCCTCAAAAAGTTGTAGGAAATATTCAAGGCTTTAACTCCATCCGATTTATGCGTATGATTGCTAAGGATTTTTATGATCCTACAATATTCCGTTTTGCCACATTAGAATTAGTTAGAGGTGAATGGAGAAAATACACTAAAGATTTGCTTACCAATGGTGCTTATATTCCTGGAGGCGACGACCAAACTGGATTTAATTCTTCAACCGTAAATATTGAGGAAAATGGAAAAAGAGTTCCTATTCCTTATGTAATTCCTCCTGGCATTGAACGTGAACAAATGTGGTCGCAAAACCTTTACAAACTCAACGAACAATCGCTCTCGCTTAGGGTATCGAACCTTTTAGATGGAGATGCTAGAGCAGTATATAAAACTACAAGCTTCGATTTTCGTCAATTTGGTAGTTTAAAACTGTTTACTCATACCGAAAAACTGAAAGAAAATGAAGCCTTAAATAGTGGTGACTTAACGATGTTTATTCGTGTGGGTTCTGACTTTAGCGAAAACTATTATGAATACGAAATGCCATTAAATGTAACTCCTTGGTACACATCAGCTGATAATGCTGAACTTATTTGGCCAGATTCTATGATTATTCAACTTTCAAAACTTGTAGATGCTAAGCAAAATAGAAATATCAGTATCAGAAATGGAGCTAACTATACCAATGCAAATCCGTATTCAGAATATGATGGTATCAATAAAATTACAGTAGTAGGAACGCCAAACATTAGTGATGTTCGTGTAATTATGCTTGGAATTAGAAATCCGAAAAAGAAAACTCTATCAGATCACGATGATATGTTACCAAAATCTGCGGAAATTTGGATAAATGAACTTCGACTTACTGATTTTATTCAAAATAGTGGATGGGCCGCTACGGCAAGAGTTCGAGCGACATTAGCAGATTTGGGCGATGTAGTTTTTGCTGGTTCTACGAGTACTCCTGGTTTTGGAAGTCTGGAGAAAAAAATTAATGAACGACAAAAAGAATATATCACCTCTTTTGATATTGCAACCAATATTGAAGCGGGTAAGTTCTTGCCAAAAAAATGGAATGTTAAGATTCCAGTGCATTACGACTATTCTCAAATAATTAGCACCCCAGAATATAACCCTTTAAATCCAGATACAAAATTACAATCAGATTTAGACACATACTCAAGTGTGGCTCAGCGAGATTCAATTAAACATCTTACTCAAGATTTTACAGAGCGAAAAAACATCAATTTGATGAATATTCGTAAAGAACGTGGTGCGGAATCAAAACCCAAAATTTATGATGTTGAAAACCTCGATCTAACTTATGCATATTCGGAAATAAACACCCGAAATATTAACATAGAATACGATAACCGTAAAACTTATCGTGGAGGAATTGGCTATAATTATACTGCTAATCCAAAAAATTTCCGACCACTTTCTACCGTTCGCTTTATTACAAAACATAAAAGTTTGGCAATTCTCCGCGATTTTAATTTCTACATCTTTCCAAAAGTAATTAGCTTTAGATCCGAAATGAACCGCCAATTTAATGAAGCCAAGCTTCGAAATAAAAGTGTTGGTTTGGTAATTATTGAACCTACCTATATGAAAACGTTCGATTGGAGTAGAACCTATAATGTACGTTGGGATATTACACAGGCTTTAAAAGTTGAATATCAAGCAACTACAATGGCTAGAGTTGACGAACCTCAAGGATTAATTGATACAAAAGACAAAAAAGATTCAATTATCCAAAATATAATGGATGCTGGTAGAATAAATAACTTTAACCAAACGGCAAGTGTAAACTATCAAATTCCAATCAACAAAATTCCGTTGTTTAATTGGATTTCAGCAAATGCTCGATATTCAAGTACTTATAGCTGGGTTGCGCCTCCAATTTCACTTCAACGCTTGGGTAATAATATCGAAAACTCTAACACTATTCAGTTTAATGGTACCTTAAATATGCAAACACTTTACAACAAGGTTTCATATCTGAAAAAAATATCACAAGAACAGAATAACAACGCAAATAAAAACAATCCTAAAAATAGTAAGACTGCTCCTAAAAATAAAAAACCAAATGCCAAAACTTTAGATAATGGCACGGCTTCTAACGATACTGCTGTAAAGAAGACAAATGTCCTAAAATCAATTCTCGACAATACTTTAAAAGTGGCTATGATGCTTAAAAATGTAACGTTTAGTTATACAGAAGGCAATGGAATCACACTTCCGGGTTTTGTAAGTAGCCCCGTTTACTTTGGCAATGATCCAACATTAAACTCGCCAGGATGGGATTATGTTTTTGGTGCTCAATCTGATATTGTTAGCCAAGCTCAGCGGAAACAATGGATCACAAAAGACTCGTTATTTAACTCCCCATATTTGGTTAAATATAATCAGAACTTAAATATTCGAGCTTCGGTAGAACCAATCAAAGATTTAAAAATTGAAATCACGGCAAATCGGACTTACACAGAAAATAAATCAGCATTTATAAAAGCAAATGCTGCAGGAGATTATGGCATTTTTTCTCCACAAACTACTGGGAGCTTTAGTGTAACATTCTTTGCATTAAATACAGCTTTTGTGAGTGATGCTAAGGATTATTCCAATCAAAACTTTAGCAATCTTAAAGCATACAGAATTACTATCGCTGAACGATTAGCTGGCCTAAATTCTAACTCTACAGGAACTGACCCAGTAACTAATTTCCCAACTGGTTATGGACCAACTTCGCAAGATGTTCTTATTCCTGCATTTATAGCAGCTTACAGCGGAAAATCTCCTGATAAAGTTGGCTTAACAGCATTCCCTGCTATCCCAATGCCTAACTGGCGATTGACATACAATGGGCTTACAAAACTAAAATGGTTTAAAGACATTTTTCAAACATTCTCTGTATCGCATGCTTATAATAACAACTTTTCTGTAGGATCATATACCACCAATATTAGGTATAATGCCGATAAAGATGGCCTTCAATATGTAAAAGATGCGCTTAACAACTTTATTCCACAGAAAGAAATCGCTCAAGTTTCTATCAATGAACAATTTAGTCCATTGTTGAATTTTGATATGGCTCTCAAAAACAGTCTTCTTGCTAAAGCTGAAATAAAAAAATCGAGAAATATTGCTTTAACATTTTCCAACGGTCAACTTACTGAATTAACTAGTACAGAATATGTCTTTGGATTAGGTTATCGTTTTAAAGACATTTCTCTTACCTTTAACTTTAGTGGTGTAGCTAAGAAAATTAAAAGTGATTTAAATATCAAAGCAGATGTTTCCATTAGAGAAAATAAAACTATTCTTCGTAAGCTTATCGAAGGCGTAAATCAAATATCAGCAGGACAACGAGTGATATCTATTAACCTTTCTGCCGATTATCAATTAAGTCAAAAGTTTACTATTAGAGCTTTCTACGATCAAGTATTAAACACTCCTTATGTTTCTAACCAATTCCCAAATTCAAATATTAACAGCGGAATAAGTGTGAGATTTACACTTGCTCAATAAAAAGAATACTAACTATTGAAAGGCGGGCATTTTTTGTCCGCCTTTTTTATTCTATATAAAATGGGGAAGAATAAAAAAGAGTACTTTTGCACTATAAAAATCAAAAGATTATGAGTGGAATTTTGTGGAATGAAATTGTATTTGGTCCTATTAAAAGTCGGCGATTGGGGTCTTCTTTGGGCGTAAATTTATTACCTGGAAAATTAAAAATTTGCACCTTTAATTGTGTCTATTGCGAATGTGGTTGGGGAAAAGAAATAATCGATATTGCAGCAAATGTTTATACTCACAATGATATTATTTCAACTCTTGAAACTCGGTTAAAAGAGCTTGTAAAAGAACAAAAATCTATCGACAGTATTACTTTTGCTGGTAATGGCGAACCCACAATGCATCCAGAGTTTAGTGAAATTGTAAACGATGTTATCAATTTACGAGATCAATATTTTCCTGAAGCTAAAACAACATGTCTTTCAAACTCAACCATTGCTTTTAATCCAAAAGTTAGATCTGCATTATTAAAACTTGATAACGTAATGATGAAGTTAGATGCGGGTTCACAAGAGATGTTTAACACAATTAACCGCCCTTTTCAACCAATTTCAATAGAAGAAATTGTCGCAAATTTAACTGAGTTTAAAGGTAAATTAATCATTCAATCGCTCTTTTTAAAAGGAGATTTCAATGGAGAAATCATCGACAACGCCTCCCCAAAAGAACTAGATTTATGGCTCGGTAAAATTGCTGTCATAAAACCTAAAAAAGTAATTATTTATCCTATTGATAGAGAAACTCCTGCAAGCAACTTACAAAAACTATCCGTAGAAGAGATGAATTACATCGCCTCTCGTGTCGAAAGTTTGGGTATTCCTTGTGAAGTGTATTCTTAACTGTTGAAAAATAATATTTTCTGAATTAACACATTTGGATAAGTGTGATTTTGTAATATATTTTCAAAACCTCGATATAAAAAATTATCTGTACGTTCAATTTACTGTTCCCCCTTCCCTATTATCACTTTTGCTACTTTATCACTATATTTGCATAAAAAACGAGGGTTATGAAGTTAAAAATCGATCGAAGTAAGCAGATTGTCCAAGGAGATAAAAAGGTAATCCGAGCATGGGTAATGTACGATTGGTCGAATTCTGTGTATCAGCTTACTGTACTATCCGTAGTGTTTCCTGTGTTTTACGAAAAAATGACATCCGCAGGAGGAAGTTCTGTTGTTTCATTTTTTGGTTTTGATATTATCAACTCAGTATTATATTCATGGGCAATTGCACTGTCATATTTAGTCGTTGCATTATTTTCTCCATTTTTCTCCTCCATTGCCGATTATACAGGACGTAGAAGAGGATTTATGCGGTTTTTCACCATATTGGGAGCTCTATCATGCGGAATGCTCTACTTTTTCACCCCTTCCACCATTAATATTGGAATCATCTTTTTTGTCTTGGCAACCATTGGTTACACTGGAAGCATCGTCTTTTACAACTCCTTTTTGCCCGTAATTGCGCCACCCGAAGATCAGGATCGCATCAGTGCAAATGGCTTTGCAATGGGATATCTCGGTGGTGTGATTCTTTTGCTACTGAATTTAGCTATGATTATGAAGCCATCAATTTTTGGCATTGTCGATAAAACCTTACCTGCTCGAATCTCATTTGTCACTGTTTGTGTTTGGTGGCTTGGATTCTCGTTGATTACTTTTTTAAAACTTCCTAAATACACATTGGGAAATAGATCTAAAAAAGGAAAAACATTAATGAAAGGATACCACGAGCTTAAAAAAGTTTTCCAACAAGTAAAATCTATGCCGAATTTACGTGTCTTTTTATTTGCCTATTTGTTTATGATTATGGGTGTATTGAATGTTATGTTTATGGCGGCGATTTATGGCAAAAAAGAGCTTCATCTCGATGACAAAATATTGATTCCAACCATATTATTAATCCAACTTTTAGGAATGGTTGGCGCATGGATGTTTGTCAAAATTTCTAAACGAATTGGCAATGTAAAATCGCTCATACTCTCTTCCATCGGTTGGATTTTAGTGATTTTTGGTGCATATTTAGTCACTGATGCACTTGGGTTTACAATTGTGGCATTTTTTGTCGGTATGGTAATGGGTGGTAGTCAAGCAATTGCACGTTCTACTTACTCCAAAATGCTTCCTCCCGATACTCACGATCATACCTCATTTTTTAGTTTCTACGATGTTATGGAAAAAATTGCAACCGTTGTCGGTACTTTTAGTTTTGGTATTATCGAAGCCCTAACCGGAAATATGCGTCTATCGGTATTAGCTGTAGTAGGATTTTTCTGTATTAGTTTGTGTTTCTTTATCTGGTTAAATAAAATTGAACAGAAAAAATCAGTTATTAATAGTGTAAGTTAATTTCAAAAGCAAATAACAAGAGCTAAGTAAGTCAATTTAAAAGTTTTTTGTAATTTCGTATCCTTAAAAAATATCTATAATGCTTTTTAGCTCTCCAATTTTTTTATACTTATTTTTGCCTTTGGTTTTATTGCTCACATACTTAAGCCCAAAAAAAATCCAAAATTACACTTTGTTAATTGCCAGTTTGCTCTTTTACGCATGGGGAGGAGTAAGTTTTTTAGCGCTTCTTATGACTTCCGTAACGTTAAACTACACTTTTGGACTTTTGGTAAATTATGCAAAAACCCAGCGACGAAAAACTATTTTTTTAGGAATTGGTGTAGTTTTAAATTTGTCGCTACTCGTCTATTTTAAATATGCAAATTTTATTGTTTTTAATTTAAAGGAATCTGGCTTTTACTCTGGAGAATTGTCAAAAATTATATTGCCAATAGGAATCTCATTTTTTACGTTTCATGCAATGTCATATTTGATTGATGTATATAGAGATCAAGCACATATACAAAATAATTTTGCAAAACTCACCTTGTATTTATCCCTTTTTCCTCAATTAATTGCTGGGCCTATTGTTCGTTACAAAGATGTAGACAAGCAAATTGAATCACGGAGTATGAGTGTTGATAAATTTTCGAGTGGAATTCGTCGATTTATGCTCGGATTAATGCGTAAAGTTTTAATTGCCAATCCAATGGCTCTTATTGCAGATCAAGCATTTAACTCAGATCCTCATTCATTATCTATTGCAATGGCTTGGCTTGGAATTATTGCCTATTCCGTTCAAATATATTACGATTTTGCTGGTTACTCAGATATGGCTTTGGGCTTAGGCAGAATGCTTGGCTTTGAGTTTCTCGAAAATTTCAACTTTCCATATATTGCAAAATCCATTAAAGACTTTTGGCACCGCTGGCATATTTCTCTTTCAACTTGGTTCCGCGACTATTTGTATATTCCATTGGGTGGCAATCGATTAGGGGGCGTTCGAACGTATGTTAATTTAGCCATTGTTTTCTTCCTTACGGGATTATGGCATGGTGCCGCTTGGAATTTTGTAGTTTGGGGATTAATTCATGGATTTTTCTTAATTATTGAACGACTTGGATTTGAAAAATTTATTAAACGATTTCCAACTATTATTCAGCACTTGTACACATTGCTTGTCGTGCTGTTTGCTTGGATATTCTTCCGTGCAAACGATTTTGCCCATGCAATTAAATATATCAAAGCAATGTTCGGGCAATTTGATTTTGCGTTCAATAATATTTCTGTACTAGAGTTTGTAAATTACGACACAATTATCATACTTACTATTGCTTTTCTGGGCGCAACGCCAATTTTTGAAACTCTTATTAAAAAATGGAACAATTTCCACAATAATCATATTAGTTTTCTTTCTACAATCAGCCTCCATAGCTACCAATTAGCTTCCATCTTTTTTCTGATTTTCGGATTGTTGTACTCAACGATGCAGCTCATCACCAACTCATATAATCCATTTATCTACTTTAGATTCTAGTCGGTATGAAAGAAAAAATCACAAAAATTTACTCCATAGCACTAATCTGTATTTTCTTAATTGTTATCTCTATTCCTTTATTTTTGAACACTTTCGGCATTTTTAAATCTGGGGAAATTAGCAAATCCGAGAACAGAGCATTAGCAAAAAAACCTAACCTAGATTTAAAAAAATTAGATTCATATCCTCAAGCGTTCGAAAAATGGTATAACGATCACTTTGTGTATAGAGAAGACTTTTTATCCACCAATAATCTCATTAATTTCTGGATGGGGAAATCTCCAGCGCCAGAAAACGTGCTTTTAGGAATTGATAATTGGTTGTATTATCATGTCAAAGAACGTAATGTTTACGAAGGTAAATTTGACATTTCGAACGATAGTATTCAAATGATTGTAAATGAGTTGGAATACAGAACAATGGAATTAAATCGTCGAAACATTAAGTTTTATGTGCTTATTGCACCGATAAAGGCAGAAATTTATCCTGAATATTTACCAAAATACATTCAACGATCTGCACAAAAAACCATTACCGATAAAATTATAGAAGCGATTACCGCAAACTCAAAAATAAATCTAATTACTTGCAAAAACGAACTATTACAAGAAAAAAAATCGAAGCAAGTGTATTTTAAATATGATAATCATTGGAATGATAACGGGGCTTATATTGCCTATCAGAAGCTTATTAATAAAATTTCTAAAGATTTTCCTTCCATTGGTTTTAATCCAAAAATTAAATATAAATCTGGCATCAAACAGGGTGGAAATCTTGCAAATATGATTGGTTTCGACCTTTTATTATCAGAAAAAATCAATACTATTATTCTTGAAAATCCAAAATCAACCGACGCTCCAAAGGGTAACTACAAAGTAATTGAGGACTTTGCATACCCTAGTGAATATGAAATTGACAAACAAACCCCAGATTCTTTATTGCCAAAAGCTGTAATTATTCGTGATTCATTTTTTGGAGCTCTAATACCGCTAGTTTCTGAACATTTTAAACGCTCGGTATATATATTTGACTCCTGGCAGTATCGATTTAATCTAGATATTATTGAAGCAGAAAAACCAGAGGTGGTAATTTTAGAAATTTACGAACCACATATCAGTAATATCTTGAAAAACTTGAGTTACAAAAGAAAATGACTTTTGTCCAAAAAATAAAAAAAAATTGCTCATAATGTAAATTGCTTCAATCAATTTTCGCCTTAATCCTAAAGGATGAATTGATTTTCAGTAATTTACCTCCTTTAGAACCGAGGCAAAAAATTGCGGAAAATCAATAATGTTAGTGTTATCCAAAGCAAGCTATGTCTCAACTAATACATTATAATATACTGATAATTAGTTATTTAAAAGTGATATGATAATTCATTTCAGACCACTACAAAAGAAAATAATAAATCAAACAAATATTTACTTTTATCCGTTAATAATGATAGGTTTTGTATCTTTGTTGCTATAATATTATTCTGTAAATATGTCAGACTCTTTCAATATACTAAGAACTATAAATTACCCTACTGATTTAAGAAAAATACCCACTTCGGAGCTTCCTATTCTTTGTGATGAGCTGAGAGAATATATAATTAATGTAATTAGTCATAATCCCGGCCACTTGGGTGCTAGTTTGGGAACCGTTGAACTTACAGTAGCCTTACATTATGCATTTAATACTCCTATCGATAAATTGATTTGGGATGTTGGTCATCAGGCATATTCTCATAAAATTCTTACCGGAAGAAAAGAGCTATTTAAGCTAAATAGAATGCAAGATGGCATAAGCGGTTTTCCGAAGATGAAGGAGAATATTTACGATGCTTTTGGCACAGGACATTCATCTACTTCTATCTCTGCCGCACTGGGAATGGCTATTGCAGCAAAACTCAATGGAGATAATCAACAGCAACATATTGCAGTTATTGGTGATGGATCTATGACTGGCGGAATGGCTTTTGAAGCCATGAATCACGCGGGTTGGGAAAAAGCAAACGTATTAGTTATCTTAAATGATAATGGTATATCAATAGATAAAAGTGTTGGTGCTCTAAAAGAATACCTACTCGATATTACCACATCAAAAGCTTACAATCGGCTTAAGAAAAAAATATGGAACGTGCTATCTTTTAAAGATAATAAAGCAAGTGTTGCGCGAGATTTTGTACAGCAATTTGAAAATGCACTAAAAGGAACACTTTTAAAAAAGAGTAATCTTTTTGAATCCTTGGGATTTCGATATTTCGGACCTGTTGATGGCCATGATGTAGAACGATTGGTGAAAATATTTAACGATTTAAAGCAGATTCCAGGACCTAAGTTATTGCATATTAGAACTGTAAAAGGTAAAGGTTTGCGTTTGGCCGAAATAGATCAAACAAAATACCATGCACCTGGTTTCTTTAATCCTGAAACGGGGGAATTGATTCCTCAACCATGTAAAAATGATCCCCCAAGATATCAAGAAGTATTTGGAGAAACCATTGTGGCTCTGGCAAAACGAAATCCTAAAATTATTGGTGTAACTCCAGCAATGGCGAGTGGTTGCTCGCTAGATTTAATGATGAATGCTATGCCAACAAGAACATTTGATGTGGGTATTGCCGAACAACATGCAGTTACATTTTCTGCTGGTATGGCTGCTAGCGGTTATATCCCTTTTTGTAATATTTATTCTACTTTTTTACAACGTTCGTACGATCAAATTATTCACGATGTTGCCATTCAAAAACTTTCTGTAATATTCTGTATCGACCGAGGCGGTTTAGTTGGCGAAGACGGTGCAACGCATCATGGAGTTTACGACATTGCTTTCTTACGGTGTATTCCTAATATGATTGTTGCTTCACCAATGAACGAACATGAACTTCGAAACTTGATGTATACAGCTCAGTTAAAGCCAAATGGCCCTTTTGCTATACGCTACCCTAGAGGAAAAGGCGTTCTTGCGGTTTGGCGTAACAAAATGGAAGAAATTACCATAGGAAAAGGTCGACAGTTAAAAATGGGTCAACAAATTGCGGTAATTTCCATTGGCCACATTGGTAATCTTGCTGCTGATGCACTTTTAATCTTGGAGATGGAAAATATCTCCGTTTCACATTATGATCTTCGTTTTGTAAAGCCAATTGATCAAGACCTTTTGCACGAAGCATTTAAAAATCATCACACCATTATTACGGTGGAAGATGGAACTATTGTTGGCGGAATGGGCAGTGCAGTGACCGAGTTTATGACTGAAAATCAGTATTGTGCAAAAATAATTAGACTCGGTGTTCCAGATGTTTTTATTGAGCAAGGAACCATTGCAGAGCTGAGAGCAGAATGTGGAATTGACACAGACCATATTGTGGCTGCTGTAAAAAAATATTGGATTAATGAAGAATAAGTCAATAGAAATAATGTCGCCAGTTGGTTCTTTTGATTCGCTTCAGGCTGCAATTCAAGGAGGTGCTGATGCTGTTTATTTTGGAGTAGGAAATTTAAATATGCGTTCACGTTCTTCGGCAAATTTTTCACTCGAAGATTTATCAGAAATCGTTGGAATCTGCAAAAAAAACAATATCAGAAGTTATTTAACACTAAACACGATTGTTTTTGATAGTGAGCTCGAAGAGGTATATAAAGTAGCTGATGCCGCCAAAAAAGCAGGTATATCAGCAGTTATTGCATCAGATTTAGCAGTGCTGGAATATCTAAAAGAAATTCAACTCGAGATTCATATTTCAACGCAATGTAATATTACAAATATTCAAAGTGTGAAATTTTTCTCTCGCTATGCCGATGTTATGGTTACAGCTCGTGAACTTAGTCTTGAGCAAGTAAAATCTATAACACGCCAAATTGAAGAAAATCAAATTAAAGGGCCTTCGGGAGAATTAGTTCAAATTGAAGTCTTTGCTCATGGCGCTCTTTGCATGGCTGTTTCAGGCAAATGTTACATCAGTCTCGACAATTTTGGTTATTCTGCAAATCGTGGGGCTTGTTTGCAACCCTGCAGAAGATCGTACGATGTTAAAGATACAGAACATGAACTGGAATTAAAGGTGGACAACAAATACATTATGTCGCCTAAAGATTTGTGTACGATGCCTTTTATCGATAAAATTATTGATGCTGGAGTTCGAGTGCTCAAAATTGAAGGTCGTGGCAGGTCGGCAGATTATGTAAAAACAGTGACCCAATGCTACCGTGAGGCTGCTAATGCAGTACTCGAAAATAATTTCACCACCGAAAAAGCAGAAGAATGGATGAACCGTTTGTCTAAAGTTTATAATCGTGGGTTTTGGGATGGGTACTATTTGGGACGAAAAACAGGCGAATGGACCGAAGGATATGGCTCGTCTGCAACACATAAAAAAGTGTATATCGGTAAAGTCACCAATTTCTTTACGCGTGTTGGAGCAGCAGAAATAAAGATTGAAACAGGCGATTTAACGGTGGGTGATGAATATGTAATTATGGGACCCACAACCGGAGTTTGCGAAGGAATTGCAACGGAAATTCGGTTAAATTTAATTCCTGCCCCAGTGGCTCAAAAAGGATCCGTTTGCTCGATGATAGTTCCAATACCGGTGCGCAGAAATGATAAACTTTACAAAGTAGTACCTGTAAACGATTAAGTTAACTCATTGATGTTAATTACTTTATCTCTAAATTTAACAGCAGTCCCTTTTTTTGCACCTTTAACCGCATCATAAAATGGGACTTTGGGTGATAAAATAAACAAAGAAAGACCCTCAAATTCAATTTTTCCGATGCTACAAGCAACCATAATTATTTGATCGGAAGTAGTAAAAAGAGCTCCAAGTTTAACCGAATCACTCGGATGAAGCTTGTCTATTTGCATAAATACACGAATATCGTCATGCACAAGATGAATTTGAGCGGTAAGCATCTCAATTTTTCTCATTTGCTGATTCTTAAACCCGTCGTATCGATCCTTTGGAGGACCGTATTCGTTGGTAGCTTTCATCACTTCGTCAATTTCCGTTTGAAGTTCTGAAGACTTTATTTCTAAGTTATCAATGCAAAATTGTATGAGTCTATTTTTATATTCGTGTGTTATCATCATTTTTTTTATCAAAAATACAATTAAAACTAATGAGTCGGAATAAAAGATTAACAATGGATAAAGGAAAAAAGTTTTTAGTGTTTGTTAAAATATCACTTCTGTATGATATATTTTCAATTTTTTATGAGTTAAGCTGCCACAAAGTGGTTGAATAGTATTAAATTGTTCAACCCCATTCGGGGCTGAGTTCGAGTTCGACAAGCTCTCTACATCGCCTTCAGCGCTAAAAAAAAAAAAAAGAATTGTGACAATCCTCGGTGAACTACTATTGACGCATTTTTCTTCAGTAATGGCAGCCACGAAGTGGTTGAATGTGAATAACCGTTTTAAAATGATACGATATGAGCTAATTTTATACGAAAATGGTACGTTTCTATTATTTTCCTACAACTTACGACAATAAGCTAAAGTCGAAACCCCAGACACGAAGTGGTTGAACCACCTATTCTGGCATATTTGGTATAAAGCAAATTTGCACTTGGTATTATACTGCTTCTAGTTATAATATAGTCCACTTCTCTGGCTATCAGCGAACTATTTATATCTACGAGCGGCATCAAGACATCCTAAGGAATAAAATATCATTGGGCTATTTTATTCATAGAATTGTTATTACACCGAAGATTCACGTATCTTTGTCGAGAGAAAAAAATAAATGAAGAGAGTAAAAAAAGTCATGCTTTTGTATTTATGTTTTATGTCTGTTTTTGGCATGGCTCAAATTGAATTTTTGCGAACGATCGAAAAAAGTCCTAAATCTGATACCATTGCTATTCATTTTAAATTACGGAAGTTTCAGCCCGATGAAATCTGTAGAATTCAACAAAAAGTTCCTTCATCATTTAACCTTATAAATCAACTAGGTATTGCCGATACTGCCTATTTTGAAAAAGATATTGCAACCGCAATTTGGACCTCAACACCTAAGGATTCGGTAATTTCATATACCCTATTTTTAAAAGCTCCCGAACAATCAAACGGATATTTATATATTGGCGATTGTGCCTGTATGTATGGAGGAAAAAAATCGAAACTAGAACGAAAATATCTACCAAAAGAACGTATTAACATCATCGATTCTACCCTTATTCCACAAACAGATACTTTAATTTTTTGTCAGATAGACTCCATACATAATAAAGCTATAACTGATAAAAAAGTTACAAAAAATCATCGAAATCGGAAACTTGCAACAAAGGACAATTACTTTTTTAGAATTCAAATTACAGCTTCAAAATTTAAACAAGATCTGAAAGATATCAGCAAAGAGGCAATAGCTCCTGATATCACTTACGAAGAGCTACAAGATCAGTTATATAAATACACCATCGGAAATTATAAAACATATAAAATTGCTCAAGATCGAATGCAACTATATCGAAAGCAGAAAAATTTGAACAGTTATATTGTAGCCTATAAAAACGGAAAGAGAATGGGTGTTAAAGAAGCAAATAATGAAATTAAACAGACAGAAGAAGAGTAAAGACTCGTTACATGGCGCAGGGTTCAAGGTAAACGGTGCATGGTAAAGGGTTCGCGATGCGTCGTTCTCGGTGAAAGGTAAACGGTGCATAGTAAAAGTGCACGGTAAAGGGTGCATGGTAAATGGTTCGCGATGCGTCGTTTCTATGCCTCCGTTTCACTAAATCTCTTTTCACATTTCACCGTTCACGAAATGTCCTCTCACCTTTCCACCACTAAGTTTACTAAGAAACACTAAGTTCACTGCATTCTGCTTTTCCTTTCACCTTTCACGAGACGTCTTTTCAAGTTTTTCCCTATAAAATTAGTTAAACATTTTAAAGAACTTAAAAATTCGCAAAAAAACCATTAATTTTGCATAAAAAATAAATCAATATGGAAAATAGAAATCAATCTTTTATGAATAGCCAAGGAGAACAAATAATATCTTCTTCGCGTACATTTATTGCTGGCGTGTTTTCGTGGATGTTTTTAGCATTGCTTATTACCGCAGTTGCAGCATATTTGTTCTCATCAAGTTCGGAGTTAATGAGTCTGTTAATCAAAGAAACTGGGGGGCTTTCTGCTCTAGGATATCTTGTAATGTTTGCTCCACTTGGATTAGTGCTCTTATTAAGTTTTGGTATTAACAAATTGTCATTCCCTGCTATGTCTGGGGTTTACATCTTATATTCATTAATTACCGGCATTAGTTTAAGCTTTATTTTATTGGCATTTACAAGCGAATCCATCTTTAAAACATTTTTAATTACTTCGGCAATGTTTGGAACAATGGCTGTAATGGGTTACACCACAAAAATGGATTTAACTCGATTTGGATCAATTTTAAGTATGTTCTTAGTTGGATTAGTCATTGCGATGGTTGTAAATATCTTTATGAAAAGTGGCACCATGAGTTATATTATTGACATTGCGGGAATTCTTATCTTTACTGGATTAACAGCATACGATATGCAACGAATTAAAACCATGGGAGAGAATTCTATTGCTGGCGAAGAATCCACAAAAAAAATGATGTTAATGGGTGCACTAACCCTCTATTTGGATTTTATTAATATGTTCTTATTTTTATTACGCTTGTTTGGTAGTAGAAAATAAATCTCTATTGTCCGATAAATTTTCAATATTTTCAGCCCCTTTGTCCCCTGAAGGGGAAATATTGAAAATTTAATTTTAATCAATTGATTTTCAATGCTCCCCTTCAGGGGATTTCGGGCAAAAGCATTGAAAATCATGCCAAAATTTCAATTTCATAAACCAAGCCTTTGTCAGAACAAAATCTCGTAACTTACTGTTTATCTTTATCATACAACAATATTAATTTATATCGGACAACAATGAAAATAAATATAACTAATTACAATAATCATTAAATATTAGTTCATGAAAGCATACGTTTTTCCCGGACAGGGAGCCCAATTTGTAGGTATGGGCAAAGACCTTTACGACAACAATTCAAAAGCTAAAGAGTTATTTGAAAAGGCAAATGAAATATTAGGATTTCGTATAACCGATTTGATGTTTTCTGGAACAGATGAGGATTTACGTCAAACTAGGGTTACTCAACCTGCAATTTTTTTACACTCCGTAATTTTAGCCGCATCATTAGGAGAAGAATTTGTTCCTGATATGGTTGCAGGTCATTCGCTTGGAGAATTTTCTGCCCTAGTAACTTCCAAAGCACTATCTTTTGAAGATGGGCTTAAATTAGTCTATAAACGTGCTATGGCGATGCAAAAAGCTTGCGAAGCCGAACCATCAACAATGGCCGCGATTTTAGGCCTCGACGATGCAACTGTTGAACAAATTTGTAACGAAATTTCAGAAGTTGTTGTTCCTGCTAATTATAATAGTCCCGGACAATTAGTGATTTCTGGTTCTATGACAGGAATTGAAATTGCTTGCGAGAAACTAAAATCTGCTGGTGCAAAACGTGCGTTACCATTAAAAGTAGGTGGTGCATTTCACTCCCCACTTATGGAACCCGCTCGATTAGAACTAGCCGCAGCAATTAATAGCACACAATTTAACGTTCCAATTTGTCCTATTTATCAAAATGTGAATGCACTGCCAAGTACAAATCCCGACGTAATAAAGGAAAACCTAATTGCTCAGTTAACCTCGCCTGTACTGTGGACTCAAACTGTTCAAAATATGTTTGCAGACGGAGGAATTGAATATGTAGAATTAGGACCTGGCTCTGTTTTGCAAGGTTTAATAAAAAAAGTTGCTCCAGAAACTACAACCTCTGGAATGCAATAATAGAAATACTAATCATAAAAAAAGCGTCGAAATTTCGACGCTTTTTTTATGACTTTAACTCACTATATCTGATTATTGTTTTACAAATTGTTTGGCTCCACCATCTTTTAAAGTAACAGTACGATTAAAAACCAATTTTTCTGAAGTTGAATCTTTATCTATACAAAAATATCCTATTCGCTCAAATTGATATTTTGTTAATGGTGATTCATCGATTAATGCTGGCTCAATATATCCTTCAATTACGGTCATCGAATCTGGATTCATATCATCAAGGAATGTTTTTCCTTCTTCAACTTCTTCCGGATTATGAGATAAAAACAGCTTATCCAAAAGTCGAATTTCAGCCTTACGAGCATGTGCAACAGAAGCCCAGTGAATAGTTCCCTTTACTTTACGACCTGAATCTGATTCTCCAGTTTTTGTGTTTTCCAAATATTCACAATGTATTACCGTAATGTTTCCTTTAGCATCTTTTTCTAAACTATTACAGCGAATAATGTAACTGTATTTTAAGCGAACTTCGCCTCCAAGTGTAAGTCGGAAGAATTTTTTTGATGACTCTTCCATAAAATCCTCACGTTCAATCCACAACTCCCGGCCAAAGACAACTTTACGTTTTCCTGTTTCTGGATCTTCTGGATTATTTACTGCATCTAATTCTTCAAATTTGTTTTCTGGATAATTATCTATAACCAATTTAATTGGGTTTAGCACAGCCATTGTGCGTAATGCTTTTTTGTTTAAATCTTCTCGCACACAAAACTCTAGCAGCGAAAGTTCTATGGTATTATCACGCTTGGCGATACCTATGGTTTCTGCAAAATTACGCATACTTTCGGGCGTATAACCTCGGCGACGAATTCCAGATATTGTTGGCATTCTAGGATCATCCCAACCCATAACCAATTTATCTTGAACCAATTGCAAAAGCTTTCGCTTGCTCATAACTGTGTAGCTCAAATTTAAACGAGCGAACTCAATTTGCTTAGGATGATGAATTGCCAATGCATCACAAAACCAATTGTAAAGTGGACGATGCACCTCAAACTCTAAAGTACATACCGAATGTGTAATTCCTTCAATAGAATCCGATTGACCGTGAGCGTAATCATACATTGGATATATACACCACTGATTACCAGTACGATGATGTTCGGTTTTTAGAATTCTATACATAATTGGATCGCGCATGTGCATATTTGGCGACACCATATCTATTTTTGCTCGCAACACTTTGCTTCCATCTTCAAACTCACCATTTTTCATGCGTTCAAAAAGGTCAAGATTTTCGGCTATAGAACGATTTCTAAATGGGCTTTCGGTTCCTGGTTGGGTAGGAATACCTCTGCCTTTGCTAATTTCTTCTTGTGTTGAATCGTCAACGTATGCTTTCTCTTCTTTAATAAGCTGAACTGCCCAATCGTATAATTGTTGAAAATAATCGGACGCATAATATTCGCCATCCCAGTTAAAACCCAACCATTGAACGTCTTCTTTTATTGAATCTACATATTCAACATCTTCTTTTGTTGGATTCGTGTCGTCGAAACGGAGGTTGCATTTACCTTCAAATTTCTTTGCTAATCCAAAGTTTAAACAGATTGATTTTGCATGACCAATATGGAGATAACCATTTGGTTCGGGAGGAAAACGAGTATGAACTCTTTTATTATAAGTCTCGTTTGTATTATCCAGTTCGATGATTTCTTCGATAAAATTCAATGATTTTTTAATCGGCTCGTTTACGCTGTTTTCAAGTTCCATAGCTCTCTTTTTTTGCAAAATTAATGATTTTGTAGATACTATATCTCTTTTTTTGTAACTTAGCTTCTCTAATCATGCTGTTCGTTGATTTTTTCAAATTTTAATTATGAAAAATGATTAGTTTTGTCAACCAATCTTCTAAAAAATAATGAGAATGAAACGACTTTTTATACTTCTTCTAATTACTTGCCTATCGAGTACTTTATTTGGGCAACATTTTAAAGTTCAACATGCCACATCTCGCCGCTGGGTGAGTCAAAGTAATACAAATCAACGAGGTGCTGAATACCGATTAATTATTCAAGCTCAAAAAAAGTTCAAAAATCTCACTATTTCAAGAGTATGGATTTCGGACAAATGCTATGCTATTGAATCTTTAATCGTTGATGATAAAAGTATCTCTTCCTCAAATCAAAAGATTGCAAAAGGAACCTCCATAAAAATTTACATCAATGCAAAAGAAGTTTTAAATTCAAATGGTATTTGGATTCTAAATAATGATGACTGTAAAGGCACAATACCCCAAAATTTGCAAAAAAACAGTATCATCATAGAATATATTGCAAATGAAACGCCTTGTACTATGACTATTAAAGATGTTGAGATTTTAGCTCCAATTCAGTTCAATTAGCGTAAAAATCAAGTTCCTTAACACATATTCAGGAGATTATTTATAATTTTACACAATTCAAAAAGATAATTATCGTTTACAGTTAGTCAATAAACAAATTATTGAAAAATATAATGGAAAAAAGTCAATGAAAAAGATAAATTTAATACCAATAATAATCGTTACGTTAATCGTTGCATCATGTAGCAATGGAATGAAAAACATAACCACATCTTCAACTGGAAGAAATGGTGAAATTTTAGTGGTTACAGATCGTGATTTATGGAGAGGTGATTTAAAAGATACCATTACAAATTTTTTTACCGATTACCAATATGGTCTACCTCAACTTGAGCCAAGATTCTCCGTTTATGCAATTCCAATGGATGAATTTAATCGAATATTACGTCCACATCGAAGTATTCTAATGGTGACTATTGACAAATCTTTACCCGATGCAAAAATTACAGTTGTTAAAGACCATTGGGCCGAACCACAAGTAATGATTAAATTAATGGGACCAACGCGTGAAGCTTTAGTTGCCAAATTTTGGGAACAACGCGAGAACGTTGCCGACTTTTTTATTGAGTCAGAATATCGACGTTATCAAAAAGTTGCTGTAAGTATGGGAGAACCTTCAATTACCAAGATTTTGAGTGACAAATATGGATTTTCTTTAGAGTTCCCTAGAGGTTTTTCTGTTAGCTCTCAACTGGATAACTTTTGTTGGATTAGAAAAGAAGCAAAAGACTTTAGCCATGGAGTTATGATTTATACTTATGACTATACCGATGCAAATATGTTGACTTCCAAAAACATCTTGTTGGTAAGAGACTCAATAACCAAAGCACATATTCCTGGACCAACCGACAGCTCATACATGGCCGTTTCTTATAAGGTTTATGAGCCAAAATCAAAGGAAATTCAATTTAATGGCAAATATTGTGTTGAAACCAGAGGTTTATGGTTAGTGAAAAATGATTTTATGGGAGGACCTTTTGTTAACTATACATTTGTAGATAAGGAAAGAAACAAAGTAATCGTTTTAGATGGTTATGTTTATGCTCCTCGTGATAACAAGCGCGATATGCTCCGATCTGTTGAAGCAGTTCTTCATACTTGGAAATCTGTACCTAAGACCGTAGTTGAAAAATAATTTTTTGATTTTAATTTTCCATTGCCCTATAAATTTTAAATATTTTCAGCCCCTTTGTCCCCTAAAGGGGAAATATTTAAAATCTTATGTTAATCAATTGATTTTCAAGGCTCCCCTTCAGGGGATTTGGGGCAAAAGCATTGAGAATCATGCCTAAATATTAATTTATATCGAACATCAATATTGTTAATTGTAAAAATAGTTCCGTTAACCACTCTGTTCTTTAAAAGTATATACAAACTCTATACAGCATGTAATACCAAAAATAATTTTTACAATTTGAGTTAATATCCTTGTAATTTATACATTGAATAAAAAATGTATATTTGCAAATAATCTAGTTTTTTTATGTTGCATAATTCTATTTATTCAAGCAATCAATTATTTTTGTTCTATACATCCATCTTTTTGATGTGCTTATCGATGATTTTGTTCTACAAAAAAAGCTATTCAATATCTGTTTTTCTATTATTTTCAGGCTCATTAGCTTTAGGATTGTTTCTGGGTATTCTTGACCCCTATTTATACTATTGGGATGAACAATTTCATGCTTTGGTAGCAAAAAACATGATGGAACATCCTTTTGAACCAATGTTATATAAAAACCCTGAAGTGGGTTATTCTTATCAAATGTGGGTTGGAAATAATATTTGGCTTCATAAACAGCCTCTTTTCCTATGGCAAATGGCTTTAAGTATGAAAGTATTTGGAGCGACAACTATAGCGTTGCGCCTTCCAAGCATATTGATGCACTCTGTAATGGTTCTTCTTGTATATAGAATTGGATGCAATATGATAAGCCGAAAGACTGGCTATTATGGCGCTTTTTTATTTACCTTAAGTTTTTATATTCTCGAAATGATGATCGGGTTTAGAAGTACCGACCATAATGATGTAGCATTTATATTTTATAGCACCGCGAGTATTTGGGCTTGGACAGAATTCAATCTTTCGAAAAACAAAAAATGGATTTTTGCTATTGGTTTGTTCTCTGGGTGTGCTGTGTTAAACAAATGGTTACCTGGATTATTAGTTTACGGAGCTTGGGGTGCTTCAATTCTTTCCAATAAAGAAGATCGGGTTTCCATTAAGGCGTATTTGCTTCCTGTATATTCTTTTTTAATTTCGGTTGCAGTTTTTTTACCCTGGCAAATTTATACATTCCTCCGATTCCCAGTAGAAAGCAAGTACGAATATGACCTTAACGTGCTTCATTTTTCTCAACCAGTGGAAGGGCATGATGGAAGTTGGACGTTTCATTTTAATCATTTAAATACATTATATGGAGATGGGGAATTTGTTCCATGGATACTATTATTAGGCCTTATCTTACTAATGGTTTTTGGAAAAGAAAACAGAATTAGAGTATTTATTTTTACAGCCGTAGTAGCCGTTTATGGATTTTATTCTATAGCAGCTACCAAAATGATATCTTTCCCTTTGGTGGTTAGTGTTTTTGCCTTTTTATCGATGGGTATTGTATTAGACCAATTTGAAGAATTACTGAATAAGTACATAAAATATCCAAAAATAATTTCCATTTTAGTACTAACATTATTACTATTTTTCGGGTATTTATCTCTAAACATCAAGGAATTAGAAAAAGATCACACATTCATTTATGGCGATAATCCGACTAAAAATCTTAAAGAAAAAGAATTGGTTGTATTTGATTATATAATGAAACAAATTCCAGATACGTCCTATACTTTTTTCAACCTACCTTTTATGTCAAATGTGCCATTTATGTTTCACAAAGGTGTTCATGCTGCGTATGATTTTTGCCCAAACGAAGAACAATATGTAGATTTAAAAAATAGAAATATTAAATTTGTAGTGATTGATAATAATCAAAAGAATATTCCCGAATATATTTTAAAAGATTCAACAACAAAAATTGTCAGAAACCCCTATTGGTGAAAATGTTTTTTTTGAAAAACATTTTCTTTTGTTGTTTATTCAAAAAAATATGTATTTTTGCAACCTCAATCAAATGTCCGATGGTGTAATTGGTAACACATCTGTTTCTGGATCAGAAGAGTCTAGGTTCGAGACCTAGTCGGACAACAAAAAAGCGCATTTAATGCGCTTTTTTGTTGTCTATTGGTGGCCTAATATGGCCAAAAGTGGTTATCGTTCCAAACTTCTTCCATCAACTCTTTGTTAAGGTCATTCAGAAGTTTATGATGACCACGTTCAAAATCAGTCAACCATAAATAAAGTGCTTTTTCGTTTTCATCTGTTGATTCTTTAGCTCTTTTAGAATATACTTCTATCGCTTTATTTTCCATATCGATAGCAGCTCCAATTGCCGACGCCTCAAAACTAGCAGCCGAAATACTTTTTTTGATACTCGGATCTAAAATCAACTTTGCAATTGTATCATCTTCTTCAACATGGTTTATTTCTAACTTTTCAAATTTCCCGTTTTTCATAAACGATTTAAAATGTTCTGATAATTGTTCGATGTGAAGTTGTTCCTCTTTGCTCATCAGAAAAAAAATATTCTTTACGTTTTCATCCTTAGCCTGATTAGCAACTGTGGTGTAAAACTCTTTACCTCGGCGTTCCATTAGAATCGCCATTTTTAAAATGTCTAATGCGTTATTTTCCATGTTCAATTTTATGTTGGTTTTAGATAACAACAAAAAATACAGGCATTTTGTTTACTTCGTATTAGATCAAATAATAAACACCGACTAATATTATATTAATGTTATGAATTTGTTTAATAAGTATTAATAACTACAAATATATAAGAAAGATAACTATTGTAAATCTCTAGTTATTTGCAATATATAGATTGATAATTAAGTTGTTAATGCTTGTGATTTCCTTAGTGAAAATGGTTATACATAATGCACATTAAAACAATATTAAAAATTCAATACATTTGCATCAAAAAGCAAAAAGATGAATAAAGTGCTGCTTATATTGTTTTTAGTTTGTGTTTTTTGTGTAAAAGTAACAGCTCAAACGGTCGATTCAACCCAATCAATAATGTATGCCCCCGATATTGATGGGGTAATAAAAACAAAAGTAGAATTTGACACTCAGCATGGGAAAATGCGTTTTGAAGTTCGAAATGCACGATTTGGAGCAAAAGGAAACATAAACAAACATTTTGGATATCGAGCAGAAATTGATTTATCTGATGAGGGGAAAATTAAAATGTTGGATGCGTTTGTGAAAATTATGCCAACAAATAATTTAGATATCTATTTAGGACAACGAAAAGTACCTTTTGGAACTGATTATTTAAGAAGTCCTTCGGATAACATTTTTGCAAACCGCTCATTTGTATCAAAATATGTTAATGATGGGCTAAGGGATATTGGTTTGGTATTGAATTACCGTATAAAATGTGCCGTTCCAATAGATTTGTGGGCTTCGGCAATGAATGGAACCGGCAATAATAATCCCCAGTGGATTAATAGACCCAATTACTCTGGAAGAGTCACTTTGTCTCCGTTAAAAAATATTAGAATTGCAACCAACTTTTATCAAGGGACGACTTTGCTCGAAAAACAATTATCGATGATTGGTGGTGAATTAAGATATCAAAACAAAAATTTCCTCATAGAGACGGAGTATATGCAACGTCATTTTACTGATACATCTAGCGTTGACAGAGCCCAAGAAGGCTTCTACATACACACCTACTATAATTTTAACCTCAAAAATAAGATGATAAAAATCATTAGTCCAGTTCTTCGTTGGGATATCATGGGTGAGAATATTTTTAGCAATGAGAAAACCGCAGACCGCCTAACTGGTGGGGTGAATTTTAGCTTCGATGCAAAACAATTTATGGCAGAAATTCGGATAAATTATGAAAAATATTTTGCTGGATTTTACTCCTATCACGTTGATAAATTTGTGGTTGAGTTTGTTGCCAAATTCTAAAATTTATTTTTTACCAAAGCTTATATCAAATTATCCCAAATGATTATTTGATGAAATATATTGTTAATTCAAGTTTTGGTTACTTATACATATTTCTATTATCATTTAAATGTCTTTGTATATATTTGACATATAGCTTTTTATAAATATTAATTTATTTACCAAATGGTATCATACCAAATGGTAACATACCAAATGGTAAGTTTTGCTATTGACTTTTAAATAAAAAAAGTTCAAATTAATGGGTTCAAATTCATCTTTCGAAAATATCTTTTACTTGAATTTCATATAGGGACAGTTTTTGTCATAGTAGGGCGGTAATTTTCTTACGATTCAACTATCGCAGAATCGTAGCAACCTCTCGGTTTTGTGCTTACGCCCTTTCTGGGCGAAACTGGATTTCTTGAACCTGACCTTTTTGATTTATATTATAATTTCATTCTAAGCCCAACGGGCTTAAAGCAACAAACCAAGTTCTAACTAGCATGGCTTGTTTGACACGCGGAACACAGAGAAGCGTCTCGTGAACAAAGGAGGATTATAAAAACGTAAGCCCTTGAATTGCAAACCACCAAAATGATTTTGATCATTAATTTGTTAAATTATGATGCTGTTTCAACTTTAATTTCTAACTTTAACGATGAAAAATACCAAAAGAATAAAAACCAAAAAAGCTGAATGAATAAATAAAAGAGATTAAATACATATAAATTATTGCGTTAAGCAGAATTCTGTCTCAGAAACCGACCAAATTTCAAAATACTACAGGATTGTAAGCATAGCGCCACGTCAAGGCGTGGTTGTTGACTTGCATTTGTAGTATTGGCTCTTGGTCGGGCCTCTGAGACGATGTAGCAATGGCTACGCCGTTTTTTATTTAAATTTTTTAAACTCTTACTGTTAGATTTCTTAAGTTTGTATATTGTATCCCAAAACTGAATTATTAATTAAGTCTCATGGCAATAAAAACGATAAAAACAACAAAATTTTATATCACAAACACATTTACAATATGAAAATAAATATCTCAATTATCATGCTTACTTTCTTTACTTTAGCTAGTTATGGACAAAATGGGCAATCATTTGAAGAAGCATCTAAGGACTCTATGGCAATGTTGCATAAGCATGATTCACTTATTTCAATTGGGGTTGATAAATTAAAGAATAATGATCTTTCAACTGCTCTGTATTATTTTAACATTGTTATAAATAAAGGTGGTTGTTATGGTGGTGTCTATTATTATAGAGGTCGCTGTAAAGAAAAATTAAACGATTTAAGAGGTGCTATTCAAGATTACACATTCCAACTCAAACATGAAAGAAGCCTATATTTGTTTATGAGGGACAGCACTTTTATTTCCAATATTTTACTCGCTAGGGGTCGCTCTTATGGTCAATTAAAACAATATAATAATGCACTTAAAGATTTAAATGAAGCGGCTAAATTTTCTCCAGATAGCCCAAATATTAAAATCATATTATATTTAAGAGGGCTCGTTAAACATTATTTAAAGATGGAAAATGGAGCATGTGATGACTTAAGCAAAGCCGGTGAACTTGGAATGATGGAAGCTTATGATTTAATTAAAGAATGGTGTAACTAACTTTACCAATAAATGATCTAACAGAACAACTAAGTTACTTCTATTTTTTTTATAATTCATTAATTCATAACCATGAAAACACAAAACAGCATTAAAAGAAATCAAACTACTGGTCAAAAAAAAAATTTAATGACACAGCTTAATGAATACATCAAGGTGCTAATTACTGGGAAAAAAGAATCGTATCAAATAAACCGTAAACAAACATCTGCATCAGATAACTCCTTTTTTAGGTTAATCTTTGATGATTTAGATAGAGTAAAAAATGGAAATTATGGCATTAACACTCCAAATATCAAATGGACATATTCAGAGGAGAATCACATTGATATTGACCAAATGATCAATTTTTTGAATAATGAGTTAAATAGGTTGAATGGCATACCTGAGTCATCAGAAAATATCATATTTGAAAACTTCTGCGATAGTTTCAAAGCAAACTTAATTATAGAATTCTTTGATAATCTATAATATCTAAACTATAAAACCAAATAAATGAAAAAATAATGATTTCATTAATATTATAACAAATTGAACAGAGAAATAATCCGAAAAATATTAAAGACCTTAAAAACAACCAAAATTTGATAACATGAAAAAAATTCTATTCTTTATTGCTTTAATTATTGCCACTGCAACAATTCAAGCACAAAACTATCTCATTAGCTTTGCAGCAAATGGGACTGCTACTTCATTAGATAGTGTTAAAATTGAAAACCTTACCCAATCAACAAAATTGACCATTCAAGGAACAGATATTTTGAATTTAGTTGGAGAAACTGGAATAATTGAAAATAGCTCAAGCGAGGAAGTGCTATCAATTATTCCAAATCCTATGGATGATAAAGCAATTTTGTCTTTTAATGCAAAAGAGGCAGGAAATGTTTTGTTTTCAGTCTTCGACTTGAATGGACGAACTATTTTCCAAGCAAATATGTTCATAACACAAGGCAAACAAAATCATCAAATTTACGGATTAAGTAAAGGTGTTTATATAATTAAAATACAAGGTAATAGCTTTATTTATTCTTCAAAATTGATTTGCTTAAATAGCATTGATGGAGAACTAAAAATTGATAATGTTTCTTTTGCAAAAGACAAAAAAGACTCCGTAACACCTAAAAACACAAATACTACCGTTGCTATGAATTATACTAGTGGCGATAATTTAAGATTTACAGGATATTCGTTTAACTGTTTTAATATTGTTATCGATATACCGACTAGTAATAAAACGATAAATTTTAATTTTGCAACTACAGTTCCTGTTCTTAATACAATAATAGCAAGTTCTGTAACATCAAATAGCGCTTCTACTGGCGGAAATATCACATCAAATGGCAGTTGTAATGTAACTGCAAGAGGTGTGTGTTACAGCACAAATCCTAACCCAACTGCTGCTGATTTTATTGTTGCAAGTGGTAATGGTACTGGACAATTTACAACAAACTTAACTGGGCTAGCTTCTGGCGTGAAATATTATGCAAAGGCTTATGCAACCAATAACGCAGGTACTAATTATGGCAATGAAATAAATTTTACAACGCTTGCTTTGCCCACAATAACAACAAATAATATTACCTCAATAACAAATACAACCGCAAATTGTGGTGGTATTATATCAAGTGATGGTGGTGATACTGTAACTGCAAGGGGCGTTTGTTGGAGTACATCCCAACCACCTACTATTTCTGACTCAAAAACAATAAATGGTACTGGGACAGGTTCCTTTTCAAGTGGCATTTTAGGTTTAACACAAAACACAACATATTATGTAAGAGCTTATGCAACAAATAGCGTTGGTACAGCTTACGGCAATCAAGTTAGTTTTACAACTACAGCTTTTCCAACTTTAACGACCACAATTGCTAGCTCAATAACAATTACAAATGCTTCAACAGGTGGTGATATTACAAATGATGGAGGATCTCCTATTACATCACGGGGTGTATGTTGGAGCAAAAATATAAATCCAACAACTGTCGATAGCGTAAAGACAAATGGAATAGGATCAGGCGTTTTCACATGTTCATTAAACAATTTGACACCAAATACTACATATTATGTACGCGCATTTGCAATTAATAGTTCTGGTACAGAATACGGAAATCAAATAAGTTTTACTACAAACCAACTTGCAATTGGAGATAATTATCAAGGTGGCATCGTTGCCTATATTCTTCAATCTGGTAATCCTGGATATATTGCAGGAGAAACACATGGATTAATTGCAACAACAAGTGATTTGGGTACATATTATAATCAATGGTATAATGGGTCTTATGTTTCAATTGGTGCTACATTAGGGCCGACATCAACAACTCTTGGTTCTGGCAATTTAAATACTACTAGAATTGTAACAGTTCAGGGGAATGGAAATTATGCTGCAAAATCATGTTACGACTTAATTATTAATGGATATAGCGACTGGTACTTACCTAGCAAAGATGAATTATACAAGTTATATCTTAACAAATCATTAATTGGGGGATTTCCAACTCCACTAAGAATGTATTGGAGTTCCAGCGAAAGCCTCGACTCTCCCACTAATTACGCAATTACAGTTCGTTTTGAAGATGGAAATTCGTTTGACGATTATAAAAACGACAACCTTGCTGTTCGTCCAGTTCGTTCATTTTAATAATATTATCTTTTAAAATAGTTAATCTAACGATAGATACTTTGTAAAAACTAAGGAAGCAAATATGAATTATAGTTTAGATTTGAGTGAAAATGACTTTGAATTTTCTTGGATTAATTTAAAATCAAAGGAAATGGAGTATCAGATTGGGCTAAAAACGCTAAGAAATCTGATTATCAGTCAAGATTTATCGTTAGCTAAAATTAAAGAGAATTTTGAACAATCCATAATAAGAGATAAAACATTAAATTCATTAGATCCAAATAATAAAGCAAATTTTTATGAAGATTTTTATAATGAACAAGAACAAATTCTTGATGAAATTGATATTATTCAGCGATATTCTATGTGTGTATCCTGCTTTTCCTTTTTTGAAAGTCGGTTAAAAGAACTTTGTGAACTAATAGAGTCAAATTTTAAATTAGACCTTAAAATTGAGGATCTTTATAGCAAAAGTGATATTTTAAGATATTGGATTTTTTTAGTGAAAGTCTTTAAAATTTCAGTTACCGAGAATCTTTTATTTAATTCAATTACGGATAAAAAAGATGTTAGAAACATAATTATTCATCAAAATGGTATTTCAAATTCAAAGCAATTGAAAAAGATCAAAAGTATTAATGGAATTCATTTGTCTGCACTGAATGGTCAGACTCGGATTGTAATGATTGGAAGTCAATTTAATAATGATTTATTATGTGAAATTGAAAAGTTTTTTTCTGTGTTATTAAAAGCTATAGATGAACGTTATAAGGAAATGAGTGTGGAAGGGAAATAAACATGAATATCAGATATTTAAATCAAATAAATTGCCAATTATTTAGTGTGAATTTTGATGATCAATGTAATACTACAAAAGAGAAGGATGCTATAATCATAAAAAAATCTATTTACATAAACAGAAATAAGCATTTTCTTGAATATTCTTTTGAAATTCCTTTTGATGCATTAATAAGCATTGAAGGGGAAACAAAGATAATAAATACAAAAATTACTTATAGTTCATTGTTTGATAGTTACAATTTATACACATATTTAACTTTTTGGCAAAGATTACGTCTCAGGTATAATTTCAATAATCTATGGGTTCAAAAGTCCAGTAATTGGATGTGGATAATTAATGTTTTGGTTGCAATGATTGCAATTATAGCAACATTATGTAAAAACAAATTATAGCTTTAAAATCAATTTCAACAATTTTCAAAAACACATTACCTCAAGGAACGACTCAATTTATAAACCAAAAAAAACGCAATAACAGCATGTTTTTCAAGCTGTTATTGCGTTTTTTGATAATTGAAAATTGACCTTTATTTGGTTAAGCGATTTTTTACTTCTTCCCAATTGACTAAATTCCAGAAAGCGGCAACGTAATCGGGACGACGATTTTGAACATCAATATAATATGCATGTTCCCATACATCACAGGTTAAAAGAGGTAAAAGCCCTTTTGTTAATGGTGTTCCAGCATTACTTTCTTGAATAATTTCGAGCTTGCCTTCTGCATTTTTAACTAACCAAGCCCAGCCTGCGCCGAAAAGGGTAACCGAAGCTTGAGTAAATTTTGTTTTAAATTCTTCGAAAGAACCAAAACTTTTCTCAATTTCTGCTAACACAACACCTGTTGGAATTCCCCCACCGTTTGGAGACAATGAGTGCCAATAGAAGGTGTGATTGAAAATTTGAGATGCATTATTAAAAATGCCACCTGAACTTTTTTTAACGATGTTTTCTAAATCTGTTTCATGTTCAAACTCGGTTCCAATAATTAAATTATTGAGATTTGTTACATAAGCTTGATGGTGCTTTCCATAATGAAACTCTAATGTTTGTTGTGAAATATGTGGCTCCAAAGCATTAATTTTGTATGGGAGCGATGGTAATGTAAATGACATAATTTTATTGTTTTTTGGTTATATATTGAGTTTTCTTTAATATTGCATAAATTTAAAACAAAGAACATGAACTTAAACCTAATAAAATCAATTTTGTTTATCACAGTACTGGTAGTTATTGCAACATCGTGTGGACAAACAAAAGAAGAAGAAGAACGAGAATTAAAGCAAGAGGACTCTATTGCAAATATCCAAAGTGATAATGCCGTTGAAAGAGCAAATGCACTTTTTGAAACAGATTCCCTGAAAACGGATACCCTTAAAAAATAAAAGAACCTATATTAAAACATTATTTTTTAAAGATTGTTTATCTGAAGAGGTTTTAATTATTTCTTCTAAATAATAATGAGCAAAAAAAACATCACCAATTTTCTTTAGGTGATGTTTTTTTTATTTTTATTTAGCTATATGTGCAATTAAATCGAGCACTTTGTTAGAATAACCCCATTCGTTATCGTACCAAGCCACTAGTTTTACAAAATTTGGGTTTAGCATAATTCCAGCTTCTGCATCAAAAATTGAGGTACGTGGATCGCCAATAAAATCAGACGAAACTACAGCCTCTTCAGTATAACCTAGAATTCCTTTTAATTCATTTTCTGATGATTTTTTTATCGCATCTTTAATTTCCTGATACGTTGCAGATTTTTCAATTCTACAGGTTAAATCAACAACAGAAACGTTTAAAGTAGGTACTCGGAACGACATTCCTGTAAGTTTCCCTTTTAATTCAGGAATAACTTTAGTAACCGCCTTGGCTGCACCTGTTGAAGAAGGAATAATGTTTCCGGCAGCTGCACGTCCACCACGCCAGTCTTTTGCTGATGGTCCATCTACAGTTTTTTGAGTTGCAGTGGTTGAATGAACAGTGGTCATTAATCCCTCTAATAATCCGAAGTTATCATTGATTACTTTCGTTAATGGAGCTAAACAATTGGTCGTGCATGAAGCATTTGAAACTATAGCCTCTCCATTATAATTGAGATGGTTAACACCCATTACAAACATTGGGGTTTCATCTTTTGGAGGTGCCGACATGACCACTTTTTTTGCGCCAGCATCAATATGTAACTGCGCTGTTTCGTTAGTAAGAAAAAGACCCGTTGATTCTACTATATAATCAGCTCCAACATCGCTCCAGCGTAAATTCGCTGGGCTTTTTTCTGATGTTACTCTGATTGCGTTTCCATTTACAATAAGTTTTCCGTCTTTAACAGCAACTGTTCCGTTAAATCGACCATGAACGGTATCATACTTAAGCATATAAGCCATGTACTCAACATCAATCAAATCGTTGATAGCAACTACTTCGAGGTCAGTTCTTTCAACAGATGCTCTTAAAACTAAACGTCCAATACGTCCAAACCCATTAATTCCAACTTTAATTTTATTCATTATTTATAGTTTTATTGTTTTTTATTTTTCTATTGCAAAATTACACATAATTTCAAATCAGATTTTGTTCTTTTGATAATAAGAGGAACTATCTTTTGTTAACAAACCCAAACGAGCCCACATTGTTTGAGCTATTATTCGCAAACTTTGTATTCTGGTGTTCTACCTTAATTTCTTTTTGCTTATTTTTGCAAAAATTAAATCAAATAAACTATGATTAAAGCAAAAATTAATACCGAAAAAGGAACAATGGATGTCATATTTTTCGAAAAAGATGCTCCAAATACAGTAATGAACTTTGTAACCTTATCTGAAAAAGGGTTCTATAATGGACTAACTTTTCATCGTGTGATTTCTGATTTTGTAATTCAAGGTGGTTGTCCAAAAGGCACTGGCGTTGGCGGACCTGGTTATAGCATTGATTGTGAACTTTCGGGTGGCAATCAATATCACGACAGAGGTGTTTTATCAATGGCTCATGCTGGCCGAAACACTGGTGGCTCACAATTTTTCGTGTGTCACAGTCGCAATAACACATCACATCTGGATCGTGTTCATACTTGTTTTGGTAAAGTAGTGGACGGTTTAGACGTAATTGACCAAATTCGCGAAGGGGATAAAATAATTTCTATTGATATAACTCGAGAAGAAGTTTAATATCAATGTAATAATTAGGGGGAGAGACGTATAAAAAGAAGTTCCGTTTTCTTTCTACTGGAAGAAAGCATATTTTTAAACTGGAGTGTAATAAGAATAAAAAAGTTCCTTTTACATGTCCTAATGCCGGACGGGCACTGACTTTTTTTCTCCAGCAAAAAAAAGATACTGTGTCAAA
>JBAXTE010000030.1:0-53333 GCA_037130365.1 Bacteroidota bacterium
CTTTAATTGAATGTGACGACGATGATAGCAGTAATGGGTTAATGTCGTATCTCTCTTTAGGGGGATTAACTGCTGGATCTACTGTTTATTTGAGGTTTTGGGAATATGGCGGAGATTCACAAGGAACTTTTGGAATTTGTGTAACGGCACCAATTCCTCCAGTTGGTTGTGGAACAAACCCTGCAGCAAGTGATTATTGTGGCAGCGCAACCCCAATTTGCAATATGAATGGTTATTGTGGAAACACAAGTAGTTCTTATGGTGCAGATCAACCTGGAAATTTAAGCTCAATTTTTTGTGGAAGTATTGAAAATAATTCTTGGCTATCATTTGTAGCAGATAGCACTACTGCAGTTTTAAATGTTAATGTGAGCAATTGTTCTGTTGGTGATGGAATTCAAATGGAAATATATAGTACTACCGATTGTGTTACCTTTGTTTCTCATTCAAACTGTTGGAATCCAGGTTACGAAACTAGCGGAACTATTTCTGCTACAGGTCTTACAATTGGTCAAACATTCTATTTAATGATTGACGGTTATGCTGGTGATGTTTGTGATTATTCAATTTCTGCAGCATCAGGCGTGTTAACGCCAGAAGCAACGGCTACTAGCAGCAATATTTGTGCGGGGCAAAGTACTCAATTAACTGCTACAGGAGGATCTTCATATCATTGGAGTCCTGCAACGGGTTTGTCAAATCCAAATATCGCTAATCCAATTGCAAATCCTACAACAACTACAACATACATAGTAACTGTAACAGGAGGAAGCACTTCTTGTCCTGCCACAGCAACAGCTCAAGTTACTATAACCGTAAGTCCAGGTACTCCAGCTACGGCGGGAAGCAATAGCCCAATTTGTCAAGGCGCTAGTTTAAACTTAACAGCCCTTCCAGCAGGAGCAACTAGTTATAATTGGAGTGGTCCAAATGGTTTTGTTAGCGCTATTCAAAATCCTTCAATTGCAGCTTCTACTACTTTAGCCTCTGGTACATATACTGTTACTGTTACGACTACTGGCGGTTGTAGTTCTACTGCAACCACCATCGTTACAGTAAATTCAACATCTACGGCTAATATTACAGGAAATAGCCCATTGTGTGTTTCTTCAACATTGAGTCTTTCTGTGCTTCCAGCAGGAGCAACTAGTTATAATTGGAGCGGTCCAAATAGTTTTGTAAGCGCTATTCAAAACCCATCAATTACTCCAGTTTCTGCTGCTAATGCAGGCGTTTATAATGTAACAGTAACTATGGCTGGTGGATGTACAAGCACTGGAAGCTATTCGGTTGTAGTAAATCCTCTTCCGAGCGTATCAGCTTCCAATAACAGCCCAGTTTGTGAGGGACAGACAATTAATCTTAGTTCATTACCTAGTTTAGGAACTTCATACCTTTGGAGTGGCCCATTATCATACTCTAGCGTGCTTCAAAATCCTTCAATTACAACGGCAACCAACACGATGGGAGGCACATACACTGTAACTGTTACTTTGTCTACTGGTTGCACTGGTACTGCACAAACACAAGTTACAATTAACACTGGAACTGCGGTAACTCCATCAAGTAATAGTCCAATATGTGAAGGACAAACCTTAATTCTAACATTGCCAATTACAGGAACAAGCTATTTATGGTCGGGACCAAACAGTTTTTCAAGTAATATTCAAAATCCCACTATTTCTAATGCAACAACAGTAGCATCAGGTACCTATAATGTAACTGTTACTAACGCAAGTGGGTGCTCTAGTATTGGATCTGTAAATGTTTCCATTAACTCACTACCAATACCTTTGTTAAGTGGAGACACAACTATTTGTGTGGGTCAGGCAACAAGTATTTGTGCATCTGGTGGAACAACTTTTTTGTGGAGTAACTCACTAACAACCTCCTGTATTTCTGTTTCACCATTAGCTCAAACATCCTATAGCGTAACGGTTTCAACTGCAGCAGGGTGTAGTGCTACTGCCACAAAAACAGTTTATATAAATCCAAATCCTCAAGTTGTTGATTTTACTATAACAAACGAATTGTGTACATCGTCAAATGGAGCATTGACTGTGAATGTGTCAAATGGTCAAATTCCATATAATTATTTATGGAGTTTTGGAAACTTAAACACTGCAACAATCAGTAATTTAGCTGCAGGAAATTATTCAGTAACTATAACAGATTTAAATGGTTGCTCTGTCATCGGAAACAGTATTATTACAAATACCCCTGCTCCAATAATATCGATTATAAATATCAATGATGATCATTGTGACCAAGCCATAGGGCAAGCTACAGTAAATGTAAATAATTCGATAGAAACGTATATTTACACTTGGCAAACAACACCTGCTCAAATAGGAAATATTGCATCTGGGTTATCCGCTGGCAATTATAGTGTTATTGCTACAAACGGTATTTGTTCAGATACTCTTACTGTTTCTATTAATAATATTCCGGGACCGATTGCTAATTTTGAGCCTACTCCACCAACGGCAAGTTTCTCAAATCCATCCATTCATTTTGTTAATACTTCTATTGGTGGTAGTACCTTCCTTTGGAATTTTAATGACGGCTTACCAAGCACTGATGAGAATCCATTTCATAATTTTACCAACACTCAATTTTATACTGTTTTACTTCAAGTTACCGATGCTTTTGGTTGTGTAGATACAATTTCGAAAACAATTCAGATTGTTGAAGATATTAATATTTACATACCAAATACATTTACTCCAAATGGCGATGGAATAAACGAAGTTTTCCGCCCTTATGGTTCTGGGTATAAGACAACTGGATATGAAATGCTTATTTATGATCGTTGGGGGAAACTAATTTTCACAAGTAATGTTTTTGAAAAAGGTTGGGATGGTAAAATTGACGGTGTACTAGCAACTATTAATGGTGTATTTACTTACAAAATGATAGTATTTGATTTAAGAAATAGTCTTTACAAATATAATGGCTTTGTAGTTATACTTGGGTCTAAACAAGAGGGAAATTAGGTTTTAATTATAACCTAATTTTCCATTTCTTCTCTTAGTCTATTGTAAAGAGTTTTCCAATATTATCAAACTTATTATGATAGTCCTGAATAGAGCATTTTATCACTTCTAATGCTTCTACCGCACCATAAGTATGCGTTATTTCGGTGTTTTTCTCTAATCCGGGCATATCTTTATAGGTCAAAAAGTAGTGTTTCAATCGTTGAACCACTAAATCTGGGCAATCGCTTATATCTTTAAAATGACCGTAAACTACATCATCGTTTAAAACTGCTATAATTTTGTCATCCGCTTGGTTTCCATCAATCATTCTAAAACCGCCTATTGGTCGAGCGCTTACTAAAATATCTCCATGAGCGATTGTTTTTTCAGTCAACACACAAATATCAATTGGATCACCATCGCCATGAATATCTTTTCTGCCCGTTTTTTCACAACAAAATTCTCCAATAAGCTTTCCGCAGTATGTTTGTGGAAGAAATCCATAGAGCGCAGGAACTACATTAGAATATTTTTGAGGACGATCAATTCGTAAATAACCACTATCTTTATCTACCTCATATTTAACGGTATCGGTTGGAACGACTTCGATAAAAGCAGTAACTGTTACTGGTGCATTTTTACCAATATCTACACCATGCCATGGATGAGATTTATAACGTAGACCCATCAATCTACCTATCGGATCTGAAAATTTATCTATCATGTTTTTTTCTGCAAAGATAATATTGTTTTTTTAATCTCTGTTTTTGTTTAACCTTTTTGCCTCTAACTCTATTATCGTGCAATCAAAAGCATTAACTTTGTAGATTAAATTTGATTAATTATGAATTTTGTACAAGAATTGAGATGGAGAGGAATGCTCCACGATGCAATGCCTGGAACGGAGGAGTTGCTTTTGAAAGAAATGACAGCTGCGTACGTGGGTATCGACCCAACAGCTGATTCTCTTCATATTGGACATTTGGTAGGAATAATGATGCTCAAACATCTTCAAGTTGCTGGGCACAAACCAATAATTTTAATAGGTGGTGCAACTGGAATGATTGGTGACCCTTCGGGAAAATCAGAAGAACGAAATCTTCTTGATGAAAAGACACTTCGCCATAATCAAGAAGCTATTCAAAATCAAATCTCTCGGTTTTTAAATTTCGACACATCTATAGAAAACCATGCAATAGTAGTTAACAATTACGATTGGATGAAACAATTTACGTTCCTTGATTTCATTAGAGATATTGGGAAACACATTACAGTTAATTATATGATGGCTAAAGATTCTGTCAAAAAACGGCTTACGGGAGAGTCCTGCAGTGGAATGTCGTTTACAGAATTTACGTATCAATTAGTTCAAGGTTACGACTTTTTATATTTGTATCAACATTACGGATGTAAGCTTCAAATGGGAGGTTCTGATCAATGGGGGAATATTACTACTGGAACTGAACTCATTCGCCGCAAAACGGGTGGAGAAGCTTTTGCCCTAACATGTCCGTTGATTACAAAAGCAGATGGTGGCAAATTTGGAAAAACAGAATCTGGCAATATTTGGCTTGACCGAAAAAGGACTTCTCCTTATGCTTTTTATCAATTTTGGCTCAATTGTTCTGATGAGGACTCAAAAAAATATATCCGAATTTTTACACTTATACCCGAAGAGGAGATTCTTAATCTTGAAAATATTCACAATGAAGCACCTCACACCCGAATACTTCAAAAACGATTGGCAGAAGAACTTACAAAAGTTGTTCATACTCAGGACGATTTAGAGATGGCTATTGAAGCGTCTCAAATCCTATTTGGAAAAGGTACTGCCGAATCGCTTTCTAAAATTTCCGAAGAGATGTTCTTGTCTGTTTTTGAGGGTGTTCCACAATGTGTTTTATCAAAAGATCTCTTTAATCAAGAAATAAATATTATTGAATTATTGGTTGAGAAAACAGCTGTTTTTCCTTCAAATGGAGAAGCCCGCAGAATGCTCAAAGATAATGGAGTCTCTATAAATAAGGAAAAAGTGAATGATCTGTTTTTTGTAAATAAAGATATGTTGATAAGAGACAAGTACTTATTGGTGCAAAAAGGTAAGAAAAACTATTATCTTTTGGTGGTTGAATAGCCAAAAAAGCATTTGAGTTTTTGACATATATGAAATTCTAATTCACAGTATCATCAGAGGGCCTTTTCCAATTGGCATAATATTCGCTAATGCGGGTCGTTATTAATCTTTTAAAATATACAAAAATGAAACGTCTTACATTATTAAAAGCCATGTTATTGTTATTTCTTTTCGGGTTTTCTCAAAATAAAGCAACAGAAAACCTTGCCTTTAAACGTGGAGAAAAACTCGTTTTTAGAGTATATTATGATTCCTTTTTAACAGGAAAAGTTACCGCTGGAGAAGCAACACTAGAAGTAACTTCCGACAATAAAGTTATTGGTGGTAGACCAACGTTTCATGTTATTGGTACTGGTCGTTCTAAAGGAGCTTTTAATTTGTTTTTTAAAGTAATTGATCGCTTTGAATCATTTTTTGATGAGGAAACATTTTCTCCACTGGTTTTCATTAGGCGGACTAGAGAGGGCGGATATAAGAAAGACGATGATGTTACTTTTTTGAAAAATAAAGGAATTGCAATTAGTCGTAAAAAAACAACACCGATTGCAAACAATGTATATGATTTTTTATCTGCATATTATTGGGCTCGAAATATTGATGTTACCAAATATAATTTTGGAGAATCTGCATTATTTTCCTTTTTTCTTGACGACACAACATACGCCTCAAAAATACAATTTGTGCAAAAAGAGAATGTGAAAATTGAGTTAGGCAAATTTAAAACAATTAAAATAATGCCAGGAGTGGCAAAAGGAAATGTTTTCAACGACGAATATCCAATAGAAGTATGGATTTCTGACGATAAAAATAGAATTCCAATACTTGCCCAATCTAAAATTATTGTAGGAAAAGTTAAAATGGAACTGGTAAGTTATTCTGGGCTTGCAAATCCGCTTACGTCAAAAATTGAGTGATATTCTATTTCCGTTTAGGCCTAAATTCAATATATTGACAGAGAATAATCATGAGGGTAGAAATTAAAGTGCTCAATAAAATTCTGCTTATCGTATTGAAAAAATCATGAAACGAATACTTCTCTAAGAAAAAATAATACAAATGGTGAATGAGAACAAATAAAATCGAGTAGCTCAAAAACCAACTGAATCCCATGTCTTTTATTGATGGAGTAGTTGAAGAATCAAACTCTTTTTGCGAAGAAACTATACGAATTATATATGGTCGTAAAAAAGCAATTAATACTGACGCTGCAGTATGTAGACCAATAATTCCACCAGAAAAAAGATCAACTGAAAAACCAGTTATAAAACCCAATACTAGCAGCCAGATTCTGTCTATATCAAAAGGTAAAAGCATAATAAACAGAATGTAAACGAATGGGTTAATATATCCACCTAAATTAATGTTGTTTAAAACAAAAACCTGAGCAATTAACAATATTAAAAAGCGAATGGTGTGTTTTAAATATTCGTTCATTGTTTAAATCTGGATGTTAGGGTGTCTAATTCTGATTTAAAACGATTTTTTACAATATAAACATAGTCTATCCGGTTAAAGTCGGTAAATAACTTAACCGCAATATTGTAAAAATTATCATTTTTGTTGGGTTTAACAATTGCTACAGTTCCTATCATTACTCCCTCGGGAAAGATTGTGGAATAACCAGAGGTTACAATTGTGTCACCAATTCGGACATTTAAATGATATGGAATATCAATTAATTTTGCATAGCGATAATCTACACCATCCCAAAGAACGGTTCCAATAAATCCAGTGCGTTTTATTTTTGCATTTACTCGAGAATCTTGATGTAATAATGAAATAACAGAGCAAAAGTTTGGAGACACATCTTTAACAATTCCCACCATTCCAGAGGGTGAAATTACCGCCATCTCTTTTTCAATGCCCATATTTTGCCCTTTATTCAAAATTAAATAGTTGTTCTGCTTGTTAACACTATTACTTATTACTTTGGCTTCGAAATATGAAAATTGATGTCGAAAGAGTGTGTCATTTGTTGTGTATTCTAGTTTGTTTGTTACTTGAAATGAGGATTGTTTATTCGAAAGCAGAAGCGCATTTTCGCGTGCTAATTCATCGTTGTTATATCGTAAAAAGAAGTATTGCTCAAAACCATGATATACAGACAAAACAGAACCACTGACTCTGTTTGACGATGAAATAATAGATGATCTTTGGTAGATAGAATTCTCAACTATTAACCACAGTGAAAAGATTTGCAGAATAGCAAATAGAAAGAAGTAATTATTTTTCCAAATGAAGTTGATTAAATTCCGCATGTTCTATTATCTTGTGATGCAAAATTAGTGTTTTTTATGCAAAAATAGACGTGAAAAGATAATATGTTTATCCTTTTTGAAGAGAAAACAGTATAATACACAAAGTTAATTTTGGCGAGGCATAAAAAAAGCCTCTAAAAATAGAGACTTCTTTTTCAAATAAAATTTCAATTATTTAATCAAAAACGGATATTTATTAAAATTCTTTAAAGCTATGGCTGTTCCTCGTGCAACGGCTTTAAGTGGATCGTCAGAAATATGAACTTGCAATTTTGTTTTTTGTGCAATTCGCTTATCTAAACCACGTAACATTGCACCACCTCCGGTTAAGTAAATTCCTGTTCGTAAAATATCTGCAGATAATTCTGGTGGAGTATTTTCGAGCGCATTGAGGACTGCCATTTCAATTTTTTGCACAGATTTATCAATAGCTTCAGCAATTTCGGTATAATTAATCATTACTTCTTTTGGAATCCCAGTAAGCAAATCTCTTCCATGAACGGCAACATCATCAGGTGGATTATCAAGCTCTTTTAGTGCCGAACCCACTTCAATTTTTACTTTTTCGGCGGTTCTTTCACCGATATAAATGTTATGATGTTTTCGCATATATTCCTCAATATCTGCATTAAAATCATCACCGGCAGTACGTATGGATTTATTGCTAATAATACCACCTAAAGCAATAACGGCAATTTCACTCGTGCCACCACCAATATCAATAATCATATTTCCAGTTGGTTCTAAAACATCTATTCCAATTCCAATAGCAGCAGCCATTGGTTCATGAATTAATCGAACTTCTTTAGCACCAGCTTGTTCAGCAGAATCTCTAACAGCACGTTCCTCAACTTCTGTAATACCCGATGGAATACAAATTACCATTCGTAATGAAGGTGGAAATAGTTGTTTACCTTGATTCATCATTTTTATCATTTCGCGCAACATGTGTTCTGCTGCTTGAAAATCTGCAATTACACCGTCTTTTAACGGACGTATCGTTTTAATGTTTTCATGCGTTTTGCCATGCATCATCAATGCTCGCTTTCCTACAGCAATGATTTTACCCGACGATCGTTCCATTGCAATAATTGAAGGCTCATCTACCACCACTTTGTCGTTGTAATAGATAATTGTATTTGCCGTTCCAAGGTCAATTGCAATATCTTTAGTGAAAAACGAAAATAATCCCATTTGATTTCTCTTTTTTTATTGTTTGCAAAGTTACGTTTAATTTTAGACACAGTTGGTTTCTAAATTGTTAAACTTAACCCTTTTTACGGCAAACAGAATCTTTTGGTTACACTAATTTTTATTATTTTTCAAAAGATATATAAACGACGAAATTCAAATCTTTTTTGATTGAGTTTTGAACTTCAAAGTAAATGGTTTTTTGAGACAAATATCTCTCTATGATTTCTGAAAACTAATAGATGCTAGCTCTTTACAAAACATCAAAAAACAAAGACGTTGTGGTTATTCGTATGATTTTTCTTGAATCAATTTTCCAGATTCATCCCACATTTTCCAACGACCAACTTTCTCACCAGAACGATAATACATATCGTAACGTTTGATTCCTTTTTCGTCCCAAATTATCCAATTTCCATCTTTAACATCGTTGTGAAAGGATGCAATAGCAAGTCTTATCCCCTCTTCAGACCAAGTTGTCCATGTACTATCTCGTAAACCGTTTTGATAAAAACGTTCCTCTTTTAATTTTCCAGATTGATAAAAAACGGATGTTTTTCCATCTTGTTTTCCATCTTTCAAAGTAATGGATTGGGTTAATAATCCGGATGCATTTGTATCAGAATAAATTCCAGAAAATGGCTTGCGTCCCTCGAAATAAACACCATCAATTAATTCAATTTTTTGAGCTCCAACATATAATCCTGTGGACAATAATAGGGCTGTTAAATATGTTGTTTTTTGCATACTTTATAATATTACAAATAGCAGACTTTTGATTGCCCGCTACTTGTGAAAAAAATGTCTGTAATTTATTTAAAATTCTGGTTCTATCAATATGTTTTTATCCACTTTTGAACCAGCTGATGCGTTAATTTTAATTTCGCTCGTTGCTTTATATGATATCATATTTACATTTAAAACATAAGCACCAGAATTTAAATTTGATATTGAGTAGTTACCATCTAAATCTGTGTAAACCTTAATTTCTGTTCCTAATACCGTCACGCAAGCTCCAGCTACACTTTCACCAGTTTTAACATCTACAATTTTTCCACTAACCGATGCTGTTTTACTTACAACAGGAGTGTTTATTTCTTTTTCATTCCCAGCAATAGCAGTTCCTAAACTCATGATTAAAACTATGGTAATAATTAGATTTTTCATTTTTATTGTTTTTTATGTTTATTTGATGATGCAAAGATAGAGGCTCAATGTTAACACAAAATGAAGCCAAACTTATTCTTATGTTAGCTTAATGTTATTAAAGTTTTGATTAAAATTCAAGAATAAATTTTGTAAATAACACAAAATCAGACTTATAATGTTTTGTTGTTTAAAAAAAGGACTTAATATTCGCAAATTCAGATTAACCCAATCTTAAAACGACGATAATATTTACTTGTTATCAAACTCATTACTTTGCATTGTCAAATCAAAAAATAAAATGAAAAAGAACAACGCAATTATATTATTCTTCAGTTTCCTTGTAATTAACACAACGTTAGCATTCGGACAAACGGGCTCAATAAAGGGCGTAATTAGCGATAAAAAAACAAAAGAAACTATTGTTGGAGCCAATATCTATGTGGAAGGAACTACCATTGGAACAACAACAAATCTTGAAGGTCAGTATGAGCTTAAAAATTTAAAATCAGGAGTCTATAACATTATTGTTTCTTTTATTTCGTACAAAAAACAACTTTTCCAGAATGTAAAAGTATCATCAAAAGAACCGGTAACAATTAATGTTGAATTAGAAGAAGAGGTAACATCTATTGCAGGTGTTGAGGTTACAGCAACTCGCAAAAAAGACACAGAAGTTTCAATAATTAATAGTATTAAAAATAGCGATGCAGTGGTTTCTGGAGTTTCTTCGCAACAAATATCTAAGTCTCCCGATAAAGATGCTTCAGAAGTAGTGCGCAGAATACCTGGTGTTACCATTATTGATGACCGTTTTATCGTAGTTCGTGGATTGAGTGAGCGTTACAACACTGTTTTACTCAATGGTTCTGGTACTCCAAGCTCTGAATCGGATGTGAAAGCATTTTCGTTCGATGTTATTCCAAGCAGTGCCATAGACCGAATTTTGGTGTTTAAAACTCCTTCTGCCGAATTACCAGCCGACTTTGCAGGTGCTAATATTCAGATTGTTTCTAAAAATATTCCAGAAAAAAACACATTTTCTATTTCTTATAACTCGGGGTTCAAATCATCAACAACAGCAAAGTCTTTTCACAAATACGATGGTGGTGCAACGGATATGTTTGGCTTTGATGATGGAACCAGAGCAATTCCATCAGTTATACCTTCGACTCAAGATTTTCAAGCCATAATCAATAATCCAACGGCCGTGAACAAGCAACTTCGTACTGATTTTGGTCGTGCATTTGGCAAAACTTGGGAAAGCTACGCGAATAAAGCTCCAATAGACCAAAGTGCTTCTGTATTCTTTGCCCGAAAGTTCAAGGTTAAAAAAGTCAATATTTCAAATTTGTCCACACTTTCATATAGCAACAGTTATAGTTTCAGCGAAAACACCTTGGCTTCGTATATTAGCTACGATACCATCAACGATAAAAGTGTGAGTTCTTACCAATTTAACGACAAAGTTTATAGCCAAACGGTTGCTGTTAATGGATTAATGAATTGGGCTTTTGTTCTTAATGCTAAAAACTCCATTGAATTTAAAAACATATTTAATCAGCAAGGAATTTCAAAAACTACCTTACGAGATGGATTAGAAAATAATCGCGGAGTATATATTCAATCAACAGAACTTAGTTTTAATGAACGTACTTTATATAGTGGTCAGCTAAATGGATCGCATCATTTTTTTGATGAAAAATCGGTTTTAACCTGGACTTTAGGATATTCTGCTGCTTTGAGAAAACAGCCTGATGTGCGCCGTTTGACCAAGACTTTGGGCTTTGACCAAGACCCAGAAAGTCCGTATTTTAATCAATATTCATTATATTTTCCAAACCGAGCGGATCCAGAATTGGCGGGTAGATTGTTTACCAATATGAACGAAAAGCTCAAAGTATTTGGAGCTGATTTGGTTCAAAAAATAAATGTTCTAAAATCCCTTCAACCTAGTTTAAAGATGGGAATTTATTTTGAAAATAAAGACAGAGCTTTTAATTCTCGTCTTTTTGGATTTGTTCGCAATAGCTCAACTCCTTGGGATATTGGATACAAGCCGGTTGATGTGATATTTTCTGATACCAACATTAATTCACAAAAAGGAATACGAATAGACGAAGCAACAAATCCTTCAGATTCTTATACGGCTCAAACCCAATTAGGAGCTGGATATCTGATGGCAAAATTTATTGCATTCAAAAGAATAACGGTTTCGGGTGGTGTTCGTATTGAAAAATATGCATTAAACCTTTCTTCGAGAAATGCCAATTACTCAAAATATGAAAAAAAGACAGATACCTTAGATTTCTTTCCTTCGGTGAATATTAGTTGTCAAATTAACGAGAAAAATTTATTGCGTTTGGCATATGGAAAGACTATTAACCGTCCTGAATTTCGCGAGATTGCTCCTTATATTTTCTACAATTTTGAAGAAAAAGCAGGCGTTTATGGAAATCAAGAATTGAAATCGGCATACATTCAAAATTTAGATATTCGTTACGAAGCTTATCCATCGGCAAACGAGATGATTAACGTGGGTGTGTTTTATAAGAAATTCTTTAATCCCATCGAAGCGGTTGCCATCAATGCGGGAAGTGGTAAAAATATCACTTTTAAAAACGCAGAAACTGCCGAAAGTTTTGGAGCTGAATTGGATGCTCGAAAATCGTTAAAATTTATCAACTCATCTAATCGCTTTTTTTCGTGGGTTAACGATATGAGTGTCGTTTTAAATGCTTCGTTAATTAAAAGTAGCGTCACTGTAATCGATCCTTTGGAACGTGATAAAAATCGCCCAATGCAAGGACAATCGCCTTACATAATCAACACAGGGCTATTCTATCAAAATGATTCCGCTCAATTTTCAGTTACACTTCTTTATAATGTAATTGGTCCACGCATAGCATTTGTAGGCACGGTAGACGACCCACACATATATGAAATGCCTCGCAATTTGCTGGATTTGTCCGTTTCTAAAAAATTCGGCAGTCATCTTTCTGTAAAACTTGGAGTAAAGAATCTTTTAAATCAACGTATTGTCTTTCAGCAAGAAGAAGCGGTTTATTTAAGCAGTTCACCTACTACTTTAACCAAACGAATTCAAGAAACAAAAAGCACTATTCCTGGAAGTCAATTTAATTTGGGAATTACATATGTGTTTTAGTCTATAAAGTTTAAAAGTCCTTAAAGTCAAAAGGAATGCAGTAGCAAGAAATTTAAACTCTTAGTGCTTCTTCGTGTGCTGAGTGCCTGAGTGGTGGTGAAGTGAAAATATTTTGCTTGAAAAGGGATTACCGAAATAAGAATACGGAAGTCATTCTATTCGTTGAGGTAGTATTATTATATTATTGCATCACAAAACCCCGCGTAACTTCAACTTAACATACCCACTTCAACCTTTAAACAAACATAACATTCGATTAATTAATACTTTATGTTGAGGTATTACTTTTGTTTCAGATTAGAATCAGAAATAAATTTAAACAAACAAATAAAAAAATGAAAAAAAGATCCTTTTTAACTATGTTGCTTCTGGGTGTTATTTTGAGTATAAATGCTCAAATTACAAATCCATTTTTTGATAACGTAAACTACATTGGCGCATTCGACGGAACCAATAATTGGACCTCTGGATGGGCAAATTTCAACCCCGACACCGTAAACTATCCAACTGCAACAGTAACGCTTACCGACAGTATTTACACAAATACTACATTAAATGCATCTACTGTTTACAAATTACTTGGATTTGTTTATGTAACACAAAATGCAACACTAACAATTCCTGCTGGAACAATTATTCGTGGTGGAGATGCAACAGCTTCTCTTATTGTTGAGAAAGGCTCAAAGATTATTGCTCAAGGAACTCCAACTAATCCAATTGTTTTTACATCAAATAATCCAGCTGGCTCACGTGCTGGTGGCGATTGGGGCGGAGTTGTGTTATGTGGAAAAGCAATAAATAACCTAGCTGGTGGCTCTGGTACTGCCGAAGGCGGAATTCGCTCTACCTTTGGTGGCATCGATAATGCAGATAGTTCAGGTGTGATGAGTTACGTTCGCATAGAGTATGCTGGATATGCACTTCAACCCAATAAAGAAATTAATGGACTTACTTTTTATAGTATTGGAAACAAAACCAAAATTGATTATATTCAAGTAACTATGGCAAATGATGACTCTTACGAATGGTTTGGTGGTGCAGTTAATGCAAAACATTTAATTGCTTTTCGTGGGTTGGATGACGATTTTGATACCGACAATGGATATTGTGGAAACGTTCAATTTGCTGTAGTTCTGAGAGATCCTAATATTGCTGATATTTCTGGATCAAACGGCTTTGAATCAGATAATGATGCTAGTGGTAGTACCAATTCTCCAAAAACATCAGCTACTTTTAGCAACATCAGCGTATTTGGTCCACTTGCAGTGATTTCGGATGTAGTAAACACAAATTACAAACGAGCAATGCACATCCGCAGAAATTCTGCTTTAAGTATTTACAACACCTTTTTCGCAGGATATCCTTATGGTTTGTGTATCGATGGTGCACTTTCGGAAGCAAACGCTCAAGCCAATGAATTAAAAATTGAATATTCTATTATTGCTGGTGCAAAAAGTGGAAAGTATTTTAGCATTGGAGCCGCTCCTACAGATTCAGTTCTTCGTTTAGCTGCAGTTCGTGATTACTTTTTTGCTTCAACTCGCCACAACGACACCTTGGCTACGAATGATTTATTACAAATTGCAAATCCTTTTCTGTTGACTGCCCCAAACTTTCAACCTCAAACTGGTTCCCCTGTAATTAACCGCTCAATTTGGTATGTGCCAAGTTCAATTTCCGAAATAAATAGAGTTGTAACACCAAAAATTTACCCCAATCCATTTACCAACAGTTTAACTATTGAATTAGAAATTGAAAAATCTGGAATGTTATCCATCGATATTTATGATGTATTAGGAAGAAAAATAGACCAACTAGTTTCTCAAGAGGTAAATGCAGGTAAGTTCAATACAAATCACACTTTTTCAGGAATAAAAACAGGGATTTACTTTCTTCAAATTACTCAAAATAATAATTCTACAATTACCAAAATTATTGCTCAATAATTTTTCTTAATTTCCCTGTGTTTTTATAAAAGAGTTCCTTTTGGGACTCTTTTTTTTAAAGAAACTTAAGCCAATTGGTTGCAAATTCAACCTGACAACTACTGGTGTTGTCATTAATTTAGCATCAAAGTACTTTTGGGAAATTCCTAATAAACAGTTCACAAGATGACGAGCTGTTAAGATTATTCAATATTTTTAAGCCCATAAAGTTATATGTATTACTTGAATTTAAGGAATTATTCAATCAAAGAATGTATTTTTACATCGAATTTACTGCTTAAAAACATCGATTAAAGAACGTCAACTTAATGATTAAATTTAAAAAATTAATATTCAGCCTTTTACTCTTTGTCTGTTTATCGCATTCATATTGTCAGAATAAGTCTTTTGAAAACATGCTTCATTTAGGAGGTAATGTTTTGATTAACAAAGAAGTAAACGCTAGAACAGCAACAGCACAATTAATTATGTTTCCAGAAAACAAATTTAGTTTATTATATTCAGTTGGTATTGGAGTTACTCAAGAAAATAAATTTTTTGCTCATTTTCCTCTTGGTTGTTTTTTTGCTGGATATTTATTCGGTTACTCAGATGGAGAAAATAATGATCTTTTAACATCGTTAGCAATTTTAAGTGTTGTTATTCCAGAAGGAATTTGCTATAATTTAAACATTGGAAATCAGCTAAGAGTATCACCTTATATCAATTTTAATTCAGTTGAATACTATCGTGTTGTTGGCGGTGATGAAAAAATAAAACCATCATGCGAATTGGGCTCAAAAATCTCATACTTTTCAAAAAACAATATTGGTTGCTCCTTTTTTTTAGGATCTAAACTCTTATCTGCCAGCGGACTGAGTGTTCATGCTGGTGCATCAGTGTTTTTTTGTTATTGATGAACAGAATTTGTTCAATGAATTAATTATTTATATTATTTCTAAAAAAGAATTTTCGTTTTAAATTCTGAAAATTTAATTTATCTTTGCATCGTTATTAACCATTAAAAAACAATAGATCATGGCTTACAAAATTATTGCTGACGATTGCACTGCTTGTGGAACTTGTATTGACGAATGTCCAGTAGAAGCTATCACTGAAGGTAGTGTTTATAAAATTGATGCAGATATTTGCACGGATTGTGGCGCTTGCGCTGACGTATGTCCAGTTGAAGCTATTCATCCAGAATAAGTTAATCAAATATCAAAAAAAAAGAGAGAAGCGAACTTCTCTCTTTTTTTTTGACTCAAATTTATTATTTAGATTCTACAAATTGTTTTGCGTAATATTTTGGAGTAAGTTTCTCTCCAGTTGCTTTTTCAATCATATCATTCCATTTATATTTTGCACCTGGTTTAAACACTTTGTCAATAAAATATTTACCAATTTCTGCATTTCCAGATATTTTTAAGTTCTTGATATCTTCAGATTTAAGAATGTTTTTGGCAATATAATAGGTGAATTGAGAAGCTAACAGTTCTCCCATATGGTAGTTGTGGTAGTAGCAAGGAGAAGTTGCGATGTGTATTTTTGAAGCCCAATCGGGTTCGTTTCTACCTTCAGGTTTTTTAATCAATTGATATTTTTCAACTAATGTCCACCAAAGGTTGTTTAAATCTTGATCAGGATTTTCATACAATCCTTTTTCAAAACGATACATTACTTGCGACCAACGGCTGAATACGATTTGTTGCAAACGAAGTTGTTTGAAACCAATTTCTGCAATTTCTTTAGCATCTTTTTCAGATAAACCAATATTGTCTTTCATCCATTGAGCATTAGTTGATAAACGACCAAAGAACATAGCAATTGCCTCTGTAGTAAAAGTGTGTGCTGGATTACGAAGTACGTATGGAAGATTCTTGTTGTCGATATATTTATCATAAGATGCATGGCCAAATTCGTGAAGCATAGTTCCCATCCAGTTTTCGTTGTTGCGAACATTGCATAATACTCTAACATCACCTTCGTTGTCTATATCGATGCAATATGCATGTTGATTTTTACCTGGTTTTTCGAATAAATCGGAATTTTTAATTACATCTTCGATTGGCAAACCTACACCTTTAAAGAAGCTTTCTGTTACTTTAACAACATCTTGAGTTTTGTAATATTTGTCGAAATCAACGGTGTAAATACGAGGAGCTTCTTGGAAGAAACGATTTTGGTAATGCCAAGGTTTTAGCTCTTCTTTTTTTATTTTATATCGTTTTGCAAAATAATCATCCATCTCTGATTTTAATGCTACAAAAGCATCTCGTGTAAGGTTATCCAATTCGTCAAATAATTTTTCAATTTCTGTAGGATCTTGTTCCGAAAGGTTTAAACTCATTTCATGGTAATTCTTAAAACCAAGTTTCTTTGCCATTTCATTGCGTTTTTTTACTAATGCAATAATGTCTTTGGCAACCACAGGGCCAACAGCTTTGTGTCCTAACCAAGCAGCTTCGAGTTCTTTTGAATTAGTTGAAGTTTTTAAAATACCTTCTACATCATTGTCGCTAATTTTTTTACCATTAACATCTGCCCTGAAGTTTGAGTATTTTTGCTCAATTCCATTTTGCATAGTGTTAATTTGATTAAGCATAGCTGTATCTACTTGATTACCATGATACATGTTATACATAACTTCTAATTGACGCGCTAACACTTCATCTTTAATCTCTTTGGATTCTTTAATTTTCTTCAACATAGCAAAATCTTCTTTGTTAGAATAAATTGCTGTGATTTTGTTTTGCAAATCAAGGACTTTTTTAAAATCTTCTTCTTTGCCGCTTATTGAAGCATTAAAGTAAGCCAAACTTGCCTCTTTGTTCAATGGAATTACCATAGAATCGTGTTTGGCAATTAGTTTTTTAAAGTCATTTGTCATGTTTGAACTTTTTTTGTTTCCGCAGCTTGTAATGATGACAATCATCCCTACTACAGCCATAAATAGTGATACTTTTTTCATAATTCTAAATTAAAGTATTTGATTGATAATTATTAATTAATTTTTATTTATTGAACATCAATGATTTAGATGTAAAATTAGTGGTTTTTTTTAGAAAAAACCAAATAACTTGTTGTATAATCGATATAATCTACTATTTTTGCGCTGAAATAACTGTTTTTAACGACTTTATTCATTCTTTCACTCAAAATCTAATGAAATCAGAACTAGTACCAATTGCCATTATTTATCAATCTAGTGTTGCATATTTGGTGTTATCTTGTTTAGAAAATGAGGGAGTTCAGTGTTTTCTTGATGCAACAGTATCCAAAATGTCCGAAGATGGCGCTAATGGAACAAATGTCCTAATTTGTAAAACACAAATTAAAAAAGCTTTTGAAATAATTAGTAATTTTATTTCTCATTTACCCTTAAATTCAGTAAAATTAATTGCATAGAAGCGCGTGCAAGATTTTTCTAGTACTTAATATTTTTCAAACATTAATAAAATTGTATGTTAATCTCGCATTATTAGAGGACAGGTTTGATTATCTCTAAAATTCAAATTCGGGCTATATTGAATTAGTTAATGGTTTGATTTTCCCTAAAATTTTACATTTAAAAAAGCAATTGTATTCATACCGATTGCCAAAAGAATGGAAACCCAAGACAATATTATATTTATAACTACATATCTACACAATTTACTAAACATATATAGCCCCAACAATCCGTGAGAATTATTGGGGCTATTTATGTTTGCTTTGGTAGAAGCAAGGCTTTAAAGATTTTATTAGAGTGTTTTTTCTCCTTTTTTCCAATTACAAGGTGTCAATTCTCCTGTTTGAAAAGCATCTAAAAGACGAACAATTTCTTGAATGTTACGACCTACAGAAAGATCGTTTACGCTTAAGTGGCGAATAATTCCTTCAGGATCTACGATGTATGTAGTGCGATAAGCCACCTTAATGTTTGCTTCCAAAATTCCTAGCTCTTCGGCTAAAGATTTTGAGGTGTCGGCTAACATTGGAATGGATAGTTCTTTTAGATCAGGATGACTGTTTCTCCAAGCCAAGTGTACGAAATGACTGTCGGTGGAGGCTCCTATTAAAACGGTATTTTTAGAAGCTAGATCGGATGCAATATTGTCAAATCCAGCAATTTCGGTAGGACAAACGAATGTAAAATCCATTGGCCACCAAAACATCACCATCCATTTGCCAGCATTGATATGGTCTTGATTTGTAATTTGGGCAAACTCTTTACCCATTTCTCTAGATACACAAGCAGTTTTTGAAAATTCAGGAAATTTAGATCCTACTGATAACATTCTGTTTTCCATATTATTTTTTGTTTTTTAATTTTTTTCTGATGCAAAGGTATACGCATCACTTAAGCCAAACAAATCAATAATATTTATTCAGGTATCAGTTTTATCTATATATGGGGAGATTTGAATAATTCAATGAATATAAAATAGCCTAAGGTATTCCAGGAAAATTATTTACAATTTTCACTTTTAAGTCGGGGAAATTTTCAACGATTTGAACTTTTACATCAGGGAAGTTTTCAACGATTTGCCATTCACCACATTCATCTGGAAAATGTTCTACGTATTTTACATTTAAATCGGGAAAGTTTTCGACAAATTGTACTTTAACATCAGGAAAATTGTTAACAAACTTCACTTTGCCATACATTTTAAAGTCTTTGCATTTACAATCCTTTGTCAATGGGGAATCCGCAATAAATGTGAATGAAAGAACTCCGAGAACTAAAAGAGAGAACCAAATTTTTTTCATACGGTAAAATTTTAAATTAAAGTCCAGTTTTCGTGCAATAAACATTCCATTTAAACGAAATACAGCGTAAATCAATTAATTTGTACAATATTATTTATGAAATGTTGCTTTTCGAAAATATAGATTATGAAGATTTATAAAACAAAAGGGTTCTCTAAAATATCGCTCTAAAAGTACTACAACCAATGCAAGGAGTTTGTTTATTTCAATAAAATAATGTACGTTTGTCACAAATTCTTAAGAAAAAGACATTTAAAATATTGCTTATAATAGATAAATTTCAGTATTTAACGTCTTTTAAAGGTGTAACATAATTAATGTAAAATATAATGTTTGTATATTTGTATTTAATCAAAAACCGAAACAATTAAAATGAAGAAAAAAGATCTTTTTGTCTTAGCAGGTTTTATCCTGTTTCTCTCCCCATTTTTTATATTTCCCGATATTTTTCGTGGTTACGAAGACTTAAATAAACATCATGGAATGTTGATGAGTTTTGTAAAGTTTGCGCTATTGGCTACTTTTGGAGAAACATTAGGCTCAAGGATTCGTACAGGAATGTATATGCCCAATGGATTTGGGTTAATTCCCAGAGCTATTATTTGGGGGCTTCTTGGGTTTACCATCAAATTGAGTTTTGATGTTTTTACGGGTGGCACATTGAATTTCTTAACCAAAATGGGTTGGAATGATGCTGTCGATATCTTTAAAACTCCTGGTTTTACTACCGGAAAACTCCTAATAGCATTCTGTATCAGTACATTTATGAATACAATTTATGCTCCAGTAATGATGACTATTCACAAAATTACCGATATGCATATTGCGCAACATCATGGTGGAATTTCAGCACTTTATAGTCCTGTAAAAGTGGGCGAAAATATGGCAAATATGAACTGGAAAGTTCAATGGGGTTTTGTTTTTAAGCGTACGATCCCATTGTTCTGGATTCCAGCACACACCATTACCTTTATGTTGCCAGATGAATATCGAGTTCTGTTTGCAGCTGCATTAGGTATTGCATTAGGGGTGATTATGGCTATTGCATCGATTAAAGGAAATCAAAAATAAAAAACATGAACGAAACACCAATTGACTTTAACATTGTCAAGCAAAAAATTGCAGAGAGTAAACTTCCCAATGTTGGTAGAGCATCAATTAGAGAGATAAAAAAATTAATCAACCAGATTGAATTGGCCTCTGGAAAAAAGTTTATTCGTATGGAGATGGGAATTCCAGGAATTCCAGCTTCTAAACATGGCGTAAATGCTCAAATTGAAGCACTCAAAAATGGTGTAGCGGCATTATATCCAGATATTGAGGGAATCCCATCACTTAAAGAAGAGGCTTCTAAGTTTTGTAAGAATTTCATAAATATTAAAGTAAGCCCATCTTCAATTATTCCAACAGTGGGTTCGATGATGGGCGGATTTGCTTCGTTTATGATGTTGTCAAAAGCAAATAAACAAAAAGACACAACGCTGTTTATTGACCCAGGTTTTCCTGTTCAAAAACAACAACATCGTGTTTTGGGAATTAAATTTGAAACCTTTGATGTTTATGATTTCCGAGGCGAAAAGCTTCGTGATAAACTAGAAAGTTACTTGTCTAAAGGAAATATTAATTCTATTCTTTATTCAAATCCAAATAATCCTTCTTGGATTTGTTTTACTGAAGCAGAATTAAAAATTATTGGAGAATTAGCAAACAAATATGATACAGTCGTTATTGAAGATTTAGCCTATTTTGGAATGGATTTTCGTCATGATATTTCTACTCCCGGAGTAGCTCCTTATCAACCTTCTGTGGCTAATTATACTGATAAATACATCTTGTTTATATCTAGTTCAAAAGCATTTAGTTATGCCGGTGAACGAATTGGTTTAATGGTGATTTCAGACACTCTTTTCGATTCTGAATATCCAAATTTGGTTGAGTATTTTGGAAACTCAAATTTTGGAAAAGCCATGGTTTTTGGCTGCGTTTATTGTTTAAGTTCAGGCACTTCACATTCTGCACAATATGCTTTAGCGGCTATTTTAAAAGCTTGCAATGACGGTTCATATAATTACATTGAAGATGTAAAAGTGTATGGAGAAAAAGCTGCAGCTATGAAAAAAATGTTTCTCGAGAACGGCTTTTCAATCGTTTACGATAGCGATGGAGACCAACCTATTGCTGATGGATTCTATTTTACAGTTGCTTATCCTGGGTTATCGGGAGAACAACTTCTTGAAGAGTTTCTTTATTATGGTATAAGTGCCATTTCTTTAGCAATTACTGGCAGTAGTAGGAACGAAGGACTAAGAGCTTGCGTTTCTTTGGTTCACGAAAACCAGTTTCCAGACTTAGAGTTTCGTTTAAAAGAATTTAGGAAAAATCACTAATTCAGATTGAATATCAATTAAATAGCACTGATTGTTCCTTTTACAAACAGTGCTTTTTTGTTGAATAAATCTCATAAAAAAATATTTTGTTTATTTTGGGTTTTACTCAATGGTTAATGCTCGAAATGGATTGTTTAATAAAAGATTTTTGGATTTACAGTTATTTCAATATGAATTCTGTTAACACCTTTAAAATCTCAAGTATTTCAAAAAAAAACGAACAATAATATGTTTTTTTTATGCTGCAAATTTAGTGGTACATCGAAAAAAAGGATGAATAATGAAAATTATCCTTAATTTTGAAAAAAATAAATTTTAAATCAAAAATAAATAATATGAAACAGTTTTTTAAATTTATGTTTGCTTCCATGCTCGGCTTTTTACTTACTTGGGTAATTGTCTTTGTGGTATTTATCGGAATAATTGTTTCCGCATTGTCTTTTGGAAAAGACAAAAAGGTAACTATTGAGCCAAATAGTATTTTAGAAATCACATTGAATACTCCAATTCAAGAACGTGCTGGATCAAATCCTTTCGAAAACTTTGATTTTGGAAACATGAAATCAAATCAAGCTTTAGGATTAGATCAAATTTTAAAGTCAATTAAAGAAGCAGAAAACGATGTGAATATTCAAGGCATTTTTCTCAATTTATCTGATGTTCAATGTGCTCCAGCTACTTTAGAAGCAATTCGCAATGGATTGATTGATTTTAAAAAATCTAAAAAGTTTGTAATCAGTTACAGCGAAAATTATAGTCAGAAAGCCTATTATTTAGCTACTGTTGCAAATAAAATTTATCTAAATAAAGAAGGAAGTATCGATTTAAAAGGGTTAAGTCTACAAGTGATGTTCTACAAAGGATTCCTTGAAAAACTAGATATTGAACCTCAAATTATTCGACACGGAAAATTTAAAGCAGCAGTTGAACCATTCATTTTAGATAAAATGAGTGAAGCAAACAGAGAACAGCTTATGACATATTTAAGCTCTACTTGGAATCACATGGTTAAAGGAATTTCGGAAGCTAGAAAAATTGACATTTCTATTATTCAAAAAGCTGCGGATGAACTTACCCTTCAAAATCCAGAAGAAAACATAACCCTAAAATTTATTGATGGCTTGGTTTATAAAGATGAACTGTTGACAGAATTAAAGAAGTTGGTAAAAGTTTCTACTGACAAAGATCTTTCGTTGGTAAGCCTTTCTACATATAGTAAAGTTGCTAAATCAAAAGCAGAATCTGTACGAACCAAAGACAAAATTGCCGTGATTTATGCTACTGGCGAAATTGTGGATGGCGAAGGCAACGACAAATCGATTGGAGGAGAATCACTTTCAAAAGAAATTCGTGCTGCTCGTCTCGACGATAATATTAAAGCAGTGGTTTTACGGGTAAATTCTCCTGGTGGTAGTGCTCTTGCATCTGAAGTTATCTGGAGAGAAGTCTCTTTAACTAAAGCTAAAAAACCGGTAGTAATTTCTATGGGTGATTATGCTGCATCTGGCGGATATTATATTGCATGTGCTGCATCTGCAATTGTGGCTGAACCAACCACGCTTACGGGTTCTATTGGTGTATTTGGGTTTATTCCAAGCATCAAAAATTTACTAAACAAAAAACTTGGAATCACCGTTGACGTTGTAAAAACTAATGCTCATGCAGATTATATGAATATTTATCGTCCTTTAGATACTTACGAATATGCAACTATTCAAAAAAGTATCGAGAGAATCTATGCAACATTTATTAAAAGAGTTGGTGATGGTCGAAAAATGGATGTAGCTCGTGTTGATAGCATGGGACAAGGACGAATTTGGAGCGGATTAGATGCTAAAAGATTAGGACTTGTAGATGAAATTGGTGGATTACAATTGGCTATTGATATTGCAGCTAAAAAAGCGAATGTCTCTAAATACAGAGTTGTTTATAGACCAATTCAAAAAGAATTTTTCCAACAATTGCTAGAAAGCTCAAAGACAGCTGAATCATCAATTATAGAACGGGAACTTGGCGAATCATATATGTTTGTGGATTATATTCGTTCTCTAAAAAACATGAAAGGCGTTCAAGCTAGAGTTCCTTTTGTGATTGATATTTATTAAGGAAAATTAGATATAAAAAAGGCGTCGTTGAGCTCAACGACGCCTTTTTTATATCTAAAAGTCTCTACAGTTTTCACGGTTGAAAAAGATAAGGGAAATTCCCTTAAGTTTGAATTCTTAGTTTGAAAGAGAATTTATCACAGGGATAACATTTATGAACTTAACTTTTCACATGAATTGCAATATGTTACTTTTTCATTAAGAATACTAAAAATATGGTTTTCATGCAATGTTAATATGTAAACAATACATAGTTCATACACCTTTGTGAATGTTTTTACTGTCTTAATGTATATTGGAAGTGAAATTGGGGAAAAAGAATCTAAAGTAAGAAAAAGGTCACTAATTATTGATTAATTAAAGCAAATGAGGGAATAGTATTATCTCTTTGCGCTTTAGGTATTTGAATAAAAGACCGATGCCGTTTTGTTAAAATAAAATTTGGATATCTAGTTTTGGGAATTATAGAAATTAAAAAATAAGATTAAGTAAATTTTTTCAACTATGAAGAATACAAGTAAGGGGATATACATTAAAACAATTTTTCTTATAGTATGTGGTGTCATTTGTTTTAATAATAACATATACTCTTTTGAAACTTCTAAGAATAGTTTCAATCTGAATAATTCAAAATACATCTATCAATGGGCTAACCTAGAAACTAATTTTAACACGTCTCAAATTTCCATGATTAATAGTAATACTTGCCCAGCAGCCCTTCCGTTTTGTACAAGCAATTCCTACTTATTTCCTGCAAGTACAAATGTTCCTGACATGGGTGCTGTTGGCTGTTTATATACTACTCCAAATCCTGCTTGGTATTGGATGGAGATTGGCAATTCTGGCAATATCGACATTCACATGTCTAGTGGCGGTGACGTAGATTTTATTTGTTGGGGTCCATTTTCTTCGCTAAGTGCTGCATGTTCTTCTGATTTAATGTCAAACACTGGTGTTGATTGTAGTTATTCTACCGCCGCTGAAGAAGATTGTAATATTGTTGGTGCTGTAACAGGTCAAGTATACGTGTTACTTATTACAAATTATGCTAATATGGTAACCAATATTTCGTTTAATCAAACCGGTGGTTCTGGGTCTACTAATTGTGGTATTATAGCACCTCCAATTACTAATAATGGGCCATTGTGTGTTGGACAAACGCTAAACCTTACAGTTACAAACCCAACTGCAGGTGCATCATATAGTTGGACTGGTCCTGGAGGATGGACGTCAAATGTTATGAATCCTTCTATACCAAATATTACTACTGCACAGGCTGGCACATATAGCATGACCATAACAGTTGGCACACAAGTTAGTCCACCTGTCACAACGCAAGTTAGTGTATATCCTATTCCAACTGTAACTGCCTCTGCTTTACCAAGTACAATTTGTAGCGGATCAAGCAGCTCTTTAACTGCAACTGGCGCTCTGGATTATGTTTGGAGTAATGCTTTGGGCACGACTAATCCAGTGAGTGTAAATCCTACTACAACAACTACCTATACTGTAACTGGAAGTACAAATGGTTGTAGCAATACTGCATCTGTAACAGTTAATGTAAATCCATTACCTACTGTTACTGCCACTGCTACACCAAGTACCATTTGTGTTGGTGGTACTAGTTCTTTATCTGTAACAGGAGCAGATTCGTATACATGGAGCGATGGATTAGGGACCGGAAACCCAGTAAGTGTATCTCCTACTACAACCACAACATATACCGTTACAGGAACTACAAATGGTTGTAGTAGTACAGCATCTGTCACCGTTAATGTAACCCCTTTGCCAACGATAACAGCATCGGCCTCACCAAGTGCAATTTGTATTGGTGGAACTAGTTCATTAACTGCTTCAGGAGGAACAACTTATGCATGGAGTGATGGATTAGGTTCTGGGAATCCAGTGAGTGTAACTCCTGCCACAACCACTACATATACTGTAACAGGAACTACATCTGGGTGCAGTAATACAGCCACAGTTACCGTGAATGTAAATCCAATACCAACAATTACAGCTTCGGCTTTACCAACGAGTATTTGCAGTGGTGGAACTAGTTCTTTAACAGCGTCGGGAGGCACTTCTTATACTTGGAGCGATGGATTAGGATCTGGAAATCCAATAAATGTTTCTCCTGCAACAACCACAACATACACCGTTACCGGAACTACATCTGGATGTAGTAATACCGCAACAGTTACAGTAACAGTAAACTCATCATTAGTAGTAACAGCGACAGCTTTGCCAAGTAGTATTTGTATTGGTGGAACTAGTTCGTTAACTGCTTCAGGAGGAGTTTCTTATGCTTGGAGTAATGGTTTAGGTTCTGGCAACCCAGTAAGTGTAACTCCAGCTACAACAACAACTTATACTGTAACTGGTACTTCTGGTGATGGATGTACATCAACAGCACAGGTGACCGTAACAATAAGTCCAAACGCAACGGCAACAATTACTGGAGCTAATCCAATTTGTACTGGTGGAAGTACTACATTAACAGCGAGTGGGGGTGCATCTTATTTGTGGAGTAATACACTTACAACAGCAGCTATATCTGTTAACCCAGCTACAACAACAACGTATACTGTAACAGTAACTTCAGCAAGTGGATGTACTGGAACAGCTTCACATACAGTTACTGTAAATCCTTTGCCAACCCCAAGTATTACTGGCACAAGTTCAATTTGTAATGGTGGAAGTGCCTCTTTAACTGCTTCAGGAGGAGGTACTTATTTGTGGAGTACTAACGCAACAACTCCCACGATTTCAATAAATCCAACCGCAACAACAACATATACTGTAACCGTAACTTCCGCAAATGGATGCACTGCAACTGCTTCTCAAGTAATCACAGAAAACCCTATGCCAACCCCAAGTATTGCAGGTACTTTTAGTATTTGTAATGGAGCAAGCACTACATTAACAGCAAGTGGTGGTTCTACTTATTTATGGAGCAATACATTAACAACACCGGCTATTACAGTTAATCCAACAGTTACAACAACTTATACTGTAACCGCAACATCTGTAAGTGGATGTACAGCAACTATATCGCAAGTAGTTACGGTAAACCAACTTCCAAACCCAACTATAACAGGAACATTTACAATTTGCAGTGGTGTGAATACTACACTAACCGCTAGCGGAGGAAGTACTTACCTTTGGAACACAGCTGCAACTACAGCTGCAATAACTGTAAATCCCACAATAACGACTACATATACAGTTACCGTGACCACTGCTAGTGGATGTTCTGCAACAGCTACACAAATTGTAACAGCTAACCCATTGCCAATTCCCGTTATTACTGGTGTTTTAGCGATATGTCCAGAAGACACTACTACACTAACTGCATCTGGTGGAGTTGGATATAATTGGAGTAATGGACCAATAATAGCAACCAATACTGTGTCCCCTTTAGTATCAACTACATATACTGTAACTGTAACCAATCAAAACGGTTGTACGCAAACAACATCTGCATTTGTTACTAGAAACAATAATCCTGTAATAAGTGTAATAGATTCAACAATAGAAACATGTACTTTTGGGAATGGCTCATTGCATTTAATTGTTACAACTGGAATAGAACCATATCATTATAATTGGAGTAATGGAGGAGGAGATTCTTCAACTATTTCAAACTTATCAGCTGGAACATTTACAGTTACCGTTACAGATAATGCTGGTTGTACTGTTGTTCAGTCAATTCCAATATCCAATTCACCAGCACCAATCTTAACGTTGGGAAATGTTATTGATGATCATTGTAATAGTGCAATAGGAGAAGCAATGGTTATTGCAACAGGTGGGACAGGAAATTATTCATATTCATGGAATACTGTGCCAGCACAGGTAAACTTAAACGCAAATCATTTGTTGACTGGAACGTATTTGGCTATTGTAAATGATGATTATTGTTCAGATTCAGTAATTGTAACGATTGGAAATATTCCAGGGCCAACTGCGGATTTTGAACCAGTTCCTTACAGTGCGTTAAGTTCAAACCCAGAAATACGATTCCAAAACCAATCAACAGGTCAAACCTCAAATTATTGGTCGTTTGGAGATGGAGAGGTAAGTAGTACTGAAAACCCCGTCCATTTTTACAATAATCCTCAAAGTTATACCGTTGTTTTAGAGGTTGTAGATGATTTTTTATGTACTGACACAGCATCACATGTTGTAACAATCATTGAAGATATTAATATTTTTATTCCTAATACTTTTACACCAAATGGTGATGGAATTAATGAAGTTTTTAGACCATATGGCTCTGGGTATTCGTTAAGTGGATATGCAATGAATATATACAACCGTTGGGGAGAGATGGTTTTTTATTCTAATGTTTTTGAAAAAGGTTGGGATGGAAAAATAAGCGGAGAAAAATTAAATATCAATAGTGTATTTTCATATAGAATTGTTATTTATGATTTAAATGGAAAAGACTATATCTACACAGGACATGTTACAATGCTTGGTTCAACAATTCTAGGTAATTAGTATAGAAAAGCAACAAGTTTAGCACAATAATAAAGGGGGCAGATCATATGATCTGCCCCCTTTATTATTGTGCTGTTTAGAGCATTAGCCTCTATATGAAGTAATAGAATCTTACTCAAAAACTGATTTTTGACAAACTCCCAAAACGGTTCTTTGTAGTTGTCAGAAACAGGAACGTACACCTCACCGAAGAGAATACGATCTTCGTTCTATGGTTTGAATTTTTGATAAATTTACAATAAAAGAGCGGTGTACTCGCATAAACTGATTCTGAGGAAGATGCTCGTTAATGCTTTTCATACTCATTAAACTAACTACTGGTTTTAATTGATTTTGAAGATAAATTTTTTCATAATCCTTTAACCCTTCTATGTAGAGAATATTGCAAAATTATTCACAATATTAAGTAATAGTTGTGCTTTTTAAGAAACCCCGAATAATTATTTGGGAAAGGCTTTTAAAGAAGCCTAAAATTCTTTCAATTTGTCTGAAAAAATATATGTATAAAATACAATTAGTAAGGTCACGCTTACCTATCAGGGCTGTTTTATTCCAGTAATTGTTTTGATTTTTTCTGCAAATGGAAACAAATTCAGCATCCACAAAACCAAGACGACATTGAGCACAAGAAACATATCGAAATTTGTTAGACAAAGAAAGATAATGTTCAGCGCAATTGGAAATAGGGTAGCGTTTAGTCGTTCTGAAAAGAGACGAAGTGTGAAAGAGAGTTTTTCCTCTGCTTCTTTTATTTTGTGTAATTTCTTTAGATATATTTTATAAAAAACAATCTGGCAAAGAAAAGTAAATAAGGTTGCAGGAATAGATATTTTTAGCAATAAATGAGCAAAAGCAACATTTGGTTCTACCGAAATTGTTTTGGTGAGTAATAAAATAACAACAATAAAAGTCAGCAAAATGGTTGAAATAAGTATAATTGCATTATGCTTAACGGCATTCTTAATTAATGTGTTTTGGTAAGTCACGGAGTAGTTTTTTTAAATCTAAAATTTTCAAGCTTATAAAATAATTCGCTGAAAACCAATTTTATAAGGCTGATTTAAAAGCTCAACCATTTTATCGTAATCGGATTGGTTTTCTACGAAATCAATATTGTTGGTATCAACAACCACTACCGGAATATTGTTCAACGATTTTAGATGGTTAAGGTATCCATCTTGCAACTTCGACAAATAATCGAAAGAGATGTTTTGTTCATAGTCTCTACCACGTTTTTTTATGTTTTCAATCAAAAGATCAATGTCTTTATAGAGATAAATCAGTAATTCTGGGCGTGGCAAAAAAGAGGTAATAATATTGTAAAGTTTTGTGTAAAGCATGTATTCGTCGGGCTGCAACGTGTTTTTGGAGAAGATAATACACTTATCAATAAAATAATCAGCAATGGTAAATGAAGCAAACAAGTCACCATGGGAAAGCAATTCGCGCAATTGTCGATAGCGTTCTGCCATAAATGACATTTCGAGAGGAAACGCATAATGTTCCGGATCCTTGTAGAATTTTGGCAAAAAAGCATTTTCTTCAAATTGTTCCAAAATGAGTTTTGCTCCAAATTCATGGGCTATTCGAGTTGAGAGAGTCGTTTTACCAGCTCCAATACAGCCTTCAATCGTAATGTAATTATATCGCATTGTACTTAAAATTTTGCGAGGTAAAGTTATGAAATTTAATCTTGAATTATCTTGAAAAAAAGATTATTTACGAAAGAGTTGTGAATTCTAATTAACTAAAGAAATTTTGCTCCATTCAATCTGTTTGTGTGTACTTGTTTTTTTTATACTTTTGTGTCAATAATTTGGCTTTAATGAACAACTTATTGTTCACACAATCAATATTCACATTAAATATTTCATACATATAAACGATTAACTTGACAATCAAAATGAATTGTATCTCAAATTATGATGTAAAAATATTAATGGCTTTATCAGAAGCGCTTAAAGGTAAAAGAAAGTTTGCAGATTGGTTTGTTGCAAATGGTTACCCAGAATTAGCTGCATTTTCTGCTGCTGTAAACTCTAATGAAGAGGCACTTCATTGGTTGATAAGTAAAAGCAAACATCCAGAACTTGGAGTATTGAGTAACGCTATCGATGATGAACAAAATGCGTTAATGTGGCTTCGTCGTTATAATGCAGAACTAATGTTTATGTTTGCTAAAGCTTGTCGTAAAGACGATAAAGCCGTAATGTGGTTTGTATCGCGCGACTTAAAAGCACTGATTTTGTTGATTAAAACAATACAAGAGATCATTCAAAAACAAATTGATGATGCTGCAGATGTTCATAAGATAAGACGATCGTAATCATGTTTTATAAAAAAAGGTCATACCAAAATGTATGACCTTTTTAAACTTCAATAATTGAAGAAATCTTAAATTTATGCTTGCAGGTATTATCGAATTACAGTCATTTCGTTGATTAAATGTTTAGCTCCTGCATATTTATCAATTATAAACAATACGTAGCGAATATCTACACTAATTGTCCGTTGTAATTTTGGCTCAAAAGCAATGTCACCACTCATGGCTTCCCAATTTCCATCGAATGCAATTCCCACTAATTGACCTTCACCATTTATTACTGGACTTCCAGAGTTTCCTCCTGTGATATCTGTATTGCTTAAAAAGCAAGTTTTTAAAACGCCGTTTTCTGCATATTCACCAAAATCTTTGTTTTGCCATAGCGTTTTTAATTTAGCAGGCACTACATATTCCCAATTATTAGGATCTTCCTTTTGCATAACGCCATCCAAAGTGGTGTAATATTTATACGTAACTGCATCAATAGGAGAATATGGGAGGACTTGTCCGTAAGTTAATCTAATGGTTGAGTTTGCATTAGCTGCATATTGTTTAGTTGGGTTCATTTCTAAAAGTCCAGCTACAAAAAGTCTATTACCAGCTGCAAGTTGATCATTATATTTTGCAATTTGGTCAATTTTATCGAAGTATTGATTGTAAAAGGCAGCTGCAATCTGAAAAGCAAGGTCGTTTTCGATTATTTTAGCATCAGGATTTTTTAGAAGAAGTTCAATTTTTGATTTATCGGTAAAAATAGTTTGTTCGAAAATTGTTGTTGCAATTTTCTCAAAATTCCCTTTGTTTTTCATTACTAATTTCTTAAAATACTTAGGTTGAAGGCTGTCTGTAACATTTTTAGAATATAAACTTAGAACTTCAGCAACCATTTTTTTGTCTAGATTTTTGTTGTAATCTTTAAAAAAAGCATCCAGAGAACTTGAAAGACGAGCGGTCATTGAATTTATTTTTGCAGTACTATCTTTTTGTGTTTTAAGCATATCTGCAAGACCATTAAAACGCCAGGCCATAGAAAATATTTCTGGACCTCGAGCAACACCTTCAGTAAAATAATTACGCCAAACTTCATAAGTTCCAAGTTTTGCAAATGCATCATTAATATTTTGAAGCACGGTGCCATATTTTGCTTTTCTGCCTTGATTTTGATTTACCCAAGTGGTAAATTCATCTTCTAACTCTTTTTTCTTTTCGGCTACTTTGTTATTAACCAACTGTTTAGTCTGTCCGATGTAATATTTCCAATAATTTGCTGTTGAAGCATATTTAGAAGCATATTGAATGCGAATAGCTGGATCGGCAAACATAAATTCGCGCATTGTTTCTAGTTTTTTATCACGAATAGTTACAATGGTATTGTTTTTATATTTCAACGCATTGTTAATTCCATAAGAAGTTAAATAACGATCTGTTGTTCCTGGATATCCCATAATCATCACAAAGTCATTCTCTTTCACTCCTTTAATTGATACTGGAAGGTGATGACGAGGTTTAAAAGCTACATTATCTTTATTAAACTTTGCTGGTTTACCATCTTTTGAACTGTACACTCTAAACATCGAAAAATCTGCTGTATGGCGAGGCCACATCCAGTTGTCGGTATCTGCGCCAAATTTTCCAATACTTGAAGGAGGAGCACCAACAAGGCGAACGTCGGTATAAACCAAATTGACAAACATATAATATGCATTTCCATTATAGAATGGCTTTACCACTATTTCGTAATCAGGATCGGTTTGAGCTTCTTTTTTAATGGCTTTAATATTTTCTTGAATTTTATCGTCGCGCTCTTTTTCGCTCATTGATGAGGTGATGCCATTCAGTGATTTTGTTGTTACATCTTCCATACGAACAAAGAATCGAGCATTTATGCCTGGACAAGGGAGTTCTTCGCTTCGGTTCATTGCCCAAAATCCGTTGGTTAAATAATCGTGCTCTACAGTGCTATGCGACTGAATTGAACCAAATCCGCAGTGATGATTGGTAAGAATTAGACCTTCTGGAGATACAATTTCGCCAGTACAACCCCCAGCAAATTGAATAATAGCATCTTTTAAACTACTATGGTTAATACTGTAAATATCTTCAGCGGTTAATTTTAACCCTTTTTTTTGCATTTCGTCGATGTTCTTGTTTAGCAACATCAATATCCACATGCCTTCGTCGGCCATGGCCACTTTTCCGAATATAGAAAAGAACATGACCATAAGTAATACACTTGCTTTTTTCTTCATTTATTTTTTATTTTATGTGTTTGATAATTAGAGGATTAAAGGATTTTAGAATTCATATGATTTATTTCTGGCTTTCCTATGCCCAATTCTTATTTCATAATTATTGTTTTTCACTTTACACGAATCTGTCTCCTTTTTCTGCTTGCACGTCTGTTACAAATTGCCTAATTTCTTGTTCATCTTGTTTTTTGCAAATAAGTAATACGTTGTCGTTTTCCACAATAATGTAATCTTCGAGTCCCTCAATTACAACCAATTTGTCTTTCGGCATATTGATAATGCAGTTTTTTGAATCATAGGTCATTACGTTTCTACCTACAATGGTATTTCCGTTTTTATCTTTATCGCGAATATCGTAAAGCGAACCCCAAGTTCCTAAGTCAGACCAACCAAAATCGGCTGCAAAGACGAGAACATTACTTGCTTTCTCCATAATGCCATAATCGACGGAAATACTTTTGCTTTGTTCATAAATATTTTTGATAAAAGCAGTTTCTTCGGGTGTATTATAAAGACCCATTCCGGATTTAAATAAGTCATTTATTTCAGGTAAGCTAGTTTCAAATTCTTGCATAATCGAAGAAAGTTTCCAAATAAAGATACCCGAATTCCAAAGAAATTCTCCACTTTCAACAAGTTGCTTCGCCATTTCAAGGTTAGGCTTTTCAGTAAAAATTTTTACTTTATGAATCTGAGGATGGATTTTACTTGCTTGCGATTCGTCAAATTGAATATATCCATATCCAGTTTCTGGTCTACTAGGCTGAATTCCAATAGTTAGCAAAGCACCTGTTTCTGAAGAAGCTTCCATTGCTAAATTAATAACTTCTGTAAAAACATCTTCTCGCAGAACAATATGATCGGAAGGAGCTACCACAATATTTGCTTCTGGGTTACGAGCTAATATTTTATAGTTTGCATAAGCAATACAAGGAGCGGTGTTTCGACGTGAGGGCTCACAAATAACTTGATCATCATTTAGTCCAGGGATTTGCTCATGAACAAGATCTTTATATATTTCGTTGGTAACAATATAAATATTTTCGCGTGGACAAATAACTTCAAACCGTCTAAATGTTTGCTGAATCAAAGTTTCTCCAACGCCCAAAATATCTATAAATTGTTTGGGACGAGCTGTACGACTCAACGGCCAAAAACGAGATCCTACACCGCCTGCCATAATTACACAATAATTGTTTTGATTCATATTTTTTGTTTTTTATGAATAATTCGTTTTATAAATTTGAGATTGCTTCTACTGTAGCCATCTGATGAAATAAATATATTCGTTTATCGCTGATACACTGACATTTAATTCTAGTTCTAAGCTTTTCCCCACGAACAAAGTGTCGGTCTTTATATAAAAATTTGGCATTTGGTAATAAATCTCCCACAGTGTGTCCTTTTTCTGAATTTTGATCATATTTTTTCAAAACTTTCATCAATGCAATATCATACGCAGAAGAAGATTTAATATGTTCCATATGGTAACTCAAGACCTCGCAAATATCTTGGGGAAAATATAAAGCACAATTAATATCTTTGAGTAACATGTAATATTCTCTTTTCCACTCTTTTCCATGAGGTAAAACCCTTCCTTTATTAATATTCCAAGTTCGAAGATGTGCAACTTCGTGGATAAAGGTAATAAAAAAAGCATATTGATTTAAATTGCCATTAACCGTAATTTTGTGAAATGGTTGGCCTGGGTGTGGGTGAGTATAATCGCCAGCTTTTGTAATTCGCTCACGTTTAATAATGAGTTTTACTCCATGTTCTTGAACGAACGAAGCAATGCAACTGCCGATAACAGGTCCCACAAAAGGAGACAATAGCTTATTATCCGAAGATGTAAGCGGCATGGTCTTGAGCAGGTTGTTTGTATTCGCTAAATTTGGGGCAATCACAACCTTTGCTTTTTCTTCGCTTACCACCGTGGTGGGTGGTGCATGAAGAGATAAAAACCGCCAAAAAGAGGATTGCCAAAATTGAAAAAACATATCGCTTATTACTCATCAATAATTTTTTTTCAAAGATACAAAAATTCACAAACAGTTGATTCGTCTTTTAAGAATTTTCGGTAAGAAGCTTATTAGTTTTCTTTGTAGAACATAGAAGGTTCATTGTCACACGTTGTGTTTCAGCTATTAAATGAAGAGAAGTAAATTGGTTTAAGCATTGTTTTTGTGCAATAATTTTGATTTTGGCATAAAAACAGTTTTGCTTCGCAACAATTTTTCCGCCAAAATATTTATTTTCATACATTTAAACCCCGTGCATCGCACGGGGTTACTAATATTTGGCATAGTTCGGCAAGCTCACCACATCGCTTTCAGCGCCATAAATCATTGTCAATAGTGCCGAAAAAGGAATGTGATAAATAATTATTTTTTTGCTCAAGTATAGATTAAATTATGGATGTTATCTGGGGTGTTATTAGAAGTTTTTTGGTTTGAATGACCAATAATTCCAATAATAATTCTATTTTTACGTTTACAAACCTAAAAATTAAACTACGTTGAATCAATATTATAGAAAAAAACGTTGGAAATGGATTATGTTTTTTACAGCCATAGTCATATTTTCGGGACTAATGCTTTATTCTAATTGGTTAGTTTCAGAGATGTCTGCTGACGAAAAAAAGAAAATAGAAATTTGGGCAGATGCAATTCAACAAAAAGCGTTATTGGTAAACTACACAAACGATTATTTTGATAAAGTAATATCAGAAGAGAAACGTAGAGCCCAATTATTAGCTAAAGCATATAATAAATTGATTTCTGCTCCACCAGAAGAAGATCTTACATTTTACCTTGAGATTATTTCAAATAATAAAACAATTCCTTGTATAATTACCGACGAAGATGGTAAAATTACCGGTGCTGTTAATGTTGATTTTAGCACAGATACGGTTCCAGTTCTTCAAGGAAAACTTAAAGATGATTTTTCAGTTTATAAGCCAATTGCTGTAAATTATTACAAAAACAAGTATATGTACCTTTATTACAAAGAGTCGAACATATACATGGATTTACGAAAAATGCTTACAAATTTAATTCAATCATTTTTTAACGAAGTTGTTGATAATACTGCTTCTGTTCCAGTTATTGTAACCGATAGTTCTAAAGTAAATATTATCGCTTATGGAAATATTGATACAAATCAAATATTAAATTCGACTTATGTAGATCATACAATTGCTCAAATGGAATCGGAGAATAAACCCATCGAAATTGTAATTTCTGGTTATGGGAAAAGCTATGTATATTTTCAAGATTCTTCGCATTTAAAGCAACTAAGATTTTTCCCGGTCATTCAATTCTTATTAATCGGACTTTTTATTGTAATTGCTTACATTCTTTTTAGTTCTGCCCGCAAAGCGGAACAAAATCAGGTTTGGGTGGGAATGTCTAAAGAAACCGCTCATCAATTAGGAACCCCAATTTCGTCGCTGATTGGTTGGGTTGAAATTTTAAAACTTCAACAATTAGATGAATCCATTGTGGTTGAATTAGATAAAGACATTCACCGATTAGAAACGATTGCTCAACGGTTTTCAAAAATTGGCTCTGTTCCAGAGTATAAAGAAGAAAATTTAGTACAAGTAATCCTCGATTTTACTGATTACCTAAAAACGCGTTCCCCAAAAAATATTGAGTACAAATTTGAGTTTGATCAAAATTCTGAAATAATTATCTCATTAAACAAATATCTTTTTGAGTGGGTAATAGAAAATCTTTGCAAAAATGCAATTGACGCGATGGAAGGGCCTGGTTCAATTATTATTGCAATATCAGAAGATAAAAACAAAGTGTATATTGATGTTACGGATACAGGTAAAGGTATCGATAAAAAACATTTTAAAACAATATTTAAACCTGGATATACAAGCAAAAAAAGAGGTTGGGGACTCGGTCTATCGTTGTCTTCAAGAATTATTAGACTCTACCATAAAGGACAACTTTATGTTAAAAACTCTTCCCTTGGAGAGGGAACCACATTTAGAATTCGATTAAATAAATAGATTATGAATATTCAAAAAAGCAGTTTTTCGTTTATTGGCGACGAAAAAGCAGTGATTAACGTAAACATTTGGACACCAGAAAGTGCTGAAATTAAAGGTGTTGTTGTTATAGTTCATGGAATGGCAGAATATGGAAATAGATACGATCGGTTTGCTCGCTTTTTATGCTCAGATGGATATGTTGTATATGCTCACGACCACCGTGGACATGGGTTTTCGTTAAATGATCGAAAAATTGGTTTTTTTGCAAAAAAAGATGGCTGGGAACTTATTCTTGGAGATCTTCACAAATTAGTGAAACTCGTGAAAAACAAACATCCAAATCTCCCAATTACGATGTTTGGCCACAGCATGGGATCCCTTTTGGCAAGAACTTATGCTATAGATTATGGTAAATTTATAGAAAAATTAGTTCTTTCTGGAACTGCTTATGATAAAGGCTTATTAACTAATGTAGGAATTGTACTTGCCAAAACATTAAGCATTCTGGTCAGACCTCAAACGCCTAGTTATTTGCTTACCTTTATGACTTTTGCAGGTGCAAACAAAACATACAAGAACCGAAGAACAAAGTTTGATTTTCTTTCGCGCGACGAAGCCGAAGTAGACAAATATGCAAAAGATGAGCTTTGCGGGTTTGTTTGTAGCAACTCTTTTTTTGTAGATATTCTTACTGGATTAAAATATATTCACAATATCGAAAACGTAAATAATACACCCAAAACACTTCCGATTTTGATTATTTCTGGTGAAGATGATCCTGTTGGAGAATATGGGAAGGGTGTTAAAAAAGTGTTCGAACAATTACAAAAATCAGGATGTACGAATGTTTCCTTAAAACTTTATCCAGAAGCTCGTCACGAATTAGTCAACGAAATTAATTACATCGAGGTTTATAATGATGTGTTACGGTGGCTGAATAACAATTAGTTTTAAGAATAGCACTTCTATAAGTTCCATCTTCTTTAACCAATATTCTTGAGAGAGGTTTTTTCTAATACAAATTGTAGAAATTATCTGAGTATTATAAAATAAAAAAATCACTCGAGATTCGTTGATTATCTGAACACTAAACACCCATTTTCACGATACTCAGATTTTCATATTTGTTAAAAAGCAAATAATGTTTTATCTTTAAATTAAAAAAGGTTAATTTTACAACACTTTAATCACAATTATCTCTAGCAAATGACAAAAAAATGGACTCTCCTCAATCAGCAAGATGATGCCTTAGTGAGTGAATTGGCAAAATCGCTGAATATATCCATTGTTTTGGCTCGATTACTTGTTCAGCGAGGGTACGATACTTTTGATAAAGCTCGCACATTTTTCCGACCATCTTTAGATAATCTCTATGATCCATTCTTAATGAAAGATATGGATAAAGCAGTAAGTAGAGTTGAAAAAGCGATTATTGATCAAGAGAAAATTCTAATTTTCGGCGATTATGATGTCGATGGAACGTCTGCTGTAGCTTTAGTGTACTCATTTATAAAGCAATACAACACCAATATTGAATATTATATACCAAACCGAGACACTGAAGGTTATGGCATTTCTCAAGCAAGTATTGATTATGTTGCCGAAAATGGGATTACGCTCATGATTGTTTTAGATTGTGGCATTAAAGCATTTGAACAAATTGGTCGTGCTGCAGAAAAAAACATTGATGTAATTGTCTGTGATCACCATAGACCGGGCGACTCCCTGCCAAATGCTTATGCGATATTAAACCCAAAACGACAAGATTGTGATTATCCATTTAAAGAGCTTTCTGGTTGCGGAGTTGGATTTAAGTTAATTCAAGGATATGTCCAAAAAAACAATCTTCCATTCAGTGATCTTGAACAATATCTGGACTTAGTTACGATTAGCATTGCTTCTGATTTAGTACCGATTATTGATGAAAATAGAATTCTTGCTCATTATGGACTAAGAGTTATTAATACACAACCTCGCATTGGATTAAAAACGATTTTAAACCAAAGCAATGTTAAATTAAGACCTGATCAAGTAAAAGGACCGTTAGAATCAATTTTTTCTCGCGAAATATCTATTAGCGATATTGTGTTTTTAATTGGGCCACGAATAAATGCAGCTGGAAGAATTGACACTGGGCGAAATTCTGTGAATCTTCTTATTTGTAATACCGATGAAAAAGCAGAATCAATTGCTGCTATGATAAACGATTACAACACTTTACGACAAGAAAAAGATAAAGCAACAACGAGCGAAGCGCTTAATATTATTGAAAACGACCCGTTTTTTAGTCAACAAAAAGCAACTATTGTGTATCATCCCGATTGGCATAAAGGTGTAATTGGAATTGTTGCTTCCCGATTGGTAGAAAAGTATTATAAACCTACTATAGTTTTCACTCAATCTAATGGGTTGATTACTGGTTCGGCTCGATCAGTGAAGGATTTTGATATTTATGATGCCATTGATAACTGCAGCGATTTACTCGAACATTTTGGTGGTCACAAATATGCAGCTGGATTATCGATGCTTCCAGAAAACTATTTAACATTTAAAGAACGGTTTGAAAAAATAGTTTTCGAAACTATTACAGAAGAAGCTCAAACACCAGAAATAACCATCGATAGCGAACTTCAGCTCTCCGAAGTGGATGCCAAATTCTTAAATGTTCTTAAGCAATTTGCTCCATTTGGACCCGATAATATGGCTCCTGTGTTTAGAACCAACCATGTAATTCAAGGTGATGGAAAAATTGTTGGAGAAAAACATTTAAAACTCAATATTTCTCATCCAAAATTTAGAGATATTCATAGTGCAATTGGGTTTAACTTGGCCGAAGAATTTGCAAGTACAATTTTAAATGCCTCTCCTCCTCAACGGTTTGATATTGCTTACAGCATTGAGGAAAACGAGTATTATGGAAGAATAAATATGCAACTTAATATTAAAGATATCACTATTCCTCTGTAAAGCTTTGTGATTGTTACTTTTAATATTCTGTTTTCATTATTGTCCCGTCCCTTGAACAGTTTTTTAAATTTAAAATTCAACACCTTTTGACTCACTCGTCAAGGGTTGAGTTTTGAAAATAGAGGAGTATAATTTACCCCCGTGTTTGGGAAAGAATTAGCATCAATATAACGTGATTAAGACAACTATCGAAAAAAATGGGGAATTTGAAAAAGTAGACGGTTCAGGAACACGGTTGATAGGTTGAAATGTGTTGATGCCTGAATAAGGCTGACCGTTTTTTATTTACTTATAACAAATTGACGTTTTTTTCGTTTAATTCGTAAATTTGATTAATATTAATCGTTTCAAAAATATAGTATATCATATTAGTAAATGTAATAGTTTCTCAATGAAAATCCGCTTAACAGTTTGCTTATCAATATTAATAGTCTCTTTTTCGGGGTGCAAAAACTTGAAACGTGATCCAAAACAACTATCCGATCGTGAAAAGACAAACCAAACTTCTCTCTTAATCGAAGCTGTAAAAGATAAGAATATTGGCAATTTTCAGGATGCAATTAGTAAATTAAATCAACTAATTACCAGAAATCCAAATAGTGATGTCGCTTATTACCAATTATCACTGGTATGGCAACTGCTTGATAAACTGCCTCAAGCTAAAGAATCAGCAAAAAAAGCTTACGAGCTTAATCCCAAAAACCAGTGGTACAAAGTCAATCTGGCAGTTATTCATGATGAACTTAAAGAATATTTACCAGCTTCAAAACTTCGAGAAGAATTGGTTACTGAATTTCCAGAAAACACTGATTATTACTACGATTTAGTGGTTGATTACATCTATTCCGATCAATGGGAAAATGCTATAAACACGTATACAAAAATTGAAAAACAAACTGGTATTAGTGAAGAAATATCGTTGGCAAAACACAGGTTGTGGATTCACATCAAAAAACCATTAAATGCTGCAAATGAAATTCAGCAACTCATCAATGCCTTTCCTTCAGAAAACAAATATCCGTTGATGCTTGGTGATTTGTATTTAACAAACAAAATGTTCGAGAAAGCAAAAATTCAATACGATAAGTCGTTGGTAATGAATAATCTCAACACGTATATGTCATTGGCCGAATATTATAGATCTATTGGAAATTATGATTCTACGAATTTGTTTTTATCAAAAGCATTTTCTGAACCATCCATTTCTATCGACTTAAAAATACCTGTTTTAATTTCCTATTTCGATCTTTCAGAGAAAAATCCCGAATTAAAAAAAGAAGCATACTCTCTTCTCGACTCAATAATTAAAGCTCATCCTCAAGACCCAAAAAGCTGGTCGATGTATGCTGATTTTCTAACTCGCGATAAGCGCTTTTCTGAAGCAAAACAAGCATATATTGAAGTTTTAAATTATGATCAATCGAAATATGTTTTTTGGGAAGAACTGCTTAAAATATTTGCTACAGAACAAAACTTCGACTCCGTAATTATTTATAGTAACAAAGCCATTGAACTATTTCCTAGTCAGCCATTTTTATTTTATGTAAAAGGACTATCGCTTTACATGAATAAGAATTATAAAGAGGCTATTCAAACTTTTGAAACTGGCAAAAGTTTGGTTTTAGAACCTAATTCGATGTTACTCGAAATGTATATTTACATGGGAGAATCGTATCATTCGCTAAATAATGATGCTCGCTCAGATGCCGCTTTCGACAAAGTGCTTGAACTTGACTCTAAAAACGCATATGTGCTAAATAATTACAGTTACTATTTAGCACTGCGGAATGCCGATTTAGATAAAGCTGTTTCGATGTCGAAAGAACTTGTTCGCTTGAACCCAAACCAATCGAATTACCTAGACACATACGCTTGGGCATTGTTTAAAAAAGGTGATTATACAACTGCGCTCGCTAATATTGAAAAAGCAATTGATCTTGGAAGCAATAGCTCTGCTGTTATTATTGAGCATTACGGCGATATTTTGTGGAAAAACAATCAAACATCACAAGCGATTGAAGCATGGCAAAAGGCTTTGATAATTAATCCAAATAGTGAATCGTTGAAACAAAAAGTGAGCAAAAAAAGCTATTTTGAATAATTTTTTATCCCTTTACGTTTTTATCCCAAATCTTTTTTGCCAAATATAACGCCCCGTGCGATGCACGGTGCTACAGATATTTGATACCTATGGCGCCATTTAAAATACTGATATTCAATGTTTCACCCTTGAGATGGGGTAAAAAAACGTTGAATATCAATATTGTATACTTTTCGGAGGCGCTTCCGACATTTAGTAATTACGGCACCTTTAATTTCGTTTATCAAATCCCCACGATAATTTTTCGCGAATAGTATCGTAAAAAGAATGATTATTTAAGACCACCGCTTGAATGGATTTTTTAGATTTTTCGAGGATTATTATCTCATTAGTGGGAATTTTATAACTTGCAGAATCAACACTTAACGAATAATGGCAGCTTCTGCCAGAAACTGATATTTTTACTATTGACTGATCGGAAATTACTAACGGGCGAACTGTTAGGTTATGCGAGGCAATTGGCGTAATAATCATAGCAGGTGTGTTCGGCGCCAAAATTGGTCCTCCACAACTTAACGAATAAGCTGTAGAGCCTGTAGCCGTGGCGACAATTATTCCATCTGCCCAATAATTATTTAAAAACAATTCATCAATCTTGACATTAAACGACAGCATGTTTGCACTGTCTGTTCTGCGAATGGTAACATCATTTAACGCAAACAATTGATTATTTACCCCATCAATTATTGGTCGTTTAACCGCAATAAGTGATCGTTCAATTATGGAATAATCGAGGTTAAACCAAGCATCGATAGCTACGTTTATATGCTCCTCGGCTACATTTGCAAGGAATCCTAATCGGCCAGAATTAAAACCCAATACTGGTATTTGACCTTCGACAACAAAAGGAACTGTGCCCAAAAAAGTTCCATCACCGCCAACACTATACAAAACATCAACTAATTGTGCTAATTCTAATCCATTTCGAAATGTGTTTTCCCATATTACATCTGCCCCCAATTCTAGTATTTTTTCGGAAATAGGATAATACAGAATCAGTGTTCCGCCATGCAATTTAACCCGCTGAGCAATTTGATTCAACATTTCTAAAGGTGGTTGTGCCTTCGGATTACAATAAATACCAATTCTTGATTTTTGATTCACTATATCGCCGCTTTAAAATGAATAAAAAAGTTCCACTTTTGAAACACAAAGTTATAAGAATATTCGGTACGCAATACAATGTCGTAATAAGTAGATAAATCAAGGCCCGCTCCAACTGAGCTTAACCAATTTTTGCTGATGTGCATATTTTGTTCGTAATTGGCATTCAAATCATAATCTACCAATGCTCCATCAGCATAAATTGAAGCATACACCGCATAATGGACAATCCCAAACTTTGGATTTCCCATAAACTTAAACGATTTTTTTGGCTGATTTAACAACCGATATTTAAACGCAACTCTTCCAATTGCTGTAGCGCTAACAGGAATTAAATAATATTCAAAAGAGCGAACTTCCAGTCCCGATTGACCAATTCTTAAACCCATATACTGAGAATTATCGTTCGTCCAAGATTTTGAACCAGTAATTCCGAAAGCCCCAAACCATTTTTTCGAAAACTTATAATACCATCGACTATTTATCGTCAATGCGGAGTAATCTTCTCTGTTTTTTGAACTATTTACACCCCATTGTTTTTCGGCAATCAAATCATAATAAGAACCTTCAAGCGAATACGATTTATTGTCGCGATAATCAACTTTTAACTTTGAAAACACGCGTAGTAAATCAATTTTTTGAGACAGATAATACCTCGGGTTTGCTTTATAAAGTGTGTCATCGACAGTTATACTACTATATGAAAGGGATAATAATTCGTCAATATTTAATGTTGGACGATAATGCAATAAAGCAGTCGTTATATATTGTGTGAGTAATGAATTATTATCGCAACGCAGAAATTTAGATTTATAATCAAACAGGCCTAGAGTGGTTTCTTGGTTGCTAACCCACAGGAATTCCGCCCCAAATCCAATTTTATGGTTTGAAGTAATAAACGGTCGGTAATATTTTAATCCTAACGATTTGTTGAATCCAATACTTCCAGAAACGGATAATTTTTCGTTATTTCCCCTGAAATTGACATCAGAAATGGTCATAGAAAGGTTTAGGTGGTTAAAATCTGATGTTAAAGCCCAAGCATTAAAATTTTCCTCTACAGAATTGATTTTAAATTTTGGGACAAGATACCAACGTTCTTGAAGTGTGATTTCAATAATTACTCGTCCACTATCTTGATATTGTTGCTTGATATCCACAAAGTTAAACAAGGAAGTCTTCAATAAATTTTCCCTACTTTTTAATATTACGTCATCAATTTCAGACAGCTTTAAAGTATCTCCTTTTTTAAATACTAATTCTCGTTCAATAACAGAAGTTTTTGTTCTGTTATTTCCAATCAAAGAGATTCCTTCTATAATAACACTGTCTTTTGCGTTGCTAATATTTTGAGCTACGATTGGAGTAAAACCATAGATTAGCAGCAAGCACAGAGCAAAAATTAGATGAATAATTTTCATAAATTAAACATTCAACCAAGTCATAAACTCATCGTAACGGTCTTGAATATCTTCTTCTTCGTGTTGTTCGGAGTAATAATCTTTTACAATATAATTATACCGATTAAAGGTTTGAATAATGGGTGCAACTTCGTTTTTATTCACTTTAATAGTTACTTCCATTTTGGTTGAATCTGGATGAGAAAAAGTATAGCAACTAATTACTTTTGCGTCGTTATACTCCACAATCTGAGCAATTTGACTTAATGAATAATCATTAATATTTACTTCAACAATGATTATACTTCCGCTTTTCTCCACACCAGCAAGTTCGGCAAAGTTTTTTGCCAAAGAACGCATCGTAATTACTCCAATGTATTTTTGTTTTCTCGAAATCACAGGAACTAATGTAAGTTCTTTATCTGCTACAATTTCAATTACATCAAAAATGTGCTGATCTTCGTACACAAAAATATTTCCCTCCATTAAAATATGATTTCCAATAGTCATCTCAGGGTCATTTGAATTGAGAATATCTATTTCTGCAATCAACCCAACATAATCATCCTGATTGACAATTGGAAGATGCTCTACCTTGTATTCGTCCATCATTTGCATCCCTAAATAACCATTATCGGAAGTCCGTAATGGAATAATTGTATCGTTAATCAGATTTTTTGCTATCATATTTCTACATTTATTGAAGTAAAAGTAATAAAAATATTATAAGAGTAGTAAAATACAAATATTGATTTTGCGATGAGAGTAATTCTAATGCCGTATGATAATATGTTTTAGGGCTTTTATTAATAAATAAATTTATCAAAAATCCTGATTATGCTCTAATTGTGATTTTGGCATAAAAATAGTTTTGCTACGCAACAATTTTTTCGCCAAAATCATTTTTTCTATACATTTACGCCCCGTGCGGTGCACGGGGCTAGCAATATTTAGTACCTACGGCGCTATTGAATTAGTGGATTTAGTCATTTGAGACCGTTGCAAAACACCAAACTCTGCGTTAAATGAAATATTTAAACTACTCATTTACAGGAGTAAACACGATAATTATCGTGACCGTGTTTAAATATTTCAAAAGCCTTGATTTTGGACTTTTGCAATGGTCTCCATTTGGGCCTACGGCGCTTGTAGAAGTTTCATTCAATAAAAAAGAGGCTTTTGCCTCATTTTTATTGAATGAAATTAAGAAACAATTATCTTAGGAGAACAAATTTTCCTAGATAATCGTGATAATTTTGTTCCATATCTTTGACCAAAATTTTATACAAATAGGTTCCCATTGGTGCTTTTTCTCCACCAATTTTCCCATCCCAGCATGCAAGTGGTGTAACTGTTTTAAAGACTAGCAATCCCCATCTGTCATATATTTCCATTGAATAATCTGCAATATCCAGCCCTTTTCCAATAGGACAAAATGTCTCATTTACTCCATCATTATTTGGAGAAAAAGCACCAGGAACATAGAAAAAGTAAGGTGCTTCTACTTGAACTAATCTCAAGGTAGAATCTTGGCAACCAAATTCCGAAGAAACTACTTGCCAAACTTTAAAATAGCCCACTGTTTGGTATACATGTGTTGGAAATTGCTCCGTAGAATTATTGTTAGGATTTGTATATTCTGCAAAATTCCAATTCCAAATAGTAGCCCCATAAGATTCATCAATAAAAGCTACTTCACTCTGGTCTAATGTAACAAGGCTTGGATTTGGATGAAAGCCTGCAATTGGTTTAGGGTGAACAATAACGGTGGTAGTATCATAGCCTTTACAACCAAAATCGTTGGTGCCAATAACAGAATAACTTTCCGTATTTACAGGAGTGATGCTAATTGAAGTTCCTGTTTGTGCATTACTCCATATATATGAAGAAGCTCCATTTGCATTGATGGTGGCAGATTCTCCCGCACAAATCTCATCTCCAGTAGTCCCCACAATTGGATTTGGGTTTACGGTTAGAACACCCGTTCCGGTACAACCTCCATTCATTGTGGCAGTAACTGTATATATTTGAGGAGCTAAAACATTCATAATAATAGAATCAGTAGCGGGTCCACCATCACTCCATTGAAATGATAACGCATTAGGTGCAGAAGCAATAGCTAATTCGCCAGAACAAACCATCGAAGGAGTAATTGTAATAACTGGGTTTACGAATACAACAACCTGAGTTGTAGCAGAATCTTTACAGCCCCATTGAGTAGTTCCCGTTACCTTATAACCTGTGTTTGTTATTGGAGAAACGCTTATAGTAGGTGTCGTTAAACCATTATTCCAAAGATACGAATGGGCGCCAGTAACAGAAATTTCAGTGGTTACACCCACACAAATAGTATCTGTAGTGATTGTTAAAACTGGTTTTGGATTAACCACTAAACTACACATAACAGGTTCGCCAGTTTGTCCATTATAGGCAATTGAAAGGCTATATTGTCCTGCATTTATTGCAGTTGCATTAGGAATTGTAATTGAAGAAGCTAGTCCAGATTGGAAAAAATCATTCGGTCCTTCCCAAGTATAGGTTGCTCCAGCTACAGGTGTAGAAACAGATATTGTAGCCGTTTCTCCCACACAAACTGTATCTCCAATTGCAGGTGGAGTCATAATTCCGCAATTTGTAGACCCAGTTCCACTCGTTTGATTAAATGAAATATTGGTTGTAATATTTGCATAATTTGTGATAAGTAAAACATATACCTGACCAGCGACTGCGCCATTAATATTGCAATCTTCTTGAGCTGCAGTAGAATAACTGCAATCAACCCCTGGGTTTGACATTAATCCAGAACCACAGGCAGCACTTAAAGAAGTAAAAGGTCCCCAACAAATAAAATCTACGTCGCCACCGCTTGACATGTGAATATTAATATTTCCAGAGTTGCCAATTTGCATCCAATACCATGCAGGATTTGGAGTAGTAGACAAACAACCAACTTGCCCTAAACTTGGTACGTTGGTACTCGCAGGGAAAGTATAACCTGAGTTTGTACAAAAAGGTTCAGCTCCCGAACAATCAAGTCCTTGAGTATATCCATAAAACCCCTGAAGTGTTATTGCTAATATAATAATTAATTTTTTCATTTTCATTTTGATTTGACTTTCTTGCTTTCAGACAATTTTTTATTGTCGATAGTTGTTTGCTTAAAAAAATTAAGAAAACATTTTTTCTACTATTTTTTGATAATCTAATTCGTTTAACCTAATGTTTCCACCTGTAATTTTGTTTTTATTCAGCAAAGATACGATTTCTAATGATTTGTCTTTTACAATATTTACTTGGTTTAATAAAATTGGAGAATTAATTTTTGAAAAGAACGTTTCAAACGAAGAAATTGTTTCATCAGAAGAGTCAACATCAAAAATTTCTTTTCCTAATTTTTTTAAACGGTCTTCAATTCGGGGTTCAACAGCTTTAAACCAAGCTGGATAAGCAATAGACAATGTTGCGCCATGAGGTAAATCATATAATACCGAAAGTGTGTGCCCAATATCATGCACTCCCCAATCGCCACTTTTTCGTCCTAAAAAAGTAATTCCATTGAGTGCAAAAGTTGAGGCAAACAACATCCTTGAGCGAAGATCAATATTAGATAAATCATTTAGTAATTGAGGAGTTAATTCTATCATCTCTTTAATTATGGATACAACAAATCTGTCAGAAAGGGTTGCGTCGCCAAATCCAAACCAAGCTTCTAAAGAGTGAGCAATGGTGTCGGTGATTCCATTTGATGTTTGTGCTGCCGATACTGTTAACGTATTAATTGGATCAAGAAATGATTCTTTTGGGTAAATCAACGGATTTCCATATCCGATTTTTTGTTGAGTTTTGGGATTTTGAACCACGGCAAAAGGATTCATTTCTGTGCCTGTTGCAGCTAATGTAAGAACTGCAAGAAGTGGTGTTGCGGTAATTGGCTTTGCTTTTCCGGTAATTATATCCCAAGCATCTCCCTGAAAATGAATAGCTAATGAAATTATTTTCGCACTATCTATAACACTTCCACCGCCAACTGCAATAATCATATCCACATTATTTTCTCTACCAATTGCCGCTGCATTATTTACATCTTCTATCAACGGATTAGGCTTAATGCCATGATATTCAAAATACTCTATTCCGGAATTTTTTAAATCTTCGGTAATTTTAGCATATAATCCATTTTGAATTATTGAGCTTTTACCATATATCAACAACGCTTTCTTTCCGTACAATAAAGCTCTTTTTGAAAGATTCGCCGTAACACCCGCTCCAAAATGTAGCCGTGTAGGATTCTGAAAATTAAAGTTTTCCATGTTCTAAAAATATGATTATTTAAAAAGAGTTGTAGCATTTAGAGCTTTATCAAAAGCAATAACAAGAACACTGTCTTTATGATACAAATCGGGATAAAATTGTAATTTATTTTTTTCGTTTATAAATGCTGTCAAATATCTAACGTAAATTGGTAGTGGACGGTTCATTGTAAAAGTAGTTTTTTTTACTTCCTGTATGTCTTGATTCATTGTTTTTACTTCTGGCAACTGTTCTTTGTCTTTACGATACTTCTCAAATTTTAATTGTTGATCGTATTTCCCCATTTTTATCAGTTTCTCTTTGGTATGATGAAGAATTCCTTTTTTAAACTCAAGTAAAATTTTGGCAAAAACAAAAGGGTTCTGCACTCGCATACACCCGTGACTGAATGCACGATAATTTCGTTCGAATAATTTTTTACTTGGGGTGTCGTGAAGATAAACTCCATGCTCATTTGGAAAATAGAACTTAATAATACCTAATGAATTTCCTTCACCACTACTTTGACGAATTCGGTATGGAAAGTTTTTTTCTGAATATTTTTTCCATTTTAATTTTGAGGCATCCACCACCTCTTCTTTTCCATTAATTATTTCGTAATTATGCTTTTCTAAATATTTTGGATCAGCTTGAATCAACGGTAACAACTCTTTGGTGGATATTTTATGAGGCACATTCCATTCTGGAAAAAGGTTAAAATGCGAAATTCTACTGTTTAATTCTGGAGTTTCATGATCTGGTTTTCCAGCCACAATTCGATGTAATACGGCAATTTCCCCATCTTCGACTAAGTTCAAAGTAAACGAAGGAATATTTACCAAAACATAATTTTTGTCAGAAATTGCACTCCATCTGATGCGTTGCAATGTTAAACAAGCTTTGCGATAAAAATCAAAAGAACTGTTTCTCAAAGTTTCTATGGTAATAGTATCATATCTTCCTCTATTGTTAAGGCCATAATCAGTTTGAAATTTTACTAATGCTGGAATAACCTTATTTTCCGAGGGCTCTTTATTTGTGTTTTTGTTCAAATATCCATGTACAATAAGCATCTTTTCAACTCCTTCTTTGCACTTACTACTATCTTTAGCAAAATATGGAATTGGATATTTTTCTTTTGTAATCGTCGCATTAATAAGGTATTGCGATAACGCACTTTGAATATCTCTATAATGAGGATTTTTTGGAGCTAATGCCAAACTGGCAATTGAAAAATCAGAACCTTGAATTGCCTTTTCAAGAAAAAAAGGAACAGAATCAGCTGCTATTTTTACTGGTTTACCATAAATTGCTGAATCGGGATGTAAAAGTCCAACATTGATATGATTCAAAAACAATATTAAAGAATGCGTGGTTAGCATTTCGACCGCAATTTTGTTGGTATTTGCTTTAAACGAAAATGTTTTTGGAGAGATATTCTGAGCAGCATAGTCAATAATGTTTGGAACGTATACCGTCGTGTCGAAGCCATAACTCATCGATGATCGAATAAAAAGCAAAGCTTTTGGAAAAATTGAACTCACTCCACGTTCTCCCACCCACACACTTTTAAAATTTCTATTTTTGTAAAACTCTACAACTTGATCAAAGGCTACAAATTTGTTTTTTTTAAGTGCTGCAATATCTTCCTTGTTATCCCTTTTACAAAACTGCTCAATGTACTTGTTGATATTAATTTCGTAGCTTATTGCTTCTGATTTTTTATTTGATGAGCATGATGCAAACAGCGCAATTATGGCAATAAACAGGATTTCTTTTCTCATATTATAAATCAATGAAGTTTTACACTATAGTCGTTCGATGACTATTTATCGTTTGATTAAATTAAGGAATATCAGCAAATTCACATTTGAACTACAGACATTCTTTTTATTAAAAAAGTTTGTAGACGTAATAAATAAAAACACCTAAAACTACAAATATTTTTGTCAATGTGCCAGCTAAAAAGCCGAGAAGGCTTCCAAATGCAGAGTTTAAAGCAGTTTTTGAGTCTTGTTTGTTAAAGAGTTCTCCAATATAAGCACCCAAAAAAGGTCCAAGGATAATTCCAAAAGGACCTAAGAAAATTAATCCAACAATTAACCCAATCGTTGAGCCCCAAGATCCACCCTTGGTTCCACCAAAAATTTTGGTTCCATAAATTGGAAACCAATAATCGAGTATGGTTACCACAACTACAAGTATTCCCCACACAATAAGCCAAAAGGTTGAAAATTGCACATCGGGACGAAACAACTGAAGTAATAACCCAACGTATGCTAATGATGGACCAGGTATAATAGGTGCAACACTACCAATTAGACCCAAAATGATTAATAATAGACCTGAAACAATATATATCCAATCCATAATGTTGCAAATATACCGAAATAATACGAATTTATTCAACAATCGAATTTAATACAAATAATTAAATTCTTAAGTTCAGATTTCAAGTTCTTAAATATTTAATGTCTTAAAAAAACAAGAAGATACCAGTTATGAGTTTGATCAACTCCAAAACACATAGAAGCTTTGCTAAATCAATATCATAAAATACCTCAACCATTTTGGTTTCAATTGCTGCTTTTAATTAAAAATACCAAAAAAGTTGAATAATTTTAAGAAGTTTGATTTCACAAATCGATATACCCTTAGGAAAATAATAAAAATAATTTTTTTTATTCGAAAAGAAACTGTAATTTTGGGAGCAAAATAACCAATTAAAAGTTTTAAAGTCATGATTATCAAAGAAAATTTAAAGTACACAAAAGATCACGAATGGGTTAGATTAGAGGGAGATGTTGCATTTATCGGTGTTTCAGATTTTGCTCAACACGAACTTGGAGATGTTGTTTTTGTTGAAGTAAATACTGTTGGTGAAAATCTTGCCAAAGAAGAATCTTTTGGAATCATAGAAGCTGTAAAAACTGTTTCAGATACGTTTATGCCAATTTCTGGCGAAGTACTTGAGTTTAATAGTGCTTTAGAAACAAACCCTGAACTAATTAATAACGATCCATACGGAGAAGGTTGGATGATTAAAATTGCTCCTTCTAATTTAGACGAAATGAATCAACTACTTGATGTTGATGCTTATAAAATTCATATTGGCTTATAATCATTATGCTGATATCAATATAATAATTAATCTGTTTTGTCGTTATAGAAAAGAATTAATGAATTTTCGCAAAGCAGAGTAGACATTTAAATAATAAAACAATGGAAATAAAGAAATCTGATAAAGCTGATTTGGAACGAAAAAAACCTGTTTATGTACAAATAGGTTTAGTGTTGGCACTTTCAATTATGTTATTCGGTTTTGAATATAAATCGTATGACAAAGTTGTAGTTGATGAGGCTATCGTCACGCAAAAAGATGTTATCGAAGAGGTTGTATTACAAACGAAGCAAGAAGCTAAGCCAGAACCACCACCTCCAGCTCAATCTCAAACAACATTGTTGAACATTGTTGATAATAATGTAACGGTTACAAATGACCTTGAAATTGATGCAGCCGACGATAATAAAGAAAATAAAGAATATCAACAAGTTGAACAAGAAGCAACAACAGATGCAGTTGAAGCTGAAATTTTTTCTGTAGTTGAGGATAACCCTATTTTTCCTGGAGGCGATGAAGGTAGAATGAAGTTTTTAAGTGAAAACCTTAAATACCCTCAAATGGCACGTGAAAGTAATATTGATGGTACTGTTTATATTGAATTTATCGTTGAAAAAGATGGCTCTATCAGTAAGCCTACGATTAAACGTGATATTGGTGGTGGTTGCGGAGACGAAGCACTTAGAGTTGCTAGAAGTATGCCTAAATGGACTCCTGGTAAACAACGTGGCAAACCTGTTAGAACCCAATTTGTAATGCCTATTAAATTTGTTCTTAACTAATTTAATTATACCAAAAAAGGCGAAGGATTTTTTTCCTTCGCTTTTTTTTTATGTACAATACTTGGGGTATTATTTGGTTACCCTATAAAGCTAGGCGGAGGGCATATAAAAAGAAATCTGTTTTCATTCTAATGGAAGAAAGCTTTGAGGAAAAATACTTGACTTTTCGTTTTTAATTCTAAGTGTGATTTTGGCATAAAAAGAGTTTTGCTTCGCAATAATTTTTCCGCCAAAATCTCTATTTCGACCTTTTTAATCCCGTGCTTTACACGGGGTATTAACATGTGGCGCCTTCAGCGCCACAAAACTAATAAACTTATCTTTTTTCTTCACGCTCTTTCAGCCACGAAGTGGTTGAATATGAATAACCGTGAGTGCAACTCACGGTATAATTAGGAATCAAAACACCCTGCAAATGCATTTAAAAAAAGTTTGTTGTGAGTAA
>JBAXTE010000031.1:0-48506 GCA_037130365.1 Bacteroidota bacterium
GCGTCATCTGCGTTCAAAAAAAATAGAACACGGATTACGCGGATTAGGCGGATTTGCGCGGATTTTAAAAGATTATCGGCGTTCCATTTGTATCTGCGACTATCTGCGTTCCATCTGCGTCATCAGCGTTCCAAAAAAAATAGAACACGGATTACGCGGATTGGGCTGATTTACGCGTATTTTATAAAAAATATCTGCGAATACCTGCGTTCCATCTGCGTCATCGGCGTTCCAAAAAAACAGAACACGGATTACACGGATTGGGCTGATTTACGCGGATTTTAAAAGATTATCTGCGACTATTTGCGTTCCATCTGCGTCATCTGCGTTCAAAAAAAATAGAACACGGATTACGCGGATTAGGCGGATTTACGCGGATTTTATAAAAAATATCTGCGAATACCTGCGTTCTATCTGCGTCATCGGCGTTCCAAAAAAAATAGAACACGGATTACGCGGATTGGGCTGATTTACGCGGATTTTAAAAGATTATCTGCGACTATCTGCGTTCCATCTGCGTCATCGGCGTTCCAAAAAAAACAGAACACGGATTACGCGGATTGGGCTGATTTACGCGGATTTTATAAAAAATATCTGCGACTATCTGCGTTCCATCTGCGTCATCTGCGTCCCATTTGTATCTCATCTGCGACCATCTGCGTTCCATCTGCGTCATCTGCGTTCAATCAACGTTCCAAAGATTTCGTCATTTTGTTAACCAAATAGTTGCTGAACCAACGGTGGCGCAAAAATGCATATAACCATCCAAAAAGGACCATCAAAAGACCGATAATTGTAATAGGTATGAGTTGTCTGGTGGTTGCCAGTATGATGACAAAAAAGACAATCATTCGCACCCAAAAGCGCATTAACGAAACCGTATATGTAACGCCAAAGGTGTGTTCTTTGGTTTCCGAAACTTCCACCAACCCACCGTCGGTAGATTCCATGATGTCGAAAATCATACGAATACGAAAAAAACGGTTTTTAAACGAAAGCCAGTTCTTCCCTTTTTTAAACTCATCGGGCTTATACAGCTCCAACTCATATTGTGCCGACTCTAACAAATACTTCACCTGCTTAGCTTGGTAAGGTTTGTCTATCGTATTGCGAAATTTTAGTTCGAATGGATACATGACTGATTGTATTTGTGCTTTGACAAAGATAGCATTTTTACAGTATATTCGAGAAATAGCAGTTTTGTAAGATAAGATTGAACTCAAATTTGGTTAAGAATCAATCATTTATAAAACTAAAATATGAATTTGACTTCATTATATCAATTTTAAAATTACCATTTATGTCTTTGATAATTATTACACTATCAAAGCCTAATTCATCCAATATCTCAATTGTGGCTAATTCTCCCTCTTTTAGTTGCAAAACTTTTCTTAACAACCAATCTGATAGTGCTTTATTGGGATCTGTCATTAAAGCCTTTGAATTTTCTTGACAAACTTTAGCACTTAATTCTTCTCCAGAGGGAACTTTTAAAATAAATTTTTCATCTCTACTTGGAAAAAAAGATGGGTATCTTTTGTGAATTTCAATTGGAATTGGAATATAAATCTCTCCAAAATCACGTTTTCTACCTGATGCATTCCATTGATTTAAGCTACTTTTTTCAAAAACATGCTTTTCTTTGTTTTTAAAACCATAAAGAGGTAACACAATATAATTTACACCTTTCACAAGTTTATCGGTAGCAGACTTTAAGACTTTGCTTTCAAATAATTCTAATAATAAACTATAAGGATCATCAATTATATCAATGGGTAAGCGAAATGCATTTTGAGGTATATTAAATTTTCTAAACAGAGTGCTTTTAGAATGATTATAGGTATATAAATTACAACCATCATCAAACTGTAAACTGGATTTGGTTTCTTTAATTGAACTAATACTGTCGACATTAATTATATTATAATCAGTTTCATAAAGAATTAATTCCTTTTCTCTTCTAGCTACAATATGGTACAGCGATGAATTTATATTATATATTCTTTTAGCTAAGTTAATTCTATCATTTCTGAATTCTCCTAATTTCAAGGCTAATTCCTTACCTTTTAAATTACTTAATTGCCTAGATAATTGATTGAATTCAGCTACTTTTTCTGTGCTATTATTACTTGAACAAATAAATGTTTTGAGTCCGACCCCAATAGAGTTATAATTTGCATCAAAAGCGGTATCTGAGCGAGACAGGTTTCCAGCATTAAAACTTTTACAAAAAACATTTTCTGCTACTCTATAGTTAATAAATGGAATTGAACTTTCACTAAAAAGTCCTGAAAGTTTCGAAACAGCTGAAAGTAATTTAATATAATTCCCGTTACTCTCAATATCTATATCTGCAAATGATTTCATAGCACTTTGATTATTTCTTTACTTATTCTTTCAATTAATGAAGTTGTAACTGAATTTCCAGCTTGCATGTATAGTCTACTAATTGCAATATCTGGCAATACAAAATTATCTGGATAACCTTGAAATGAGAAGCATTCTCTGGGTGTTAATTTTCTTATTCCAAAATCATCTATTATCAATGGAACATTATGACCCCCAGCTCCCATATTTGCAGTAAGAGTGGGACAAACATTACTTTTATTCTCTCTAACATAAACCCGTCTCCATTGATAAACTGTATCTTTAGAAGTCATTGTTTTTTCTAGCTCGGGATAATAGGCATGATCTTTTTTGTAATATAATTTATCTGCTTGTTTACCTTTTTCAAGGATGTCATGGATTGTTTTTGTTAATCTTATTTCAGATGGAAATTCAAAATTTGAGTAATTCTTTACTTGAAGGGGGTCAAAAGCAATAATAAATATTCGCTCTCTGTTTTGGGGTATATTAGCGTGTGTCATTGAGTTAAGAATCTTGGTAAAAACTTTATATCCTAATTTTTCCTCCAACACATCTATTATGATTTTAAACGTTTTACCATTGTCATGAGACACTAGATTTTTAACGTTTTCTAAAAACACTACTTTGGGTTTGTACTTTTGTATTATTTGTTCAATGTCAAAAAACAAAGTCCCCCTAGTATCTGTAAAACCTTTTTGATATCCAGCAATAGAAAATGGTTGACAAGGGAACCCAGCACAAAGTATTTGAAAATCATCAGGTATGAATTTTTTTGTATTTTCTTTAGTGATGTCACCAAAAGGGACATCTCCAAAATTTGCTTTATATGTTATTTTTGCCTGTTCATCCCACTCACTCGTATAAATACATTTACCGCCAAGTTTTTGCAAAGCCAATCTAAATCCTCCTATACCTGCAAATAAATCAATAAAATTAAAAATTGGTATTGGTGGTTCTGGAAATGGCACTTCATTTTTGAATTCAAAAAGCATATATTGAAGTGCCTGTTCAGCGGCTGAAACTGGGACTTCATTAGTATATTTATATTCTAATGCTCTCCTCAAATGAGCAATTGCTTCATTTTTAAACCGATTTGAACTTTCTTCTTCTAAATGATTGTGTAAATAGTGTGTGAAAGCTGCTTTTCCATTTTCAGATACTTCATCTGATAGAATTTTAAATGCCATTCCACATACTTCCTCAATTGAAATTTTTTCTTTATTTTTCATTACAATCTATAACTCAAACATTGATGAAATACTGACATTAAGCGCTTTGGCTATTTTTTCAATATTGACAAGCGTAATATTCTTCTCTGCACGCTCAATCATGCCAATATAAGTTCTGTGAACATCGGCAAATTCGGCTAACTTCTCTTGCGAAAGCCCCTTTTTATTGCGCAGTTCACGAACCTTTTCTCCAAACTTTATAGAAATTTCTAATTTTTGCCTCATGTTGCTAATTTAAGTATGCAAAAATAGCTACATTGGGCACTTTTGACAACATACTACAGTTAGCACATTTTTTAAAATTTTTATTATTCTTTCTATTCATCAAAAATCCTCAACCATAACCCAATCTCAAAAAAAAACCAAAAACATGAGATTTATGTAAGTTTTAAATTGAATTATGTAACACATTTTCAAGTGAATAGGTCTAATTTTGCGGTATACTAACCTCATTTACCTTTTGTAAAATATGAAACTAGCCGCGTCATTTTCCAGATTCAAAAATTTAGGTCCACTGTTTATCATGGCACTAAAAAAATGGTATAACCGTGATCCTTTTCGCGAAGGTGCTATTATTGCCTACAATGCCATTTTTGCTATTCCGGGGTTGTTGGTTGTTGCCATTACCATTGCGGGTTACTTCTTTGGCGATGTGGCCGTGAGTGGACATTTGCATAAACAGATTGCCGAAGCGGTAGGAGATAACACCGCAAATCAACTGGAGGGAATTCTTACCATTTCCATTCAAAACAAAGATTCTTATTGGGCAACCATCATCGGGATAATTGTCATTATTATTGGGGCAACCACTGTATTTGTGGAACTTCAAAAATCGCTGAACATCATTTGGGAAGTGAAAGCTACTACCAAAAAATCTGGTCTTTTTGTTTTTCTAAAAACACGACTTTTTTCCTTCGGTTTAATCTTGTCTATAGCCTTTTTGTTGCTGATATCGTTGCTGTTATCCACATTTTTATCGGCACTCGGTTCGTGGATGCAACAATTTTGGTCGGAGTCGTTACTGTCGGTATTTCAATGGCTTAATTTTCTGTTTTCTGTTGGACTAATTACACTCTTATTTGCCATGATGTTCAAAATCTTACCCGATGCCAAGATTAAATGGCATTCGGTATGGATTGGTACTTTTGTAACTGCGCTTTTATTTGTAATTGGAAAAACCGCGTTGGGTTTGTACTTCGGAAAAGCCAATCCCGGCTCTGCATACGGAGCAGCAGGTTCTATTATTTTGGTATTGTTGTGGACGTCTTATTCTTCCATGATTGTATTTTTTGGGGCTGAGTTCACCAAGGTCTATTCCGATTTCTACTATGGTGAAATTGCTCCCACGGAAAATGCAGTGAAGAAAAAAAACAGGTAGCGAGTTGGTTACAAATTGTAACTAACTGATAATATTACGTTTCGGGCGATAGGGTTCATTCGTATTTAAAAGATTTTGGAATATTTTTAATAGGGATAATCAGGATGGTGGTTTCGAGAGCCTCAACCACCACAATCTGACTCAACATATATATGAAGGTGCCTGAGGTTCTCGAAGCCACTTTCATCCTCAATGAAAAATTAATGAACAGGAATTAATAAGGATGTTGAAAATAAATCACATTTTTTTCTTTTATGAATATTGTATTACTTAATGTCGTATGTTTGCATCATTAAACATAAAGAAATTTTAATGAGACTTAAAATCGAAGTTCTTGGGATGGATTGCAGTAAGTGTAACACTCTGTTTTTGCGGGTTAACAAAGTGGTTTCGGAACATTCGATAGATGCAGAAGTAACTAAAATTGAATATGTACAAGAAATTGCCACACAGCATATATTGCAATTTCCAGCTTTGCTTGTAAATGGCGATTTGGTTTCGAAAGGAACCGTCCCCAGTGAGCGTAAAATCATCGATTTAATAAATAATTTTTTGTCCGATGATGCAAAAATTCATTTGCCCGCAGAACAGAAAAAATCTAAAAATATATTTTTTATTGCGGCACTAGCGGTTTTGATTGTAGCCTTGGTATTTATACTCAAAAACTATCAGTCTAATCCTTCTACTTCTCCGCAAAGTGATTCTACAATAACAGTAAAAAATCAACCGAAAGAGTATAAAGACTGGGTGAATAAGTTGTATAACTATTCCCAACAATCCACATCATATAAGATTACTTTTCTAGAATTTGGCTCCACCAATTGTCGCGAGTGTAAAAATATGGAAAAAGTGATGGTAGATGTAAAAGAGAATTTTAAAAACAAAGTAAATGTAGTGTTCTACAATGTGCGTAAAAAAGAGAACAAGAAAATGGTTGATTTTTTTAAGATAAACATCATTCCGGTTCAAGTTCTTTTAGATAGCAATGGCGTGGAATATTTCCGTCACGAAGGGTTTCTAAACTATACGGATTTAATCACTCATTTTAAGTAAACAATTAGTAGTTAACATATTAAAAAATGACAAACAATAAAAAAGAGGAGTTTACCACTGAACAGCAGGAGCTTGCAGAAATTGCACGGTTACTCTCGCATCCGGCTCGAATCGCTATTATTCAGTTGCTGGCAGACAAGAAAGAGATTCGCACTGGGAATATCAGCGACTTTGTGCCATTGAGCCGTACGACCGTTTCCCAGCATTTAAAGGAACTCAAAGAAATGGGGGTCATCAAGGGAACGATAGATGGCCTGAAAATACATTACTGTCTGGACATGGTGAGGTTGGACGAGATGCGGAAAAAGATGAACGTGTTCTTTGATGGATCGATCACATCGTTTTTCTGTAGTTGTGAGGAGAAGTAAGAATACAGAAGTAAGAATACAGAAAAGAGAAGTCTCTGTGATCCTCAGTGCTCTCTGTGGTAAAAAAAACAAACAGACAAAATACAATTTAAACACATAGGAACATAGTAATCATAGAAAGGCATTCATGTTTAAATGAGAAGTTGTTACATAGAAAAATAGATTTTTACACATAGAATTTTGTCGAAAATTGCCGAACTATGTGAATCTATGTTAATGCCTGAAGGGCATCTCAGTAAAATACAAAAAAACTATGTCAACTATGTATCTATGTGGTAAAAAAAAGAATCAACCACGAAGATCACGGAGAAGCACGGAGAAATACGATTAAAACCTCAGTGTTCCTCAGTGTCCTGAGTGATAAAAAAATGAAATGATAATTTAAACAAAAAAAAATGAATATGAAAAAAATGAGACAGATCTTAGGTTTATTTTTGGTTTTAGCCATGGTATCCTGTGGCAATTCTAAATCAGATGGAGACAAAAATGGAAAAGACAGCACCCAATCAGCTACTGTCGACAATGCAAAGTTACCCGATGCAGTGACTGCTGAATTACTCGAAAAAGCAAAAAAAGAGGGAAAATCAGTTTTTCTGGTCATCACTGGATCGAGTGTAACAGGTGTAGAAAAAGCGACAGCCAATGTAAATGGAGCCAAAGCAAAAGAAAAAAACTCCGTGGTATATTCGTTAAACCGTGATGCTGCTGAGAATAAAGAATTGGTGGCAAAATTTGAGATTGAAACCGTTCCCGTTCCGTTTATTCTTGTGATTTCGCCCAAAGGACTTCCTGTAAATGGCGGAGAGCCTGCTCAACTAACTCCTGAAATGATCCTTAGCTCAATTCCTTCGCCAAAACAAGACGAAGTAAATGTTGCAATGTACGACGAACAACCTGTATTTATTGTGGTTTCACAAAAAGGATTGACAGATAAAGAATCTGTGTTGACGAATTGCAAAAAAGCAAGCGCTAAAATTGAATCTAAACCAATAATCGTTGACGTGGATTTTGATGATGCTGCCGAAAAAGGATTTTTAAAACAAATGGGCGTTTCAAAAATTGATAAATCGACTATCGTAGTGGTAATCAATGCTTCGGGACAAATTGCTGATACTTTTAATAAGAATCCTACCATCGGTCAATTGGTGACAGCTGCCACAAAAGCAAAAAAGAAAAGTAGTGGTTGCAAACCTGGCGAATGCGGAAGTGGAAGTAGTTGCGGATAATCCAGCTTGAAAAATTACGATGAATCATTAATCAAAAAATATTAAAATGAAAAACATAACAATATCTTCAAAATCAATAATGATATGTGCCATTCTGTTTTTGAGTTCAGCCATTTCAGGCAATATTCAAGCAAACTCAATGGGAGTTCTGGCTAAGGAAAATACGATTGAAAAGCAGTTTAATCAAGCTAAGAAAAAAGGGAAAGTTGTATTTGTGCTTATTACCTCCACAAGTGCGGTTGGTGTTGACAAAGCGACTCAAATTGCAAATGATGCTCATTCAAAACATTCCAAATCCGAAGTGATTGTGATTAATAAAGATGATGCTGCAAATAAAGAAATTGTGGCAAAATATGGTATTGGCAACGTAAATGTTCCATTTTTCTTAGTGATTTCGCCAAAAGGAAATGCGGTTGCTGGATTTATGCTAGCACAAGCCACTCCCGATGCGCTTGTCAACGCTATTCCTTCCCCAAAACAAGATGAGGTTTTAGTCGCTTTTACAGAAAAAAAACCTATTTTTATTGTCATTTCAAAAAAAGGACTGACGGATAAATCTACCATTTTAGAGAATTGCAAATCAGCAAGTGCTAAAATTGCAACAAAACCCAATGTGGTAGAATTTGACTTTGCTGATGCCAAAGAGGTGCCATTTCTAAATAAACTTGGAATTAAAGCACTGAATGATAAAACAATCACAATGGTTGTAAATGCTTCGGGACAAGTAACCGATAAATTTGAAGGAATTGCATTAGAAACGGCATTAATTGCTTCGGCAAGTAAAGTTATAAAAAGTGGTTGTGGATCTGGAAGTGGCTGTGGTTCTAGTTGTGGACCTAAAAAGTAATTATTTATCGGGACTTCTAAAAAAACATTTTTCAGCGTTAGACTGCAAAATTAAAATCCTCATTTACAGAGGTAAACTGCGGTTTTAATTTATTATTTGCCTCGAAAAATTGAATTTTTAGAAACCCTCTTTTTGTAATCATTTATATTTTAATATTATGAATATTCGAAAACTGGTCTGGCTTGAATTTAAGCAACATAAAGCACAATTAATTTCAGGTTTGCTTGCCATTACCCTAGGAATTGCTGTGATTGTTGGCATCCGTTCAATTTCTGTGGTGTCCGAAAAAGCGGTGGCCATAAATCTTGATAATTTGGGTGCAAATATTATGGTTTTGCCACAAGCATCCAATGTAGATAATTACTATTCTGCTGATATCGATGCGCCAACAATGCCCGAAACGTATGTAGATCGAATTGTTTCGTCGAACCTTCAGGGTGTAGATAATTTATCGCCAAAATTAACGCGCAGAGTAAAAATTGGGACTGAGAATGTAGTCCTAACGGGAATTCTGCCCAAAAACGAAATTACTTCTAAACCAATGTGGCAACAATCTGGTTTGATTGGAAATAATCTGAAAGCAAGTTGTGCTACTACCAATTCAGAAAATAAAAGTAATGGCTTTGAAGATGAAAAGCTGAAGCGAAAAGTTATTGATTCGCTTGGTGCTAACGATTGTCTTTTGGGATTTGCAATAGCTTCTAAACTGAAACAAAAGGAAGGAAATACGATTGATATTTTAGGCGAAAAATTCACCATCACCAGAGTGATTAACGAAACTGGAACCATTGATGATGACCGAATTTTTGTCCATTTACGAAAAGCTCAAGAGTTGCTAAAAATCCCTAATCAGGTGAGTGCCATTGAAATTATGGGTTGTTGTAATGCCATTTCAGATGGACTTTTGAGTAAACTTCGCAATGTGCTTCCCGATACCAAAATTACCACCATTGGTCAAATTGTATCTACTCAAATTCAAACCAATAAAATGATGAACAAAGTCTCGTTGGTGTTTCTGATCATCATTATTTTCGTAGGAGGAATTTCCATCGGTAATTTTATGTGGGCAAACATCAACGAACGTCGTAAAGAAATTGGAATGCTTAGAATGATTGGTTTTAACAAATCAATTATCTATCAAATGATGTTAGCAAAAGCCACAGTTTTAGGAATCTTGGGTGGATTGCTTGGTTACATTTTAGGAACTTTGGCCGCTATGTGGTTGGGCCCTGAGTTTGCTGGCTTATCCGTAAATCCAATTCCGATGTTGTTGGTGGTTTCGTTAGGAATCTCAATTGGGGTTTCTTTGCTCGGAGCGTTGATTCCATCGTATCTAGCAGGAAAAATCGACCCATTTAAAAATATGCAGGAGGTATAATTATGATTCTAAAAACAGATAATCTTAGCAAAAAATATCAACACCAAGATGGAGTTGTGGATGCGCTTAAAAATGTAAGTTTTGAAGTGAATCAAGGTGATTTTGTCACCATTACAGGTGCTTCTGGATCTGGAAAAACAACACTTTTGTTGTCATTGGCTGGTTTAATAAAATCGACTTCAGGAAAAATCAACATAAATGGGTTTGAGGTAGAATCTGCGTCAGATCGAAAAATGTGTGATTTCCGTCAAAAACACATCGGTTTTGTGATGCAGAGTTTTGCCTTGATTCCATATCTCACTGCAATCGAAAATGTGATGCTTCCATTGGCAATTTCAAAGATGAAAACCAGTCAGAAAACCGAAAAAGCGTTAGATTTATTAAAATTAGTAGGACTCGAAAACAGAAAAAATCATTATCCAAAAGAACTTTCAGCAGGCCAACAACAACGGGTCGCAATTGCCAGAGCATTGATTAACAATCCCTCAATTATCTTAGCCGACGAACCAACTGGAAATTTAGATCCATCACTTTCGGTTGATATTTTAAATCTATTGAAAAAGATAAATCAAGAAGAAAAAATCACCATTCTAATGGTTACACATAGTCCTTTGGCTGCCGAATTTGGAAATTTAAAAATCAAATTAGCAGATGGGGAATTGGTATTGGGGAAAGCGTGAAAAGATATTTCGTGAAAGAAGAGATAATTTGAAGATGAGTTAATTTGAAAATTGCGCGAAGCGATGAGAAATGATTTGATGATTTGATGATGAGACAATTTGAAGATTTGAAAATGAGAAGATTTGAAAATGAGAAGATTTGAAAATTTGAAAATGAGAAGATTTGAAAATTGCGCGAAGCGACGAAGGAGAAGTAATAAAAGAGAATATAGAATAAAGAAGTAAGAATCCGCGATGCGTGAACGTGAAAAGATATTTCGTGAAAAGTGAAAAGAGGAAGTAAGAATAAAGAAGTAAGAATGCGCGATGCGATGATTTTTGAGGATTTGATGATGAGATAATTTGAAGATTTGAAAATTGCGCGAAGCGACGAAAGAGAAGTAAGAATTAGGAATACAGAATTATGAAGTCTTAGTGTTCCTAGGTGAACTGAGTGCCTTAGTGGTAAAAAATTGAAAAGATAAAAAATTAAAAATGATGGTATGAAAGAGAAAATAGTAAAATATTTGCCGTGGGGAATACGGATTTTTATGTTCTTGATGTTTATGATATCAGCAGTTACAAAGATGTTCCCCATTTGGGCTTTTGAGAAGCAGTTTGTTGATTTAGGAATTGCTTCGTGGTGCTGGGCGCCATTTTTTGCAAGGTTTATGATTGCAGTTGAAATAGCTTTGGGTATTGCAATCATTCAGCCCCATTTTCTAAAACGGTTGGTGATTCCAGCAACAATCTTACTCTTGACTGTCTTTTGCGTTCATCTCTCCATTCAAATGGTTCAATTTGGAGCAATGACTGGTAATTGTGGCTGTTTCGGACAAATATTACCCATGACGCCATTAGAAGCATTCCTTAAAAACATTGTGTTTATTGCTCTGTTGGTCTTTCTGTACAAAAAAGTGAAAGATAAAGAAAAGGGTCAGAATAAATTTGTCTATCTAATTGTGATTGGACTGGCTTCAATCTTAGTCATGTTTATATTATTCCCGTTTTGTCCTTGTAACAGTTCAACCCTCGATAAACAGAATGAAAACATCGTAGATACAACATTTCAACAATCTAATTTATCTGATTCAACAGTCACAAAATCAGTCAGTACCACCCAAGAAGAAGTTTCAAAAAACAACAATAAATTAGCAACAGAAACTACAGAAACAGTAGGAGAAACTGGTCCTCAAAAAACAAAATCTAAATTCAGTCAGTTTACAAATTTTGGTAATAAAAAGGTGAATTTAGACGACGGTCGAAAAATAATATGTCTTTTTGCACCCGGTTGTGATCATTGTGTTGAAGCCGCAAAAGAAATTGTATTATTGTCAAAAACAATGTATTTACCTGAAGTATATATTCTTTTTATGAACGAAGAAGTAAATAAGATTCCTGATTTTTTCAAGCAAGCAAACTCCAATTTTCCATACAGAATTATTGAAATTCCACTTTTTTGGGATCTTATGGGTATGAGTGCAAATACACCCGGAGTTTTTTACCTATGGAATGGGAATGTTATTAAATTTTTCGAAGGTGCTGATGCCAATAAGTTTAATCCAGAAGAGTTGAAAAAAGTATTATAATCTACATATTGATTAAATTATATTGAAATATGAATGAACCATTGTTTTCAGGAAAATGTTTTAAAGCTTCTGGGTTTCTGAATATTACCCCAAAAGATGCTTATCAGGAGTTAATTTCATCCAATGTTGCAATTCTGGACGTAAGAAAAGAAGATTATTTGGCATTTAAACGTTTTGATGTTCCGCAGGTTATACATATTGCGTTAAGTGAATTTGACACTAAATTAAACGAAATTCCAAAAGATATTCCGCTTATTGTTGCCGATTCTGCAGGAATTAGAAGTAAGGAAGCAATGCTGATTTTAATCGAAAATGGATACAAAAACATTGCAAATTTAGCAGGTGGTCTTGTAGAATGGGAACGAGATGGTTTACCCCTAAAAATTGATGAGAATGAGACACTTGATGGTGCTTGTATTTGTCAGATGAGAACGAAACCTAAAAAGTGAAACGTGAAACGTGAAAAGAAGTGAAAAGTGTGAAGAAAAAGTGAGAAGTAAGAATCAAGAAACGAAGTTCGACGAAGTCAATTAAGAAGAGCGCGATGCAGTGATTTTTGAGAATTTGATGATGAGATAATTTGAAAATTTGAAAATTGCGCGAAGCGATGAAGGAGAATTAATGAATACGAAAAAAGAATACAGAATAAAGAAGTAAGAAGAGCGCGATGCGGTGATTTCTGAAAATTTGAAGATGAAACAATTTGAAAATTAGACAATTTGAAAATTGTGCGAAGCGACGAGGAATGTTGAAAGGAAAACCGTTTACCGTATACCTTGTACCTTACACCGTGAACAGTGCACCTTGTACCGTGAACCGTTTACCTTGAATCTTAAATAAAAAACAAGTAGTAATAATTTAAATATGGACTCAAAAGAATTAAAAAATCTCGTTAAAGAGAAATATGGTGAGAATTAAATAATGAATAAACCACTAAGACACTAAGTTCACTTAGATTCACTAAGAAAAAAAACTTAGTGTCCCTTAGTGCTCTAAGTGCCTAAGTGGTAAAAAAAGAAAAAAAATGGAAGCAAAAGAATTAAAAAATCTCGTTAAAGAGAAATATGGTGAGATTGCAAATCAAAGCAAAAGTCAAAACGAAACTTCATGTTGTGGCACTTCGAGCTGCTGTGGAGTTGACTATACCATTTTTAGCGAAAGCTACGAAAAACTTGAAGGCTACAATCCCGATGCAGATTTAGGTTTGGGATGCGGACTGCCCACCGAATTTGCACATATCCAAGCGGGTAACACCGTTGTAGATTTGGGTTCTGGAGCCGGAAACGACTGCTTTGTAGCTCGAAAACTGGTAGGCGAAACTGGTAAAGTGATTGGTATTGATATGACCGAAGCCATGATTAACAAAGCGCGTGTTAATACCGAAAAATTAGGATTCACCAATGTTGAATTTCGTTTAGGCGACATCGAGAAAATGCCAATTACAGCCAATAAAGCTGACGTAGTAATTAGCAATTGTGTACTGAATTTAGTCCCAGATAAGCCAAAAGCATTCAGCGAAATATATCGAATTTTAAAACCTGGAGGTCATCTTTCCGTTTCGGATGTGGTTATTGAAGGTGAACTTCCTGCAAACATAAAGCAAGCTGCCGAAATGTATGCTGGTTGCGTCTCTGGAGCAATTCCATTAGATGAATATTTAAGAATTATGGAGGAAGCTGGACTGAAAAATATTGATATTCAGAAAATGAAACCAATTCATATTCCTGATGATATCCTTCAGAAATACTTAACCACTGAAGCACTAAACGAGTTTAAAGCAGCGAATGTTGGAATTTTTAGCATTACCGTTTATGCTGTAAAACCCTCGGAATGTGGACCAAATTGTAATTGCTAAGTAAACATTTAATTAAAGTAGATTCCAAAATTATCTAGCCATAAGTAAGAGTTAAGAATCGTGAAACGTGAAAAGATTTCCGTGAAAAGAAGAGCGCGATGCGACGATTTTTGAAAATATGAAATTGAGAAAAAAACTTAGTGTCCCTGAGTGCTCTTAGTGCCTGAGTGGTAAAAAAATAAAAAACAATGAAAATACTAATTTTATGTACTGGAAATTCATGTAGAAGTCAGATGGCTCATGGATTTTTACAATCGCTTGATTCAAATTTAATGGTTCGTTCAGCAGGTACGGAGGCCTCTGGAAAACTCAATCCTAAAGCAGTTGTTGTAATGAAAGAAGTTGGTATTGATATCTGTCACCACACTTCCGATTCAGTAAACTTATATCTCGACGAAGCGTGGGATTACGTAATCACAGTTTGTGGCGGAGCCAACGAAAGTTGTCCAGCATTTCTAGGGAAGGTAAAGCATCGAATTCATATCGGTTTCGACGATCCCTCATTTGCAACTGGCACCGATGAGTATATATGGAATGAGTTTAGAAGGGTAAGAGATGAGATTTTTTCCTCCTTCGAAAAATTTTATAAATCAATTGAATGTGCCAATTAATCAATTTGCTAATTTGCCAATTAAATTAATACAATTTAAGTATGGGAAATTAGATGATTTGAAGATTTGAAAATTAGATGATTTGAAGATTGCGCAAAGCGACATTTTTATATTGATATGAAAATTTGAAAATGAGATGATTTGAAGATTGCGCGATGCGAAGATTTTATATTGATTTGAAAATTTGAAAATGATATAATTTGATGATTGCGCGATGCGACATTAATTTGAAGATTTGAAATATTTTTTGAAAAGGTATAAATTGATTAAATTTGAATTTAAATAAAATAAAAAGTTCATGAGAAATGATAAACCAAATCCAATTGTAGACATTACACTTGAGTTTGCCTTAGAAATAGTGGCTTTTGCAGAGATATTGGAAGAAAGCAAAAAGTATGTTGTTGCAAGACAAATTCTTAAGTCAGGAACAAGCATAGGAGCAAATGTAAGAGAAGCTCAAAATGCTGAAAGCAAAGCTGATTTTATTCATAAATTAAAAATAGCTCTTAAAGAAGCTGATGAGACTGAATATTGGTTGATAATCTGTCGTATGTCTAAAAACTACCCAAATCCCGAAAAATTAGAAGAAAAGTTAACTTCAATAATTAAAATGCTTTCAAAAATAATTAGTACATCAAAACATTCAAAATAAGTCTAATTATCAAATCAAAAAAATTGCGTAGCTCCATTTTCAAATTTTCAAATCAATTAATCTTCAAATAAATTCTCGTTCTTCAAAAAGCCGCATCGCGCAATTAGCACATTAGCTAACTCAATTTTTTACTTTCAATGGGCTTTGTCGGTACAGATGCTTCACTGGGTTCAGCATGACAAAGCAAGGCAATCTTAATATTCAAATTTTGGAATCAATCCATAGACACGCATCGCGACATTTTCAAATTTTCAAAACTTGTCCAGCTTTAGCGGGATCAATTAATTTTCAAATCTTTAAAAACGTTCTTCAAAATTGGCTATCTAATTGGCTATCTTAATCTTCAAATTTTCAAATCGATTAATCTTCAAATCATTAAAAACTATGCCTTCACAAAAAAGACTCAAGTTCCTCGACCGTTACCTCACCTTATGGATTTTTTTAGCTATGTTTATTGGCGTTTTTTCTGGATATCTGTTTCCAGCCATTGCACAATTTTGGGAATCGCTAAAAAGTTCACCAGATAGCACTACCAACATTCCCATTGCCATTGGACTTGTCGTGATGATGTATCCTCCCCTAGCCAAAGTGAAGTACGAAGAACTTGGCGATGTGTTTCGGAATTGGAAAATACTATCGTTATCGCTGGTGCAAAACTGGATAATTGGTCCGCTGTTGATGTTTTTTCTGGCAATTCTGTTTTTTAAACTTTTCCCGGGCGAAAACAACGCGAATCTACCATATATGTATGGAATCATCATGATTGGATTGGCTCGATGCATTGCGATGGTGATAGTTTGGAACGACTTAGCCAAAGGCGACACCCAATATGCAGCGGGATTAGTGGCTTTTAATTCCATTTTTCAAGTACTTTTTTTCTCGTTATATGCCTATTTCTTTATTGCAATAATGCCAGCTTGGTTTGGAATACCTACTAGCAACGCCGTAGAAAAAATCACGATTGCTCAAATAGCAAAAAGTGTATTTATCTATCTTGGAATACCTTTTATTGCAGGTTTCTTGACTCGATTTATTCTGATTCGTGTAAAAAGCAAAGAGTGGTATCACACCAAATTTATCCCCAAAATCAGTCCGTTGACGTTGATTGCGTTGCTATTTACTATCTTGGTAATGTTCTCGTTAAAGGGTGAATACATTGTAAAAATACCTGTTGATGTAGTTTTAATTTCTATTCCGTTGTTGATATATTTTGTGGTGATGTTTTTAAGTTCGTTCTTTATGAGCAAAAAGGCAGGTGCCAATTACGAACAATCGGTAACCCTTTCGTTTACAGCTGCAAGCAATAATTTTGAATTGGCAATTGCCGTAGCTATTGCAGTTTTTGGACTGAATTCTAAAGAAGCATTTACGGCTGTAATAGGTCCATTGGTAGAAGTTCCTGTTATGATTGGGCTGGTAAATGTTGCTTTTTGGATTAAGAAAAAGTGGTTTTAATTTGTCAATTAATACAATAAAAAATGGTTGATTGGTTGAAATGTTGGGTTTCCCTATAAATCCCGAAAAACAGTTCGCCAAAAGCGAAACGTTGTTTTTCGTGGATCCTCGAAAAATCAAAATCCGTCGGCTGACGGATTTGTTTTTCGGGACTTATAAACTTTAACCCTATAAACAAAAAATTAAGTAGATTTAAATTTTTATTTTAGTCTAAATCATTGATATGTAAGTGGTATAAAAAATAATTATTAGAAAATAAAAAAAAAGCAACAACCAATAATCTTTATTCTTAATTTTGATTCCTAATATAGCGAATTTTGAAATTATCTAAACTAAAATTATAGCGAATGAAACTAAGTGAAATCTTATCAATTTCTGAAAAAAGTGGCCTATTTGTACTTGTTTCAAGAAGCAAATCTGGTGTTATTGTTGAATCTATTTCCGACAAAAAACGTTTTCCTGCTTTTGGCACTGACCGTATTAGCTCTTTAGAAGAAATTAGCATGTTTACCTACGAAAAAGATGTACCTCTAAAGGATGTCTTTAAATCGATTTTCGATAAAGAAAACGGTGGTTTGGCAATTGATCCTAAATCAGACCCAAAGTTGCTTAAACAATATATGGAAGAGATTTTGCCCGATTACGATAGCGAACGAGTGTATGTTTCGGATATGAAAAAACTTTTTACTTGGTACAATCTATTGTCTCAGAATAATCTTCTTGATTTTTCAACTACCGAAGAAAATATTGAAACTCCGGTTGCCGAAGAAAATTAATATGAAATTGTCCGCATCTGCGGACTTTTTTTTTATCTGTAATCAAATATTAAGATATGAAACGAATAGAAAACTTAATCATCACGGAGCTTAAATCTCTAAATCACGAACATTTTGTGATGTATGTGCAGAGTAAAAATGAGGTGTCGGATATTTTGCCTGGGCAATTTGTAAATGTGGATGTTCCTGATTCAAAATCTACATTTTTACGACGCCCAATTAGTGTTCACGATGTAAATATTGCGGATAAATCAATTGGATTATTTATTAAGATTGTGGGTTGTGGCACGCGTCATCTTGCAGGCTTAAACGTTGGCGATTCACTTGACGTTTTATTCCCATTAGGAAATGGTTTTGATTACAAAGTTTCAAAAGACCCATTGCTTGTAGGTGGTGGCTGTGGTGTGGCGCCATTGTATTTCTTGGCTAAAAAAATGGTCGAAAATGGTTCAAAACCTACAATTATGTTTGGCGCCCGAAATGCGAATGGAATTCACATGGTAGATGACTTTAGCAAACTAGGAAACGTGCTTTTAATTACCGAAGATGGCTCTGTTGGGGAAAAAGGATTGATTACAAATCATTCCGCATTTCAAAATATTCATACGTTCGACAAAGTGTTCGTCTGTGGTCCAGAACCCATGATGAAAGCAGTAGCTCAAAAAGCAATAACCGCTGGTATTGAGTGTGAAGTGTCGCTCGAAAACACTATGGCTTGCGGTATTGGCGCTTGCTTGTGTTGTGTTACCGATACTAAAAATGGTCACCAATGTGTGTGTACCGATGGTCCAGTTTTTAATGTAAATCAACTGAAATGGCAAATCTAAAAGTAAATATTGGAACATTAGAATTTAAAAACCCTGTGTTAACGGCTTCAGGAACTTTCGGTTATGGCCCAGAATATGAAGATTTTTTAGACATTAACACATTAGGTGGAATAATCGTAAAAGGAACTACAATACATCACCGTGAGGGAAATCCGTATCCACGAATGGCAGAAACTCCATCGGGAATGCTTAATGCTGTAGGACTTCAAAATAAAGGGGTGGATTATTTTATCGATAAAATTTATCCTCAAATTAAAGATTACAAAACCAATGTAATTGTAAATGTTTCGGGTTCTACGCTTGATGATTATATTGCTGTGGCAGAAAAACTCAATGATTTGGATGCAATTCCTGCCATCGAACTCAATATTTCTTGTCCAAACGTAAAAGAAGGCGGAATGGCGTTTGGCACTTCCTGCGCTTCTGCTCAAGCGGTTACAAAGGCTGTTCGTGAGGTCTACAAAAAAACAATGATTGTGAAACTGTCCCCAAATGTGACCAATATTGCTGAAATTGCAAAATCTGTTGAAGATAGCGGTGCAGATAGCGTTTCGTTGATTAACACGTTGTTGGGAATGGCCATCGATGCGGAACGACGCAAACCATTACTTTCTACTATTACTGGTGGATTGTCTGGACCAGCGGTAAAACCAATCGCGCTACGTATGGTTTGGCAAGTAAGCAAAGCCGTAAAAATTCCCATCGTTGGGTTGGGTGGAATTATGAATGCAACCGATGCGATCGAATTTTTTCTTGCTGGTGCAACAGCTATTCAAGTAGGGACCGCAAATTTTATCGACCCAGCCATTAGTGCAAAAATCGTAAACGGAATAGATGAGTATCTCAATCGTCATGGATTTAATTCTGTATATGATATTATTGGCGCATTGGACTAGAAATAGGTTGTTATACCCATAGAACATTAAAACCATTTTAATAACCAAGTATTGGTGCAAAAATACTGTCTTCTATCATTTTTATAGTTATTTGCCCATGATCTATTGATATTCAAGCGCAGTCCGAAAATTCGTACCTTTTGTATAGACATGCTTGTAGACAATGCACTCCATCCATGTTTTTCCTCTGCAAAGATAATATATTTCGGTTTGCACAAAAAACATCTTCCTTGTTTTCAATGTTTTAAAACGATAATACCTCAAAAAGCATACTATGGTTCACTCTCTCTCATTTTTACAATTTTAGGTTTTCTATGTTTATTCAATTCTTTTATTTCCTTCTCATTATATTCACATGTTTTTGTTTTGTCATGTACAAATAGATACTTTTTTTTAACAAATGGTCCTTCTGAATCATTATAAAATGAACGCCTATAATAGGAATAAACAATATATTTAGTTTGCATTTTAAATGGAAACCCATGCATGCCATCACTTGATTCATTTGTAAAAATTTCAATTGTATCTGATTTTATTTTACCTTTATAAATAGCTTCTGCTTGAAATTTCACTTTATAAAGATATAAACATCTTGTACTATACTTTTCTTTAAAGCAAATTTTCTCAAGAGATATAACTTTTCCTACAAAAACAGCATCCCTTATTTTTAATTCTTGTTTAATTGTATCACAAGCATAAACAGAAATAACGCTAATTGTTAAAAAAAGGAATAAACCATTTTTTTTATTCATAATATATTTTTTCATAAACCATTATCCTTTTTTAACTTGTGCTTTACCTTCTACATTGCCTTCTTTAATAGCTTTCACAACATATTTTACAATGTTTTTTAAATCAGAAGAACTAATTGATTTTGGGTTAAATCCATTATATTCCATTATGCCACCTTTTGAAAAAAAAGCCCCTCCTTTATCGTTCAAGCCAAATAAATGACCAAACTCATGCGCAACGAGCCTCGCATTATCTCCCAAATTACCAAACCTATCATGTGTATTCATATCAACATATTTACCACTTTGCGCTTGACCTCCATCAAAGGTCAGATAAGACTCTGCATAATTTGTTGAATTATAACCATCGGTGCCAAAATAAGCGTTTCCAATAGGATCGTTTTGAGCTTTATCTCCTACATTACTTTTATACATACCACTTCGAGTTTCATTAAGCATGCTTTTATTTAACACTAACTTTTTTGAACAAAACTTTTTTCTATAAAAGTTATCGCTAGGAAAAGCTTTCATTATTTCGTCATCTGTAGGAAGAGGTGGTGGTGGTACAACATTTATTTGAAATGAAACAGTATATCCTTCAACTACCCCCTTTTTATCTTTCCATTCTTTTGCACCAGCCATCGCCTGTCTATATGCTTGCGGTGAACTTGTATAAACATTAGCAACAATAATTATTGTTTTTTCATTTTCATTTATTCTTACTCCAAAATCTTTTCCATCAAAATCAACCAATACAACTGGATTATTTCCGCAATAATTATATGGTGTCAAAGTGGGATATTTCGCTATCAACGGGTCTAAACTCAACCACCGTCCCAGCCTGCTATCATAGATTCTACCTCCAAAATCAAGGCTGTTTCCTTCTCCTTTCACCTCATTATCGTTTTCTTTGCCATTAAATCCAAATCGATACTTATCGCTGCTAAAGGTGCGGCCATCTAATGGAGAACCGAAAGGATAGTAATCACTAGCGGAAGTGATATCCGCCACGGCCTGGCGTGTATTGAAAACCACCCGAGAAGAGCCGTAGATTGGGCGCTCGATAAGATTGCAGGATATGGCTTCGGTAGATTTCATGATTGGAAGTTGTATTTTCTGAGTGCTAAAATAGGATTTTTTTTTGAATCAAGCTGTTTGAAAAGCGAAAAAAATAAGTTTGCTCCTCCGCGACCGCTCAACTCTCCTAAAAGGAGAGCTTCCTCGTTCTTGCTGCGCTTTGGGCTTCTTCAGTTTTGCTTATAACTTTTTTCGCTTTCATGAATCCAAAATCAATTAAATCATGTGTTTTTCAATTTCAGCTAAGACCTTTGTTAAATCATTCATCACCATTTGATTTTCAAAACGAATTACTTTTAGCCCAAGTTCTTCAAACATAAAGGTTCTGCTTTCATCCCGCTCTTTTTGAATTTCAGTGTCATGTATTGAACCATCTATTTCAACAATCAATTTTAGTTCGTGGCAATAAAAATCTACGATAAACCTTCCGATGGGATGCTGTCTGCGGAATTTCAGGTTTTGAAACTGTCTGTTGCGAAGCAGTTGCCACATCTTTTCTTCCGGTCGAGTCATTCTTTTCCGCAACTCTCTGGCTCGGCGGATAATTTCTTCCGATGCTCCGAAATAAAAATTGTCTGGTTTGACGATAAATACCATGTTTGTTTTTCATTGATTGAGAGGCAAATATACTTAAAATTGGAAAATTTACTCAATGAAAGCGAAAAAGATTGTTTTCTCCTCCGCGACCGCTTCCAGAGTATCAAAAAAATCCCAAATTTTCACAAATTTTCACCCGAATGGTTTTTCGCCTCAAATTCCTCCCAAACTTCTAAAACAGCCATCCCTGTCGCACCTCCCCACCAGGGGAGGCAGGGAGGGGTCACAAAAGCTTCCAAAAAAACCAAAGATTGAGCAATACTTAAGTTCTCTTCTACTTAGCTTTTTTCAATGCGCAACAATCTTGACAATTTCTTCTTTATGGCGCTTTTGTTTGCACTTTTGCACGCGTTGAAAACGCGCGCGTGCTGGCTTTCAATGCACGCCAGCTTAGGGGCAATTTAGAGCAAGGCTATATAGTCAAACATTACCTTTTGTCTCTAACTAAGTACAATACGCCAATATATAATAGAATAATTTGAAAAAACAAAAGAAACATAAAATATCCAATAGGTGTATTTAAAATACTATTTTTACATCCAATAAAAAACAAAACACCAGATAAATGAAAATTATAATTATACATATTGTAAATAAAATTACTTTGATAATTCCATGTCATATCAAATATTGTTAACAAACTAATTATCAACAATATTCCAGAAACTATTCGATGTTTATTAATAAAAGCAATCGAAATTAAAACAATAAATGATATAACATAGTAACTTTTAAACTCATAAATATTAACTTTATAGTATACATCAATTAACAATGCTAAAATCGAGCACACTATAGAATAACTTAACCCTATATAATACAATGTAGTATTAATTTTTTGCTTTGGTTTGAATTTTTTATATTTTTCACCATACTCTTTCATTAATTGTTCTTTTGTCATAAATTTTGGATATCATCAATAACAGACTTCAAAAAATTAAAATTATAAATATTCACAAACTCAATTCAAGCTATTTTTCAGGATCAATTTTGTGCAAATCGTATGCAAACGAAAAAGAGTCACATCGTTTTATGAATGTAACTCTTTGATTCTTAAGTGACCCCGCCAGGATTCAAACCTGGAACCTTCTGATCCGTAGTCAGATACTCTATTCAATTGAGCCACGGGGCCTAATGCGGTTGCAAAGATACAATCTTTTTTGCAAAAAATCCAAATAAAATTCAAAATCGTCTTAACTTTTTCTGTTAATCTGCTGATTACTATTAATCTTTTTTGTAATTTTGACCATTAAAACATAAAAAATGCGCTACAAAATCCAACTCCTCTTTTCACTTATTTTCATTTATTCTTCCTTTTCATTTGCATCAATACCAGATAGTACTGTCTCCATGTTTTTGCCTAAAAAAGAATCAAAAGGTCCTATTGGATGGGAGTTTTCGGGTAATTTTGGAGTTTATTTTGCAAATAAATATCATGCATCATTTTATAATGGTCAAAAATCAAACATAAACAATATTGATTTTGTATTCAATAATAAATACTGGAACGATAACATTAAAAACTCACTACTTAGCACAGTAAATAGAGATTCTTTTATGCTTAGCGAACTTCCTTCAAGCATGAAATATAGTAGTTCGATGTATGTTGGCTTTGGCGCCCGATATAATTTTAATCCAAAATGGGCATTTAACCTTGAATTTAATTTTGTAAAACTTACGGCTAAAGATGTGTTTACACTTGAGCTATTTCCAGCATTCGATAACGAAAGCCATAGCTATGTTCAATACCCAATTTGGGGAATTGAAACCAGAACAAACATCCAAGTTGGAGCAATTCATACCTTTAATACCGAAAAGCTAATTAGACCATTTGTAGAAGGAGGACTGATTTTTACAAATACATTGGTAAAAGAGTCAAAAATTTCTATTGAAGATAATGAGTACAACTTAGTGAACATTTATACAGGCAATTACGTTCCTAACTCAAATACTCAAGAAAACATAATTCGGCAAGGAGGATTAGCATTTGGAGGGTATGCTAGTGGAGGTGCTAAATTGGTTTTTAGTAATTTTGTATCGTTGGAATTGCTTGTCACTCTGTTCTATAATAAAATAAATTTAGATCTCAACAAATATCCAGATTTTAAATTTCAAGAAGCAGCAATGTTTCGATTAGTATTGAGTCCTGGATTTTTTATATCAAAAAGTGAATAATTTTTTCTACAAATTTTTTTATATCATTTTTTTTTATATTTTTGCATCGATATAATTGTTTGGCATCCTACAGCCTCAAATATATTACAATTCACATCACGACCAAAATAATTCAAGTCGTTCACTTTCAGAAAAAAAGACATCTTTTTTTGATAAAAAAATTCAAAACATATTATTTTCTTGTATCCAAAAAAAATCATTTATGCACAGTATTAATTCATTAAACGAGAAATTACTCTCGGAATTAATTGAGATTGCCGAAGAACTAAAAATTTCAAAAGCTTCAAAACTTTCAAAACAAGATTTAGTTTACAAAATTCTCGATCATCAAGCCCTTAACCCCAGCCCAGAAATTATTGAGCAAGAACGTCAAAACATCCCTCGAACTAGAGTTCGTAAGGTTGAAAAAAGACCAATTGCTTCATCAAATATTAATAATGCATCTTCAAACGAGCGCGTACAAGTCTTAAAACCTAAGCCTCAAGTTGATACATTTAGCAAGAAACCAGAGAATTTACCTAAACAAGAGGTTAATCCTGCTCCACCTATTGTTCTGTCAGAACTAGAATCGAAATTGGAAGTAACAACTCCTGCTTCAACTAACAACAGCAAGCAATTACCTAAAGACAACCACTTTAAGCAACCATCTAATCCTAATAAACAAAAGTTTGTTAAAAATGATGACCGAGCTCAAAAAGCTCCAATTAAAAATGAAAGTCCCTCAAAACCATTTGAAAAGAAAAAAATATTGTTAGACGATATCTTTATCGATGATACTGTTAGCTATAACGATGTTCCATTAATAAACGATTTACCCGATTATATTTCTGACGACATTATTTATTCAAGCGAAAATTCAGTTGCAGAAGATAAAAAAAATGATCTTTTTCAAGACAAAGAACCAGAAATTTTACAAAAACAGGAAAAAGCCCAAGATCTTTTCCAAGATGTAGAAGAACCCATTAAGCCAATAGAGGTTATTGCTCCCGAAGTTATAGCTAAAAATCCTGAAAGAAAACCATTGCCAAAGAACAACAAATGGGATCAACAGCGAAATAACAAAAACCCAAACAATCAACAAAACAACCGTCGTCCAAATCAATTCGAAAAACCAAATTCGAATCCATCACCTGATGCTTTGGATAAACAAGAGGTTAAAACCTCTGTAATTGAGCAGGAAAAACCAATTATCGAACAACCAAAACCAATAGAAAAACCCATTGAACCAGTTATCGAATTTGATGGAACTGTTATTTGCGAAGGTGTTCTGGAAATCATTAACGAAGGTTATGGCTTTTTACGCTCATCTGATTATATGTACTTGAGTTCACCTGATGATGTGTATGTTTCTCAATCACAAATTAAATTATTTGGCCTAAAAACTGGCGATACAGTAAAGGGAATCGTTCGTCCACCAAAAGAAGGTGAAAAATATTTTCCATTGGTAAAGGTAGAAATGTTGAATGGCCGTCTTCCCGAAGATGTTCGCGACAGAGTGCCTTTTGACTTCCTTACCCCTTTATTCCCTGACGAAAAACTGAATCTTACCGGTCATCCAAACGAAACACTTTCGTCTAGAGTTATCGACCTCTTCGCTCCTATTGGAAAAGGTCAACGTGGACTTATTGTGGCTCAACCCAAAACAGGTAAAACCATGTTGTTGAAAGAGATTGCAAATGCAATTGCTTACAATCATCCAGAAGTTTATCTGATTGTTTTACTTATCGACGAACGTCCCGAAGAGGTTACCGATATGGAACGTAGCGTTAAAGCGGAAGTAATTGCTTCAACCTTTGACGAACCAGCAGATCGCCACGTAAAAATATCAAATATAGTACTCGAAAAAGCCAAACGATTAGTAGAATGTGGTCACGATGTTTGCATCCTCCTCGATTCAATTACCCGCTTGGCACGTGCGCATAACACCGTAGCACCAGCATCCGGAAAAGTACTTTCTGGTGGTGTGGAAGCCAACGCTTTACAAAAACCAAAACGTTTCTTTGGCGCTGCTCGTAAAATCGAAAATGGCGGTTCCCTAACTATTATTGCAACTGCACTTACCGACACCGGCTCTAAAATGGACGAAGTAATCTTTGAAGAATTTAAAGGAACAGGGAATATGGAGCTTCAACTCGATCGTAGATTATCGAACAAGCGCATCTATCCAGCCGTTGACATCGTTTCATCGAGTACTCGTCGCGACGATTTACTTCACAACCGCGATACATTACAACGCCTCTGGATTCTTCGCAACCACCTTGCCGATATGAATACCACCGAAGCCATGGAATTTATCAAAGACCGTATGCGAACTTCTAAAAACAACGATGATTTCTTGTCGAATATGAACAACTAATTTTCGATATTTTAAACTTACAAACGGCTGCATTTTATTATGTGGCCGTTTTTTTTTCGCTATATTTTGGGCGTGCCCTCGGCTTTTTTTAGTTAGAGAGTGAGCAGGTGACTTAGAGCCATAAGCTCACTAAACAACGGGTCAATGCCAAAATCAGGGGGAGAGCCTCATTACAAAACATCTTACATGCTTTATTTTGACCTTAATTTCAAAATGGATGTAAGGTAATTAGTCAAAATAGTTTGAGGTCTTTAGATGGGAAATATTTTTATTTGTCGCCTTACTTTTTGTCTTGACACAAAAAGTAACCAAAAAGTCAAGACTGCACCAAAAAAGCTAAAAATCAGCCATTTATACTGAACGAGGCAAGTCATGGATGATATTATAGCAATGAAATTCGCCCGACGGATTACTCGTCTTGAAATTTATTATCATAGCATCACCCGCCTCGTCTTAATCGCATAAATGGTTGATTTTCTTGACGCTTTTTTACTGAGGTCGGTCCGAAGGCTGTCGCGGTGATTTAAAAAATCCAGAAAAATACCGTGTCAGAATTTGATTATTATGTTTCTTGTATGCCGCTTCAATTATGGGCTGAACCGCCTTTAACAAAATTGCGTCAAGGAAAATGAAGAGTTTTGCGTTAAGAAGTCCATGGTGTTTGACGACGATAGACGGAATGAGCTTTATGAGCAATTTTATGTTTAGATAATAATTGCTCATTTTGGCTAAAAGGAGGAGTTCATGGACTTTAGCGGAACACTTCATTTTTTAGCTATTTTGTTATAGCGGCGGCTTTTTTTGCATACTTTTTTCAGCTGAAGGAAAAAAGTATGAGCCCGACCGGCTTGAGGTCTTTAGAAAGGAAAAAATCGGGAGCATGAGTAAATTGATATTTATATCATTTCAGAATGCTCTCCCCCTACTTTTTAATGTGATCCTAAACAATTCACTAAACAAAGCCGAGGTCAGGCTATCTGCTTCAAGTCCTCGCTTTGCTGTGGGCTTTCCGCTCCTATCCTTCACGCAAGAAAAAAACTCAATAAATGAGTTAAATAATACAAGGTTATAATTACATATTGAATTAAATTTTACAAAGATTTATTTTGTTTTTAACCTGTCAGTAACAACGAAATTTAGAATATAATTTTCAATATTTCTTCGGATTTAATATAATAACTAGTATTATTTGTACTTTTGAAACCTAAGAGTTAAAGAAAATATGACAACATGGAAAGAAATCAAAATATTTACAAACAATAGGTTTTATTATCTATTGGCTCTGATTGCGGTTTTGTTTTCATTCCAACTTCATGCACAATTTTACTCCATTGGCGTTGAACCAGCATCGGTGCGGTGGGAGCAAATAGAATCGGAACATTATCGGCTAATTTTCCCAAAAGAATATCAAGTTGAGGCGAAGAAAATCATCACCAATCTCGAAATTCTCTATTTTCAGATTGGCAAATCGCTAAACATCCAACCTCGAAAAACGACTTTAATTGTTCACAACAGAACCATCGAATCAAACGGAGTTACAAGTTTTGCCCCTAAACGAATTGAACTTTTCACCTTTCAATCAAATTCGAGTTATGCGCAACCATGGATGGATCAACTGATTATACACGAAATGCGCCATGCTTGCCAAATGGACAAACTTAACGCTTCCACTTCTCGATTGCTCTATTATTTGTTTGGCGAGCAAATTATTGGAGGCATTATTGGACTTTACGTCCCTTCGTGGTATTTTGAAGGCGACGCAGTTCTCACCGAAACCACACTTTCTAAAAGTGGCAGAGGCCGAACTCCAATCTTTACTTCAAAATTGAGATCCACCTTATTATCAAGAGGCGTTGATAATTATAACAAGGCGCTATTTGGATCATTTAAAGCACCTGTTGCCGACCAATATCAACAAGGATTTATGATGATAAAAGAGACTGAAAAGCGATTTGGTTCTGATTTTTGGCAAAAGAATCTCGAAAGCACGGCTCGAAATCCATTTATACCGAACCCTTTTCGCCGAAGTTTCAAAAAACAAGCAGGAATGAGCATTAGCAGTTTTTATGCACAAACTATGAGCCAGCTAAAAACAATGGAGGAACAACGAATTTCGAAATCAAAAATCAACGATGCATCCCCATTAGTACCTGTATGTGATGATTATTCCAACTACGAATCGTTTGCTATTATTAACGATACAGCCGTAATTGCGGTAAAGAAGCAACTAAACAAAATTACCCAAATCGTGATTCTGAAAAATAGAACTGAGCATGTCCTAGAAGAAAATAGTTTAATAGTGGAAGGAAGTTTAAGTTGCAAAAAGGACATTGCCTGTTGGGCAGAACGGAGGTATCATCCAAGGTGGGATCAAAGTTCGTGGATTGCATTGGTTACTTACAATTTTTCCACTAAAAAACGTACAGTGATTATCCCAAAATCTCGATTGCAATACCCATCATTATCAAATCATGGAAGTAAAATAGTTGCTGTAATGCAATCGTCAACCGACCAAAACAGTATTCAGATAATCAACCTCAACGGAGTGATTGAAAAAGAAATTTTTCCTCCACAAAACAACATTAAAATGCAACCTCGTTGGTGTGCGAATGATACTTCCATTGTAGCAATCCTATTAAATAAAAGCGGCAAACAACTGTCCATATACTCATTAAAAAGCAATCAATGGTTCCCAATTGCACAACCCACTCATCACGACTTTTTGTTGTGGCAAATCATTGGAGATTCAGCACTTATTACTGCTTCAGATTCAGATAATACGCCTGTTTGTAAGGTTTCATTACACGATGGAGGAACACAAATTATCGCCACCCGTCCATTTGATATCAGCACTGCTCAACAATCGTCAACCCAAATACTTTTTTGCGGAGAAGCGACCGCTACTGGAACAAAAATCATGAATGTTTCTCTAAATTCTGGCACGCCATTTAATTTATTTAAGCCGTTTGTGGGCGATGCATATTCATCAATAAATCGGGTTGACACACTATTAGAATTTCCCGAAAATGCCGACACCAACTACCAGGCAAAACCATATTACAAAATCGCTCATCTATTTAATTTTCATAGCTGGGGTCCAATATCTATAAATGCCGACAATCAAACTGTGAATCCTGGGATTTCAATAAATTCACAAAACTCGCTTTCGAGTTCGTTTTTAGATGCTGGAATTTCCTATTCGATGGCTGAACAAAACACCACTACTTATTTAAATTACGGGTATAAAGGCTGGTTTTCTGAAGTGAGATTAGGTGCTCAAACTACTATAAAAAGCTATTCTGAAACCATGTCAGATAAAACTATTATTCAAAGTACTTGGAATGAATCGGAATATAGTTTGCAGTTTCAAATTCCATTGTTATTCCAAACTCCGAAATATTTGATTCCGCTCAATATTAGCATCACTGGCTCTGACATTAGTTTAACGCCAACCACAGAAACTCCCGCAAATTACAAAATGGGAAATCTTGGAGCATTGCAATTACGGTTATATCATGGCGTTCTCAAACGAAAATCGCTACAAGCACTTCAACCATGTTTTGGATACACGGTGGAACTAAATTACAAAACCGATGTTTTGGGAGAGATTAAGGCAGGCTCAATTGGGGCTATTGAAAGTGTGATTTACGTGCCTGGGCTATTACGAAATCATGGATTCCAATTTTATGGGGGATTTCAAATAATTGATCGCAATCAACTCTATTACAGCACACTATTACAATATCCACGTGGATTTATTGGGGTAATAAATAGCAATGCTATGTCGGCATCCGTAAATTACCGTTTTCCGTTAGCTTATCCCGATTTTTCAATTGGTTCACTGTTGTACTTGAAGCGGTTGAGAGTAGCGCTTTTTGCCGACTATTTAAATTATGAAAACACCAATTCGAAGCAAGAATTTAGTAGTACAGGAATCGAATTTATTGCCGACAGCCACTGGCTTCGATTAGTAACGCCCATCAGTATTGGGGGACGATTCGTCTATTCCATCTCCGAAAAAAGCATTCACCCAGAGATTATTTTTTCAATAAACTTCGATAGTCTCTGAATTTTAGTAATTTTATGCCAAAATTAATTACTATGAATAAACAGTTTTTAGACAGAGTTGGAAGATATCTAATTCGACTTATCATATCTTCATTTGCCGTGGCAATTTCTGCGTGGTTATTAAAAGGAGTTCATATAGGTGAACCACAGTATATCAATGCGTTAATTATTGCATTGGTATTGTCGTTGCTCAATAGCTTTATTAAACCAGCACTCGTTTTCTTCTCAATCCCCTTAACAATATTCTCCTTTGGTTTTTTCTTGTTGGTTATTAATGCAATTATCATATTGCTTGCCAGTAACATTGTTGAAGGATTTGTGGTTGATGGCTTTTGGTGGGCACTTGCTTTTAGTTTGATTTTGAGCATAGTAACTGCATTTTTAGATGCTATTGGAAAAGCAAAAGTTAAGCGAATTAAAAATGAAGATAATAATATTCAAGAATTTTAACGATGAACAGTACACCCATTTTAAATAAATCGGAGATGTTGCAAATCATAAATGATTGTGATGTCTGTTTTGTAGGTATGGTAGACGATTCCACACCTTATGTTTTGCCTTTTAATTTTGCCATAGACGAAGAAATTCTATACTTGCATTCTGCTCCTGAAGGACGAAAAATGAATGTCTTGAGAAAGAACAATTTGGTATGTATTTCATTTTCTACAGGGCATAAAATGTATTTTCAGGATGAAAAAGTAGCCTGTAGTTGGGGAATGCTCTTCAAAAGTGTAGTCACTTGGGGAAAAGTAGAATTTGTGGAAGATTTAAAAGACAAAGAAAAATGTTTGAACCTTTTTATGAAAAAATACGCTGGAAAAGAAGATTTTTCATACTCGTTGCCATCACTTAAAAATGTAAATGTGATGAAAATTCCAATTGAAAAAATGACAGGAAAAAAACGGGGATATTAAAACAGTTCATAAAGTCGAAAGTGCCGAATTATCAAAATCTGCGATTTTTCAATAATTCGTGCATCCTCGCAAAACTATGAAATCATAGATTTCTGGTTTTGCGGGATCCATAAAGTCTAAAGTCCATAAAGTCTGTAAAGTCTGTAAAGTGAAAAGTGGATAAAGTTTGATTAATCTTGGCGTTCTTTCGGTCTTTGAGTAAAAAAATAAAATACTAAAATTATAAATGAACATTACAGATTTAGACAAAATTCTTTCTTTTGTGCCAATTACAGAGGCTGCAATTTTTTGCCTATTATTTATTACCTTATTTCGGGTTCATCAGCAGCGTCATTTTCTGTTTATTGCCCTTTATAAATTTTTCTTGATGGCATTTTTCAGTATGACATTTATGTTTTACTATAAAATCCAAAGTCTAGTTGCCATTTCATTTTATTTTACTATTCCAACAACGTTGGCCTTGCTCCCACTTTTTTATTTATATGCAGATTGTTTGACCACTCCATGTAAGAGTTTCAATATACGAGGGTGGTTCCATTTTTTACCATCAATCGTTGCAGCAATTGCATTAATCCCCTATCTTTTTGTCCCGAGTGCCGAAAAAGTCTGGTTTGTAAGTGGTGGTTATGGCTCTATGGATAGTGATTGGATCATAAAATATGTTACTTGGATTTTTCGGTTTGGGGTGCTTTTTATTGTGTATGCACAACTGTTGGTTTATCTATTTCTGTTCAACCGATTACTAAAACGGCATAAGAAAAGCATTGAACATGTCTTTTCGTATAAAGAAAACATCGATTTACGGTGGCTTTTTAATCTATTGCTAGGCTTTATTCTCTTTTTTGTAGCAATTAACTTATCGCGATATTTTGGAATTCGTCATGATATTTATCACCGAATGATTTTCAATATTGGATTTGTAGCTATCAATCTTTACATTGGAATTAAAGGAGTAATTCAGCCAAATGTTTATAGTTTGATTAAAAATGATGATGAAATCGCCGAAAATCTATCCATAAACAATTTATTACCCATTGGAATTACAGCGTCAGAAACGAACAGAGAAGCGAGTATAAAATATTCCACTTCAAAATTAAGTGATGAGATTAGAAGTCAGATTCTTTCAGACTTAATAGTATACATGAAGAAAAAACCATTTCACAAGTTTAATTTCAACATTGAAGATATAGCCGAAGAGCTAAATACAAATACACGATATGTTTCGCAAGTAATTAACGAAACATACCAAATGAACTTCTTTAATTACATAAATCAGTTTCGCATAGAAGAAGCCAAAGTCATACTTCAATCTTCAAAATCAGACAAATACACCATTGAAGGAATTGCAAAGATGGTGGGTTTTAATTCAAAATCATCATTTAACGGAGCCTTTAAAAAAACTACAGGGTTCACCCCTAGTGAGTTTAAAATGCTAAATAACAAAATCGAAGTCAACGGGTTAAACTCACTTTAATAAACAGCATTTCAGAATGTTATAAAACAACCTTGTTTGAGTTTCTGAACTCGTACAAGGTTTTTATTAGTATATAGACACTTTCGATATAATTTTGTAGTTAGAAAATCAAAATAAAAAACTACAATAATGAAAAAATTAAAACACATTTGGCTTCTTACACTCACTATGGCAGTGATGTTTGTATCTGGGCAAAGTTATGTTGAGATTGGAACAGGGACCGTCAATTCCCCATATCCAGCTTATGGTAATTGGAAATATGCTTGGTGTAGCATGTTGCAACCACAATCGAGTATTGGCTCAGCAAAAAGCATCACCAAAATAGCATTTAATTTTACCGATGCAAATCCAAAAACCTTTACGAATCAAAAGATTTATTTAAAACACACAGCATTAGCTGTTTTTGCAGATGCTAGTTACGAAAATCCAACAGCAAATGGTTATACCTTGGTTTATGATGGACCTATTACCTTTACCAATGGTTGGACAGAACTTACACTTACGGCTCCCTTTGCTTATAATGGAACCGATAACTTAATTGTTCATTACGAAAATCGTTATGGCACAGCACCTTATGGTGGTTTTGCAGCAACCGCTTCCACAGTTGGTAACAACAAATCGTGCGGTAGCGATGCTTCATTTCCAAGTGCTTCTGGGTATTTAAATCCATATCCAAGTGCAATTTCAAATATTCGTTTTTATTATGCATCCACCGGACCAGCAACTCCAGCTTCTCCAATACCAGCAATTAATTCGGAAAAAATCGATTTAAATGTTCATCCATCGTTTACCTTAGGAGCAAATACTACTTTGTATGATCTATATTTATCTACAGATTCTTCGGCGGTTGCTAGTTTAAGCAATAGCGCACTGGTTGTTTCAAACCAAACCGTTTCTGCTGCGGGTTCATTTAGCTACACTCCAGCTTCAATTTTAACTGCATCCTCTACATATTTCTGGAAAGTTGTTGCAAAAAATGCTACTCAAACAGAAGCCTCCATTGTGTGGAAATTTACAACTCAAAATGTTATCTCAACATTCCCATACACCCAGGGATTTGAAGGGCAAGATGTTTTTAAAGATGGCTTTTATGGCCTATATACCGATTGGACATATCCAACTTCGGGTCCAGCAAACATGCTATGGTCTAAATCGAGTGCTGTAAATGCTCATTCGGGAAACTTTTGCTTGTACGCATCTGCTCCTACAACTCCAATAAGTGGTTCAATCACATCTCCAAGAATGATTCTTCCTGCAAATCACAGAATTACATTCTGGTGGATTAACGGCCAACTAGCTAAAACATCAACAAAAGATACTACCTATTTTGAGATCACCTCAAATGGTGGACAAACCTGGGTAACTTTAGAAACTTTAGCACCATCATCTGCACAAACTGCTTATGTAAATGTAACCAAAGATCTTTCTGCATATGCTGGAAATAACACCTATATTCGTTGGAGATATTCGAAAGTATTATCAAGTGGATCAAATGTTTACATCGACGATATTTCTGTAGAACCAATTCCTAATGGTTCTATTATGGAATTAAGTACAACAAGTTATGCGTTTAACCCAATTTTCAATAATGCTCAAACCAAAACACGCGTGATAATCCGTAATAACGGAACATCAAATTTGGTCGTAACTGGGGCAAATACCATAGCCCCTTTTACATGTTCTTACACAGGAAGTATAGCTCCAGGAGCTACCGATACAGCAACAATAATTTTTAGTGGAGCTACTGTAGGAACACACAATCAAACACTTACATTTGCTAACAATGGCACCGGAGCAAACTCGATCCAATTATCTGGCGAAGTAAAAGCGCTTATTCCATCTTTTTACGAAACTTTTGATGCAGTTACAGTAGGACAACTTCCAACCAATTGGGGAAAACTAAGAAGTGCTGATCCATATCAAACGTTAAATGATGTGGCAGTTAAATCCTCTTCTATTGATGCTCACTCAGCACCAAATGTGGTAAAAATGTATAACAATTCTGATACTATTTCGAAACTCATTCTCTTAACTCCTGGAGTTACAAATTTTGGTACAAATACATTGAAATTTTGGGCAAGCAAAACTTGGGGAAATACGAATACTGTAAATTTAGTTGTTGGTTTAATGAACGATCCATACGATGGTTCCTCTTTTGAGCCAATTCAAACAATTACTTTAGCAGATTCTATGGAAAGTTTTACTATTAACTTTAGTGCAACAAATACAAAACCATACATTGCTTTTAAACATGGTGAAAACAGACAAATGCAAAGTATTTGGATTGACGATGTTGAATGGCAAGGTGTTATAAATCAACCACCAACAGCCGCTGCAGTTGTATTCCCAGCAAACGACACCATTAATATAGAACAACAAATTTCTTTAAAATGGACTTCTACTGGTGGAAATCCAACTGGCTACAAATTGTATTTAGGCACCAATAATCCTCCAACAAATATGGCCAATGGAATTGATTTAGGCAATGTATTAGAATATTCAATTTCAACAGACTTAACATACTCCACTCAATATTTCTGGAAAATCGTTCCTTATAATACTTTTGGAAATGCAACCACTTGTCCAGTATGGAAGTTCAAGGTAATGGATGATCCAACAATAACTGTTTATCCATGGAATGAAGGATTTGAATCAATAACTCCAGGTACAGGTTTTAACTATCCATTAGGTTGGAAAATAATCAACAACAACGATGCATGGGCTTGTTGGGATGTAATTGCAAATTCAGCAGGAAGTCCACAAAATGCACATACTGGCAACAACGCTATTCATACCGCATTTACATATTTAAATGCTCAAAACGATTGGTTAGTAACGCCTCCAATGTTGCTTCAAGGTGGAACGACATACAATTTTAGTTTCTGGTTAAAATCTCCATATTATGTGGATAGCCAAACACAAGACACCACTTCTGAAAAATTTGAAGTTATGTTTGGAAATGCTCCAATTGCAGATAGTTTAAGTGTCACTCTTTATAGAAATGAAAGTCTAAGAATGCTAAATTACACTAAAATTTCAAGCATTGTAACTCCAACGGCTACAGGAAAATACTATGTTGGATTTCACACATACAGCGGTCCATTGCAATGGTTAGTAATAATTGATGATGTAAACATGAGTATTGAACAAGGGATAAATGAAGAATCCAAAAACAGCTCAGTATCTATCTATCCAAATCCATCACACGGCAAATTCTCAATTAATAGCAGTGTTGCACTCGAAAATAACGCAATGGTTCAAATCACAAATATGATAGGCCAAAACGTTTACAATTCAACTCTAACCTCTAATAATCAATTAATTGATGCTAACAATTTGACTAATGGGATGTATTTTGTAACCATTATCAACGGAAGTACCTCAACCACTATTAAAATCATCGTACAATAATCCCTAGTTTTCCCCTAGATGATTTTAAGCGACCCAACTGGGTCGCTTTTTTTATTTCATTCAGTTTTATTCGAGGTATTTGAAAAAAAATTAACTTTGCAGATTATTGCCACTTTAGCTCAGCTGGTAGAGCATCGCATTCGTAATGCGAGGGTCGTGGGTTCGAGTCCCATGAGTGGCTCTTTAAAAGTGATTTTTTTTGAATCACTTTTTTGTTTTTCAAAACACAATTTCCAAAATTATTATTTATTTAATTTGTTATATTTTTAACAATAAAACAAATTCATTTTTGTGTTGTTATAAGTTTGTTATTTACGATATACTAAGTTTTAAACTTTTTTAGTATTACAAACAAAAGAAAAAATTATGAAGTCAGACATTGAATTAGCTCGCCAAGCCACGATGCTTCCAATTAAAGAGATTGCGTTAAAGATGGGAATTTCGGAAGAAGATCTTGAACAATACGGAAAATATAAAGCAAAATTACCCCTAAAACTTATCGATGAAGAGAAGATCAAGACAGCAAAATTAGTGTTGGTCACAGCAATGACACCCACACCTGCTGGTGAAGGCAAAACAACGACTTCAATCGGATTGGCTCAAGGACTCAATAAAATTGGCATTAAAGCAACTGTTGTTTTACGCGAACCATCTTTGGGTCCTGTTTTTGGCGTAAAGGGCGGTGCCGCTGGTGGTGGAATGTCGCAAGTATTGCCGATGGAAGACATTAATCTCCATTTTACAGGTGATTTATCGGCAATTGAAAAAGCACATAATTTATTGGCTGCTTTAATTGATAATAATTTGCAAAACAAAAAATACTCTCTCAATCTTGATCCTCGCACCATCACTTGGAAGCGAGTAATGGATATGAACGACCGTTCCCTCCGACACATGGTTTTAGGATTAGGCGGAATGGCCGATGGTATTCCTCGCGAAAGTGGATTTGATATTACAGCAGCTTCCGAAGTAATGGCGATTCTTTGTTTATCAAAAAGTTTAAATGATTTAAAAACAAAGCTTGGAAGCATATTTATTGGTTTTACCTTTGATAAAAAACCAATTTATGCACGTGATTTGAAAGCTCAGGGCGCGATGGCAGCTTTACTAAAAGATGCTATAAAACCTAATTTGGTTCAAACCATGGAAAACACCCCTGCAATTATTCATGGAGGACCTTTTGCCAATATTGCACAAGGAACCAACACTTTGATTGCGACTAAAATGGGACTTTCGTTCTCCGATTTTGTAGTTACCGAAGCTGGTTTTGCTTCAGATTTAGGAGCAGAAAAATTTCTTGATATCAAATGTCAATATGGTGGATTATCACCAAATGCATCAGTAATTGTTGCTACTATCAGAGCAATTAAATATCATGGTGGAGTGAAACTAAAAGAACTTGGAATCACTGACGTTGATGCTGTTTTGCGAGGGATAGAAAATTTAGACAAGCACATCGAAAACATCCGATATTTCAATCTTCATCCAATAGTAGCAATTAATAAATTTGATTCAGATTCCGAAGAAGAAATTGCAGCTGTAATTTCACATTGCAACAAACAAGGCGTAAGAGTTGCTCTTAACGAATCGTGGGCAAAAGGTGGCGATGGCGCCATTGAATTGGCAAAAATTGTAGCCGAGGAAGCCAATAAATGCGATAAATGCTTTAAACCACTTTATAACTTTGAGTCATCAATTATTGATAAAATTGATACCATTACTAAAAAAATGTATGGCGCTGCAGGCGTTGAATACTCATTAGCAGCACGAAAAAAACTTGAGCAAATCACCTCGTTAGAATTAGACAACCTTCCTATTTGTATTGCAAAAACGCAAACGTCACTTTCTGACAATCCAGCACTAATTGGGCGTCCAAAAGGTTTTATTGTAAACATCCGTGATATTGAAATTGCTGCTGGCGCAGGCTTTATCGTTCCTATTGCAGGATCAATAATGCGTATGCCCGGATTGCCAAATATTCCATCATCCGAAAACATCGATGTCGATGATGATGGAAACATTACAGGATTGTTTTAAACCAAGATTAGCTATAACACTACTTCCAAATAACTCAATAATCATATCATTACCAAAAAGCCTGACAGAAAACTAATCTGTCAGGCTTTCTTGATTCAAAAACAAAAATATCAAAATATGTTCTGATATTCCATTGTGTGATCCATCAAAAATAAGTAACTTGCATCCAAAAATAATCACAAATCAATTTTTATCATGAAACGAAATTTTGTTTTACTATTTTCACTTCTGTTATTTTTTGGAAGTCAGTCGATTACACTAAATGCTCAAACAGATAATGTACGAAGCGAACGGGTAAAAAAGTATGAAAACTGGCATAATGCCGATTTAAAGAAAAATAAAAAAAATGGAGTTTCCACCAATAAAGCTTACGACGAGCTTTTGAAAGGAAAGACTTCAACCAAAATTATAGTTGCAGTTATTGATGGTGGGGTAGACATTTTTCACGAAGACCTAAAAGAGGTGATTTGGACGAACACAAAAGAAATTCCAGACAATGGCATCGATGATGATAAAAATGGTTATATCGATGATATTCATGGATGGAGTTTCTTGGGAATTGGGAAAAAAGGAAGCTTGATTTACGAAAGTTTAGAATTAACACGCGAAAATGTTAGACTAAACAATAAATTCTATGGTAAAAAGGCAAAAGACATTCCTGCGGCAGATACGGCAGATTATAGTTACTTTAAATATATTAAAGAGAGATTTATAAAAGAGCGAACAGAATCAGAAGAAAGCTACATGTGGTACAAAAAAGTAAAAGGGAATTGGGAAGAGTCAGAAGCTGAAATTAAAAAATTTTCACATAAAGACACTATTACCTTCGAAGAGCTAAAATCTTTAAGTACTCCGATAAATTCAACTGTTGGGTACGCCAAAGAATATCTTTTAAAATTAATGAAATTAGGAATCACTAAAGAAGCAATCAATTCGGGGTTTAATCAAAGTGAAAAATCTTATCTTTATGAAACTAACCCAGAATATACCCCTAGAAAAGAGATTGGTGATGACCCAGACAATTTTAGAGAAACAAAATATGGCAATAACGATGTGAAAGGGAATCGCCCATTTCATGGAACTTTTGTCTCAGGTATAATTGCAGCTAAACGAAATAATAACATTGGAATGAATGGTATTGCCGACAATGTGGAGATTATGCCGATAATAGTAGTTCCCGATGGTGATGAACGCGATAAAGACGTAGCTTTAGCTATAAAATATGCTGCAGATAATGGCGCAAAAATTATTAATATGAGTTTTGGTAAAGAGTTTTCTCCTAACAAAAAAGAAGTTTTAGCAGCTATTGAATACGCCACAGACCATGGTGTTCTTGTTGTTCATGCTGCTGGTAACGAATCGATGAGCAACGACACAACCATGCATTATCCATCTGCATATATGAATAAGTCTAGCAGAGCGATTCCTTCATATATTGAAGTTGGAGCATCCACCTTATTTAAAAACAAGAAATTGCCCGCAAGTTTCTCAAACTATGGTGCTACCACTGTAGATATTTTTGCACCGGGTGAAGATATTTACTCCACAAATCCAGAAAACACATACGAAATTGCTAGTGGAACCAGCTTCTCTTGCCCTGTAGTTGTAGGAGTTGCAGCACTTATTTGGTCGTATTATCCTCAGCTTACTTCAAAGCAAGTAAAAGAAATAATTATCGCTTCGGGGGTGAGTTTTGCAAACAAGAAAGTGCTCCGTCCTTTTTCTGGAGGCAAAAAAGCTCCAAAAATCAAATTTGGGCAATTGAGTATTTCCGGAAAAGTTGTGAATGTTTATAATGCACTAAAATTAGCGGAAACCTATAAAAAATAATTCAAAGTTTCAATACAGTTAGAACGCTGATAACGCTGATGAAACCGCAGATACTCGCAGATTTCTTTTTTTTAACTGCATGTTTGGAATTCATTTGATGACCTGATTAAAAGCTTGAGTTTTTCTTCCAAGGTAGTCATGATGACAATTAAAAACAATTAGGTTAATGTCCTACGGACAATAGGTTCTCAGTTTGTAGATGTTTTTATTAATCTTGAAGTCCTCCGGACTAGAATTCATTCACTTCAAAGACATCTTTTTGGGTATAACATGTTGTCCGTAGGACATAAATGTTAATAAAAACGACTCGTAACAAAAGGCTATTCCACGTAGTGGATTAACCATGTTTGAACAAGTACGATATAGTCATCTGATGACTATGAACAATAATTAAATCTATGATTACTCTCATTTTTAGTCGTTTAATAGTGATGTATTATAAAAAAAATATTTTGCTCATGTTCAGATTACAAAAGGTTTATTTGTTAAATTTGTAGGCTTAAATAAATAAATTGACTTGAGTGTATTCAATTGAGAAAATGAAGAGCATTAACCGAAAAAAATCTTTTGGCTTTATATTTGTTAAGCGAAATTCCGATTTTTCTCTCAAATTTTCACCAAAAACCAATAATAACTAAAAATAACTGAATATGAAAAAATCACTAATTATTCTTGTGATAATGTGCGCTTCCCTAATTGGCGTTCATGCTCAAGTAAATAAAGTGCCTGCCACAAAGAAACCTATTGAATATAAACAACCAGATGGGACAGTTCTGACCATCTTCTTAAAAGGGGATGAAAAATTGCATTGGGCGGAGTCTGTGGATGGATACACTTTACTTTCGAACAAAAAGGGTGGTTACGAATACGCAAAATTAGATAAATGCAAAAACCTTATTAAATCAGGGAAACTTGCTCACGAAGCGAATAAACGAACAAAAAAGGAAGCTAAATATTTGATGAAAATTTCTAAAGGAATTCAATTTAGCGATGCACAAATAAAAAAATCAAAAGAAAATTCTCAAATCAAAACTCAATAAATTAATGTCTATGAAAAAATCGAACACAGTTATTTTAACTGCTTTTTTGCTTTTTGCAACCCTGAATAATGGGATTGCCCAAAAGTTAGAATTACCAAAAGCTCAGTACCAAGTGCAAGGAAATGGAATCCCTGCCAAACCTGGAACAATCTGTTACACCCAACCTGATGGCTCTAAAATTAATATCACTTTAAAAGGTGATGGCGTTGCACATTGGGCAATCTCCGATGATGGTTATACGCTGATACCTAATTCTAACAAGTTTTATGAATATGCCAAACTGGATGCCAATGCAAACTTAGTTTCAACTGGGATTGTGGCAAAAAATGCAGCGAATCGTAAATCTGCTGAAATCGCCGTTTTAAACAATATTTCTAAAGGGATTAACTATTCCGACAAACAAATCAAACAGAAGTTGATTAACTACAAATCAGCATCTAACAAAGAAGTTCAAACAAGCAGTTTTCAATCAACTGGCACACAAAACTTTATAGTTTTAATGGTACAATACTCTGATCTTTCATTTTCGAATACTGTAACTAATGTTGATCAATTAATGAATCAACCAAATTATAACGGAACTGGAAGTTTTAAAGATTTTTATTTCAAAAACTCAAATGAAAAATTAACAGTAAACACTACTGTAAGTGGAATATATACAGCATCTCGCACTCACGATTACTACGGACAAAACGATGGAAATGGCAACGATATGAATGTAGCTGAACTGGTAAGTGAAGCTATTCAGGCAGCAGATGCTACAGTTGATTTTTCACAATTCGACAATAATAATGATGGAGTTGTAGACGCAGTTTATATTATTTATGCTGGTTCTGGTGAAGCTTCTAGCGCAAACCCAACTGATATCTGGCCACATAATAACCCAAGCATTACTCCAATTACTGTTGATGGAGTAATAATAAACGCATATACTTGTTCTAACGAACTTGTAGGGACTTCGTTAGTTGGAATTGGCACTATTTGTCACGAATTTGGTCATGCACTAGGCTTGCCCGATTATTATGATACAGATTATGCTGGTTCTGGTGGTCAAGCAGAAGGCAATGGATCTTGGGATGTAATGGCAAGTGGAAATTCAAATAATAATGAAGCATCTCCAGCAAATCATAACCCAATGTCGAAAAAAATGTTAGGATGGCAATATCCTCAAATAATTGATGCAAATGGACCTTATGTATTAGCTCCAGCCACACAAGATACAATTTCATTTTTAGTAAATTCTGTAGTTGCAAGTGAGGGATTTTTCTTAGAAAACAGACAGTTAGAAGGTTTTGATATTGGTTTACAAGGTCACGGAATGTTAATTTTCCATTGCGATTATGCCTATTTTGACCAAACACATTTAGCCAATAACAACATAAATGCAAACCCTGCTCATCAAGGTTTTGATATTGAAGAAGCAGATGGCGAAATAACAATCGAAGCAGGTGACACATATCCTGGCACAACATCAAATACAGGCTTTACCGACTTAACCACACCAAGTTCTCTGCTATGGGCAGGTGTTGGTTTCGAATTACCAATTGTGAATATCGTGGAGAATTCTACATCCAAAAATATTGAATTTAACATCAGTGGATTTACTGGTATTAACGATATTCTCACAAATAACGAAATTACAGTTTCTCCAACACTCGCTTACGACTTTATTGATGTAAAAAGCAATGAGAATATTCAACATGTTTCGTTGATTAATCTTCAAGGTCAGGTTGTTTTTCAAACTAATGTATCAAATCTTCAAACTCGATTAAATATCTCGAATATTGCTGCTGGTACCTATTTTGTAAAAACAAAAACTACAAATCACACTTCTATTTCGAAGATTATTATTGGAAAATAAAAAATTAGTCTCTAGTTTTAAAAGTGGAATTTATATTATCAGCATTCAAACAGCTGAAAAATATATTTTCACCAAAATTGCAAAAGAGTAAGCTATTTGAAGTACAATTCAAATTTGCACACTGACTTGATCATCATAAAAAAAAGAGGGAAAATTCCCTCTTTTTTTATACTTGTAGTTAATTTTGTTTGAATGGTTTCACCAATCTTATTCTTTACCAAATAATACCGCTTCTAGTTATAATATAGTCCCCTTCTCTTCCCATTATTCGTAAATTTTACATAAAACAACCTATTTTCGAATAATTTTCTTTGTTACAATTTGTTTATTTGTAATAACTTTAACCAAATACATTGCTTTGCTTAAATGGCTAATATCATAAGAAGATTGAACCCCTTTCGATACCAAATTGCCTTCGACAGAATAAATACAAACTTGTTTAATTATCTCATCGTTAGCACATACAATAAACAAATTATTATTGCTTTCCCAAACAGTTAAGTTTGAGTTTATTTGTGAATTATCTATAGACATCGGTAATGATTCGATAAATTGAAATCTAGCTGAGGATTCGCCAATAATTGCTTGAAACGAATATGGACTATTTGGCTCTACAACTGTGAGTGTTTTGGTGTCGAATAAACGTGGAATGCTAGTTCCTGTGAGTGTATGAGTATATAATAATTGATGAATTCCTGTTTCTGCAAAATCAATATAAACGTATTTACCAACAACATTTTCAACCTGTGTTAATGCACTGATTGCTAATTGGCTGTTATCCGTTTTGATAGTGTGCATTTGTGGCGAAGTTATACTACCAGGAAGTTTTACGGCATCCGTTTCAAAGTTGAAAATATCAGAACCATTATCACGAATAGCAATAACTGCTTCATCGCTATTTACGCCCATATTTACTTTTACTCTAAGAATATCTGCAGGTTCTTCTTCGTCTGTTTTCAGATAACCAACTGTATTATGAACTCTTACATTGTTATTCATGCTGATATTAGCACTTGCCGAAGTTGTTTGAACAAAAAATCCTTGTTCCATGGCTATGTATCTAGAACCGCCATTTGTAGCAGACCCATTTATAAATGTTGCATATTGATTATTATTCCAAACATAAACGCTGTTTGCAATACCAGTTTTTGTCCATCCACTTGCAGCATTCCAATCGATTGCACTTGGGTAAGGATTTCCAATTAAATTCCAACCAGTTCCAATTCCTGCAGCACCTGTAAGTTGAACAGCTGGTGTTACAGTCCCATTATTTACGGTACCGGAGAAAGTTCTGATTTCGTTGGCAGCATTTGTCCATACCGAAAAACCTTGACCAACTGGCATCGGAATAGTGGTTGGAGTAATAAGTGCTCCAAATGTATTAGTCGCTTCGTTGTATGATTTTAGATAAATGTTTAAAAACACTCCCGAAAGCGCATTGGTAATTGGTGAACTTACCAAATGCCATTTGCTGGCAGATAAGTAACGATCTACTTTATATAAACCACTTCCAGAAATAACACCTTTTACTAACAATGAGCCATTACCTGCAGCTATTGATTTAACGTTTATTGTTCCACTGTTTGCTATATTAGTGTTTACAGTTACTGGAACATTTGCATTGATAGTTACGGTTGATGAAGGAGCTACCGAAAGGTTTTCGAAATCGAAAGGTGCAGTGCTTGTCCCCGAAAATGTGGTGGTGCCGTTAAATAAAACGGTGCCATCATTATCAACGTTTGAAAGCACACCGCCAGCGGAAGCATTGTTTATCCAATTTCCATTTACTTTAATGGTTCCGTCTAGGTTTACATTCCCATTGGCAACATTTGTATTGTTCACAAAATTCCCATCTACAACCAAATATGTTCCCGAACTTATTACGGTTGATGCACCATTATTTATATATCCTTGTGAAAAGCCGGAGGATACTAAAAACATAAAAAACAAGCATGTTATGATTAATTTTACAATTTTCATATTTTAAATTTTTGTTTTATATTATAATTGCAACTATCTCTTTAGCAATCCTTCTACCATTTTCTTTAACTCATCAATTTGTTTTTGTTGTGCTTCAATAATTACTTGTTGCTCTTGAATGGCTTTGGTAAGAACAGGAACTAAGTTTCCATAACTCAAACCAAGTGTTTCGCCTTTGCTGATATCGCCTTCTTTGCCGCTAACTACTTCGGGTATAATTTTTTGCACTTCTTGGGCGAGAAAACCAACCTGTGCTTCTCCGCCTTTAACCATGTTGTAATTCACTGGGCGAAGCTGCATTACGGTTTTTAAGCCGTAATTTGTGTTTACAATTTTTGTTTTCAGGCGGGCATCCGAAGCATTACTCCATACGCCGGAAATAGTTACATGAGCGCCTGAGGCCATTTGTAGTGGTTGGGTTGGTGTAGTTGTTCCGATGCCGACATTTACAGCATACAGTCCTGTTCCACCTAGCACTAACGAATTACTTGCGCCAACAATTGCAAATGCACCTATGGCCGTGGCGTTGGTTAAAGCTCCAGTTGACACATTGGCTCCATAGCCTAATGCAGTATTATTATATCCTGATGTGTTGGTTTGAAGCGCATTGTTTCCATTGGCGGTGTTCTGGTATCCTGTGGTATTGCTAACAAGTGCTTCATATCCAGTGGCAACATTATAGTATCCAATAGTGTTTTGTTGAAGCGCAGAATTCCCTATTGCTGTATTTTGAATACCATTACTTGTTGAGGTTGGCTGGTTATTCATTAACACACCATATCCTATAGCAATATTATCGCTGTTCCATGCAATGCCGCCATTATCATAAGACTGTGAATATAAAGCATTGCTCCCAATAGCTGTATTCTGACCTGCTGTATTATTGTTAGCAAGCGCACCAGACCCATTGGATGTATTATCGCTACCTAATGTGTTGTTATAAAGTGCATCAAACCCAGTAGCAGTATTCCTGCTTCCTGTAGTGTTGTGTAGAAGCGCCTCTGCACCATTGGCTGTATTCAGTTCCCCTGTTGTGTTATCTCGAAGCGCTTTATAACCATTGGCATTGTTGTATATACCTGTTGTGGTAGGGTTGAGGGCACTTACCCCCCATGAAGTATTTTTTAGAGCATTATTCAACAAGCCTGCTTGTGTGCCATTTCTTTTAAAAACAATATCTTTATCATCGGTGGTACCTATAAAATTAATGCCTGCTGTGGTGCCTGCGTTACCGGTTAAACTCCATCCGCTACCAGATGTTTGCCAACTTGCATTTCCACTGGCATCCGAAGTAAGTACTTTGCCTGCGGCTTGGTTTCCATCCACAATTTTCAGTGTGTTACCCGAAGCACCTTGTACATCAAGTTTTGCAGCAGGAGTAGTTGTTCCGATGCCGACATTTACAGCATACGATCCTGTTCCACCAAGCACTAACGAATTACTTGCGCCTACAGTTGCATTTGCACCTATAGCCGTGGCGTTGGTTAAAGCTCCAGTTGATACATTGGCGTTATAACCTATTGCTGTATTATTGTATCCTGTTGTGTTGGTTTGAAGAACATTCCATCCAATGGCGGTGTTTTGGTATCCTGAGGAGTTGACACAAAGAGCCCTGAATCCGGAGGCAACATTGCTGTATCCAATTGTGTTTGATTGAAGTGCAAAATTCCCTATTGCTGTATTTTCTTTGCCATTACTTGTTGATGTTGGCTGGTTATTTTGCAACGCACAGACTCCTATAGCCGCATTATTACTGATCCATGCAGTGCCACCATTATTATAAGACTGTGAATATAAAGCGTAAGACCCCATAGCTATATTCTGACCTGCTGTGGTGTTGGCTCGGAGCGACTGATGTCCGTTGGCAGTATTCATATTTCCTGTGGAATTGTTATAAAGTGCATATGCACCCCAGGAAGTATTAAGCAATGCATCATTAAGCAAGCCCGCCTGTACGTTATTTCGTTTAATAACAACATCTTTATCATCGGTTGTACCTATAAAATTAGTGCCTGCGGTGGTGCCTGCGTTGCCGGTCAAGCCCCAGCCTAAAAAAGCTGTTGCCGTACTTCTCATAATCTGACCATTTACATCAACTACCATATTTGGAGCTGCACTGCTTGTTCCTGCATAAGCTCCTTTTACAAAAAAGGAGGTTACATTAGCATCGCCCAATACAACTTGGTTGCTGGCTGTTGCCAAAGCACCGTGCCCAATAGCTGTTGCGTTGGTGAGGGCATCTGAACTTACATTTGCTGATGAACCTAAAGCTGTATTGTCGGAACCGGTAATATTTGATATTAAGGCCGAATATCCCAAGGCGGTATTATTGCTACCTGTTGTGTTATTTCGCATTGCAAATGAACCGCTTACGATATTGTTTGAACCTGTTGAGTTGTCTTGCAATGCAGAGGTTCCTACAACGCTATTGTAATTACCTGTTGTATTGTAAACTAATGAACCCGAACCAATGCCAGTATTGTGGTAACCCGTTGTGTTTCTAATTAAAACACTTGCTCCGATAGCGGTATTTGCGAAACCAGTAATATTTGCGGTTAAGGTTTGGAAGCCAATGGCTGTATTGGAGCTACCTGTTGTGTTGACATCTAAAGCATCGGTTCCGGTTGCTGTATTGTAGTCACCTGTAGTGTTTGCATATAGTGCATTTGATCCGGTTGCCGTATTGGCGTAACCTGTTGTGTTAGAATAAAGTGCCTTGTTGCCAATACCAGTACTCGAACTTACTGTGTTAACATTCCCTGCCTGATAGCCTATGAATGTTGCACCTGCTGGTTCAATTCTACCTGCTTTTTGGTTGTTTACTTTAAAATTTAATACCACATTATCGGTGGTGCCAATAAAATTGGTAGCAGCCGAAGTTCCTGCATTTCCAGTAAGCGTCCAATTATTGGCTGTTGCACTTCCTGTACCCCCGTTTGCAATAGGTAAAATACCCGTTACATCGGAGGTTAAATTAATGGCAGTGCCATTTCCAGCTATGGTAATTCTACCATAAGAATCTACCGTAATGCTGGCTCGGGTGTATGAACCTGCGGTTACGCCCGAAGTTGCCAACGAAATGGTTCCTGTGGTGGTTATTGGTCCGCCTGTAAGTCCGGTGCCAGTTGCAACGCTAGTTAAAGTTCCCAAACCTCCTCCAGAACCAATTTGTGTCCATGCCGAGCCATTCCAGAAATAAAATCCCGCAGTGGCATCAGTTTGATAAACCATCAAGCCAGCGACTGGGCTCAAAATTGCAGTTTTTTGTACAGCGGTCATTCTTGGAATAAGAAGACCTTTAGATGTTGATTTTACATCCAACATGGCTGAGCCATCTGGAGAAGAACCATCGGCGTTAATACCTACATTTTGTGCATAAGCAGAAAATGTCACAAGTAAAAACAGTGCAATAATGGTTAAGATTTGTTTCATAATTGTAGTATTAGCAAATAATTAATATTTCAGCAAATATAATAAAATATTTTTATTATTTAGTCATTATATTAATTCAGAAAATTTTGCTTCCCTAAATTTCAAAAGTATTGAGATTTTAAAACATCAATGAATTAGGATAGGAACCAATGTCCGTCAGCTGACGGATATGAGCCCGAAATACAAAAAAATAAAAAAAACCATAAAAAACGAAAAAAGCGACTCGTTAGAATCGCTTTTCGTTGTAGCGGGGACAGGATTCGAACCTATGTCCATCAACTGACGGATATGAGCCAGACTGAGGGTCAAGCAATAAAGTTGGGGATAAACTAATAAGTTTGTAGTTTTGTAAAAAAA
>JBAXTE010000032.1:0-47001 GCA_037130365.1 Bacteroidota bacterium
ACAGTATCTTTTTTTTGCTGGAGAAAAAAAGTCAGTGCCCGTCCGGCATAAGGACTGGTAAAAGGAAATTATTTATTCTTTTTCCAGTCAATTTTGAAAATATGCTTTCTTCCATTAGAAAGAAAACAAAACTTCTTATTATCTTCCTCTCACCAAACTTTTTACATTGACCCCTTATTTTCTTTTAAATTTCTTATGAATAAACATTGCAAAGAAATAAATACAAAAACCAAGTAGTATAATTCCCCAGAATTTTATTGCAAAAAGAAAGAGTTCTTGAATCACAATGAACCCCGTTTTAACAGAACTCCAAACACGTGTTCCAAAACTAGGATCGTAGCGATTAGAATAGTTATTTGCAATCATTTCATAGCGTACTTCCGATTGTTGGTAAATTTCAATCGAAACGGTGCTAAATTCAACTTTATCTAGCATCATTAATTTATCAATCTTTGCTGCATCTGAGCTTGCTTGAGCCTGAAGTGTTGCAAGACGTGTTGAAATACCTTTAGTTTTGATATTGTTTGTTTCTTCTACAAATGATTGATTTCTAAGTTGCTCTAGTTGTGATTTTAATAAATCTATATGAATATCATTTGCGGAAACTACTCGCTTGTTGATAAACTCAACTAAAGGCGTAAGGCTTCTTAAAAATGAATCTAATTGATTTTGAGGAACTCTTAATTCCAATTTTGTTTTCAAGACATATTCGGTAATTAATACCGACGAATCTGCCGAGACAGATTTTGTACTTGTATTAATAATATCATTGTTTAAATTAGATTCTGTTACAAACCCACCAAAATCTTTAGTTAAATCTTCAATTTTATGAGTGGCTTTATAAACATCTTTCACTTTAAAATTTAATTCAGCTGTCCGGATAAATTTTCGAATTGTATCAATTTTTGAAACTACTGCAGCAGAAGATGTCATGTTTTCCTCTTGCATTGGCTCATTTGCTGCTGATGCATTTAAAGATATTTCTTCTTTCTGTAAGGGTTTTTCTAATTTGGCTACAGAAGACTCTTTTGATTTATGTTCGTAACTTTGGCTACATGAAATTACTATTAATCCGATAGTTAATAATAATGCAATACTCAGAATTCTGTTTTTCATAATTGTATATTTTAAATGATTATCGAATATAACGGAGTAAAATCAATTTTATTTTAACGTTTGTTAACGTTTGTTGTGATTTTGTCAGAATTCAAAGATAATGCGTTTTTATTTTATAATTGTTTTGGATTATTTTGAAGGTTTTGTCCTCACTTAATGAAATGAAACAATTACTGAAAAGATAAAAAAAAAAACGAGTCAAAAAATTGACTCGTTAAACTTGTTGAAAAGATATTGAAGGGATTTATTTACAATTTAAATGATAATCCAACATTAAGCCAAGCAATTCCATAACCTAGTTCGCCAAGAAGTGCAATGTTTTTAGTAAAGTAATATCTACCTCCAACATAAAATGAATAAGCAATACCGCTACCAGCAGAATTTGTTATAATACCACTATTAATCCCAAATTCTTTGGAAGAAACGATGTTAAATCCTAACATAATACCACCATAAGTGTCAAAATTATCCAAAACTGGATAATGAAGTGCAGCTCTTGCTCCTAAAATAATGTTAGTATATGTCCAACCCCAACCGTAAGACTCCCATTTGTTTTTCGAAAAACCCATATAAGCACCGAATCCGAGAGTTGCTTTATCAACTAAAAAATCATCTTTAAAACCAAGTTCAAATGAACCAGAAATGGGAGGAACAGAAGTTGAATAGCCAAATCCAGAGTACATTACTGATCCTAATCCGATGGATGCATTAATAACTTTATCGCCTTTATTAAAGGTTGATTGTTGAGCGTAGGTCGAAAAGATTCCAATTAAAAGGAATGCTGTAATAATGATTTTTTTCATAAATTTAGTTTATTTAGTTTGTTTAAACAAAATTACAAAAAAACTAAATGATATTAGTGGGGATTTAGAAAAAATATAATATAGGATTTTAAATTAATCAATATTTATTTTTTTGAAGATTATAAAGTTCAATTTTTTGATTTAGCGTTGGTCTAGAAATCTCTAAAATTTTTGCTGCTTTTTCTTTTTGCCAACCCATAATTTCTAAAACCTTTTCTATATGTTCTTTTTCAACATCTTTTAACGACCGGTAGGGGTTGTATATCGAATGAATAGTTGAGTTTTGTCCTTCGGTGAACTGGATATGTGTTTTATCAATAGTGTCTGAGGTGCAAATTAGTATTGCTCTAGTAATGGTATGTTCAAGTTCGCGAACATTCCCTGGCCATATATGGTTCATTAAAATATTTAGAGCGTCTTTAGTAATGTGTTTGATGTTCTTTCCATAAATTTGATTTGATTTTTGAATAAAAAAATCAACTAACAAAGGAATGTCAGAACTTCGCTCACGTAAAGGTGGAATATCAATTGTGAAAACATTAAGTCGATAAAATAAATCTTGTCGAAATTTTCCAATCATTACTTGTTCTTCAAGTGATTTGTTTGATGCAGCAATAATTCGAGCTCTCATCGCTATTGTTTTTTCACCACCAACTCGTTCAAACTCATTTTCTTGAATAACTCGAAGTAATTTCAGTTGAATATTTGGGGATATTTCAGATATTTCATCTAAAAAGATTGTTCCATCACCAGCACTTTCAAATTTTCCAGCTTTATCGCGTATTGCATCGGTAAATGCACCTTTAACGTGACCAAACAGTTCGCTTTCGAGTAATGTTTCGGCTAAAGCACTACAGTTAACAGCTACAAATGGGCGGTTTCTAGTAACACCGCTTTCATGAATAATTCTGGATACAACCTCTTTGCCAGTGCCAGTTTCACCTTTAATTAATACTGATACTCTATTATTCGATACTAACCCAATTTTTTTGAGAATATCTCTCATTCCTTCACTTTTTCCAATAAGAGTTACTCCAGATAATGAATTTATCTTTGACTGACTCGAACTTATTTCTAGTTTAGCAATATTGGTTTCTGTTAGTGCGTTGTCAAGAATTGTTTTTAGCTTTTTTAAATTAATTGGTTTTTCAATATAATCAAAAGCGCCAACTTGAATAGCTTTAATAGTTAATTGCATTTCATCATATGCAGTCATTAATATGATAGGAGTGTTCGGTAATTTTGTTTTAATTTGTTGAATAACTTCTATACCGCTCATACCAGGCATTTGATAATCAGTAATTACAACATTAGGTTTGTTTTCTATTGCTAAGTTTACCCCATCACGACCATTAGAGCATACGATAGTATCAAATCCCCAATTAATTACTGCTGTATTAATTACAGTTTGAGTGATTTTATCATCTTCAATAATTAAGATTTTATTCATTATCCATTATATTTTTTACAAAAGTAACACAACAATGTCTATTTTCAATAAAAATGACAAAAAAAATGATATAAATAATGATGTAATTCTACCCCGTTAGAAAATTTGTGTAATTATTAAAAAATCTGTTAGATTTTTTTAAAACTAACAGATTTATAATCAATAATATAAAGATTTTATTGCAAGTTGATAACATTGCTACCTGAGAAGAGTAACGTTTCCAACATAGCGGTGTTTTTTTCCTGTTAAGTCAGTAACATTAAAAATATAAACATATTCACCATGTTTTAATCGATCTCCCGAGTTATTTACTTTGCCATTCCAGCTATCATAATAATTGTTAGTTTTATAAATCAACATACCCCATCTGTCTAATATTTCCATAGAATATTGTGTGATGTCTAAAGCAAAACCAACAGGTCTGTAGACTTCATTTACGCCGTTTTTGTCGGGAGAGAATGAATTTGGAATCCAAAAATAGAATGTGTTTTCAACATTAATGAATTTACTTATTGAATCAACACAACCATATTCTGAATAAGTAGTCAATGTTACCTTATAAATACCATATCCTGAGAAAGTATGGATAGGGTTTTGGTCGTGTGAAACGTTAATAGAGGAGGTTGGATCTCCAAACGTCCACTCCCAAGTTGTTGCGGCGGTGGACAAGTCGTTGAAGAAAACCATTGGATCTAAAGTCGTAGTTCTATATGTTGAAGGTTCAAAATTGGCTACAGGATTTTCGTATACATTAACATAATTAGAATCAACTTTGGTTCCTACACATCCATCAACAGTTGTTACAGTGAGGGAAGTTGTATACAAACCAGGTATGTTATACGTGTGCAAAGGATTAGAAATATTCGATGTAGCTCCATCCCCAAAAGTCCATAGCCATTGCGAAATTGTAGGAGTTGAAAGGTCTTGAAATTGAGCATTTAACGGTGAGCACCCCAAATGATTAGCAGTGTAATTGACAATTGCTTGTGGAAACACATTAATATTTATGGTATCAATATCTATACACGATATATTCCCATTACTATTTGTCGTTTTTACCCAATATGAATTCGTAGAATTTACAACTATTTGGCTCGTCGTTTCTCCTGTCGACCATAAGTATGATGTAGCAGGCTGTCCACCATATAAAATTACGGATGCATTTGTACAGAATGAAGTATCGTTTCCAAAGTTATTTAATGGTGTTTTAACAATTGTAACCGTGATTGAGCTATCGAATTGGCATCCAAAATCATCAACAATAGTAAAACTGTAGTTAAAAGTGCCCCCTTGAGTTGCAATTACGATTGCAGAAGAGTCTGTTGTGTTTTGAATGTAATTTTCTGACCATAAAATGGTGTCAATATTTACAGTGTACGACCAAGGTGATGGCAATAAAGATGGATCAAGATTTAGTTGCCATTGATATATCCAGCCATCATCAATACCAAATAAATCACAAATTTCAATCGACCAAGTTCCATTTAATGGGCAACCAACTAAGCCAGCAAAGCTATTCATAGGATGATAAAAATTGGTGTGGTTTGCTCGATTAGAGGAATCGCAATTTGTTGATTGACCTTGATGTAAATAATTTGGTGCAGTGCCATGATAAGAATAAGCAGGGTAATCAGACCAACAATAATTCCAAGGTGTACCAGCTGTGGAAGGATCAGGAGAACAACCACCACCATCATCAACAGGAACTCCTAAATACAAACTTCCCCCATTTGGCTGTGCATGGGTTATTACACTTTGAGAATTTGGACACACAACTTTAAATTGCAAGTCTCCCAAATATGAATGTTCCATTGTAAAACAAACCGAAAGAATATCAGCCGCTGACGTTATCGATTGTCCAGGCAAAAAGGAAGTAAATGTCACAAAAGTATTATAACAATCAGAAAGCCCTGTACAATTTGGTCCATCTGGGACGAACATAGTGCTATCAAAAGACAAACTTGATTGTTGAATACTGCTGATTGGTGTTATCACAATATCTGAGGCAAGATCAGCTCCTACAAGAATATTAAATGGAGAGCCAGTACAAATATCAGGAAGGGGTTGAATATTTACAATTGGGTTAGCTGAAGTTCGAATACGAACATAATCACCAGTTGAACTATTACATCCACGTTGGTCATAGGCTTGCAAAAAGACATCATATCCTCTGCCAGGAGTAAAATTATGACTTACATTTGTAAGACCTAGTCCGGTGTATGTGGTATCTCCAAGTTGCCATACAAAAGTTGTAGAATCATTCGATTGGTTATATGCCAAATTATTTGTTGGATAACTTCCAGATCCTACAAAATTTACTTGTTGATTTGGACATACATTCACATAAAAGAATCCATCTGCTTCTCGATGGATTGGGGGAGTAGTTAATAATGTATCAATTCTGGTTGAAACCGTTTGACAGCCAATACTACAAGCAGTTGTGATAAAAAATCCTGCACCATCATTAGCTCCATTCGTCTTTAATCTAAGGGTAATTGCACCTGATGGATTTGTAATATTTGCAGTATATGTCCAATCTCCAACGATAATTGAATTACTATTGTTTAACCAACTTACATTCAATGAGCCAATTGGAACCAATTGAGCCGGATTTGCGGTGGAATCGTTGTAAATAAACAATGTATCGTCTAAATTAATATCAAACGATTGAATTGTGATACTTACAAAGTGATTGGTTGCATTGTTAGAAAATATTGTGATTGTGTCATTTCTATTCGCACCGTAATTTGCACCAGAACCTCCATTATCATAGATATTTACATTACATCCAGCAGCAACTCTACGACTTGTTCCCATGTTGTATGACTGCGAATAGCTATTTTGTATGGCAAAAATTACCATTATAATAACAATTGTTTTTTTACACCAACTCATAATATTATTTTTTAAATCTCCCATTACAATTCTTAAGACGAAAAAATATTAAAAATCGGTGTCTGTTTTAATAAAAAAAACAAAAACATGGTTTATGAGTGGAATTATTTAGCGATAATAGTTAAATAAATGTAAAGGGTATTACTCTTCACTTTTTAATAGATTTGGTCTTCGAATCGATGTGCGTTCAATTGCTTGGTCAAGTTTCCATTGATCAATTACTTTTTGATTCCCAGACAATAAAATAGCAGGAACTTCCCAACCTTTATACACCGATGGGCGCGTATAGACAGGAGCGGAGAGTAATCCACTTTGGAATGAATCAGAAAGTGCTGAGGTTTCATCTGAAAGAACTCCCGGAATTAGTCGAATAACTGCATCAACAGTCACAGCAGCAGCCAGTTCTCCACCCGAAAGCACATAATTTCCAATAGAAATTTCTTTAGTAACGATGTGTGTACGAATTCTTTCGTCAATGCCTTTATAATGTCCACATAAGATGATAATATTTTCTTTCATCGAAAGTGTATTGGCAATTTGCTGATCGAGCAGTTCTCCATCGGGAGTCATAAAAATTATCTCATCATATTTACGTTCACTCGATAGTTTTTCGATACACAAATCAATAGGTTCTATCATCATTACCATTCCTGCTTCTCCTCCAAATGGGTAATCATCAACCTTTTTATGTTTGCTTAAAGTATAGTCACGGATGTCGTGAAGGTGAATTTCTACTTTATTTTTGTTGATTGCTCGTTTTACAATAGATTGTGTAAAGGGACCTTCAAACATATCAGGAAATAGAGTTAATATATCAATTCGCATAATCGTAATTTATTTTTTTTGAATAATCATTAACCCATCTCTTAAAGGAAGCAGTAAATTGTCAACTTCTTCGCATTCTTGTATGTAATTGTTGAATTTTATTAATGCAAGTGTGTCGGTATCAATTTTTTCAGAGTTATTTTGCTCAACAACTTTACATCCCCAAAGTACATTATCTGCAATGATAATTCCTCCAGAATTCATTTGAGGTAGTAAAATTTTGAAGTAATCAATATATTGTTCTTTGTTTGCATCTAAAAAGACAAAATCCCATTTTTTTGAATTTGTATTTAAAACGTTCATCGCATCGCCAATAACCAAATTAATTACGTCTTGAGTATTGCTTTTTTGAATATAGAAGCGGATGAAATCTTCTAATTCTGGATTTATTTCTATTGTAGTTAATTTCGCATTATTTGGCAATACCAGCGCCATTGCAATAGCTGCATACCCCGTATAAGTGCCAATTTCCAAGACGTTCATTGGACGATACAGTTTGCACAATAGTTGTAAAAATTGACCTTGAATATTGCCAGAAGCCATCCGTGGCGATACTTGAGTAAGGTGAGTTTGACGGAATAACTCATGGAGAACTGGATGCTCTCCGGTAGAATGGTTGATGCAATAATTTTCAAGTTCTATAGACGCAATATTATCTAGTGATTTCATCGTACTTTGGTGTAAATCAATGTGCTAAATTGATCTTCTTTGATTATTTCATTTGCGACATTTAAAATGTCATCAGCAGTAATATTATTTATTTTAGTATAAATATCGTTCATAGTATCAATACGATTCATATACATCCCACTTTTAGCCATACTCAACATTTCGTTTTGATTTGACTCGTTCATCAAAGAAATCTGTCCAAAAAATTGCTTTTTAGCTCTTGAAAGTTGAAGCGTTCCTAATCTTTCGGTTTTTATTCGATGTAGCTCCTTGTAAGTTAAATCTATGGATTTGTCAATTGTGGAATGGTCGCTACCTATATATATAGTAAATAATCCAGTATCAGTCATTGGATTAAATTGTGATTCAACTGTATAAGCATACCCATGTTTCTCGCGAATGGCGATATTTAAGCGCGTATTCATACCAGGACCACCCATCACGTTATTCAAAAGACTAAATGGTATTCTTTTTTCTTCAAATAAATGATAAGCAGGAATTCCTATTAAGCAGTGTGATTGATGGCTGTTGAGGTTGATTTTTTTTTGAGTTGGGTTATAATTATTGAAAGGAGTTCTAGCATATTGACGAGTAGTTTGTTGGTTAATTGCAAAGTGCTTTTCAAGAATGTATATTACTTTTTCAAATGATAAATTAGATACTGAAGAAATGAAAATTTGGTCGTGCGTGTACGTTCGGTTAATAAATTGAGTAATCAGATTTCGGTTAAGTTTTTTAACTGATTTAATCGTTCCAAGAATGTTTCTTCCCATCGGATGATTTGCAAATACCTGATTTTCAAATTCATCATAGATAAGTTCTGAAGGAGAATCTTTATATGAATTAATCTCTTCTATGACGACATCCTTTTCGTTATTTAACTCTTTTTCGGGAAAAGTAGAATTGAACAAAATATCACTTAGCAACTCTGCAGACCTAATATAATCGGATTTTAAAAATGATGCGTAGAAATAAGTTTCCTCTTTAGTGGTATAAGCATTTAAATCACCACCCACATTTTCTAAGCGTGAGAGTACTTGAAACGATTTTCGTTTAGTCGTCCCTTTAAAAATAGTATGTTCAATAAAATGAGCCAATCCGCTTTCATTTTCTAACTCGTCGCGAGTTCCGCTATTAATTGCCACACCTAAATGAGATACATTAGATCTAATTTGCTTGTGTGCAATCCGAATCCCATTAGAAAGTGTATGAAATTGGTATATCATTTTTTGGATGTTAATTTAGACGCAAAACTACGCATTTTTTTAAAAATCCACAAGTAATAGATTACATTTGCTTGTAAGTCAGCACATGACGTTACGTTTATTGCAGACTACTTTTATTTCGGAAACAATCAATTTTTTTTATATTTTTGTGCTCTAATTAATCTAATTATCAATGGATTTTTTCTATCCAAACTTTCTCTTTGGTTTGATTGCTGTGATTTTTCCAATCATGGTGCATTTGTTTAATTTTCAGCGGTATAAAGTTGTTTATTTTTCCAATTTTCAATTTTTGCAGAATTTACAAATGCAAACCAAGCGACAATCCAATGTAAAGCGTTGGTTATTGCTTTTAATCAGAATCTTAATTATCGTTTTTGTTGTTTTAGCTTTTGCGCATCCATATTCATCAAAACAAACATCTCAAAAAATATTTGCCACAAATACAGTTTGTGTTTTTGTAGATAATTCATTCAGTATGGCTGCCAGAGGTGAAAACAATACCCTCGTAAATCAGGCAAAAACTACAGCCAAACAAATTGCTCTTTCATTTGCTCCTTCCGACAAATTTATCTTACTAACAAACGATTTGAATTCTGAGCAATTTAGAACTATTAGTCGTGATGACTTTATTTTGAAGCTCGATAATATTAAAGTAAATGGAGCATCAAAGAGCTTTTCGGAAGTTTTTCCTCGTGTTGCGGACCTTTTTTCTCAAGTAAAAAATTCTAATAAGTTTGTTTACTTGGTGTCAGATTTTCAAAAATCAGCTTTTGATTTTTCAAAATTTAAAAATGATACTTCATTAATTATCAATCTAGTACATATTCCACATCCACATTCCGAAAATATTTCTATTGATTCTTGTTGGTTTGAACAGCCAATTTTTAGACAAAATCAGAACTTAACCCTTTACGTTCAAGTACATAATTACTCAAATAGGGAGTTCGTAAATTTGCCTATTTCATTTACCTTAAATGGTAATGAAAAGGCCTCTGCCATTACAAATATTGCTGCAAACTCAATCAGTATTGTAGAACTTAACTTTTCTAGCAGTGAAATTGGAATATTGCATGGCGAGGTGGAAATTAATGATCCAAGTGAAATTACTTTTGATAATAATTTTTATTTGAGCTTTAAAATAAACTCTACTCTAAATATTTTGGAAATTGCTGATAAAATTCCAAATCAATTTATCAAGGCTGTCTTTGAAACTGATTCTATTTTTAAATTCACTTCCGAAAACATTAAATCAATCAATTATAATGAACTATCAAAGTATGATTTGATAATATTATCTCAGCCATCAGAGCTTGCATCTGGAACCTCTACGGAGTTGACTAAATATGTAAAAAATGGAGGATTGTTATGTATAATTCCTCCATCAACGAGCATAATTAATCCCTCAGTACAGAATTTTATTGGGAATGAATGTCTGATAGATTTACAACCGATTGACACTGCAGGAGCTCAAATTCAATATGTTAATGTGAATCATCCGCTTTTTAAAAATGTATTTGACGGTTCAATAGCAGGTACAGAGTTGCCCATAATTAAACGACATTTTAAAGTTGTTGACAAAGGAATGAGGTTTCAAGAGCTATTTAAATTAACCAATTCCGATTGTGTTTTTGGTTTTACTACGGTTGAAAAAGGTTTGGTATACGTTTTTGGAATAGCTCCAGATGATTATTTTGGCAATTTTAGCCATCATCCATTAATTGTACCTAGCTTTTTGAATATGGCTTTCACTCGTCAATACAATGATAAACTCTATTATAATATTGGTAATCAGGAGATGATTCGTTTGGCAAATATTGATTTGAAGGATGATAATGTGTTGAAAATAAATAGTTTAGATAATAAAACTGAAATCATACCTCAAATAATTCCTTCAAATGGAGAGATCCATTTATATGACCAAAACCAAATTGTCAATCCAGGAAATTACAATATTAAAGATGGAGAAAAATCAATTGCTGGACTAGCATTTAATCATACTCAATTAGAATCCAATATGGATTTCTTTTCCAAAAATGATTTAGATAAATTAATAGCTCAGAATAAGTTGCAAAATTTTTCTACGATAAATTATCAAGAAAATATTTCGCCATCCACTATCCAAGTTGGCTTTTTTTCATCCTTATGGAAGTGGTTGATTGTGATTGTTTTATTATTAATTATTTCAGAAGTTATGATTGTGAAATTCTGGAAATAATTATTTTTTAGTAATTGAAAAATAATTTGTTTTTGTAATGAAAAAAAAAATATCTTTGTTGCGAGTTATTAACCAAAAAATAATATTTATGAAAAAATTACCCATTTTATTAATCTTTGCATTGCTCGGAACATTTTTCTTTAGCGGTTGCGGTAAGTATGACGAAGGTCCTTCAATTAGTTTGCGCTCCAGAACCTCCAGAATCTCAGGTGAATGGAAACCTACTAAAGAGTTAGTAAATTCTGACCCTCAAACATTTGACGCAAACAGTAGAGTGAAAATCGACAAAGGCGGTACGGTAACCTTTATAAATGGATCTTATTCAGCAACAGGTACTTGGGCATTTACTTCAAATGATGAAAAAGTTACATTCACTTCTACTTATGGTGGATTTTCTTCTTCAACTGAATACACCATTAAACGACTATCAAACAGTGAGTTGTTTATGGAAAGACAAGACGGAAATGATTTATATCGTTTTGAATACGAAAAATTATAATTGATATTAAATTCTGAATAAAAAAGGACTTTCGAAAGAGAGTCCTTTTTTGTTGAATTAACTTCCACATTATTCTCCATTTTCAACTGTTTGTTTATAGGGAGACCCAACCTATCAACCTATCAACCCATCAACTTTTTTGTTTATAGGTTTAAAGTTTATTGGTTTATAGGGAGACCCAACATTTCAACTTATCAACCCATCAACCTATCAACCCATCAACCCATCAACCCTTTTGTTTATAAGTTCAAAGTTTATAAGTTTATGGGGAAACCCAACATTTCAATCCCGAAAAACAGTTCGCCAAAAGCGAAACGTAGTTTTTCGAGGATCCTCGAAAAATCAAAAAAACAAAGATTTTTATTTTTCGGGACCCATCAACTTATCAACCCATCAACTTTTTTGTTTATAGGTTTAAAGTTTATTGGTTTATAGGGAAACCCAACATTTCAACCCATCAACCCATCAACCCATCAACTTATCAACCCTTTTGTTTATAAGTTTAAAGTTTATAGGGAAACCCAACATTTCAACTCATCAACCAACTCACTTTTGCATAATATGTTCAAAATTACTACCTTTACATCAAATACAAAAAAATGTTAGAAATAGGAAGAAAAAACAAGTTAGCCGTTGTTAAAGAGGTTGATTTTGGGCTTTATCTTGATGGTGGAGAAAAAGGGGAAATACTATTACCCAGAAATGCAGTTCCTGAAATATGGAATATTGGCGAAGAATTAGAAGTATTTATTTATCTAGATTCCGAAGATCGTATAATTGCTACTACCCAAGTCCCATTTGTGATGGTAGGTGAATTTGCTCTTTTGCGATGTGTAGCGGTAACTAAAATTGGTGCTTTTTTAGATTGGGGACTTCAAAAGGATTTATTGGTTCCATTTCGCGAGCAAAAAATGAATATGATTGAAGGTCGCTCATACCTAGTGCATACTTACCTCGACCATGAAACTGAGCGAATTGTAGCCTCTGCTAAATTAGATAAATATCTCGATAATATTCCACCAGAATATAATCCTGGAGATGAGGTAAATATAATCGTTGCCGACCAAACGGATCTTGGGTACAAGGTAATTGTGGATCATGCATTTTGGGGTATCGTTTATGAAAATGAAGTATTTACTCCATTAAATAAAGGTGAAAATCTAAAAGCTTTTGTCAAGAAAGTCCGTGAAGACGAAAAAATAGATTTATCTCTACATCGTTATGGATATCGAAAAGTTGAGGATAATCTTCAGCGGATTTTAGATAAATTAGACGAAAAAGGGGGAGAAATTAAGATATCAGATAAATCATCCCCCGAAGATATATACGACATGTTTGGGATCAGCAAAAAGACTTTTAAGCAAGCAATAGGTTCATTATATAAGCAACGATTGATTGATATTTTCTATGATAGCATTAAAAAGAATATTGTAAATGAGTAAAAAAAATGGGCCGTCAATAAAAGGTGCAAAAGCTCCAGAGCGAAGATTAAAATATACAGTTAAAGAGCCAATGGAACTATTGCAGTTCCTTCAACAGTTATATCCTGAAAAGAGCCGTACTGCTGTGAAATCCTTTTTAATTCATAAGCAAGTTTATATCAATTTTCAAATTGTAACTCAGTTTAACTATCCTTTAATTGCTGGTCAAGAGGTGGTTATTTCCACATCTAAAATTCCTGTTTCGATTAATTTTGAGGGATTATCAATTTTATATGAAGATGAATCAATCATCGTAATTGATAAAAGTGCAGGATTGCTCTCCATTGCAAGTACTACCGAAAAGGAAAAAACAGCATACAGTCAATTGCGGGCTCATGTAAAACAACTAAATCCGCAGAATAAATTGTTTGTGCTTCATCGTTTGGATAAAGATACTTCTGGGGTAATGATGTTTGCAAAATCAGCGGATGTTCAAGAACGAATGCAACGAAATTGGCATAACTTTGTTACTTTGCGCACGTATGTCGCTGTACTTGAAGGTTGTGTGAGTGATGATGCAGGAACTATTTCAAGTTGGTTAACCGAAGACAAAGCACATAATGTTATCAGTCACGAAGAACAACATGGAAGGCAAGCTGTCACGCATTTTAAGGTAATCAAAAAGAATTTAAACTATTCGATGGTAGAATTTCGCTTGGAGACTGGACGTAAAAATCAAATTCGAGTTCACTCCCAAGAGATAGGTCACTCCATTGTTGGGGACCGAAAATATGGTGGTAAAGCTTCGCCAATAGGCAGAGTAGGGTTGCACGCCAATATTTTGGAGTTTATTCACCCAGTGTTGAAATCTAAACTGTCGTATATAAGCCCAGTTCCTAAGACTTTCTTAAGGCTAGTGTCGCAAAAATAAATATTAATGATTAAATTGCATTTTTAAATTTAATGATGGCTATTCCGAATACTGATAATTTCGAATATAAAAATTGGCTTACTGAACTTAAAAGTAAAATAAGATCGGTGCAAATTAAAGCTGCGGTTGCCGTAAATTTTGCTTTGATTGAGTTTTATTGGGAGCTTGGTAAAATGATTTCGGAGAAACAGACTCAATGGGGAACTCAATTTTTGGAAAAACTATCCTCTGATTTAAAATCTGAATTTCCTGAAATGCAGGGATTTTCTACCAGAAACCTTAAATATATCAAGCAATTTTATCAATTCTATACTAATGGTCAAATTGGGCAACAAGCTGTTTCCCAATTTGGGCAACAGCTTGTTGCCCAAATTCCTTGGGGACATAATATATTGATTATCAGTAAATCAAAGTCGATAAATGAAGCAATATTTTATATAAATGAAACAATCGGAAACAATTGGAGTAGAGATGTTTTAGCATTGCAAATCAAGACTCAGTTGTTTGAACGTAATGGCAAGTCTGTAAACAATTTTAAAACGACTTTGCCAAAGCCGATGTCTGATTTAGCAGAACAAACTCTTAAAGATCCTTATGTATTCGATTTTATGACAATGTCAAAGCCATTTATTGAAAAAGATATTGAAAATCAACTAGTAAATCATATTACAAAATTTTTACTGGAACTAGGAAAAGGATTTGCATTTGTAGGGCGACAATTTCATTTAGAAATAGCCAATAATGATTATTATATTGATTTACTCTTTTATCATATTAAGCTGAAATGTTATGTTGTTGTGGAGTTGAAAAACACTAAGTTTATTCCTGAATATGCAGGAAAACTTAATTTTTATCTTTCAGCAATAGATAGTCTACTTAAACAGGGAGATGACAAACCAAGTATCGGGCTGCTATTGTGTAGAGATAAAAACAACATTGAAGCCGAGTTTTCCCTTCGAGATATTAATAAACCGATTGGAGTGAGCGATTTTAAATTTACAGAAATTTTGCCAGAAGATTTAAAAAGTAGTTTGCCAACGATTGAAGAGATTGAATTAAAATTAAAATTTGAAGACGAAAATAAATAAATAACAACTAAAAAAAATAAATTATGGAGCAAAATCAAGAAGAAAAAGTAACAGGACTTCCCGAAAATGCTTATAGGGAACTCAATGAAGGTGAGGAATATACTCCTTTAATGAAGCCCACAAAACAATATCCTGAAGTCACAGTTTGGTCGGTGAGTATGGGGTTGTTAATGGCAATCATTTTTTCGGCGGCTGCAGCTTATGCAGGACTTAAAATTGGTCAAGTATTCGAGGCTGCTATTCCTATTTCAATTATTGCAGTAGGCGCTTCTGCCGCTACTCGCAGGAAAAACGCACTTGGACAGAATGTGATTATTCAATCGATTGGTGCTAGTTCGGGCGTAATCGTGGCTGGAACAATTTTTACTATTCCAGCATTGTACATTTTAAAAAGTACGTACCCAGAAATTCAAGTTGATTTTTTACAAATATTTCTATCATCACTTTTAGGTGGAATTTTAGGAATTTTATTTCTTATTCCTTTTCGTAAGTATTTTGTAAAAGAACAACATGGGAAATTCCCATTTCCTGAGGCAAAAGCAACAACCGAAATTTTGGTGACAGGCGAAAAGGGTGGTGCTCAAGCAGGAATATTAATAGTAAGTGGACTTATTGGAGGATTATTTGATTTTATGTTCTCTTCATTTCGAATTTTCCAAGATGAAATCTCAACACGATTAATTCCATGGGGCGAACAATTGGCAACAGATGCAAAAATGGTCTTTAAAATGAACATTAGTGCATTAGTTTTTAGTTTTGGATATCTTATTGGATTACGTTATGCCTTAATTATTGCTGTTGGATCGATGGTTTCATGGTTAGTAATGATTCCATTGGTAAATGAAGTTGGAAGTATGATTGCCACAGCAACTGGAGGTGTAAATATTTTTGCAACTATGTCTGCCGAGGCCATATTTAAAGTTTATGTTCGCCCAATTGGTGTGGGTGCAATTGCAATGGCTGGAATTATTGGTATTATCAAATCTTCGGGAGTTATCAAACGTTCATTTGGATTAGCTTTTTCAGGATTATCTTCAAAAAATGCTGCGGCTGAAAAACCAGAACGTACTCAACAGGATTTGAAAATGCCTTTCGTAATGATTTTTATTATGCTCACGATTATCGCAATTTTTATTTTCTTAGTTGCAGGTGTTCATATAACTCTAATACAGGCTCTTGTAGCATTAGCAACTTTAATTGTTATTTCTTTTTTGTTTACCACAGTAGCAGCAAATGCAATTGCAATTGTAGGTAGTAATCCAGTATCGGGGATGACGTTAATGACTTTGATTCTTTCATCTATTGTCTTAGTAGGAGTGGGGCTTCAAGGCTCTGCAGGGATGGTAGCTGCGTTGATAATTGGTGGAATTGTCTGTACTGCACTTTCAATGGCTGGTGGGTTTGTTACCGATTTAAAAATTGGTTATTGGTTAGGATCAACTCCATACAAGCAACAAACTTGGAAATTCTTAGGAACATTAGTCTCTGCGGCAACCGTTGGTTTGGTAATTTATGTGCTAAATGATGCGTATGGTTTTGTAAAAATTCCAGGTGTCCACGATGATCCATTAATTGCACCTCAAGCAAATGCGATGGCTTCTATTATTGAACCGTTGATGCAACCTGGAGCAAAAGTTCCTTGGATTCTATTTGCAATTGGTGGAATTATTTCACTTTTAATGAATTTCATCAAAATACCACCTTTAGCATTTGCATTAGGAATGTTTATTCCACTTCAATTAAACACCCCATTAATCGTGGGTGGATTGCTTCATAACTATATTAGCAAAAGCTCGAAAAATAAGAAATTAGCTGAAGCTCGTGAACAACGTGGAACGCTCATAGCTAGTGGTTTCATTGCTGGAGCAGCCCTTTTAGGAGTGGTTGGTGCGATGCTGTTATTCTTTAATGTAGACACAAACTTACATCTTTTTCAAGTGTATAGCGCAGAAGCAAAAGCTTGGATTTGGGAAGAAGGAAATATATGGCCAGGTCTCCTTGCATTTTTAGCTTTTGCTGGAATTATTATTTACTTTATTTGGGAAAGTATGCGTGCAAAAGTAGAGGATGATTTACCTGCGATTGAACAAACTGAGAATCAAGTGAATAATGAAATTGAAAAATAATTAATGTTATTAATTTTAGTATATAGTGTTTGTAATACAACTCAGCGTTTTCTTACAAACACTATATAACATCATAAATTAAGAATACAAATCAAGATGAAACAAGCAATATTAAATCGTTTTTTAAAATATATCAGCATTGATACACAATCTGATGATTCATCCACAACATTCCCATCTGTGGCTAAAGAGACCGTTTTTGCTAACTTTTTAGTAGAAGAACTTAAATCCATTGGGATGCAGGAGGTTGAAATTGATGAATTTAGTTATGTAACAGCAACTTTACCTTCAAATATTGATAAAGAAGTTCCTGTAATTGGCTTTTTATCTCACATGGATACCAGCCCTGATATGCCTGGAGCAGTAGCCAATCCTTTAATTATTGAGAATTATCAAGGAACTGACATCGTATTAAACGAGGAGAAAGGAATTATTCTTTCTACCGAAGATTTTCCAGAACTTTTAGATTATGTGGGTCAAACCATCATTACTACTGACGGAACAACGTTATTGGGTGCTGATGATAAAGCCGGAATAGTAGAGATTTTTGAAGCGATGATTTATCTGATGGCTCATCCAGAAATAAAACATGGAAAAATTAGAGTTGCATTTACTCCAGATGAAGAAATTGGTCGGGGAGTGGATCACTTTAATGTTGAAAAATTTGGAGCTAACTTCGCTTATACTATGGATGGCGGAGCAATAGGGGAGTTAGAGTACGAAAATTTTAATGCTGCTGGTGCAAAGCTATTTTTTCAAGGTAGAAATATTCATCCTGGATATGCAAAAGGGAAAATGGTAAATGCAATGCTGATGGCAATGGAGTTTAACAATATGCTTCCAGAATTTGCAAAACCAGAATATACTGCAGGTTACGAAGGTTTCTATCATTTAGTAAAAATGGAAGGAACCGTAGAAAATGCAATGTTGCAATATATTGTTCGCGACCATGATCGTTCTAAGTTTGAAGCAATGAAAAAATATATTGGTGATGCAGTTCGATTTTTTAATCAAAAGCATGGTCAAGCGATTGTAACGGCCGAAATTACCGATCAATATTTTAATATGCGCGAAAAAGTAGAACCAGAAATTCATATTGTGGAAACCGCTCAAAAGGCAATGGAAATACTAGATATTATTCCTCATGTTATGCCAATTAGAGGTGGAACAGATGGTTCTAGATTATCTTATATGGGATTGCCTTGTCCAAATATCTTTGCTGGTGGTCATAATTTCCATGGAAAATTTGAATTTGTTCCGCTGGAATCGATGGTTAAAGCAACAGAAGTAATTGTTAAGATTGTAGATTTATATGCTGCAAAGTAATTGAATCTCATTAGTATGCATAAAAAAACTGCTGAAGAAATTCAGCAGTTTTTTTATTTTGTGGTTGTAGATTATTAAACGATCATCCATCTAAACAATAAGAATAAACTACATGAGATAATTACAGTAACAGGGATTGTAACTACCCATGCTATTCCAATATTTTTAAGAGTTTGAGTTTGGAGATTTTTTACTCCTCCTTCAGAAGCCATTGTTCCAGCAACTCCAGATGATAAAACATGCGTGGTGCTAACAGGTAACCCAAGAACGGATGCAAGTAAAATTGTTGTTGTAGCAATTAATCCAGAACTTGTACCTTGAGCAAAGGTCATTGGGGTTTTACCGATTTTCTCACCAATCGTAGTCACAATTCGTTTCCAGCCGATCATAGTGCCTAAACCAAGAGAAATTGAAATTAATAGAATAACCCAACCTGGTGCAAACTCTGTAAAAGATTTTAACTCAGCCAAGTTTGATTTTAAATGAGAGATATTGCTACTCGTTAAATTTAAATATTGCTTCTTATTTGGGTCACTTATAATTTTATCTAAAGAACGAGTAATAATAATAATATCGGAGCGAATTTTAAAACGTTTGCTCTCATCAATTTCAGAGCTAATATCAGATGTCAAAATGGTGTTTTTTATTTCTAATAAGTCGGTTTTTATGGTCGTTATTTCAGTTGCAGTTTTTGTATCAATATGAATAGTGTCAATTTTTGAAATATAAGCCTCAATTGTTCTGATGTTTCCCAACATATTGGAAGCATTTTTATTTTGATCGAGGGCAAATTTTGCTGGTAATAAACTGATTAAAATAATCATCATTAAACCAACACCTTTTTGTCCATCGTTAGAACCATGCGAAAAGCTCAACATTGTACTTGTTAGCACTAAAACACCACGAATAATAAAAGGAGGTTTTTTGTCAGGATCAGCCGCTTTAAAGAATTTTTTCTTTTTGACATATTTTTTAAAGACAATCATCAATATCCAAGCACCAAAAAAGCCAATAATTGGAGATATTAATAAAGCTAAAAATGCATCAGCAACCTTATGCCAATTGAGGGCAACAGCACCATCAGGGTTGATAAACATAAATGCAATTCCTACTCCGAAAATGGACCCGATTAAGGTATGAGAGCTAGAAGCAGGGATTCCAAAATACCATGTTCCTAGATTCCAAATAATTGCAGTTAGAATTAAGGCCATTATCATGGCAACGTTATGATAAACATTTTGATCAACCAACGCTTCCATTGGAAGCAGATTGACAATGGCCATAGCCACAGCAATACCACCAAAATATACACCTATAAAATTCCAAATCCCAGACCAAATAACTGCTTGCTGAGGTTTTAAAGAACGAGTGTAAATAACCGTTGCCACTGCATTCGCTGTATCATGAAAACCATTGATAAATTCAAAGGCACACGCTGCCACCATACAGAGAATAAGAATAATTGTGAGATTTGTATCTAATCCAAACATAATAATATATTTTAATAAGCAAATTTACTTTTTTTAAACGTGTAAAAAAAGAATATTTGCATAATTCAATAAAAAATAGGCTGCCTTAAAGACAGCCTATAAACAAAAACAAAAACAATTAATAGCGAAAACTATCAGATTGCCTTTGTTGCTGAACTATTTATTTAATTTTTTTACGGCTTCTAATGCTGTTTTGTCTTCTGGTTCAATGGTTATTATTTTATTCCAATATTTTATTGATTCATTTTTCATCTCATCACTTTTCTCTTTATTATTTAACTTTTGAAAACTTTCAAACTGTAAATAATAATAGTATCCAACGTATTTAGAAGATTCGATAATTTCTTTTTTGTATTTTTCGGGCTTTTGATCAATAATCGAAAGTGTTTTTAAATATAAAGGGAGGGCCAATCCTTGAGTAGTTTCTGGATCATACATCGCTTGAACTCGAGCTTTCCACATATATCCTAAGTGGGAATTAGAAGAAAGACTAATTACTGAGCCAAAAGCAGTATCTGCCTTAATCAGATATTGAATTCTTAGATTTGAATCAATCAGAAATTTTTCCGAGTTGGCTCTAAGTAATGAATCTACAGGTTTAGAAGCAGCTATATAGTAATTTCTACCCATAAAAAAGTAATCAGAAGGCATCGCTTTTTCTTTGTGATTAATTGATTCTTGATAATATTCGGCGGCCTTTACATTGTTTTTTAAACTTTCATACGATTTTGCTATTAATTCAAAGTTGGCAATATGCGTAGAGTCTTTGTGGAGAGCCAAATTGAAATTTACAATTGCAATGGAATCTTGTTTAGACTTACTATATAATTTACCTCGATATTCATAATCACTAGTAATAATTTGTGATGAATCTGCAATTGAAAATAGCGTTTCAATTGATTTCAATCCGTCAGATATATTCTTGTCATTTTCATAATTGATGTATGCATTTAACCTTAAACTAAATATGTTCTTTGGGTTAGCTGAAAAAATCTTATTATTAATGTTTTCGGCTTCCGCATATTGTTTGTTAAGCAAAAACATAGAAGCCAATTTTAAAGAATCAAACTGAGATATTACATTATTATCACAGTAAATCTTGAAATATTCTAAAGATTTTTGGTTTTTGTTAAGGTCATAGTAAATATTTCCCAGCTCTTTATACGAAGGGTAAAATAGCGAATCCTTCGAGATGGACTTGTTAAACGATTCTAACGATAGTGCGTAGTTTCTGCTTTGATAGTATATTTTGCCTAATAAGTAAAATGGTAATGGATTAATGCTATCATAAAAAACCGCTCTTTCTAGTTCAGTTACTGCTTCACCAATTTTGTTAGTGTTAAGCAAATAATTCGCATTTAAAAGATAGTAATTTGCATTTGTTGATTCGGATTCTTGAATCCTAGTTAATAAGTCGCTTGCGTATTGAAATTTATTCACTTTTTTTAATGAAAAAACTTCGATTGCTTTTAATATTATGGGTGCTTTTTTAGTATTAAAGCTTGCTGAAAACAATTTATCAAACATTGTTTTTGCTTCTGTAGTATTTTCTAGCAATGAATAGCTAATTAACTTTTCTGACCAGTAAAGGTAATTCTGTTCTGCAATTTCAATTTTGTTTAAAAAAATCAATGCAGAATCTGGAAGATTAATTTTATTATATAATTGTCCTAATTGAAGTAAAACTGCACTTTCAGTTGTATTTGAATACTTTGATTTACAAAGATCTAGCGCTTTGTTATATTGAAATCTAGTAATGCATTTTTCTATTTCATTATTTTGAGATTTTGATAAATATGAAATGCAAAATAGAACTATAAATAAAATGATTTTTTTCATATAATATGTTTTTATTAATTACTGTTTACTTCTACTAGCCGGATGGTCTGAGTAGCGGGTAATAATCCTGATTTTAATATTACTCTTTGCCCTCTATCACTTGTTAGAAAAGAGACAAACCCTGAGCATAAACCAGATCGAGGTTCTGTTAATATACAAAATACTTCTCTTCTAATTGGGTATTGTCCTGTTGCAATATACCCTTGATATGGCTTAAAACTATTTGAGTATGTTGCCGTACTTTCGTTTGATAGTGCAATAACATTTACGGTTTTTAAAAAATTCATACACGTTGAATCGTCACGATCACTAATCCAATTTACACCAATAACACCAATAGAATTTTTTTCTGAAGATACTTTTTCGATTACCTCTTTGTTTGTTAATGCGGATACAGCATCAGTGATTGGTGCATTATTGCAAATGTTTTTTTTGATATAACTTACCGTTGATGAGTTTGGATTGTCGAAAACAATTTTAATTTTTGAATGGTTCGATGTATTATTTAATTGATCCCAAGTAGTAATTTTTCCAGTAAAAATATCTTTTAATTGAGATATTGTCAACATGGTATCTTTATTTGATGGGTTTACGACCATTGCAATTGCATCGTAAGCAATTAAAATTTCTTTAGGAAAGAGTTGTTTGGATTCAAAATGGTTTTTTTCCTCCTTAGTGAGCCTCCGAGATACAATGGCTAAGTGTGTTGAGTCCTTTATTAAGCTATTCATCGCGCTGTTTTCGTTTTGAAAAATTGGTTGAATAAAAGCTTGATCATAAGTTGATAAAAAAACATGAATCTCATCTTCAATAATTGGCTGAAAAGTTTCATCACATACTATGATTTCTTTGCCACTAGTAGGAGTGCTAAGATTTTCGCTAGTTGTAGAATTACAACTAACAAAAAACAAAGTGGCAATAGCAACATTGTACAAAGTGATTCTACTGATTTTCATGATTCTCCTTTTTTTGTTTTAAAGATTTTCCAAACCGAAATGCTCCATAAAGAATGATAATTATTCCAAAAATAGCCATAGTATTTTTGGAATAACCATCAAAGTGCTCTTGAAAAATGATTAAGAATACACCCAATCCGACATATAAAACAATCATGAAATAGTTGAAAATGATTCTAAAATTCATATTTAGTGTAATTTAAATGCGATTGGTAAAACAAATTCTACTCTAACATTTTGACCATTTTGTCTTCCTGGATTCCAACTAGGCATCATTTTTACAACTCTAAGAGCCTCTTCATCACAACCGCCACCGATTCCTCTTTTAACAATGGTATTCTTGATTTTACCATTTTTTTCAACTACAAATTGAATATATACAGTACCTTCAATGTCTGTTTCTCTTGCCAATTGAGGGTATTTCAAATTATTAGATAAAAAAGTTAATCTAGCGGCATTTCCACCAGGGAAGTCAGGCATGTTTTCTACTACAGTAAGAGGAGCAGCATTATCATCGTCGATAATTTGGTCGGTTCCTTTATCTAAATCAGCCACATCAACACCACCAACGTCAACACCTTTTTGATCTTTAATACTAATAGCTGCGCTGCTTTGGTTTAATTCATCTTGTGTTTTAATTACTTGATCATCAGGAACTTTATCATCTGCTGTAATCACAGGAGGGACGTATTGAATTGTATTTTTTAAAGGTTGTTCGGGCTCTTTATAAACTACGTCATCATCTTTTTTCTCATCTTTTTTCTCAACTTTTATGTTAGACATTGTAGTTACTTCTAAATTTGCTTCCTTCTTTTTTGTCATTATTTGCTTTAAAATAAAAGGAGAACTAATTGCTAATACAAAAAAGATTGAGGCAATTAATAACGCTCTAAAATGTCGTTTTTCAGACTTTTCGCGCAATTCGAATGCTCCATAATTTTGATTTTTATTATCAAATACAATATCGCACCACTCTTTTGAATAGATATTTATCTTTGAATTCATTGTTATGGTTTTTTTGGTTTAATTAATTCAAGATCATAAGGTGTAATATCCATTATTGTAAAACTTGCAATATTGCAAATTAGCATTTCATCTAAGATATCGACTAGGTTTTTATAAGAAGATTCGTCCGTCGGTTTGATTAATACATACGGAGCATCTTTCATTTTTCTAACTTCCGTTGTTTTCCGTTTAAATGTTGAATCAGCCATTTTTGTCCGATCTCGTTCCTTTTCTAAGTCTTTCATATTTGAAACAACAAGTGCGTTTCTTTCTAACAACATTTTGCGAATACCCTTAGAAGCAAAATTGGATTCTTCAACTTTTGGATCAATTTTTCCCTCTTTGGTTCCAAAATAATAAAATACTTTGTTGTCCTTTCCGAGAATAATTGTGATCGCTCTTGAAGCTTTTAATTTTGGTGCATCAGTCTCTTTTACTGGGTCTTTACTAGGCATATTAATCTCCATTGTTTGTGGCTTAATCATACTAGTAGTGAGCATAAAAAAGGTAATAAGCAAAAAGCCTAAATCTACCATGGGAGTAAAATCAACTCTTGTAGAAGCTTTTTTTACTTTATTTTTGCCACCTTTTTTATCGTTTGAACTTTCGGTATTTACTTCTGACATTTTTTAATATTTACTTTGTTTCTTCAGGATTTTGTTCCAGACTTGTAATCAAATTATATTTATTTTCTCTTAAGTCTTGTAGTGTATTCATCACCTTTTTGATAACAGGATATGGTGTTGCACCATCTGCTTTGATTGCAATTTTAAGATCTTGGTTAACAGTTCTTGCATTTTTCACCCAATCTTTTAATTGATTATCGACTGAATCACAAGGAATTCCAATTGCATTATCTTTAGAATCACGATTTTCGGGAGGAAGATTTAAAAACTCTTTCAACTTAGACATTGGTACTCCAAAACTATTTATCGCACCAAATATTCTTTGTTCTTCTTTGGTGAAAGTTGTTTTATATAAATCGCCCATTAATCCGAGCAATTGAATACGCTTGTCTTTGTTATCTATACCAAAAAACACATTTCCGTTTTTATCAATTAAAAGTGTCAAGATATTAGTTTCAGGAATTTTAATTTCTGAAATTGATGAAGGTGTAGATATTTGAATAGGTTCTTTTGAAGTAAAGTTTGATGTAAGCATAAAAAATGTTAGCAGAAGAAATGCTACATCACACATCGCTGTCATATCAACAGCAGTACTTTTCCTAGGTATTTTTACTTTAGGCATTTTATTATTCCTTTAGACTAGTGATTTGAAGCAAATGTTTGAACTATGCTAAATCCTGCTTCATCTATACTGTACGTAAGTTTATCAATCTTGGTAGTATATAAATTATAGAAAATAATTGCTAAAGCAGCGGTTCCAATCCCAAATGCAGTATTTATAAGAGCTTCCGAAATACCAGTTGCTAACGCTACGGAATCAGGCGCGCCTGCATTAGCAAGAGCAGAGAATGCTTTAATCATTCCAATTACAGTTCCTAGTAATCCCATTAAAGTAGCAACGGACGAAATTGTTGCTAAAACAACTAAATTTTGCTCTAAACTTGGTAGTTCAAGAGACGTAGCTTCTTCTATGTCCTTTTGAATTGAAAGAATCTTTTGCTCCTTATTCATAGTTTCATCTTTTTCAACATTCGAATATTTTGTTAATGACGATAATACTACGTTTGCTACAGATCCTTTTTGTCTATTACATTCTTCAACAGCTTTTTCAATTTGATTAGTTGATAGATGGCCTTTAACAGTTCTTACAAAACTAGTGACTGAACCTCTGCCAGATGCACTTCTGATTGCTAAAAATCGTTCAATACTAATTGTAATTACGGTAAGCAAAAGTGTCATTAAAATTGGCACAATAAATCCACCCTTATATATAATTCCTAAATAGTTGTTTGGAAGTGGTGAATTATCGTGATTTCCACCTTGGAAATTAGCTCCATTTCCCATGATAAAGGTGAAAATTACGATAGAGATTACTAATGCAACAGGGATTACAATTCCTGAAAATGCTGAGCGCAAATCTTTAAATAAACTTTCTTTTTTCATTGTTTTTGTTTTTTGTTTTTGTTGATAATTTTGTTTTTGTAATAATTTGTTTTTGGTATTAAGAAATTGGTTGAAATATTAATAAGTATTGCTTCAAAAACTTATTTGTTTTATTAAATGTTTGTGTGATTAAATTGAAACGTTGATATATTGATAAGTATTGCTTCGAAAACTTATTCGTTTTATTAAATGTTTGTGTGATAATATTGAAACAGAGACTATTTCAAGTGTTTTTATAAATTATTCGATAGAATTGTGCTATCTTTTGAAAAACAAAAGTGCATTTCTATAGCTTAAAATATAAAAATTAAAATTTGGGGGTAATTGAAAATTAAACTATAATCTAAAATTGCAATTTAGAATATATTCTGCCTCTTTTGATTCAGAGCCATTAAAATATGAGGATGAGGTTACTTCAAGTATAACTGCACTTAAAGATTTGATTTTTAAAAATAAATTTTCAACAAAGATTGGAACTTTTACAAAAAAACCTTCAATTAATGAGGTTTGCTCACTTAAGGATTCATTAAAAATTGGAGAATTTGTAATGGCATTTGAAGTATTGATGTTTTGATTAAAGTTTAAATCAAAATCATCAGTAACTAATAATGCTATTGTCTTTTGATCAAAAGAATTAATTCCACAATTTTTGAAACTTAACGTTACAAAATCATGTTGTACTGTGCTTAAAAGAAAAAGCAATAATATGAATAATCCTTTTTTCATTTTGTTTTTAAATTCGGCGCAAATATAAATAAAATAATTACGTGCAATGTTTTTTTAAATTAAATTATGAGATAAATGACAAAATACTATATATCAAATGATTGCGTAGTTTTGATAAATTATTTATTTATGAATTAACATTTATAATGGTTGAATTTGAAAAAATATTACAATCAAATTGCGAAAATATTAATAGATTAACAATTTGGATATGCGATTTTGAGTTTCTTTATTGCAATTCAAAATATTCTTCAGTTAAAAAGCATTCAATTTATAATTTTGCAGTTATATTTTTTTCTGGTTTTTGATTAATAGAACAATCATAATACAAAAAAGGAACCGTCAATGACGATTCCTTTTTGCTTATAAATCTCAATATTAATTATTTAGCAGGAATTTCAGCGGGAGAACTTTCCGTTTTAGGAGTTTCAGTTTGTTCTGTTTTTGCTCCTTTTTTATGTGTAGGATGAGGGTTCCAACCTACAACTCCAATCATGATGAAAAAGCTTACAACATAAGCAAGTGTTACGTGCCAACCTTTAGTAATATATTTTGCGGTATTTTTTGCTTCTGGGTACATATTTGAAAGAGCAACACCAGCAGACGATCCAAACCAAATCATAGAACCACCAAACCCAACGCTATACGCTAAAACACCCCAATCGTATCCGCCTTGTTCAAGGCAAAGTTTCGTTAAAGGAATATTGTCAAATACAGCAGAAACAAAACCTAAAACAAATGCTGACCACATTGATGCAGGGGGTAATTCATTTACAGGCATTAATGATGCGATTGTAACTAGAGACATAAGGAAAACAGTACCTTGCCATGAATTTTTAATTTCCTCCCAAGGAGTTTTGCTAAATGTAGCTCCTAATATTATTGCAATCCAAACTCCTAATGCAGGGAAATCATATAAGAAATTAGTTAAAATTGCACCAACTAATATCATCACAACAATTATTAATTTGGCATAATCAATTTTAACCCCTTTTCCTGCATCGGCAATAATTGGTTGTAGTCTATGTTGTTGACGTGATGCAATAATCCCAAAAATTAAAAATCCAGCAAGTGATCCAACAAATGCATGCGTAACATCAATTGGACTAACTCCATCAATCCACATCAAAGTTGTAGTTGTATCACCAACAACACTTCCAGCACCACCCGCATTTGAAGCTGCCACGATAGCTGCTAAATATCCAACGTGAACATTACCTTTAAAAACAACCAATGCAATCGTTCCACCAATCATGGCCGCTGCAATATTGTCTAGGAAAGAAGAAATAACCATAATGAAGAATAATAATACTAATCCACCTTTCCAATCATTAGGAAGTATTTTTGGTAAAGCTTTAGGGATTCCAGATTCTTCAAAATGTTTAGCAAGAATTCCAAACCCAAATAGCAATCCTAGTAAGTTTAATAAAATTGCCCATTCACCTTGGCGCATGTTTTTGTCAATAACTTGGTCGAGAAAATTATTAATACCAAAAAAATGTTCTCCAAAGCTTAAACTTGGATTGAAAATAAATTTAAATAATACAACTGCAATTAACCCTGTGAGAGCAACATACATTGTCTTGTTGTGAAATAATGCAACTCCAATTAAGGTTAATGCAAAAATAATAAACTCAACGCGCACTGGTCCTATCGATGGAACTATATCTCCACCACCAGTGGCACCTGACGCAAATGTTGCAAATGGCATCACGACCATTGCAATTAATGTCGATAAAAATATCATCGACTTTGTTGTAAATAGCTTTTTTAACATACGTAATTTGTTTTTGTTTTTATTATTTGATTTAGATATTTCAAGTTCAACATTGCATTGATTTTTTGCACTAATTTAATAGCAAATCTACAATCAATTATTCAAATTATCAAAAAAAAATGGGATAACTTTTGCCTAAAATTGTTGTTTTTTATGAATTGCAAAATATTAACACATTATCATGTTTAACACAAAATATAAAATTGCGATAAATTGTTGAATAGGCTTTAATTACAAAATAATTTTGGTTAGAAAATAGGTTTTTTTCAAAAATATTGAAATTTATCAATCAAAAAAAAATGTTGAAAATGATAAAAGTATGATTAAATAAATTTCACTTTTATCCAAATATCTGTATTTCTGCCCTTATCGTCGGTACATGATATTTTATGATTCCCAGATGTAGGCGTAAAGAATACTTTTTCGTTTACCGTTGATTGTTTTAAAAGTATATTATCAAGGTACCACCAAACTTTTTTTACAGTGTTATCGGCATTACATTTTAACATCAGCTGTTGCTTTTCGCCAGTTATTAAAATGTATTCCATTCCATCACCCAACGAAGTAATAATTGGAGCTAAAGTGTTGAAAATTCGTTTGCAAGTGGGATTGTGGTCAGGTATTTTCTCATACGGACGATGCTCTTCTTCAAAAAAAGCTATTAATTCTGGCGGATAATTAGGGTAATATTTGGTTTTATATCCTTTGGCTGGAAGACAAGATCTACAGTACGAAATTGTGCCTTTTTCGTTGGTATATACCTCTTTAAGATGTTCACACTTTTGATATGGTGAAATTCCGGGTAGGAAATAATCAATAGTTGTATTCGTACAGAAATCTGATGGAGGAAGGCCACTCTCGGAGCAAACAATTCTAAAATCCAACGTTTTTGGTGGTGCAAACCATTTTCGTTCTTGGGTGACATCAATAGCATTGAATAATTGAAAGAGGAGAGGAGTCGCCATTTGGGCACCAGTAAGTTCAGGAGTCCCTTTTCCATCGAAGTTACCAATCCAAACGGCAATGGTAAAATCTTTATTGTAGCCAACACTCCATGCATCCCTACGTCCATAAGATGTTCCTGTTTTCCATGCAATTTGTGGCAAATTCGAACTGTTCCCCCACATCATCGGCAAATCAGGTCGCTCTAATCTGGTTAGATTTTCGGTGATTAAATACGAGGCGGCTTCGCTGATTATCCGATCTGGATTACCAGTTTTTGCTCCACGAATCATCGTGTTTGGAATATATATGCCATTGTGTGCAAAACTAGAAAATAAGTTACACAGTTCCTCTAATTTAACTCCACAACCTCCTAGAATTAAGGATAACCCGAGTTTTTTATGATCGGTGCGTACTCGTCTAAATCCACCACGGATGAGCATGTTGATAAATGAATTTACTCCATAATCATTCAATATTTTTACTGCTGGAATATTCAAAGACTGCGATAATGCAGTCTCAACAGAAACTAATCCACGAAATTTTTGATCATAATTCTGGGGTGCATATCCATTAAAATTTATGGGCACATCGGCCATAATCATTTTTGGAGTTATCAGTCCTTTATCAATTGCCAATGCATACAAATATGGTTTTAAGGTGCTTCCTGGAGAACGAATTGCTTGAACACCATCCACTTGACCAGAATTTCTGTAGTTTTGGTAATCAGCAGATCCAATATATGTTACTACTTCATGTTTGGAATTGTCGGCAATCATCACTGCGGCATTTGTGATGTTCATATATTGAATTGTACTCATATAATTCCGAACAATTTCTTCTGATTTTCGTTGAATTTCGGAATTAATTGTGCTATGGATTTCTAAACTGTCGGGATATTTTTTAATGAGTCGCCACGATAGGTGAGGAGCCGACATTGGCCGTTTTTGTCGTTCAAAATTGAGTGGTTCTAATTTGGCATCTTCAATAAGGGTGTTTTCAAAGATTTTCTCTTCTTTAAAATAATCTAGCCAATGATTTCTATCTTCCAGAAGTTTGCTTAAATTAGCCCCAGGTTTAATCATATTCGGGTTATTTGGGATAATTGAAAGCGTCACTATTTGAGCCAAACTCAAGGTCTGTGGCTTTTGATCGAGATAAAACCATGCAGCAGATTTCATCCCCTCAATATTTCCACCATAAGGCGCTAAATTGATATACATCTGCAAAATTTCTTTCTTAGAGTAATGCAATTCCAATTGAAAAGCCCTAAAAATCTCCTTTATTTTACCAAAATAAGTCCGTTCTTTGGGTTCGAGCAATCTAGCCACTTGCATTGTAATTGTAGATGCTCCAGAAGTTCGTCTTCCTTTTGTGATATTGTAAAATAATGCTCTAAAAATTGAGATTGGATTTACTCCGGGATGAATCCAGAAATATTGGTCTTCTTTTTCAATAATTGTTTTTTGGAGCAACGGTGTAATTTCAGACAACTCACTTTTAATCCGCCATTTATCTTGACTGTTTAGGGTGGCAAATAACATTTTATTATCTGAAGAATAAACCACTTTGGAATAATCGTCTTTAATATGCAAAGGAAAAACAAAATCTAAGAAGAAAAATAAAAACAGACAAATTGAAATCCCCTTTAGAATGTTTTTAAACCAATTAGGCAATTTGTGGTACCAAGAAAGTCCTTTTAGAACAAATCTATTTGAGCTAAATTTGTTAAAAAATGGTAGCAGTTTTGATAAAAAAATAACTCTAAAATATTGGATTTTTTTGGTGGAAAATTTAAACAATTGTTGAATCAATTTACCAAGTTGTAGATGTGTTTTTGATAAATGAGTCATCGTGATTCGTTTGATATTTTCTGTGATTTAAGTAATCGCCTTTGAAAATCAAAAGTACACAATTTTTTGTCTTTTTGATATGATAAGGCACAAATACTATTTATTAAAATGTAGGTTTTAATTCCGAATTCTTAATTCAAAGCTTTTCATTGTACAATTGTTTTCGTGTAAAAATCATTCTTCGGGTTCCCCGCCAAGAATCCCTTTTTTGTTCTCTTTTTTTCCGATTCCAAAATTGTATCTGAGATTTATGCCAAAGCGTTGATTGTCGGAGTATCTACTCCCAGTTGTGAAAAAAGATCCTTGATTAAATTCAAATTCAGTAACCATTGTTCTTAATATATCACGCATATTTAGTGAAATAATAAGCTTTTTATTTAAAAATGACTGATTCAATCCTACGTTTAACATTCCAAAATTGTTTAATTCATAAAAGTTTTGTTGGCCATTAACCATCATAAAACCCATCACCGTTATCTTAGTTTGTTTGAAAAGTGTAAGCGAATGAAATGTGAAAAATCGCCAACTTCCACGACTAAACGTTAGCTTTTGATTCTCATAAACTCCTTCGTATTCATTCAAATTATATTGAGCTCCCAAAGCAAAGAAATACCTTCCACCTGGTGGAATTCCGACCATTGTCCGAAAATAGGTTTCTTTGTTTTTGCCCAAATTATCGTACGTTCTAACTGCAATAATATCTTGAACTTTGTCTTTGTAAACTACGCTTGAAAACATATCTTTCGTGTAATTTAGACCAATAGCAAAAACTGGGGTATCATCAAAACTTACATTCATCTCGATGTTATCGGTAAATTGTGGACGTAAATTGGGGTTTCCAGATTCAAACTGAAATTGGTCAATATATTTTCGATATGGATTTAAACTTTGGTAATCTGGACGAGTAATAGTCCGTCGATAAATGAAAAATGTTCTTAATTCAAGTCCCATAATTTTAAAAACTGGTCTACTTAAATAAACATACGGAAATAAATCTGCTCTATTGATGATAAAACTTGTATCGGATGGAATAGTTTGATTTCCATTCATATAGGTATGCTCCGCACGAACTCCCAGTTTTAATAAAAATTTCCAACCAATTGTTTTAGAAGCTTGAAAATAAACAGAATTGATGCTTTCTTTGTAGTTAAAAGCATTTGTTCGCAAGGAGTCAACAATATTCACATCGCTGACGCTTTTATAATATTCCGCAGTACTTTTATAATATTGAAAAGAGCTTTTAAAACCAGTTTCTACTTTTAAAGATTTAGGATATAGATAGGTGAGGTCGGATTGTAAAAGAATAAAATGTCGTTGTTGAGTATTATCACCATTTCCCTTAAATGCTAGGCTAGGGATGATGTATGCAATATTGTAATCTTGAGTTGAACTGTTGTAATTAAAGCTATAGCTGATTTTTGTATCCCAGTTAGAACCAATAGTGTCAATTTTTTTATTCAAACCAAAATCTTGTTGAATGCTAAAATTCTGACTATTTGTATTTGTTTTATTATTGCTTTCAGCAAGTTTCTCTTTTTGGATGGTTTCAATCAAATTATTGCTAAAAACAGAAACTGTTGGCATATTAAAGTTTATTCTTCCATCGTAGCTGAAATTTAACTTTTTACTTATATCATACGTAAGCCCGTAGCCCATAAATCCTTGATAACTAGTATTTCTGCCTAACGTGGATTGATAAAGTGAAGTGTCAGCTTTTAAAATACGGATTGTGTGTGATGTATCCTGAGAATCATTGATACTACAATTAAAATTGAAGTAGCTGGTTGTTTTATCACCGCTGTTGTTGTAACTCATTCCAATAAATCGATTTCCATAAACTCCTTGATTCATACCAGTGTTTAAGTTTATAAAACGACCAATTTTCACTCCTTTTTTCAAAATAATATTTATTATTCCGCCCGTACTGCTTGCATCATATTTTGTAGATGGAGTTCGGAGCACTTCAATGCGTTGAACGCTACCCGGAGGCAAACTTCGCAAAAGTGTGTTTATGTCTTGATTACTCATTTTCTGCTCACGACCATTAATATAAACAACCGCTGGAGAAGCGCTACTTAGATAAATTCCACCATCTTGATCAACATACATTCCTGGCGTACTTTCTAATACCTCAAGCGTATTTGTGCTCGTATTTGCTAGAGGTTCGGGGTCAATTATCATTTTGTCGTCCTCTTGCGTAATGATAGGTTTACGTGCTGAGACCGTTACTTCGTTGAGTGATATCTCTTTTTCTGTCAAAAAAAATTCAAAAAATCGCTTTTCATTTTTTACCGTAATACTTTTTATAAGTGTTTGAAATCCGATAAAACTAATTTTGACGGAGTAGAGTCCATTTTGAACTTTTTCAAATGAAACTAGTCCGTTTTCAGCTGTTACGCTATACAGAGAAGAAGAATCAGCGATTTTAATTAATTGAATATTGGCCCCATATAACGGCTGTTTATGAGCGTCTTTTATTGATAATTTAAGCGTTTGACCGATTGTAAAGCTGCTAAAAATGGAGAAAATTAATGCAGTCAGAAAGATGTGTTTTATCCTCATAATCTTAAGTTAGAACTGTTCTGTTAATTATATTCACACAATTTTATCACCGCCAAAATGTTTACAAAATCAAAATAGTATTTTTCAGGACCTGTCAACATTCACTTTTCACTTTTCCACCGTGCACTCCCGAAAAACACAATTCGCCATAAGGCCATTCGTCGTTTTTCGAGGATCCACGAAAAATAAATAAAATCAAAGATTTTTTATTTTTCGGGACTTTCACCTTTCACCTTTCACCATTTACCGTGCACCTTTCACCATTTACCGTGCACCTTTCACCATTCACCCTGCACCTTTCACCCTGTACCTTTTACCTTTCACCTTTTTTACACTCCGCTATCTTCCATAGGTTCTTGAGGATCTAAAGCTGTGATAATCACTTTGTCAATTTTATTTCCATCCATATCTACGATTTCGAATGAATAGTTTTGATAGTTAAATTTATCACCAGTTCTAGGGATCGCATCCAATTCATTCATAATAAATCCGGCAACGGTCGTAAAATCTTCATCTTCAGAAATGAGTTCTTCTTTCAACTGTTCGTTGATGTCGTTTATTGTTGTAAAACCATCAACGAGGAGTGATAAATCATCTCGTACCAAAATGTCTGGTTCATCATCTATATCATCGGTAGGTAAATCACCTAAAATTCCTTCCGCTAAGTCGTGTAGGGTAACAATTCCTTGAAATGTTCCATATTCATCGATTACAAATCCAAAATATTCCTTTTTTTCTTTAAAGACTTTAATTAGCTTAATTGCAGGAAGATTTTCAGGGACAAAAATTGGTGGATTTATAATTGACTGTAGATCAATAGATTTATCGTCTAGATTGCATAATTCAAAAAAGTCTTTGTTGTGGATTGTACCTAAGATTTCATCAATAGACCCATCACAAGCGGGAAAGATATTATGAGAACTATCTTTGATAATTTCTTTAATAGAATCATAAGAATCATGAATATCAATCCACTCTACATCCGTTCGATGAGTCATAAAGTGTTGCGACCGTTTATCGTTAAAATTAAACAGTTTATTGTGCATTTCGGTCTCTTCTATATCTAAAACTCCCTCATGCTGAGCAACTTGAATCATGGTTTTCAGTTCTTCTTCAGTAATTGAATTTCGATTTGAGGGTTTGATAAACAATATTTTCTGAAGAATTTTTGTCGAAAAAGTCAGCACTTTAACTATTGGAAGAATGATGTAAGTGAATATATTGAGGATAGGAGCAACGACAAGTGCAATTTTTTCGGGTTTATTCAACGCAATTGTTTTTGGCAATAATTCGCCTAAAATGATGGAGAAATAAGTAATGCCAAAGATTGAAATCAGCAAGGAAGTGGTTTCTGCCGATTGAATTGACATGTGATTTGATAATTCAGGAATTAAATATTTTGCAAAAATAGTCCCACCATAAGCACCTGATACAATTGATATTAAGGTGATTCCAACTTGAATAGTAGATAGAAATATTTCAGGTCGTTCAAGTAATTTTAAGGTAATCTGAGCGCCATGATTTCCTTTTGAAGCAAGCTCTTGTAATCGTGATTTTTTGGATGTAATAAGTGCAATTTCAGATAGCACAAAAAAACCATTTAGTAATATGAATAAGAAGATAATAAAGAGTTCTAGCATGTAAATTTTGTTTTTGCAAATTTATGAAAAAATATGCCAATAGTTTTAAGTTTTTTTAAATACTTGAATAACTGATAAATTTTATAGCAAGAATGTTTAAATAACTCATTTGATTTGCAATCAATACGTTACTATTTTTGATTATGCTGAAATTTCAAAAATGGATCAATGGAGAAAATATAAAGTATCATTTTAATAAAGAAAAAATATTAAATTTACCGATATGTTTAATCATACATATCCATTAAAAATGAAAAATATGATGTTTGTTCCTCGAAAAAAGATTTCTATTATACTTTTACTTTTTAGTTTCTTGATTCTAATCAGTTGTAAACGAGTTAAAACCGATGATTTATCAGGCGATTTAATTGTTTTTCATGCTGGTAGTTTGTCGATGCCATTAAAAGAGATAACCGCTGAGTTTAAAAAAGAATATCCGAATACAAATGTGTTATTGGAATCTGCTGGAAGCGTGGAATGTGCACGTAAAATTACAGAGTTAAATAAACCGTGTGATATTTTGCTTTCTGCCGACTATACGGTGATTGATAAGCTATTAATTCCAAAATACACCGATTGGAATATTAAATTTGCTTCAAATGAAATGGTTATTGTTTACACTGAAAAATCAAAAAGAAGTTCTGAAATAGATTCCACAAACTGGATAGATATTTTACTTGACAAAAACGTTGAAATTGGTCGTTCAGATCCAAACTCAGATCCTTGTGGATATCGCACAGTTCTAGTAACTAAATTGGCTGAAAATTATTATAAAACTGCCAATTTATCTAATCTGTTGATGTCAAAAGATAAAGAAAATATGCGACCCAAAGAAACTGATTTGTTAGCATTATTAGAGACCAACAGCGTAGATTACATCTTTTTATATCGTTCGGTTGCGGTGCAACATCATCTAAAATATGTCACTTTGCCAGATGAGATAAACTTGAAAAGCACAAAATTTGCAAACACATACCAAAAAGTATCAACTCAAATAAATGGAAAAAGTCCTAATGAAAAAATTACCCAAATAGGAGAGCCCATGGTTTATGGAATTACCATTTTAAACAATGCGCCACATCAAAAGTTAGCCCTTGCATTTGTGAAATTTTTGCTTACAAAAGAAAAAGGGATGGCCATTTTAAATAAATTAGGACAACCATCCGTAATTCCTTCTTCAAATATAAATTATGATAAAATTCCTGACGAACTTCGTGGTTTTGTCTCAAAATAGAAGAACCTTATAATGAAAAAAATAGATACGTTAAGTTTGATTTTTATATTTTTAGGTGGGCTATTATTGCTATTTATCATTGCTCCATTGTTGGGAATGTTTTTAGCTACTTCGCCAATCGAATTATTTAATACTGCAAAAGATAGTGAAGTACAAAGCAGTATAGGTCTAACCTTATGGACTTCGATGTTGGCAACCTTGTTGTTTTCGATAGGTGCCATTCCATTAGCATTTCTTTTAGCTCGTAAAAAATTTCCACTTCGAAAACTGGTCATTGGTATTATCAATATTCCATTGATTATTCCGCATTCTGCCGCTGGAATTGCTTTGTTGGGAATTGTTTCCAGAAATACAATCCTTGGTCGTTTTGCCGAATCCATAGGAATTAGTTTTGTTAATCATCCTGCTGGGATTGTGGTTGCTATGGCTTTTATTAGCATTCCGTATTTAATAAATGCCGCTATCGATGGTTTTAGAAATGTACCAGAGCGACTCGAAAAAGTAGCTCAAAACTTGGGAGCAACCAAAACTAGATCATTTTTTACCATTTCACTTCCATTAGCTTGGCGCAATATTCTAACAGGATTAATTATGATGTGGGGTAGAGGATTGAGCGAATTTGGAGCTGTTGTAATTATCGCATATCACCCAATGATAACTCCTGTTATGATTTTTGAACGATTTAACGCTTACGGACTTAGCTATGCTCGTCCGGTGACCGTTTTATTTATTTCAATCTGTTTATTGGTTTTTGTGGGGTTAAATTTTTTATCTAAAAAACGACGTGATGCTTAAATTGGTTAATATCGAAAAATCGTTTAAAGGGTTTTCCTTAAAAAACATAAATCTATCTATTTCTAAGGGTAGCTATTTTATGCTTGTGGGCAAGTCTGGTGCTGGAAAAACACTTTTACTTGAAATTATTTCAGGGCTTTGTAATCCAGATTCTGGCGATATTTATATCAATAATTTGCTCATTAATAAAACACCAATTCATAAGCGAAATGTTGGTTTGGTATATCAAAGTCAATCGCTTTTTCCTCATCTTTCAGTTTTTGAGAACATTGCTTATCCTTTAAAATGTATAAAAGTAAAAAAGGATATTATTCAAAAGCAAGTTCAAGCAATTTCGAAAGAAATTGAGATTGAGCATTTGCTTTCTCGCAGAATTACCGCACTTTCGGGCGGAGAAGCACAACGAGTTACCATTGCTAGAGCATTAATTAGCAATCCAGAAATTTTGCTTCTCGATGAGCCTTTATCCGCACTTGATGTACAGCTAAAACGCGAAATGATGAAGCTAATGAGTAATATAAACAAACAGGGCAAAACCATACTTCATGTAACACATGATATTGATGAAATACTCATGCTTGCTGATTCTGTGGCAATTATCGAAAATGGAACTATCATTCAAACGGGAACAACAAATGAGGTTTTTAAATCCCCAAAATCGGAATTTGTAGCTGATTTAATTGGTATGAAAAATTTCACAAATGGAGCTATTTCAGATATTTCATCAATTCATGGGGAGTAATCAAAATCCTGTTTAATGGAGATTTCATAGGCTAAAAACCATAATTTAAAACTTGAGTAGAAAAAGAATGAAAAATTTCCTTTTACATGTCCTAATGCCGGACAGGCACTGACTTTTTTCTCCAGCAAAAAAAAGTAAGCAAGAAATGCCGCCGCTGTCGCAAAAGAGCTAAAAAATATACTATTTTACTAAAATCTATGAACTCCTCCTTTTAGCCAAAATGAGTATTTTAAATGTAAAAAAGTTTCCTCATTTTGTCTAACGTCGTCAAACACCATAGATTTCTTAACGTAAAAAAGTATATTTTTCTTAACGCTATTTTGCTCAATGCGGTTGATAATCAGATTTTAAACATCAATAATCAAAAAGTTAAATTGTAATCTGAAACTGTTTTCTGAATATGGACAAAGAGAAATCATTTTTTCGAGGTTTGGTTGTTTTTGGACTGACTGAGCGTAGTTTATTGAAATAATAAGGATTACAAAATATTAGCAATACAGCAGGGGCATTTATGTCCAAATTTAAAGCATTTGATAATCATCCAATTTTAAAAATCATTAAGCTTTAAATTTGCCTACGCTGCTATTGTATTGCTTTTATTTTGAAATCTTTATAAGAACAAACACATTCGCTCTGTCTTGATTTTTGCTTACTTTTTATCAAGAAAAAGTAAGAATCGGATTAAAATTTAAGGGATATTTGAAATTTTTAATCAAAAAATGTTGATTTGAAAATATCAAATTTTACACATCTCCCCCTGTTTTTAAAGTGACTCCTTTTTTGTCCTTAATTTCAAGCAAAAAGATTGTTATTTTGCTTGCTCAATATAAATCTTTGAAATTGCTTTTACTGCTCTGTCCGAGAAGAAGTCGCAAGCTGGAAATGCTTTAAAAATCCCTTTATCTGTAGCTTTTTTATTGCAAACCAGTAAGATTTCTGCTTGGTCGTTGCGGTTCATCATTTCACTAAAAGTATAAACACATCTATAACCATCTACACCTACAATTACAATTAAGCCAGTTTTCAACATCTCTTTATTGAATGATGTAAATGGACTTAATACTTCTTTTAGTAAAACTCCTTTAAATGGAGTAGTGGAGTGAATTCCTTTTCCACGACCATAAAAAATGGTGTTATAGGTTTGTTCTGTAAGGTCTTTTGGATTTTGGTCCATTGTTTTTACCAACGAATCATTCACTAAGATTTCCATTTTTGGAGAAAAACAAGGTTTCATATCCTTTGTAGCCTTAATTGACCGTGGATATGATTTTACACTTATTTTTACTGGATTGCTAATATTGCGTTCGGTAAGTAGATCTGATGATACAACTAACTTAGAATCTGTTGGTAATGGCCATAATTCCTTCGTTTTTGAAGGAACAATTCTACGGACATTTGTTGCAATAATGATTTCGTTGAGGTGACTTGGATAATAAATTTCGCCCCACGATATTACAACTTTTTCTCCTCTATCATTTTCAATTTCAACGTACAAGTCGATGATTGGATTAAATTCTTTTTGATTTAGCTTCTTTGGAATATATTCGTTTAAAATATCAAAAAGTGAGTAACCATCGTAACGGTATGAGCCAATGAATTTATTACTATCTCCTTCAATTTTTGCTTCTTTTACGATTACGGTGTGTTTTTGAAGCTTAGAAAAATCAACTTTACCAGTTTTTGCAACTTCACCTTCAATGGTAATGTCTTTTATGGGCAAGGTTTGAGAGTCTACGTTGTCGTAAAAATTATTGGTTTGATCGGTTGAATCAATTTTGTTTAATTCAGCGTCTCTTCTGCCACCGTGTTTTTGTTCTTTACATGAGCTAAATGCAATCATTGCAATAGCTGTAATTATGATCCAATTTTTTTTCATATTTATTGTTTTTTGAGGTTAAAAAATCACTTTCAGTTCTCCAAAAATCATTCGTCCAGGATTGATTTGGCTTTTGCTAGTTAAATATATTTTGTCGAAGACATTTAAAATACTTGCACCAACGGAATAATGTTTTCCTATCAATTTCCAAATTTTTACATCTGTTAGGTTGTATGCAACATATTTTTCGGGTAAAAAGTACTTTGTGTCTGGAATATTTGCGTCATTTACCCATTGCTCGCCCACATAACGGTTGGTAATCAAAAGGTTAACATATTTATTTTTCCACGTTCCACCCACGGTAAACTGATGATTTGGAACATCGGTTAAATGCTTTCCTGTTAAATCGGTGAGCGTTGAGCCTCCTGGCAAAGAGTATTTTAAAATTTTATTTTGAGTATATGCATAATTCCCAAAGAAGTTAAAATGGCTATTTAATTGCCAACTTGCATCGAAATCAAATCCATAAAGTTCTACTTTCGAAATGTTTAGACTTTTCAAGACGGGACTCCAGAAACCAGTGGTATAAGCGCTATCACCAGTGGATACATAATACATAAAATCAGTCCCAAGCGAGTACCAAAGGGATGGGTTAATGGTAATTCCATTTGCCCAGTTTAGCTTCCAACCCCACTCAACCGATTGGATATTTTCGGGTTTTAAACTTGGGTTTACCACTTTAAAACCACCACTTATTTTTCCACTTCTGCACATGTCATCCAAAACGGGTGGTCGAAATCCAATGGAATAGGAGAGGTACGTGCGGGCTACTTTTGAAAATTCATATTGTGTTGCAATTTTTGGACTCACCGAATTCCAACCCGCAGATTTTATTTCAGGAATTTGATAAACACTCAGATATTGAATAGCTTGCGATGGATTTTCTATATAAAAAGCACCATCATGATAATTGGCATAATCGAATCGTGCGCCAACTTGTAAGTGAAGTTTTTTGTTTAACAACGACCACTCATCTTGAACATACCCTGCTAAGAAATCCATTTTGCCTTTATTGATTACTTTGTCGGTGGAAGAGTAATAAATATCAGCAGCATCAACACTTCCTTGACGGTAATCAAAGCCGATGGTAACCTTATTGTTTTCAGTTAATGTTTGAGAAAAGCTGCTCAATAGACCAAAATCACGACGTAACGAGGTTACATCATACAGTTGATAACTTTGATCTTTTAGACTTTCGTTCAACTTTCCATAATGCTCATCGAGCCAAAAAGCGTTTACAATCCAGTTGCTTTTTGCTGATTTTCCTTTGTAGGTGACTGCATATCGATACGTATTGTATTTGCTAAATGTACCATCTTTTTCGTACACTTTATCGCCAGCACCATGTTTGTCGTCGTAATAGGTAAAGTTGAATTCTACGCTATTATTTTTATTGATATCATACCCAATTTTAGCAAGGCTTCCAACTTCATTCATGTATGTATTTACGGAATATAGTGTGCGTAAATTTTCGGGATAAGTCATATATCCATCACTTTTACTCCATAATCCCGAAAAGAGCCAATAAAGACCTTTTTCGTCACCTTTATGTGTTTTTCCCATCAAATTTAAACGAGCAATGCCTGTGTTATAGGTTCCATATTCCAATCCCACACTTCCCTGAAAAGCTTGTGTTGGTTTTTTAGTGTTAATGCTGATTACCCCAGCCATGGCATTGTTTCCATAAAGTGCAGATCCAGGTCCTTTTAAAACTTCCATCGATTCGATGGTCTCTTTATTAAACAGATTCCAGTTTACGCCACCACCATCTGTTTTATTAACAGGTACGCCATCCACCAAAACAAGCATTCGAGATTGGTCTTTAGAACTTAAACCTCTGGCGCTAACGGAAGATTTTGACGATAGAATTCCAAAATTTCGGTTTACATAAATTCCAGAAGTATATTGAAGAGCGTCATCTAGCGATTTTCCAGGATCTAGCGAAATTTGTTTTGCTGAAATATAGGTTACTTTCGCAGGTATATCTAACATCTTATTTTCTGATCGAGTTGCAGTAACAATAATTGGATTAATTTGAATAATCGATGGCTCTAGAGGAATAATCATTGAATTCCCTTTTAATGGAATTGAAACTTTGATTTTTTTTCGAATATAAGAGATGTGTGAAATTTCAATGACCTTTTCTCCACTTCCACTAAATATAATGTAAAACTCTCCTTCAGAATTTGAAGATTGAAATACTTTATCACTCTGAATCATGATATAAGCTCCTTCAATGGGTTTTCCAGTGGTGATATCTGTTATTGTACCTTTTATCTGCTGTTGTGCTGATAATCCCCAAGAAAAAAGAATGGAAAAGCAGATGAATAGCGTATATTTTTTCATGTTTGTTAAATTTTGCAGAGATTTAAATTGCGATTTTTCAAAGTTAATGTGCAAATGAAAAACTGACACAACTTGTTCCCTTTATTATTTTGTTATTTCTGAATTTTTAAATTAAAATCAATATAACCAGCTTCTGCAGCACTGATTGAATTTACTTTTATTAATCCAGTTTTGTTATTTGTTGTTTTAAATGGAATCACTTTATCTACATCTGCCCATTTATATTTTCGGCTACTAATTCCGGCTCCAGAATGAAACGAAGCAACCAATAAACTGTCATTATTTGCCGCATCAAATGACGCAGTTGAAACGACTGTGACATAATCCCAATCGGTATAATTTTTCACACTCCATCCAGACATTGCAGGTAAATACGTTGGTGCATCTTGATCTCCTGCTGATGCAAAAGTGTAAGATGGAATTCCACTTGATATATAATAATATCCTAAAATGTGAATATTGCTTTCGTTTCCAACAGCACTTTGAGCAGTATATACAGTTCCAGAAAATGGATCTAAATATGAACCCAACGTAGAATTTTGCATTCCGATTCTGAGATTCGAATACGACCAAATTTCACCATAAGAGAGTGTGGTATCACGTGTAAAAAATGTGATAGATGCTGATTTTCGGTCTTTATTCATCACCGATATATCCCAAGTGAGACTATCGCCTTGGCTTAATTGTAATATTTTTATAATATCTAAAGTAGGAGAGTTATACCCTTCATCGGAAAGTATTGATGAAGTGCCATTTTTTGTGATTTTTATCACTAAATTGGTGATATTTGCACCACCACCGTCAGCCACAATTCCAAGTTTGGCTTTGTGATTGGTTAAGAATGAACCATTTGAAGAATAAATTCCACCAGATTTTATCGAAATGGTTGGAACGGATTCTTGATCATCTTTCTTGCAACCAGCTAAAACGAATAATAAACAAGAAACCCCAATTAAATAGTGAATATATTTCATAAAAAAACGATTTGTATATATTTGCCAATCGCAAAATTATGCTTTTATTCTTAGACTTGCAAATATATTCATTTCGCATTAAATGAATCACTAAAGCTTTGAATTGGTTTATTTTGTAATATCCATAGTGTCAATAATTTTCAAACGAACAACACGGTTTAGAAGGGGACAAGCTACTAATTTAATTATATTTTTTTGGTGAATGATTGATTCCTGTATTTTCTTGAATGAAAGACAAAATCAAAATGTTTTTTTATTGTGAACGCTGCTATGGGTTGAGTTTTGTTGTTAGTTCTCAATAAATTCTCTGGAATTTTTTTCAATAAGTTCTTGTCGATGTTTTCTATACTCAATAATTGGCTTATCGCCCATGATGAGGTGTTCATCAGTTTTTAAACCACTTTTCTTTGGTAATTGAGTTATTACAACTCTTTTGTCTTGTCTAAGTATTACGATACTTGATAATTTACCTATATAATTCATCAATTGTTTTAGTAATGGAATTTTAATTAGTCTTTGATAATATCGGATATATACAATTGTGTTTTCATCGTCTACCGGCACAAACGCTGCAAATGCTCTTATTTTATCAGAGATGAAATTCTGCCAGATATTGGGATAATGAAATTGAAGATGAAAAAGATTTTGATAATCGATAATTTCACCGGGTTTATATGGAACAGTTTTTCCATCATCTTTGATGTTGTCAACATAAAATGTAATTAATTCATTTTCTCTCACTACCACTGGTCCATTCACCAATGTTTTATTACCTCGTCCAATTGTGGTTTTGTGAACAAATGGCAGATGAACAACATCGAGTTGATTTTCAATAGCTCTGGAATAGTGAATGTTCCAATGATCCTTGAAGCTGGAATAAGAAAAGTCTTTAAGCTCTTTAAAGAAAAATGGTTCCTGTTCAATTTTATCATTATCTCCCCACCATAACCAAATTAATCCATATGCTTCAAAAGTTTCATAGGATTGAACTTTCATTGTTTTAGGCACAGGTGCATTTTTGCCATTTGCAGGAATTATTGTAACTATTCCGGATTTATCATAAACAAAACCATGGAAAGGACATTCCAAATTCCCATTGATAATTTTTCCACAAGAAAGAGAAACTCCACGATGACAACACTTATCAGCAATACAACAAACATTATTTTTTTCATCTCTCCATAAAGATAGTTGTTCATTAAAACGTGTCACTCTATATGGCTTATTTTTTTTAAGTTCTTTCGATTCAAGTATTACGTACCATTGATTGTATATCATAATCATTTAATTTTAATAGTTGTTAATAACTTGCCCATCATGGAGACGGAATAAATCCCAATTTCTTGTCTAGCCAAACCGATACTGAAAACTATTGGAATTTAAATTTTTGTTGAACTTTCAATTTACATTAAACCCGCTATTGTTCGCAATACCTTTTTAATCCCCAGATATAAAACTGGTTAAATAATATTTGCCTTTTATTTTTTCAAATCTACCTCTAACGCCCATCATACTGTACAAATATTTTGCTTCAACAAATCCACTTGTTTTATTGTCGTATTTCATAATGTAATACCAATTATCCAAAATATTATAATATGTGACTCCCTTAATTTTATTTTTAATTTCATTTAATTTTTCATAGTTAACTTTCACTACTTCATAATTTAACCGTCCAACGACTTTTGAAGTTGTATCTGGTTCTAAATATACCTGTACATTAGAATCCACAGCGCATAAATCTGGTGAAAAACCATAATTACCACCTTTATACCATTTTGTATAAACAACATAAGGAAATGAATATTCAACTTCGTTATTACTCACACGCTTAATTAGTCCGAGTGAAATACCCCTTAATAATGGTTGTAGAAAATATTCATTTAAAACTGTGTCATTTTTACATTTCTTTCTTAAAAATTTTTTATCATTTTCAATTTCAACATCATTGTATGTTAATATAATTGAATCTGCTACTATTGAAAAAACATATTCAGTATCTTTATTGATTATCGCGCGTTTTAACTTGTCTACAAAATCTTTTAATTCTTTGTTGTTCTTACACTCATCAATAGGATATACTGGAATTGGTTTTATTTTATTAAAGTTCGTATTATTTTGGGCAAAAACATATATCGATGAATTACAACTTGCTAAAAAAAAAGTGAAAATTAAAATAAAATTTCTCATATGTATGTTTAAGTTTATAAGCAATAGTTTTTATTTCTTTTTTGGTCTTAATTTTATTTTATTTTCTGGTTTGTCTAAAAAACTTACAATTGCAATGCTTCCATCTCTCAAGCCCTCGAAATACAATTCTGACTTAAACTTTGGTGTCATCAGACTATCTATAATCTTATAAGCAATTTTGTCATTCAGAACTTCTGCAGTTCCATAACCTGTTGAAATTCTAATTTCCTTTTTTGCTTTACTAAAGACTATAACAACACCATTATCGTATTCCTTTTTACCTATTCCTTGTTTTTCCCCAAAATCAACTGAAAAATCAACAATGTTTTTAAAGTGGCCGTAGTCAGGTGTTGTTAATATGACAATTTCATTTGTTGTCCTTTTTTCATGCTCTCTAAATAGTGAATCTAACTGTTTTGATTGTTCAATTGTTAGTATTTTCTCAGTATCAAAAATGAAAAAATTGCGTTTTTTCTGCTGAGTTGATTTTGAACAACTTATTGTCAAAAGACATGAAATTAAGAATAAAAAATATAGTTTTTTTTTCATGTTTCGGTTTTCAAAATTATTGCTAACGTTTGCGGCTTCGAGCAGCAGCGGAATAAACCCCAATTTCCTGTCTAGCTACAACAAAGATATTTAATATTATTGAACTTTCAAAACCCGCCACCCCGCTATTGTGTAAAACCGCTTTTAGAGTCAGTAATCTTCATTTCATTCAATCGTTAATGTTTCAACTGTCCATTGATTATTTAACTCAGTTAATTCAGAATTTGCTGAAAAGTTGCCATTTTTACCAACGATTGTAAAAGAAAAGTTTGCAAAACCATTATTCTTTTGTTTTGATATTTTTCCATTTATCAATATTCCATAATAATATATTTTCCCCGATTTTGCTAAAATTTCTTTATTACTTTCACAATATTTTTTTATAGTCTTAAAAACTTCTGAATTTCCTATTGCAAAGTAACCGACCAAAACAAACAACATAAAAAAGATTGTTATTAAAGTCCATGTCTCAATGATATGTTTCAATAAGAACACAATTCCTGCAAAAGGATTACTTCTCATTTTTCTTAAATTCTCTTTCCAAACAGTCCAAAATTTCGGATAATAACCTCTACTGCTTTTATAATACTTAAACCAATAAAAAAGTCCTAGAATTATCAAAATAGGAGATAATAAAATACCAACTGTTGAATATGGTTGAAATGATGATACCTCTCCAAAAAATGACAAAACCCATATTATCAAGCCTGTTGTAATAAAAAATCTATGATTTATTATAATTTTCATAATGCTTTTAAATTCATTATTGGCGCTAACGCTGTTGGCTACAGTTGTGTGTCCTGCGTTGCTACAGGGTACAAAGATACAAATCGTTCTTTGAATTAG
>JBAXTE010000033.1:0-46342 GCA_037130365.1 Bacteroidota bacterium
ATTTTCCTGTGCAAATATACGAGTCAGCAAAAAATGCCGCCGCTGTCGCAAAAGGGCTAAAAAAGAAACAGACCTGCTAAAATCGACGAACTCCTCCTTTTAGCCAAAATGATATTTCTAGTGAATAAATAATTTCAACCTACATTTTGTCTAACGTCGTCAAACACCATCGATTTCTTTACGCAGAACTGTTTCTTTTTCTTTACGCTCTTTTACTCAAGGCGGTTTATGCCCTTTCTGAAAGTTAAACTCGATGAATATAAAACTTTTCGGCGGTTGAGCTTCTATTAAAGCGTTAGTACAGATCTTGTTATAAAAGCGCAAGAAAAAGCATCCGTTTTTACCACAAAAGCAAGGCAATGAATAATTTGAAAACTTAAAAAAATGATTGTTTATTTTCTTAGTTTTTACTCACCAAAAAACAGGGTATTGTCCCCTGAATTTCTAATGATATATTTATTTATTGTCTAAGTTTATAAAATCAAACTTTTCGCTTTTTTGATTGCATTGTCTATTCCCGCAGGATTTTTACCTCCTGCTGTTGCGTAAAACTTTTGTCCACCGCCGCCACCTTGAACCTCTACCGCAATTTCGCGAATCAGTTTAGAAGCATCCATTCCTTTGTCGGTTACCAGATTATCGCTCAAAATCAGCGAAAGTCCAACTTTACCTTCTAATTCTGTGATAAGCAATAACATCAGATGTTCAATTTCACCTTTCATCTTGAATGATAAATCTTTAACCGTTGCTGCATCAAAATCAACACGCGCCGCAATAAAGTTAACTCCATTAATGACTTCGATGCTGTTTTTGAGTGTTTCTGAAAGATTTCCCGCTTTTTCACGGTTCATTTGCTCCAATTGTTTCTTAAGATCTTCAACGGTTTCCATTAAGTCGGTAACAGATTTCACCACATCTTTTGGGTTTTTCAGAGTCTCTTTCACCAAATTTAATGTCCCTATTTGAGTGTTTAAAAACTCTTCAGCAGCATCTGCCGTAATGGCTTCAATTCTGCGAACACCAGCTGCAATGGCTCCTTCTGAAACAATTCTGAACAATCCGATATGGCCAGTGGCTTTAACATGAGTTCCGCCACATAATTCCGTTGAATAGGTTGAGTCAAATTGAATAACCCTTACTTTATTGCCATATTTTTCGCCAAACAAAGCCATTGCTCCCATTTTAGAAGCCTCATCTATCGGCATATCGCGGTATTCGGTCAGCGCAATATTTTGACGAATTTTAGAATTTACAATTTTTTCAACCTCAGCAATTTCTTCGTCTGAAACTTTAGCAAAGTGCGAAAAATCGAATCGAAGTCGATCGGAATTCACCAAAGAGCCTTTTTGCTCCACATGCGTGCCTAAAACTTTTCGCAATGCGGAATGCAATAAATGAGTAGCCGAGTGATTGTTTTCGATATGTTGACGTTGGTGTGCATCAACTTGAAGGGCAAACACCCCGTTTAAATTAACTGGAAGTGAATTTGAAATATGTACCGTAAGATTATTTTCTTTTTTGGTATCGGTAATGACAATCTTCTCCTCGCCACAAATCATAATTCCTTTATCGCCAGCCTGACCTCCAGATTCAGCATAGAATGGAGTTTGTTCAAATACCAGCTGATAGAATTCCTTATCTTTTGCTTTCACTTTGCGATATTTCACCAACGGACTTTCGCACAAAAGTGTATCATATCCCAAGAATTTGGTTTCCGTTTGAGTTTCAATTAAATCCACCCAATCTTCGGTTTCCACAACTGCCGCTTGACGAGAGCGAGTTTTTTGAGCTTCCAACCCTTTTTTAAATCCCTCCATATCAACAGTAAGTCCTTTTTCGGAAGCAATTAAACACGTTAAATCAATTGGAAAACCAAAAGTATCGAAGAGCTCGAACGCAAAATCACCACCAATTTCTTTGTTATTCCCAAGTGTGTTTGTGTGATTTTCAAATTTTTGAATTCCTAGCGAAAGGGTTCTTAAGAATGATTGTTCCTCTTCGGCAATCACTTTTATAATGAGATCTCCTTGTTTTTTTAGCTCTAAAAATTGATGTCCCATCTGATTGACCAAAACAGGTACTAATTTAGTAATAAATGGTTCGTTGAAATTCAAAAAGGTATAACCATAACGAACAGCACGACGCAGAATTCTTCGGATAACGTAACCAGCACCAGTATTTGAAGGCAACTGACCGTCGGCAATAGCAAAACTAATAGCACGAAGGTGATCGGCAATTACTCTGATTGCAATATCTTTGACTTCATTTTTCCCGTATTCTACTCCAGCCATTTGAGCAATTCCTTGGATAATTGGTTGGAAAACATCGGTATCGTAATTTGATTGTTTGCCTTGAAGAACCATACACAAACGCTCGAAACCCATACCAGTGTCAACATGCTTTGCCGAAAGTTGCACTAATGAACCATTCGATTGACGATTATATTGAATAAATACCAAATTCCATATTTCAATTACTTGTGGATGATCGTTATTTACCAAATCTTTTCCGGAGATTTTCTTCCGATCTTCTTCCGATCTGATGTCCACATGTATTTCGGAGCAAGGACCACAAGGACCGCTATCGCCCATTTCCCAAAAGTTGTCTTTTTTGGAACCAAACAATATTCGTTCTTCGGGAACATATTTTTTCCACATTTCAAGTGCTTCGGAATCGGCTTCCAGACCATCGCCCTTATCGCCACCAAAAACGGTAACATACATTCTATCTTTGTCAATTTTATAGACATCGGCAAGCAATTGCCAAGCCCAATCGATAGCATCTTTTTTAAAATAATCGCCAAACGACCAGTTTCCTAACATCTCAAACATAGTGTGATGATAAGTGTCTTTACCCACTTCTTCTAAGTCGTTATGCTTTCCGGAAACACGAAGACATTTTTGCGAATTTGAAACTTTAGTGTAAGTTGCCACGTTGTTTCCCAAGAAAATATCCTTAAATTGGTTCATCCCTGCATTGGTAAACATAAGTGTTGGGTCGTTTTTAACCACCATTGGAGCAGAAGAGACAATTTGGTGATTTTTGCCACTGAAAAAGCTCAAAAAAGTTTCGCGAATCTCGTTAGAAGTCATCATAATTATGCGGATATAATAGTTTACTGTTTTAATGCAAAATGCAAAATTAACAAATTTTAATCATCAAATAGCCTGCTTATTGAACTAAAAACGATATTTTTGTCAATCGGGAAAAACAACTAGGTTTAAATAATGGCAAAAACAAAATATCATTTTAATGCAAAATCACTAACTTTTGAACGAGCAAAGGTAACAATTAAAGGGCGAATATTAAAGTTTCTGAGTTATATAGCTACAGGTGTTGCTTTTTCAACCTTAGTGATGTTGGTTGCATATAATTTTTTCAACTCTCCTAAAGAAAAGAAACTCGAGCGTGAAATTGATCAATACGAATTTCAATACAAACTGCTCAACGATAGATTAACCAAGATACAATCCGTAATTACAGATCTTCAACATCGAGATGACAACATTTATAGATCTATTTTTGAAGCAGACCCAATTCCTAGCAGTGTTAGAAAAGCTGGTTTTGGAGGTTCGGAGCGGTATGAAGAGTTAAAAGGATTCGATAATTCGGAACTAATTACTGAAACTACCAAAAAGTTAGATCAGATTACAAGTCAATTATATGTTCAGTCGAAATCATTCGATGAAGTGTGGAACATGGCTCGCAATAAATCCCAAATGATGTCGTCAATTCCTGCAATAATTCCCATTAAAAATGGTGCAAAAAACATCATTTCTGGTTTTGGACGGAGATTTCACCCATTATTAAAAACATTACACTTTCATACAGGTATTGATATTACTGCACCTCGTGGAACTCCAATTTATGCCGCCGGAGATGGCACTATTGTAGAAATTAAGGGAATGTCTGGGTATGGAAATGTGGTTGTAATCGATCATGGATTTGGTTATCAGACACTTTATGGGCACATGTCGAAAAAAGCAGTAAAACCTGGTCAAAAAGTGAAACGTGGGGAGTGCATTGGCTATGTTGGAAGTACTGGAATGTCTACTGCACCCCATTTACATTATGAAGTAATCAAAAATGGAACTAAGATTAATCCAATCAACTTCTTCTTTAAAGATTTAACGCCTCAAGAATATCAAGACGTAATAGAATCTTCTGGAAAAGTGAACCAAGCATTGTCGTAAAAATCAGAAATTTAATATACAGAATATCAAATTAATACAAACTTATTTTTTTTACCATGAAAAATAAATCTAGTTACGTTATTGCTCTTTTGAGTATTTTATTTGTGCTTGCTAATAGTTGCAAAAAAGAAGAAACTCCAGATGAAATTATAGTTACCACAGTTACTACGCCACATACAATAACGGATGTTGATGGAAATGTTTATCAAACAGCGGTGATTGGAACTCAAGTATGGATGGCTGAAAACCTAAATGTAACCCATTACAGAAATGGTGATCCAATTTCTGAAGTTACCAATAATATGCAATGGAGTTCATTCTTAAATGGAGCTTATTGCGATTATGATCTTTACACTTCCGAAAACAGCTCACATTATGGTAAATTTTATAACTGGTATGCGTTAAATGATAGTCGAAAAATTGCACCAACAGGATGGCATATTCCAACCGATACAGACTGGAATAATTTGCTTTCTTATTTAGGAATAGCAGATTCTGCTGGGGGCAAATTAAAACAAACGGGTACAAATAGTTGGAATTCCCCAAACACTGGTGCTACAAACTCAACGGGTTTTACAGCTCTTGCGGTGGGTTCTCGCGATGAAGGTGGGACGTTCTCCGATTTTCGAAAATATGCATGTTTTTGGAGCTCAACAGAAGGCGCTGTATCAACGGTAGCATCTTATAGATTGCTTTATAATACCAGTAGCTTTTTTGGTGCTGGTGCAATAGAAAAAGCCTCTGGACTTTCGATTAGATGTGTTAAAGATTAATCACGGTTCTTCCTCAATATACAACTTTTGACACTATTAAAAAGAATCTACAAAAGTCACGCTTTAGAACTTTATATTTTCAATAAATTGAGTTAGCTCAACAAAATCAGCAACAGATAATTGTTCGGGGCGCTCTTTAGCAAATTTTTCGGGTAATGAAATGGTTCCTAATCCTAAGACTTTTAAAGAATTATTAAGTGTTTTGCGACGTTGATTAAAGCCAGCTTTAACTACTTTCACAAAAAGTGCTTCATCACAAGGCAAAGATAATGTTTTGTTTCTAGTAACTCGAATTACCCCTGATTCCACTTTTGGTGGTGGGGCAAAAACACCTCTACTTACGGTATATAAATACTCTACATTATACCACGCTTGAATTAATACACTCAATATTCCGTATGCTTTAGTTCCTGGTTTACAAGCAATTCGTTGAGCTACTTCTTTTTGAAACATTCCAACCACTTCATCCACAATATTCCGGTGTTCTAAAACTTTGAACATGATTTGAGAGGAAATATTATATGGGAAATTACCAATAATAGCCAAGTTAGAATCAGTTATAGATGACAAATCAAGTTTTAAAAAGTCGGCTTCAAGAATGTTTGGAGTTAGTTGTGGAATATTTTCTTTAAGATACTCTACAGATTCAGGATCGATTTCAACTACAAAAAAACTTGGAATGTCTTTTAATATTAATTTTTTTGTCAAAACACCCATTCCTGGTCCAACCTCAACAACTGTATTGCATTTTGAAACTAAAGCATCAACAATTTTTTGAGCAGTATTGTCGTCATGCAAAAAGTGTTGACCTAAATGCTTTTTAGCCCTAATATTATCCATTATTTGTTTCTTAAATTAATTAATATGATCCCCTCTCAATAAGCGGAATCTTTTTCGAGCTTCGTTAATGTACACACTACTAGGGTAATTGGTGATAATTTTCTGATATTGAGTAGTTGCTTTTTCCTTGTTATTCAAATGTTTTTGATTTATTTCTGCATCTAAAAAGCATGCATCATCAGCTAAAATATCTTCAGAATAATAGTTGCAAATTTTAGAAAGCAAGCTATCTGCATCTGAATATTTCCCCAGACTAATACTGATTTGAGCTTTTTTAAAAAGCACTTCGTCTGCCAATGGATGTTCTAACGAAAGCATTCCAATAGAATCAAGGCATTGAACGGCTTGCTTATTCTGTTTTCGATAAAAAAACAAGTCAGCATCAGCATAATGTTTGAGTGCGATATTGGTACTGTCTTCATCTTCGTTATCGGAAATCAACATATATAGTTGCATTGCGTCGTTGGCAATTAGCTTAGAAGTTGCAGATCTTAAGACATCTAGTTGTGCTTTTGACCATTCAAATTCTCCAATATAAAAAGATAATTTTGCATTTCTAAACTTAGCTTCATGTCCTAAAGTGTCGTTAGGGTAATCCTTTTCGACTTGAGAATACAACAAAGTTGCGTCCCAAATATTGTTATTAAACAATTTGATGTCGGCTAAATCTAATTTGCACAATGCTTGATCTTTTGGCAGAATACCGGGAATTTTAATTGCACTATCAAGTAATTTTTCTGCAACCCCAATTTGATTCAAATAGTATGCTTTTATTTTCGCTTCAGTTCTAATAAATGGCACCACCTGAGGATTAAACTCAAGCTCTGTAATCAAAGCCGAAAACTGCTGGTCTAACTCCGAAATTTTAGCAATTTGCAATGGATAAATAGATGTAAGTTGTTGATATTTTGCATCGAGCAGTTCAATTCTTGCAACTAAGTAATAATCTGCTTTTTCGCCTTTGTCAATTATATATTGATATGCTTGAATGGCAATATCCCAATGTTGATTATCTAAAGAAACTTTTGCAAATTCGTATAGTTGATGATCTGTTTTATTAAAACGTTTATCGATTGCTTTTGCCTGAATCATAGCCATTTCAAAGTCTTGTTTTTGAAGCGAAAGCCAATACATCAACACAGCAAACCCCATGTTTTCGGGTTGTTTTTGGGTTTGTTTTAGAATTGATTTTCGAATAATTTCATACTTCGAATTGTTCTCATCATCGGTAAAAACTCCCTGTAATCGTAATTGAATATCTTCAACATTTCCTGGATTTTGTTCAATTAATCGCAAATATTCCTGCATCATCAACTCCATATTTCCTGACGTTTGATACATTTGAGCAATTTCGATACTAAAGATATAAGGATTACTCAATACTTTACGACCATATTGATAAGTCTCGATGGCTAATTCTGGATGCCTTCTAGATAAAAAAGCATTGGCTAAATCAGTAATCTGAAATTGTTCAGCAGGCAAGTCTTTAATTGCTTTATCATATTCTTTTTTTGCTTTATCACTCTGATTTGAAAGCTCATACACATATCCCAAATCTACACTATAGCGAGCTATACTATTTTTCTTCCGATGTTTTTTTACTAATTTTTCGGCATCATCATACTTTTGTAATTCCAATAAACTTTGTAAATAATACACATAATAATATGCATCGGGTCTTTTTTCATATAGATTAGAAAAAATCATCGCAGCTTTTTCGTATTCACGATTTGTAAAATACTGAATAGCCAGTTGTTCGTCGTTGTTTTGAGGTTGAGAAAAGCCTAAAACAGGAATAAAAAGCAGGACAAACAAGACCATGTAAAAGATATTACAGAATCCTGATTTTGTTCTATTTATTAAATAATTAGACCTGCTCATTTATTCGTTTATAGTGTAATTATCTCGAAACCAGTATATGGGATAAGTGCTTTTGGAATTCTAATTCCTTCTGGAGTTTGGTTGTTTTCGAGCAAAGCAGCTACAATCCGAGGAAGTGCTAATGCGCTACCATTTAAAGTGTGTGCAAGTTTGGTTTTTCCATCTGCATCTTTATATCTCAACTTTAGGCGATTTGCTTGAAATGCTTCAAAGTTAGAGACAGAGCTCACTTCGAGCCAACGACGCTGTGCTTTAGAATATACTTCAAGATCATAAGTTAATGCAGAAGTAAAACTCACATCACCACCACATAATCGTAAAATATGGAATGGCAGCTCCAATTTGCGTAAAACTGAGGCTACATAATCTTTCATCCCTTCGAGCGTGTTATAAGAATCTTCTTGGCGGTTTATTTGAACAATTTCTACTTTATCAAACTGATGCAATCGATTCAATCCACGAACATCTTTGCCATAAGAACCAGCTTCGCGACGGAAACAAGCAGAGTAAGCGCAGTTTTTTACAGGAAAATCATCATTTTTCAGAATTACATCACGATAAATATTGGTAACAGGAACTTCGGCTGTTGGAATCAAATAGAGATTGTCGATAGTTGCATGATACATTTGTCCTTCTTTGTCTGGAAGTTGGCCAGTAGCGTACGCAGAGGCTTCGTTTACCACATAAGGAGGTTGTACTTCAACGTAGCCATTTGCCGTTGCTTCATCGAGAAAAAAGTTGATTAGCGCACGTTGTAATCGAGCACCTTTGCCAGTGTACACAGGAAATCCTGCACCAGCTATTTTGGTTCCCAATTCAAAATCGATAAGGTTATATTTTGAGGCCAATTCCCAATGAGGAAGCGCATCATCAGCCATATCAGAAGCATCACCTTCGGAAAAAATAATTTCATTATCATCCGCGCTTTTACCTTTTGGAACCGAAATATGAGGAAGATTCGGCAACTGCACTATAAGTTGTTGTTGCTCTTTTTCGAACTGATCTTGTTTGTCGGTATATTCTTTTGCTTGAATTTTTAATGCGGCAACCTGCTCTTTTAACACATTGGCTTCCGCTTGTTTTCCAGATTTAAATAAATCTCCAATTTCTTTAGCTAAAGCGTTGAGTTTTGCGAGTAAATCGTCGGCATTTATTTGAGCTTCGCGACGCTTGGCATCTATGTCTATAATGCTTTCAATAATTTGTGTTGCATCAAAATTCTTAACTTTAAGTCGTTCAATAACGAACTCTTTATTCTCACGAATTAATTGTATTTGTAACATGATTCTATTTTTTTAGCAAAAATACAGAAATTGAGTGAGTTTTCTTTTAAAAAACAGAATGATTAGTATAAATTAAAGTTTAGTCCCGCTCGTAATCTTTAGTTTATCAAGTTGTCCTTTTCTCAAAAACATGCTTGTAAAAAGGAAATATCTCATGTAAGGCTTGCATCACAACAAAAAAAGTTATGATTACTTGTCAAAATTGATTGTTGTCCGATATAAATTAATAAAATTGCTGTATAATGCAGATAAACTGTACATTACAAGATTTTTTTCTGACAAAGGCTTGGTTTATGAAATTGATATTTAGGCATGATTTTCAATACTTTTGCCCCAAATCTGAAGGGGTACATTGAAAATCAATTGATTAATATTAAATTTTCAATATTTCCCCGGAATTCATCCCGCTAGAAGCGGGAGGGGACAAAGGGGCTGAAAATATTGAAAATTTATCGGACAATAGAGATCAAAATTACTCAAATAAATGACTTTTCATTAAATCAGAACTCAGTTTTGGTGAAAAATCTTTATGATTTATTATAGACACTATTTACGACCGTTGTTCTTGTTTTAGCCATGCATCCCAACCTTGAGCTTTGAGTTCAAAGACTTTCTCGTCTTTAGTAATTAAACTCATTCCCTCGGCAGCATCGGTAATATATCCAATAATTGAAATTTCTTCAATGTTTTTAATTTTTTCAAAATCCTCTTGAGGAACGGTAAATAGCAATTCATAATCTTCACCACCATTAAGAGCGATGGTAACTGGCACCAATCCAAATTTTTTAGCGGTATCTTCGGTTTGAATATCGATGGGAATTTTATCCTCAAAGAGCCTGCAACCTACCTTTGATTGATTGCAAATATGCATTATTTCGGAAGCTAATCCATCGGAAATGTCAATCATTGAGTTCGGAACAATAGCTAGATTGTTGAGTTTTTCTACAATATCTAAGCGAGGTTCTGGTTTTAAATGTCGTTCTAATACATAATCAAAACCATCTAAATCGGGTTGAATTTCTGAATTTACTTCAAATACTCTTTTTTCGCGTTCAAGAATCATCAAGCCAATATAAGCTGCACCTAAATCACCCGATACACATATTAAATCACCTTTTTTTGCCCCATTTCTGTAAGTGATTTTCTCCTCAGCAGCTTTTCCCACAACAGTTACCGAAATAAATAATCCAGATTTGCTTGTCGTTGTATCGCCACCAATTAAATCAACGCCATAACGTTTACAGGCCATAAATATTCCTTCATAAAGTTCTTCGAGAGCTTCTACAGAAAACCGATTTGATACAGCAAGACTCACGGTAATTTGCTCTGGTTTACCATTCATGGCTGCAATGTCAGATAAATTTACTACCACCGATTTGTATCCTAAGTGTTTTAACGGAGTATATGCTAAATCAAAATGAACTCCTTCGGTAAGGATATCTGTAGAAATTAAGATTTTCTTGGAATCAACATCTAGTACAGCAGCGTCATCACCCACACCTTTAATCGTTGATTTGTTTGTTAATTCAATGTTTTTGGTTAGCAAATTTATTAATCCAAACTCTCCAAGTTCCGAAAGTTCTGTCCGTTCCACATTTTCGAATAATTCCATATTGTGCAATTTTTTTTACAAAAGTACAATTAAGCTGACAATAATTTCTAATCACTACTAATTTAGTCAAACTCAGATTTGATTTTTTTACTCGAAGAACCGACAAATTGGCGTTTTTCTGAATGCATTATGTAGAAAACTTAATTCGTAATCGGGGTTTATTTAAAAAAAAGAATTACTTTTGCATCCTATTAAAAAAATTATCCAAAATGGACGATTATCATTCTTGTAGTTTAATTTATTCTGAATAGAGGAACGGCTATAACTCCCTCTGTTTAGTAATTTTATGGAGGAATATAGCATGATTACATTTTACAAAAATGGCACTGGATTAATTCCAATCGAAAAATGGGAACCTAATTGCTGGGTTAACATTCAAAACCCAAGTAAAAAAGAAAGCGATTACTTACTCAATGAACTAAATGTTCCTATCGCATTTTATAACGATATTGAGGATACTGATGAGCGACCACGTATTGAAATCGAAAACGGGTGGACGCTTTGCGTGATGAGATTACCATACAAAAACGACGATATTAAACTTCCTTTTATTACGGTTCCGATGGGTGTTGTGTTTAAAGGTGATGTTTTTGTGAGTATTTGCTTTTACGAAGTAGAAATGATTACCGATTTTATTCAGTTTTCTAGACGAAAAAACATTGTCAAAACTAGCAATTTCGATTTTGTATTGCGTCTTATGCTCTCGTCAAGTGTGTGGTTTTTGAAGTATTTGAAACAGATTAACCAAAACATTAAAGATGCTGAAAATCAGTTAGAAAAATCCATTCGTAATGAAGATCTTCAAACGCTATTGCGACTCGAAAAATGCTTGGTTTATTTTACCACTTCGTTAAAAGGAAACGACATCCTGTCGCATCGAATAAAAAACATTAGAGAAATAAAAGATAGTCTTGATAATGAGCTTATTGAAGATGTGGATATTGAGCTTAGACAAGCGCTCGAAACTACAAATATTTATAGCGATATTTTAAGTGGAATGATGGATGCTTATGCGTCGGTAATTTCAAATAATCTCAATGTAATTATGAAACAACTTACCTCAATTTCTATTATTTTAATGATTCCAACATTAATTGCTAGTTTTTACGGCATGAATGTTCCGAACTCATTTATAGATAATAAATTTGGGTTTTGGATAGTTGCGTTAATCTCCTTCTCCATTTCATCATTGAGTGTGTTGTTTTTCAAGAAGAAAAAGTGGTTTTAGATTAATCGTTGCCTACTATTATCTTGAAGTGCTTTAATACGCATGTTGTGATTTATCCACTTTCTGAATCAATCTGAATCACGCAATTTGACGTATCATACCAAATCTTGGTATAAAATAGCCCAAAGATAATTTTATACCTTGATTGGTCTGATGCCGCTCGTAGAAATAAATAGGTCATTGAACGTTTGAGAAATGGACTATATTATATCTAGAAGCGGTATCACATCCTTGACAGTAAGAATAAACGGGTCTTTTTCTGTGATTTTTACCCATTAATAGAATTGTGATTTTGTATGTCCTTTTTTTAATCAGACGTGTTAAATTATTGCTGAGTCAGGTTTTAAACCGACTTCTTTTTAAACCAGGGCAATTTTTGGAGATTAAATTGAATGCCTAACGTCGGAATTATGGTTAAACCAGATAAATTAGCAGTTCCACCACCAAGCATATTATAAGTTCCGTAATCTTGATAAAACACAGATAGTGAGGAAATTAAATATACATATTTATAACCAGCTTTAATGTTTACAAATGCGCCAATAGAGCTGTAATTCTTTTTTCCTTCAATTGCGGTTAAAGATACTGGTGTTGTGGAATTAATTCTATCATAAAAGATATTGTCTGGATCAAAACCATAATCGATAAATGAATGACTGTAGGCTAATCCCCATGAAAAATTTCCAAATTTTTCCTCTTCTCCAAACGAAACACTGAATATCAAAGGAATTAAAATGTCCTTTCGCTTCATCGTGTAACCAAGCAAGTCTTGAATTTTATTAAATCCTAAAGGCAAATCATATTTTTGAGAAGAATATTGAACCCCAATACTTCCACATATTCCTTTTTTCCCCACACTTTCTATGGTTCCTGTTGAGCCCATAAATTGATACATTGCATCAAAAACATGAACTCCGGAAGCAAATTTATACCCAATATCGAAATGCTTTAACACGCCATATCTGAGGTAAAAATCATACCCAGAACCAATAGGATCCAAAGAGTATGCAAGTGCAACTTTTTCAAGTTTGGCTACTGTTTCTTCCAATCGTACTGTGTCTTGGTTTATTAAATCTGATGCTGTAGATTGGGCACCATCAAATAGAGTTTTGGAAACAGAGGTTGATATATTTCCCGAAAAATTGCTTCCAAATCGAAATTGCTTGTGAGGGGTTACTTTCCCCGATTGAGTTATTGATCTAGGAGCTGCACATCCAGAAAGAAAAAGAATTATCGATGTGAAATAAACAATCTGTTTTAATTTAATACTTGTTAAGTGTTCCAATTATTTTAGGTTTTGATGTAATACTAAAAAATCTTAAATCCTGAGTTTAATGTTGTATGTCAATGCTTTATATCAATAGTTTAACGTCTATTTTTCCCAAGTAGTTTTTATATAAACGGCATTAGAAAATTCTTCCCCACCAATTTTAGTATTTCCCGAAATACCGCCTAAAAGCCCTAGACTATTGCATTCTGAATCAATAACCTCCGAAGTCATATCTGCACCACAAACACCTGGGTAAAAAAGATATACCGTTTTCCCTTGAAAAGTATATTCCTTTACATTTGCTCCGTCGTCACAAGCTATTTTGTTGAGATTATCAATTTTGCTTTCAACACATTTCGGCGTGCCTTTTTCAATATCGAGTTTGTTACAGCTTCCAAGAGTTATAACTACAAAAATTAAGAGAATTATTGCTTTTTGCATCTATTTTATGACTTTTTAATTGAATTCAACTATTTTTGGTACTTTCTTCTAATCAAATCATAGAGTTTTAGACTTGCGTCGGATGTTTCACTCCACCCATGTTTTGTCTTTAAAATATCTAAGTAATCGAAGGCTTGAGATATTGTACTGAAATTGTTTAAAAGTTGAATTGCATCTGTGTATTCTTCATTATTATTTTCAAATAATTCTTTGATTAATAGAAATTTATCATTAATTCCAATGAATTTAATAAGATCTACAATAGGCTTTTGTTGAAGTTTTTCGGCAATACTTAAATCTTCTTTTTTTATGCCCATTTGCTCATGTAAAGTTTTCTTTTCATCCTTAAATTGATCTGCAATTGAGGTGGTTTCGAACGAGCTAAATAATGAACCTGTTGTTAACTTTGGTTTTATAGGCTTTACAACTTTTTCTTCTTTTATTGGAGCAATTGTTTGCTTTTCTTCAATAGGAGTGGAGACAATTGGAATAATTTTTTCAACCTCCTTTGTGTCAATAATTTCTGGTACTTCAACAACAATCTTTTCAATAAGAATTGACGAAGATGGAGTATCTGCTATAATTTCATGAACTTGTTCTTTGCTCTCCGAAGATTCCGCAATTTGGTCGTAAATAACTACTTCAGCATCAATAGAAACATCTGTTGGAGTAATTGTTTCATCTTTTTGCTCATCCAAAATTATGGGCTCAATATCAGCTGGTTGCTCAATTTCTTCATCTGATTCTTGAATAGGCTCAACAGTTATTTTTTCAATTTCAATATTTGAATCTGCTTTGTTCGTCTCTTTTTCCTTGATTCTGCTTACTTCCAAAGCAACATCATGAGTAAGTTTATCCACGAGTGAAGCATTTACTTTATCTAAAATTGTATAACAATTATACAGCTTTCGGATGTTTTCTTTCACAATATCTAATTCTATTTGAGATATTTGACCCTCTGGATAGGCAATAATCGTTTCGGTTTGCTCGAGAATTACTTCTAAAATATTTACAATCTCGTCTTTGTACATGTTTTTTGACATATTAAATAATTATAATAAATTCAAATAATATTTTTGTATTTTTGTCACATATATATATTGAATCAACACTTTTTTTAATTCCAAAGTTCTAATTTTTAACTTTACAATCTTGATGATATTATCTTTCGAAAATACACGATAAAGGTAATCAAAAATCTGATAAAGCAAATATAATGTTTTTAGAAAATACGAACAACCGCAATCCTCATAAAGGATGGATAGAAGTCATTTGTGGCTCAATGTTTTCCGGCAAGACAGAAGAACTTATTCGAAGATTGAATAGAGCTCGAATTGCCAAACAAAAGGTTGAGATTTACAAACCAGCAATCGATGTAAGATACGATGATGTAAATGTGGTTTCTCACAACGAAAATAAAATTGCTTCCACACCAGTTCAAAGTGCCGAGCAAATACTCCTAATGGCCAATGACGTGGAAGTTGTAGGAATTGATGAGGTTCAGTTTTTTGATGCCGAAATTGTAAATGTTTGTAACAAATTAGCCAACAAAGGAATTCGTGTTGTTGTTGCTGGATTAGATATGGACTTTTTAGGAAATCCATTTGGTCCAATGCCCGCGCTATTGGCTGTGGCAGAACAAGTTACAAAAGTACACGCAATATGTATGTCGTGTGGAGATTTAGCACATTTTTCGCATAGAACAGCCTCGGGAGATAAATTGGTTATGCTCGGCGAAATGGATGCTTATGAACCGTTGTGCCGAAAATGTTTTAACGAATTACACCAAATCTAAGGCATAAAAAAAGTCAACACACGGATATTTTGTATGTTGACTTTTTTAAAAGATAATTCGATTTTTTCAGATAAAATACAATCTGCAAGCACTGAAAATTTTACTTTTTCAATTCCGCATAATATTTATAAAAATAAGGAATGGTTTCAATTCCTTTGAATAGATTGAATAATGGGTAGTTTTCGTTAGGTGAATGAATAGCATCCGATTCTAATCCAAAACCCATTAATATTGATTTTATTCCTAACACTTTTTCAAACAATGCAATAATTGGAATACTGCCACCACTGCGGGTTGGAATTGGATCCTTGCCAAATGTAGTTTGATACGCTTTGTGTGCTGCCCGATATTCTATGGTGTTAATCGGAGCCACGTATGCTTCGCCACCATGCAAATTTGTGACTTTAATTTTGGTTTGATTTGGAGCAATGGCATTCATGTGTTGTTCAAAAAGTTCTGCTATTTTTACTGAATCTTGTGCTGGAACCAAACGCATCGATATTTTTGCATACGCTTTTGATGGTAAAACAGTTTTTGTTCCTTCGCCAATATGTCCCGACCAAATGCCATTTACATCTAAGGTTGGACGAATTCCTGTTCGTTCAATCGTTGAAAAACCTTCCTCACCCCAAACTTCATCGATATCTAAAGCCTTTTTATAATTATCAAGATTAAAAGGAGCTTTCGCCATTTCAGCGCGCTCTTCCATCGATATTTCGATGACATCATCATAAAAACCTGGAATGGTAATTCTGTTTTTTTCGTCGTGAAGAGAAGCAATCAATTTTGCCAAAATATTTGCTGGATTTGCAACAGCTCCACCAAAAATACCTGAGTGTAAATCACGATTTGGACCCGTAAGCTCAACTTCTAAATACGATAAACCTCTTAATCCAACAGTGATTGAAGGTATATCCTGAGCAATCATTCCAGTATCTGAAACTAAAATAACATCGGCTTTAAGCATCTCTTTGTGATTTTCACAAAATGTTCCCAAACTTACCGAACCAATTTCTTCTTCTCCTTCAATCATAAACTTCACATTACAAGGCAATTGGTTGGTTTTTACCATATACTCAAATGCTTTTATGTGCATAAACGCTTGTCCTTTATCATCGTCGGCACCACGAGCCCATATTTTTTCGTCCCGAATTTCTGGTGAAAATGGTTCCGATTTCCATAATTCTATAGGATCAACAGGCATCACATCGTAATGACCATAAACCAAAACCGTTGGCAACGCTGGATTTATTATTTTTTCTGCATACACTACCGGATTTCCTTCAGTAGGCATTACTTCGGCTTTATCTACTCCTGCTTGCATGAGTGCCTTTTGTAAAAAATCAGCAGCTTTCAACATATCTGGTTTGTTTTCCGATAAAGCACTTATGGATGCAATACGCAAATAATCAAATAATTCTGATAAAAAACGCGCGCGATTTTCGTCAATGTACTGTTTTATTGTATTCATAATCGTTGTTTTATTTTTTGATTTTTGTTTGATCAAATTCTATTAAAAGAAACTCTAAAAGTTTTGCAGGTTGAATGTTTAGATAAAGTACGCCCTCTTTACAAAATGAGATATTGCCCGTTTGCTCACTCACCACAATGGCTATGGCATCGGAGTTCTCGGTAAGTCCAAGTGCCGAACGATGTCGAAGGCCTAAATCGCTAGGCAAAGTATTGTTTGTAGAAATTGGCAATATGCAACGAGCCGCTTTTATTCTGTTGTTTTGAATCACCATAGCTCCATCATGCAATGGACTGTTTTTGAAAAAGATGTTTTGAATTAGCTCTCTACCAATGCGGGCATCTACAATTTCTCCAGTGGTAATATATTCTTCGAGTTCGCTTTTATGAGCCATTACAATCAGAGCTCCAGTTTTTTCGTTTGCCATTTTCTGACATGCATCCACAATGGTTTCAAGGCTAATATTGGTGTTTTCCTCGTTAAAATAGTGCCACAGCAAGAACTTTCGTTTTTTATAAAAATCGGGATTCCCTAATAACAATAAAAATTTTCGAATTTCGGGTTGAAACACCACAATCAACGCAATTACGCCAACACTAATAAACTGGCCAATAAGCGCAGATAAAAGCTCCATTTGAAGTGTGTTTACTATCTTCCAGACAAAGAAAACGGCAATAATTCCAACAAAAATTTTCATCGCTGCCGTGCCTTTAATCAACCGATAGAGCTGATATAAAAGTACAGAAACCAAAAGAATATCAACAATATCAAGTGGCTTTACATTTATAAAGTCGAAAGCAAATAAAAACATAATAGTTTAATCAGTTATTTTTACAAACCTACAAAAAAAATAGGTATCGTCATCATCCCTAATGAGGACTTTTTGTAGATTTAATTTTATTAACAATTTCAATCGCCTGAACAGCTTCTTTTACATCGTGTACTCGTAGAATTTTTGCTCCGTTTAAAAGGGCAATGGTGTTTAAAACAGAAGTTCCATTCAAGGCTTCATCAGCAGTAATATTTAAGAGTTTTTGAATCATCGATTTACGAGAAACTCCCACTAAAATTGGAAGATCAAAAAGTTGAAATGATTCGAGTTTTTCCATTAATTGGTAATTATGATCAAGCGTTTTTCCGAATCCAAATCCTGGATCGATGATAACATCATGAACGCCAAGTTTTCGTAGTTGTGAGAGTTGCTTAGCAAAAAAAGCAATAATTTCATTAACCAAATGCTCATAATGTGGATTTTGCTGCATCAATTCAGGCTTTCCACTGGTATGCATCATAATGTATGGAACATTCAAAGAAGCAATGGTCGAGAACATCTGCTCATCGAAAAGTCCTCCCGAAATATCGTTTATAATATGTGCGCCAGAATTAATGGCTTCTTTTGCAACACTCGAGCGCCAAGTATCTACAGAAAGTATGGTGTCGGGAAATTTGTCTGCAAGCACTTTTATTACCGGAATCAATCGATGTAGTTCTTCCTTCTCATCCACCTCTTTCGCCCCTGGTCGAGTGGAAACGGATCCAATATCAATAATTTTAGCCCCATCCAATATCATTTGTTGGACTTGATTAATGCATTGTTCCTCAGATGAATATTTGCCACCATCATAAAAGGAATCGGGTGTGATATTCAAAATTCCCATCACACAAGGAGTGTTTAAATCAAATAATTTTCCTTTGCAATTTATTGAGGACTGGCTGTTTTCCATAACTAAAGATTTGTGATGCAAAGATACCTTTTTTGAAACCAATAATTAAATCGATTTTATGACAAGATATTATTTTTTGAATTTTTAAAGATTTTTGCAAGGACACAACTGTTTTTTTTATAATTTTATCCAGAATAAAACCAATAATAAATCAAAAAATACCTCTAATGGCTGACACAAGCAAGCAATACGACGATGTTTTTAAACAATGCTCTGAAGTCTTTCTCAACAAAATGAAAGATTACGGAACTGCTTGGCGAATTTTGCGAACTCCATCTCTCACCGATCAGATTTATATTAAAGCACAACGAATTCGAAGTATTCAAGAAAAAGGTATTGCAAAAGTTAACGAAGGAATAAAACCTGAATTTATTGGAATCATAAACTATGCAGTAATGGCATTGATTCAGTTAGATAAAGGGGTTGCAAATTCTGAAAATAGCCACATGCCTGCAGAAACAGTTCTTGAGTTATATAGCCACCACTTCTTAGCTTCAAAATCCTTAATGGAAAACAAAAACCACGATTACGATGAAGCATGGAGAAACATGAGAGTTAGTTCATTAACGGATATTATTTTAATGAAGATTCTAAGAGTTAAGCAAATGGAAGATAACCAAGGAATTACAATTGTTTCCGAAGGGTACGACGCCAATTATGCAGATATGATTAATTATGCAGTGTTTGCTTTGATAAAAATATCCGAAAATAATCAATAAATATATCATTTTATGAGTAATAATTTAATTGTAATCATTATTTTAGGTGCTTTTGCTTTATTGGATGCAGCACTATACTTTTTTGTGCCTTCGATGCGAAAAAATGCAGCTGTTTTTGCAAGAATTATAATTGGAGTCGTTTTTGTTTTTTCTGGATTTGTTAAATCAGTTGATCCACTTGGTTTTACCTATAAAATCCATGATTACCTTATGGCTTTTAAACTAACTTGGTTGCTTCCAGCAGCATCAACTTTTGCAGTTTTAGCGAATTTAGCCGAATTTTTAATTGGATTTGTGGTTCTTTTTGGAATTCGTATGCGCTTTTTTGCATGGGGAACCTTTCTCTTTATGATATTTTTCACACCACTTACCTTTTATTTAGCGTTAAAAAACCCAGTGAGCGATTGCGGTTGTTTTGGTGATTTTTTAATAATGACCAATTGGGAAACGTTCTTTAAAAATTTAGTATTTATTACTTTTGCCATTATCGTTTTTTCTTATCGCACCCGTTTTTACGATCGGATGGTGCCTAGCTGGGCTAAAAACTTTATCATATTTATGGGCATCGCAATTGGTCTTGGAATTCAGGGATACGCCCTTCGTTATGATGCTCTAATAGATTTTCGCCCCTGGAAAGTCGGAAACCGCATTGCAGATTTGGTTGTGCCAACGATGGAAAAATCGGAGATTAAATTGGTCTATAAAAACAATAAAACAGGAAACGAAGAACTTTTTACAGCCGAAACACTTCCTTGGGAAGATTCAATTCGGATGGCTAACCTTACATTTGTTGATCAACGAAAAACGGTTATCCAACCTTTTAAAGAGGCTCCCATTCACGATTTTAATATTTCTAGTTCAATGGGAGAAAATCTTACCGATCCAATAATCACGATTCCAGGGTATCACTTTTTGGTGATTGCTTATGATTTAGAAGCAACAAATAAAAAGACGTTTGAATCTCTGAATTCTTTTGCCCAAAAATGTGCGGTTGATAGTACTTCTTTTGTTTGTATAACTGGGTCTACACCTAACGAAATAGCCAAATTTCAAAAAGAAGTTAACCCAAAATTCCCAGTATATTCTGCGGATCCTACAGCGTTAAAGACCATAATTCGTTCTAATCCAGGTATTTTACTTTTAAGAAATGGATATATTATGGACAAATGGGCTCATCGAAAAATGATATCATACGAAACCTTTAAATCATTGATTAAAGATTATGATGCTGATTATGCCAAATATTCATCGTCATTAACTATTAAATAACAGGAAATACTTTGATACGATACATCATTAAGCGCCTTGGTTACGGTTTTTTAGTGCTCTTTGGAGTCGTGGTCGTGGTGTTTTTTCTCTTCAATGTACTACCTGGCGATCCAGCCAAAATGATGATGGGGCAACGAAGTGATGTAGCCTCTGCCGAAGCCATTCGTCACGATTTGGGTCTCGACAAACCGCTATTTACCCAATTTTTAGGTTATATCAACGACGTTTCACCCTTGTCGGTGCATCGCAATAATCGCGAAAGCTACTTTTTTTATGATGAAACCAAATATAAATCACTTTTTGTGATGTCTTTTGGGAAGACAAAAATTGCGATAAAAGCGCCCTATTTGCGGCGCTCATATCAAACCAAGCGAAATGTTACCGAAATTCTGTCCGAGGCATTTCCGCAGACAGCCCTCCTCACATTCGTTTCAATTATTTTTGCCATCGTAGTAGGAATTGCAATTGGAATATTGTGCGCTCTGTACAAAGACAGCTTTTTTGATAAAGCCGCTATTGTTATTTCTGTGTTTGGTATGTCGTTGCCTTCGTTTTTTGCCGCAATTGTATTTGCTTGGATTTTTGCCTATTTATTGGGAGATATCACCGGTCTAAATATGTTTGGGAGTCTATACACTGTGGATGATTTTGGAAATGGGGAATATCTCGATTTAAAGAATTTGATATTGCCAGCCTTCACCCTCGGAATTAGACCGTTAGCAATTGTGGTGGAATTAACACGAAGCGCAACCCTCGAAACATTATCGCAGGATTACGTCAGAACCGCCTATGCTAAGGGGCTAACTAAATTTCAAGTAATTTGGAGACACGTAATTAAGAATTCTCTAAATCCAATTGTAACAGCCGTTTCGGGCTGGCTTGCTGCATTAATGGCTGGTGCTGTATTTATCGAGTATATTTTCGATTGGAAAGGAGTTGGAATTGTGATTGTGAATGCCTTAGAAAAATACGACTTCCCAGTGTTAATGGGCGCATTGCTATTCATCTCCGTAATATTAGTTTTTATTAATATCTTTGTAGATATTATTTACGGATTATTAGATCCAAAAATCAGACTTTCATAACGATTATTAAACTTAAAGAATCTATAAAATGAAAAACAAAATTGTAGCAGGAAACTGGAAAATGAATAAATCTTTCTCTGATGCAGAAGACCTTATTGTAGCAATTGCCGAGGGTATTGAAGAAAAATCAACTACGGTTGAGGTGATTATTTTTCCTCCGTTTGTTTATTTAGAAATGGCTACCGACATCGAACAGGAATCAGATTTGATGATTGGAACTCAAAATATAAGTCAATTTGAGTCGGGTGCGTATACTGGCGAAATCTCAGCAGAAATGCTTGAATCTTTGGAAGTTCGGTTCTCAATAATTGGTCATAGCGAACGTAGAAAATATTTTAACGAGACCAACGAAATATTAGCTCAAAAAGTCAATATGGCGATAAAACACAATATTTCCCCCGTGTTTTGTGTAGGTGAAACTCTCGAAGAAAGAACTGCAGATAAACAATTTGCTGTAATTGAGCAACAACTAAATGAATCATTATTTCATCTATCAGAAAAAGAATTTGAACAAGTTATTATCGCATACGAACCAGTTTGGGCTATAGGTACAGGCGTTACTGCAACTGCCGGTCAGGCACAAGAAATGCATGCATATATTCGCGAATTAGTTGCAAAAAAATACACCCAAACTATCGCTGATGAAGGATTTATTTTATATGGTGGAAGCTGTAATGCTGAAAATGCGGAAGTTTTATTTGCTCTTCCAGATGTTGATGGTGGTCTTATCGGCGGTGCTTCTTTAGATGCTGAACAATTTCTAAAAATAGTAGACGCTGCTGAAGCTGTTACCGCTTCAAAATAAATATTAAATTGATAGATCAAAGATAATAGTTGCAAATTGAAAATATTTGTAACTATTATTAATAATACAAAAAAGGATAAGGTCTTTGGATTCTAAATGACACTGTTATGTAACTGATAAAATTCAGATAAACACCTCTTAAATATTGGCAATGTAATAACCAAAAAACCATTTTTCCCGAAAGAAATAAAATAAATAAAACACAAAATGACCGATTATATTGAATTAATATGTAATGTTGAGCCCGTTGATCCAGGCGTGGATATTCTCATTGCCGAACTTTCCGAAATTGGCTTCGATAGCTTTGTAGAAACAGAAATAGGTGTGATGGCATACATAAAAAGTGAGCTATTTGATGCAAATAAAGTGAGTGCTTTAGAAACATTAAACAATCCACTTTTCACCATCACTTTTTCATATAACGAAGTTGAAAATCAAAACTGGAACGCGGTTTGGGAAAGCAATTATACCCCAGTTAATATAGACAATAGATGTGTGATAAAAGCCCCATTTCATACGGAACCTTTTGACGCCAAATATCAAATTGAAATTGAGCCAAAAATGTCCTTTGGGACTGCTCATCACGAAACAACTGCTTCGGTAATTCGATTAATGTTGGATCTTGATTTTCAGAATAAAACAGTTCTAGATATGGGTGCAGGTACTGGAATTCTAGCAATTTTAGCATCTATGATGGGCGCTTCAGAAATTGTAGCAATCGATAATGACCATTGGGCTTACGAAAATCATTTAGAAAACAATCAACGGAATAATATTCACAATTGCATCGTTCTTCTTGGCGATGCATCGGCAATTCCAAATCAACAATTTGATATTGTATTGGCCAATATCAACCGCAATATTCTGCTTAACGATATGCATCATTATACCCATGCGATGAAGACTGGAAGCATCATCCTTTTTAGTGGGTTTTATCAAGGATACGATTTAGAAGTAATCACAAAGCAAGCAAACGAATTAGGCCTTGCTTTTATCAAAAATATTGTAGATAATAATTGGACCGCTGCTATATTTCAGAAAGTATAATGATCTACAAACTTGTATTTTGCATAAATAAGGTCAATATGATAATATTCAAAACTGGAGCATTATGTATAAACTGAAGCCAACGCAATTATTAATAAATATAGGAACTACGTTTTTGTTTTTATTGTTTTTTGGAGCAATAAGTGCTCAAACCTTAAAACCGCTATCTGCGGATGTTGATAAAACAGTAAGTGAGATTAAAGACATTTATAAAAATGTAATAAAAGAGAATAAAGAAAAAGCTGAAAAAATCAGCAAAGCCTTTGAACTCTATTGGATATCAGCTTCGATTAATGCTGCCGAAAAAGAAAATTTTATCAATATGGCCAACTTGATGATTGGGAAAAAAATGAAAGCCTTTCCTCATCTTGAGAGTTTTATTAATGCATATATGGCATTTACAGAGACCAATCCCGACGAAAATAATATTATGAAGTGGTCTAAAGGATTGGTTTATATGATGGATAAAAGCAGTTCGAAATTTCCTAACTTTTTGGATGATTATACCGATTTTTTTCGAACCAACAATATATTCAACGCCAATCAAGTGCAATGGTATGTGACTTCAGATAAATTCAAAATTGATTTCGACACAATTCCTAAAATAATTTTTGAAAAAGGAAACCTAATTGGCAGAGTTCGATCAGATAGTATTGTTTTGCAAAATACCATCGTAACATATTATCCAACACTGGGTATTGCACAGACAAAAGGCGGAAGAGTTACATGGGAGCGTGCGGATTTTGATCCTCAAAAAGTTTATGCAGAAATTCCGAAATCAACGATTGTGCTCCGAAAACCTAATCTGGAAGCTGATTCTGTTCTGTATACAAATACTGATTTTTTTAGTAAACCATTAAAAGGTAGATTTATCGATAAAGCGACCTTAGGAGCCAATGAAGACAAGGCCACTTATCCTCGTTTTAAATCATATGATAAACGTATTGTTTTAAACAATTACTTCGAAAATGTTGATTTTGAGGGTGGTGTTGAAATGCGAGGAGCTAGATTTCTTGGGTCTGGTGATGAGAACACCGACGTCCTTCTTGTTTTTAAAAGAAAAGGGAAAAGATTTATGGCAATTGGCTCTCAAGAAATGGTTCTTAAAAAAGGTTTAATCGTATCCAATATGGCCAGGGCAATGATTTTTATCGATAACGATACAATTTCTCATCCGGCTATAAATTTTAGATACGACGACAAAAAGAAAGAGGTAATATTAATTCGAATGAACGAAGGATTGTCTAGAGGTCCCTTCTTTAATACTTATCACAAATTAGATATGTACTTTGAGGCTTTGTATTGGAAAACAGATGAAGCCTATTTTGATTTTAAAATGCTTCCAGGTCCGGGTGTCGAAACTTCTGCTCTTTTTGAATCTGAGGATTATTTTGACGACACGAAATTAAATGAAATTAAAGGATTTCACGAAGTAAACCCACTATATAAAATAAATAAGTTTTTCAAGGATAGAACTAGTCAAAAAGCCCCATTGCAAGAATTAGTAAATTACTTAGGTTATGCTCCAGAAGATGTAAAATCTTTTGTTATCCAACTAGCCATTTTAGGATTCTTGGAATATGATTTAGACAAGGAAATAGTCAAAGTAAAATCACGATTAAGAACATTTATTCAGGCAGAATCCCATAAACGTGATTATGACATTATAAGATTTGCATCAAAAGTTAAAGTTAAAGAAAATGCTCGCCTGAGTCTGTTAAACTTCGACCTTCAAATTCACGGTGTAAATGCTGTTACTCTCAGCGACTCACAAATTGTAAATATTTACCCCAAAGATGGTGAAATTACATTAAAGAAGAATAGAGACTTTGAATTCTCTGGGAAAGTGGAAGCTGGACTATTCGATTTTAATGCTAAAAAATGCGAATTTAATTACGAAAAATTTAATTTAGACATGACAGTAATTGATTCTGTTACTTTTTTTGTAGAAGACAAAAAAGGGGCTCAGAATAGAGAAGGTGATTTCCCTTTGATAAAAGTTCGTAGTGTGATTGAGGATATAAAAGGGGTAATTGAAATTGATCAACCAAATAACAAATCAGGAACAATATCAATGCCGAGGTATCCAATTTTTACTTCAACAACGCCTGGATACGTCTATTATAACAAGCCATTTATTCATAATGGAATATATAAAAAGGAAAAGTTTTATTTTAGAGTAAACCCATTTGTGATTGAAAAATTGGATGATTTTGCCACTGACTCCATTGAATTTAATGGTTACTTAGTCTCAGCAGATATTTTTGAAGACATTGTTAAACCACTCAAAGTTAGGCCAGATTATTCATTGGGTTTTATCCATCAAACACCAGATAAAGGAATGCTTGCGTATGGAGGAAAAGGAATTTTTTTAAATAAACTAGACTTAAGTAACCAAGGGTTACATGGTTATGGAACCATAAATTATATCACTTCAACTGGTACAACGAACGAATGTTTGTTTTTCCCCGACTCATCAAATGCCTCACTCGATACATATATTGTTCGTGAACAAGAAGCTGGAACCCAATATCCAGCAGCTACGGGAACAAATGTGTATATGCATTGGGAACCATACAACAATAAAATGCAAGTATTTAGTAAGGATACACCTTTGAATATTTTTAAAGATTCTAAATTGATAGGAAATATCGAAATTACTCCAAATGGAGCATTAGCGTGCGGAAAAATCAGCATTGACAAAGCAGAATTAACCTCAGATAAATTTGAATTAAAACATCATGAAATATTATCAGATACTACTTCATTTAACTTAAAAGCTTATGATTTTGACGAGTTTTCTCTTCGGGCATCAAATTACAAAGGCCATGTTGATTTTTCCAAACGATCGGGAAACTTTATCTCTAATGGGATTAATGCAATTGTAGATTTTCCAGTCAATCAGTATAAAACAAGTTGTTCTGAATTTGATTGGATGATGGATAAAGACGAAATATCGTTCGTATACGCTGATCCTTATAAAGAAACAGATATCAATAAAACCCCTTCACGAGATCTTCTTAATATGGTTTCTGAAGGAAATTATCTTACGTCAACTCACCCTGCTCAAGACTCATTATCTTTCTCTACTACAAAAGCGGTTTATGACCTTAAAAATTACATCATTAATGCCGAAGGTGTTCGATTTATTAGAGTTGCAGATGCAGCAATTATTCCTTATGGAGGAACTGTTAAAATATATAAGAAAGCAGAAATTGAAACCCTTAATAATAGCAGAGTGCTTGCAAATGTAACTTCAAAATATCATGAATTTTATGATGCAACGACTATTATAGGTGCTAAAAACTGGTATAAAAGTAAAGGTTCTTATAATTATATAGACGAAAACAACAATTCTCAAAAAGTAATTTTTGACACTATTTATGTTGATAAAAAAGCAACAACTTTTGCAGATGGAAAAATATTGAAAGAAAGCTCTTTTACTCTTAGTCCTGATTTTGGATTTATTGGAGACGTAAAACTTACCGCCGAAAACGAGTTTTTGAATTTTAGCGGAGGAGTAAGCTTGGTTCAAGGTTGTGATACTATTCAACGAACTCCTTTGCGTTTTAAAGCAGATATTAATCCAAAAGAAATATTAATACCAGCAAATGAAAACAGTAAAGATATCAATAATAAGAAAATTGCGAACGCCATTGTAGCAACACCAGAAGGTAGGATGTATAGCGCTTTTGCCACATCTAAAGAACAAATCAATGATCCAGAAGTTGTTTCTGCATACGGATTTTTAACATTTAGCAAAGAGTTAGATTCATACTTGATTACATCAGCTGAAAAAATTGCAGATTCTACGTTGCCAGGAAATATTATTATGCTCAACAAGAAAACATGTATTGCTTCGGGGCTTGGGCAAATTAAACTTGGGGCAAAGCTGGGAGCTATAGATATGTTTACTTTCGGGAGAATACAAAGCTTTATGATGCTTGATTCCACCACAATAGACCTTGCCGCAACGATTAACTTTCTTTTTAGTGAAGATCTCTTGAAAATATTTAGCGATTATATTGAAGGATCTTCAAATTTTGAAGGGATTGATGTTGTTGATAATGATAGATATCATGAAGCTATTGTTCAAATTTTAGGAAATAAAGATGCCGAAAAAGCAATTTATGAATTAAAAAAAGAACTCCGGTTTAAGAAAGTTCCTTCCAAACTTATGAATACTTTTTTAATTTCGGACATGAAACTTAAATGGAATTCCGAACAAAAATCATTTATTTCTTATGGTGATATTGGAATTGCTCTGCTTGGCAAAAACCAAGTCAATAAATATGTTCCTGGCATTATTCAAATTAAGAAAAATCGATCGCGCGACGATTTATACATGTATTTCAAAATTGATGAAACTGAATTTTTCTTTCAATTTAAATCAAATACAATGTCTATTTACTCGACAGATAATGATTTTATGAAGAAAATGACTGCAATGAAAAGCGATGAACGAAGATCTAAAAGCGATAAAGGCAAACCGAGCTTTGATTATCGACCTGGCGCCAAAACTATTCTAAAGAAATTTAAACAAACGATGGGTATAGCCGAAGAAGAGAAAGAAGAATAGTTGTAGTTTGAGATGTTTTGCCTTAATTGAGATCAATCACTTTTGGCTAGATATTTGTAAAATAAAAAAATCTCGTTATTAATCATTTAAATATTAAAGTCATGAAACGAATAACATTAACGGCAATTGCCTGTATATTTGCACTGACGTTTTCTGCTAAAGCTCAGGATGTTGAAGTAAATTATAAAGACAGCACTGGACTCCCAGGAGATAACTTTAGTCTTCAAGGTGCATTAGAAATGTTCAAAAATGCAAAATCATTAGAAGATTTTGAAAAAATGTTGAACCAAGATGATAACAAAATCAATAATTTAGACCTCAACGATGATGGTAAAATTGATTATGTTAGAGTTGTTGATAATGTGCTAAATAATGCACATGCGATTGTTTTGCAAGTCCCAATAAACAAAACCGAGTTTCAAGATATTGCAGTTATTGAAATTGAGAAACAAGGTACTGAAAAAGTTTCTGTTCAAATTGTTGGAGACGAAGACATTTATGGTGAAAACATCTTTTATGAGCCTAACAACGAAAACGAAGTAAACCAAGGAAATGTTAAAGGTGGTCCATCTAATTCTTATTGTTCTGCCAACATTTGGTTTAACGCTTGGTATTGGCCTTGTGTAACATATATGTATGCCCCTCATTACGTTGTTTGGGTATCCCCTTGGTATTGGGATTATTATCCACAATGGTGGCGTCCTTGGAATCCTTATTCATGGAGAAATTATTACGGTCATTGCTATCATTATCACCATCATTATTATCGTTCTTACCATCATTATGGAACAAATGCGTATAATGCATATCGTACACATCACAGATCGTCTGATTATGTGGTAAATCGCCATCGTACATCGATTAATAATTATAGAATAAACACTGGCAATAATCGTAGAAATGATGTAACCTCAACTCCAGAAAATCGCCGGAAATACGATAATCCAAAAGCAAATAATATCGGAAGATCAGATAATCCAAAAGTAAACAATAACGGAAGGTCTAATAATCCAAATGTTAACACTAATAATAATCGTAAAATCGATAACTCTAAAAACAATTACAGTAAGCCTCGTATAGATAACGGTCAAAAAACGGATAACAGTAAGAGAAACCAAGGGAATTCAAACGGCAATTATAATCGTAAAACGCCAACAAATAACGGTGGTTCAGTTAACCAAAACAAACCAGGAAGATCTAATCAACCTACTCGTTCGAAGCCAACAAAGGAATCCCGTCCAGCATCAAACAGATCAAGATAATAATTGAATATATTTTATTAAAAAGAGCGTTAATAGCGCTCTTTTTTTTTGATTTCTCAATTAATAATTTTACTTTTGAAGTTCATAAAACCATTAATTCCATGATTGAATTTGATTTAGAGACTCACCCATTTATTGAATTAAATAAGCTTTTAAAAATATTGAACTTTGTAGAGTCTGGAGGAGAGGCCAATTATGTGATTTCTGAAGGCTTGGTTATTGTAAATTCTTTGGTAGAAACCCAAAAACGCAAAAAACTTCGAGTTGGGGATGTTGTTGTTTTTGAAAATCAAAAAATCATATTAGTTTAATCAAAAAACAATCAAATTCAACACCATTGAGGCTTTTTAAATGAAATATAAAAAACAATATAATTTTGTAAGTAACATATAATTTTGAATATTAACTTATTAACAATAGTTTCATATGAAATCAAAAATTATTAGAATATTTATTGTGATATTTATTATTAGTGGAACTGTATTACAATATGGTTGCAAAAAAGAAGAAAAAGTTAAAAAAAAATATATGGTAAAATATATTGTCTCGGTATCTGGAGATTTAACTGATATGACTGAGGTTACATACAACAATGTCAAAGTGTTTGTTCCATCAAATCAAACAGAATGGTCTTTCTTTCAACTTAAAGAAGAGGGTGATTTAGAACAATTAGATGCTAAAGTTATTGATGATAATACAAATACAGTTTCGGTTACAGTTTCAATTACATATAATGATATTCTTTTGTGCAGCGAACATAAAAGCTCCTATGGTTTGGCGCATGCTTTTTGCTTAGGCACATTGCCTTAAGTGAGTTCTCAAAAAATCCATTCACAATTTTCAGTCAGATTGACGATTTTTTCTGGCAAATCCTCGATTCTCAGAATCGGGGTCAATCAATAAGATGGAGATTCTTCATTTGTGAAATATACTACAATAATCTTTAGTATTCATAAATTATATGATAGTTAGATAAGAATACAAAATGTTAAAAAATTCAACAAGTTATATGGTTGGTTGTCAAGACTTTGATTTGAAATATGAGAATATACATTTACCATGAGATTACATACCCTTATGTCAAAAAAACTTTTTGTATCTTTATCGCCTCAAAGTTGGTGATACTTTCTTTTGCTGAGAAATTTCGATAATCAAATAACGAAAAGCTAGGTTATGGTCTTTAGTAGTGCACTGTTTTTAGTCTATTTCTTCCCGATTTTATTAATCACCTATTATCTTACTCCAAAAAAATATAAAAATATTGTACTTCTTGCTTTTAGCATTTTCTTTTATGCTTGGGGTGCACCAAAGTTTATTTTTGTCTTATTAGGAACCACTTTTATCGATTATCAAGTGGTGCGTTATATGGATAAAATTGAAGACAAAAAGCGACGTCGATTATTTCTTCTTATTCCTCTTATTATCAATGTTGGACTTCTATTCTACTTTAAATATGCCAACTTCTTTATCGATAATATGAATGCACTGGTAGAGTCAATGGGCGGAAAACCGATGCCTTTGCTAAATGTGATAATGCCAATAGGGATTTCGTTTTACACCTTCGAAACGCTTACCTATGTAATAGATGTTTATCGAAGAGTTCATAAACCGCTCAATCACTTTTGGAATTACCAACTTTATATTATCTTATTTCCAAAGTTAATAGCCGGTCCAATTATCCGCTATCACGAAATTTCTGATCAGATTACAGGACGTTTTGAAACAGAAACTATCGACGAAAAACTTACTGGGTTCTTTCGGTTTTGCATTGGATTAGGCAAAAAGGTTTTGATTGCAAATACCATGGGACAATTTGCTGACACCATGTTTGCAATGCCTGTTGACACTCTCGATAGCGCCTCTGCTTGGCTCGGAACACTAGCATATACCTTTCAAATATACTTTGATTTTTCAGGATATTCGGATATGGCGATAGGTATTGGATTAATGTTGGGATTCCGATTTCCCGAGAACTTCAATAATCCATATATTTCGAAAAGTATTTCTGAATTCTGGCGCCGATGGCATATTTCGCTTGGAAATTGGATGCGCAATTATCTCTACATTCCTCTTGGAGGAAACCGAGTTTCAAAACAACGCGTTTACTTCAATTTATGGCTGGTGTTTTTACTCTCCGGTCTTTGGCATGGCGCATCATGGACATTTATTGCGTGGGGTGCATATCATGGGCTTTTTCTAATCCTCGATCGCTTATTTCTTGAAAAATGGTTATTGAAATTAGGAAAATTCATCGCTATCCCAATTACATTTTTAGCAACGATGATTGGGTGGGTCTTATTTAGAGCCGAAACCCTCGATCACGCTATTGCCATCTGGAAAAACATGTTCAGTTTCAACTTTAATTTAAGCTATCAATTTCTAGAAGTTCGATTTTTTGTCATCCTTGCGGTAGCGGGATTTTTCTCCTTTTTTGCATTTTCTGGATTTACTCAAAAAATTCAAAATTATATCTTTGGAATTCAAAAAAACAGCTTTGCTCACCTTGGCTTTATATTAATTGCGATTGTCTTATTCTTCATTTCCTTGGGAAATATTTTAACATCTGATTATAATCCATTTATTTATTTCAGATTTTAACCATGAAACGAATTCTCTTGATATTCTGCATTATAGCTATAACCCTTCCCTTTGGTTTAGGTTGGATAAAGTATGACAAGGAACCTTCCTTTTTTGGAGAGCAACTAACTATGGGACAAACAATTCATAAATTTACTTGGCATAGATGGTTTAACGATATTATTCAAAAAAAAGTAGAATCATCTGCCGTTTTTAACACTGGTTATCACAATTTCTTAATAAGATTTGCAAATGAACTCAATTATCGAATATTAATCCAACCCAAAGCTGTTGCTATTGTTTCAGGAAAATCTGGATATTTATTCGATAATAGTTATATTGATGAATATACGGGCAGGATATATTGTGGGGAAGAATTTTTAAGCAAAAAGATTCAATACCTAAAAATTGTCCAAGATTTTTTACTCAAGGAAAAAGGTATTTCTCTAATTCCAGTAATAGAACCAGGTATTGCATCTTATAATTGTGATTTTCTTCCAATGAGTGCCGTTTGTCGTGTAGATGGCAAAACAAATTATAAAACATTAAAAGAGGTAGCTAAAAAATCAAACATAAGAATATTGGATTTAGAGACCTTCTTTAGCAAAAAGATAAAACCATCACAGTACACAATATTCCCAGAAAAAAGTCTTCATTGGGGTCCTTATGGTTGTTATTTGGCTGCTGACACCTTGTATAAATTCACTGCTAAAACTACAAATTTGTCGCTTCCAGCAATTATTCTCGACTCTGTATATATCTCTAAAACACCTACTCCGTCGGAAAACGAAATTGAGCGATCGATGAATCTCCTCACAATTAGACCTCATCAAAACTACAATCATGTAGCTCTTCGTTTTGACACCACAGATAAAGCTCGTCCTGATGCTCTTTTTATTGCCGATAGCTATGCATTGATGTATGAAGACCTTCTTATTCCTTCAAATATGTTCAAAGATCACACCCTCTGGTATTATAATACAACAGTTCATCCTTTTAATGAAGGACCAAATACTATTTGGGTAAAATCACTTAATTTAAAAGAAGAAATTGAAAAGCGATCAATCATTTTTTTAATGGCAAACGAGCTTAATTATTATCGAATGTACTGGAATTTTGTTGAAAAAACTATGCAGATATACGGATTTGACACCATAATGGACGAAAATTATAAGGCTAAAAATTTTATTGTAAACAGCAAAATACTTTTTCCTCAACTGCTAAAATATTCAAATCTTCACAAAATACCATTCGAGAATGCACTCGAAAACATGTCTCAAATGGTTATTCTTGCCAAGCGAAACTCCTCAAATAAATGGGTCACTCTTTTTTGGAGCACCTACTTTACAAACAGAATTTTTAAAGATACAGGGCTTCTCGACCAACTCAATGATATGACGGAAAAGAATAAAACATCTCTTGATATTGAGGTTTACAAATCATCGTTATGGTCGTATGAACAAGATATTATAAAAGCAAACTATTATTAACATGAAGAAAATTCTCTTTGCTGTTGTAATTTTACTGCTAACGACTCCTATTATTGTCGGACTTTTGTCGGTGGTAAAAGAGCCTCCCTTAGATGGTGCTTTTGTTGGAGAAAAAGAATACACTTTAAAGTACTTTACTTGGGAACGATGGTTTGATGACCAGTTTCAGGAAGCGATGATTAAATTATCTGCACAAAAAACAGGATTTAGAAATACGCTTATTCGTTTGGCAAACCACCTTGATTTTGTAATGTTGCAAAAACTTCATGCTGAAAAAGCAATTCTGGGCAAAAACAATTTTCTTTACGAAGAGGGATATATTGTTGATTATATCGGTAGAAACTACATGGGTGAAGATTATATTCGAGAAAATCTCAATCGGTTTAAAAAAGCACAAGATATTCTAAAGGAGAAATATAACATTACCGTAATCCTTGTTCTCGAACCCGGAAAAGCAGGAGTCTATCCTGAATCTATTCCAGATAAATATTTTCCAACAAAACGAACCACTTCTAACTATGATACTTATCATCGACTTTCAAAAGTAATGGGTGTTAATTGTTTAGACTTACAAGCATATTTTAGAGCAATCAAAGATACAATTTCATATCCGCTATACTCAAAATATGGTGTACATTGGAGTACTTATGGAATGTATTTGGCTGCTGACACGATGTTAAAATACACTCAAAAAATCACTCAAATAAATGTGCCTCAACTAAAATGGAATGGGTTCGAAGTAACTGATAAACTCAAGGATGTTGACTTTGATTTAGAAAAAACATTAAACCTATTTTATGAGTTACCCCATGAACTTTTAGCATATCCAAAAATCACTTTTGATACCGTGGGAAAAACAAGACCTAGGGCACTTACTATTGCTGACAGCTACAATTGGAGCTTGTTTGATAATAAAATTCCTCATTACGCATTTTCAAACACTGATTTCTGGTATTATAACAACACCATTTATCCAAATATTTGGGGTGAAAATGCCAATTGGGTTAAGAACTTAAATGTGATTGAAGAGATAAAAAGCAATAAGATAATTTACGTGATGATTACCGAAATGAATTTATATAAAGCATTTTGGGGGTTTCCAGACACCGTTCTTCAACACGAATTGCCAAATTATAAATCGCCTCAATGGTTTTACGAATCTCGGCAAATTGTTGAGAATCAAGAAAATTATCAATCGCTGATTACCTATTGTATAAATTACCGAAAATCCTTTAACAAGGAATTGTCAGCGTTATCTTTGTTTTTGGCAAACACAAAACAGAATCCCAAACTCCCCAAATACAAATGGTTTTGGATAGCACAATACGAAAATCAGATATATACCAATAAAGAAATGTTATCAAGCTGCAAAGAAAAAGCAGTAAAAAGCAATATTTCACTTCGTAAAGCAGTTTATAATGATGCTGTCTGGTTGTACAACGAAAAAGTTAAGTAATAACCGCTTCTAGATATAATATAGTCCATTACTTAAACGATCAATGATCTATTTATATCTACGAGCGGCATTAGACCAATCTAGGGTATAAAATGTCTTTGGGCTATTTTATACCAAGATTTGGTATAAATTGTAAAAAGGCAGAAGAATTCTTTTGATTTCTAGACATTTCTAATAAGTTATGTATGAAAAAATATTTTGCTTTAGGTATATTGTCATTCCTAATAAACGCAGGAATTGCACAAATAGAGAATATAAACGTCAAAGATTTACTCACTTTAACGAATCAAGAGCGCTCTAAAACGTGCAAATGTGCAAGTAAAAAACAAAAAGCAGTTGCTCCATTAATATGGAACGATGTTTTAGCAACTGCAGCACAAGTTCAAGCAATGTTTCTTGCAAAGAAGAAAGGTATTTCTCACGTTGGAGCAAATGGATCAACAGTGGCTTCGAGAGTGAAAAAACTTGGTTATCAGTGGAGCTGGGTGGGCGAAAATATTGCAAAAGGTCAAGAATCACTTACAGAAGTGATGGCAGATTGGATGAAAAGTCCTGGACACTGTCGAAATATAATGACTGGTGGTTTTACTGAGTTTGGGGCCGCTGTTGTAGCTGCAAAAAATGGTCAACTAATTTGGGTTCAGGTATTTGCTACAAAACAAGAATAATACAGTCAAAAGGTTATAAAGTCCCGAAAAATAAAAATCTTTGATTTTTTAATTTTTCGAGGATCCTCGAAAAAACACGAAATTGGAAATTTCTTTTTTTTCGGGATCGAAAGTCCGTAAAGTGCCGAATTCTCAAAATCTAAGATTTTGTAATAATTCGAGCCCCGTAAACGAGGGTTAAAACATCCTCGAAATAACACCAAAATCTTAGATTTCTTTTTTTTCGGGATCGAAAGTGCCGAATTATAAATCCGTCAATTGACTGATTTCAATAATTCGTGCATCCTCGAAAAACTATGAAATCATAGATTTCTGGTTTTGCGGGATCTATAAAGTCGAAAGTCTGTAAAGTCCAAAGTCTATAAAGTGAAAGTTGCAAAATTGTTGATGTCTGAATAAGGTTGACCGTTTTCACTCACTCATTTCAAATTGTTTTTTGAAAAACATCACAACTTTGTTAACTTTGCTGTACTATAATCAAAACCAATGAAGTTAGATAATAACAAAATATACTTTCTTTATCCTCCAATATCTAAGCAGGAGCGATACTCTTCTGATATTGGAAATGCAGGCGGAGAGCAGATTCCTTTAGGGGTTTACTATTTAGCATCTTTTATACGACAATATAATTATGAAGTAAAAATTACCGATGCGGAGGTGCTGAAATTTACAGCAACTGAAATTATTGAAGAAATTGCTGCTTTTAATCCAAAATATGTGGGCATTAGTTCTACCACTGTTGCTTTTCACCGTGCTTTGGAAATTGCCATAGAGATTAGAAAAGTGTTCCCCAAAATTTGCATTCTTTTAGGTGGGCCACATGTAACGTCAAATCCAGAACATGCACTTTCGTCGGGTGTTTTTGATTTTGGTGTGCTTCGAGAAGGTGAAATTACTCTAAAAGAACTTCTGGAAACCCTTAATAACAATGGAAATCTTTCGCTAGTAAATGGAATTGCTTACCTTAATGAATCAAAAAAACTAGTTATAAATTCTCCACGTGAATATATTGAGAATTTAGATGAATTACCATTTCCTGCATTTGATTTACTTTACGATTTAAATCTTCATACTCCGCCACCATCTAACTACAAAACGCTTCCTGTAATTAACATGATTACTAGTCGTGGGTGTCCAAGTATGTGTACTTTTTGTGATAATTCGATTTTTGGAAGAAAATACAGAAAACGCTCCGCGGAAAATATTGTAGCAGAAATCAAACACTTACAACAACTATTTGGAATTAAGGAGTTTGCATTTGTTGATGACACATTTCTTATTGATAAAAAGAGAATTTATGCACTTTTTGAACTCTTAGAACAAGAAAATATTTCATTCTATTGGACCTGTATGAGTAGAATAAATAATACGGATTATGATTTTTTAAAGTTTCTAAAATCAAAAGGATGTTGGCATATCTCCTTTGGGATAGAAACAGGAGATGAAGGGATACTTAAGCTTATTAAGAAAAATATTTCACTAGAAAAAACTAAAGATGTAATCAGGTGGTGTAAACAATTGAAGATAAAAACGAAAGGATTTTTTATTATTGGACATCCTGGTGAGACACTCGAAACTATTAACAAAACCATTAAGTTTGCGTGTAAATTGCCATTAGATGATATTGTTGCAACTATAAACACGCCAATTCCTGGTTCGGAACAGTACGCAGAAGCTTCACAATACGGATCCCTTGATATTGCTGATTGGTCGAAATATAATTACTGGCGTCCTGTATTTGTTCCTAATGGCTTAACCCAAGATGTTTTATTGCAAAAACACAGAGAAATATATCGAAAATTTTACCTTCGCCCTCGAATTTTGTTGCGCTATTTTCTAAGTTTCTTTGGAAAAGGAGGCTTAAAGCGCTTTTGGACTCTTTTTAAAGCCAGTTTCTTTATGTTTAAAAAATCGTAATTATTCAATTTTATCACTATAAACCAGCCATATGAAAGCAAAAATCGTTTTGAATATCCTTTTAATAAGCCTGATTTTTCTGTTCAGTTGTTTAGGCCCTAAAAATTACAGAAAGTATAGAAAATCTGTTGGTTACAAAAACACCCTTTACGAAATTTCATCACCTTCTGCAAAAGAAACAAGTGATAAAAACAGTGGCTATACAAACAATTCTGATTCAAAACTTGCCCATCTTCTTACTGCTGGAGAGGTCAATGATTTTACCAAGTGGGTTTTATGGAACGATATAACAATGAGTGAGTTAAAACAGTATGCCACGCTCTGGGGAATTCTTCCCGAAAGCAGATTTTGTGTACAACTCACCAATAAAGCAGAAAATCCTGTAGTAGATGCAAAGGTGAAACTGGTGGATTCTAAAAACAAGGTAGTTTGGGAAGCTAGAACTGATAATACAGGAAAAGCAGAGCTTTGGGCAGGGCTTTTTTCAGACAAAAAGGACTCTTTATATAGCTATTCTATTCAAATTGAATATCGATCAAATAAATTCAAAATCAACAAAGCAATTCCGTTTAATCAAGGCGTAAATGTTTTGAAACTCCCTGTTGCTTGCGAAAGTTCGAATAATGTAGATGTTATGTTTGTTGTGGATGCAACAGGATCAATGACTGATGAAATCAAGTATTTAAAAGCAGAATTGCTCGATATTATTACAAATGTTCAAAGTCTGAATAAAAATCTTGTAATTAATTTGGGATCTGTGTTTTACAGAGATAAAGGAGATCAATATATTACACGAAAGAGTGATTTAAGCAGTACAATATCTCAGACCATTTCTTTTATAGACAAGCAAGATGCTGGTGGTGGTGGTGATTACGAAGAAGCCGTTGAAGAAGCCCTTAACGAAGCTATTGCAAATTGCAAATGGAGCTCTGAAGCGAGAACTCGTATTTTGTTTTTAATTTTAGATGCGCCACCGCATGCAAATTCTGATGTATTAAAGAAATTGGAATCCATAATTTCAATAGCTGCCCAAAAAGGAATCCGTATCGTACCAATCGCAGGAAGTGGTGTAAGTAAAAGTAGCGAATATTTATTAAGATCTATGGCTTTGGCCACTAATGGCACTTACACCTTTCTAACCGATGATAGTGGAATTGGTGATTCTCATATCAAACCAACAACTGATACGTATAAAGTGGAATTACTGAATGATTTATTGTTGCGACTTTTTAAACAATACACCTATGTTCCAATATGTGAAAAACCCATTGAATTTACACAAAGTGATTTGCAGCAAATTCCTATTGACTCCACTAATTCTATGATATTGCCAGATTCATTATTGGCACAGGATTCTACAAAGGTATCCATAGAAGCAAAGGTAAAGCCAAACTGGAAATATTATCCAAACCCAACAAGTGGCTTACTGAATATTGAAATAAAAAGTACAGTAGTTGAGTTGTTTATCACTGATAATTCGGGAAAGATTCTCCAACGTATTGAAGTAAAAAATTCAGATCATCTGTTTTTGCTTGATTTAGCCTCCTATCCAAATGGAATATATTTTGTTCGCTATTACTATCAAAAAGATAAATCTGTTATAGGCAAAGTAGTTTTAACTCGTTAATTACAAACAAATAGGCATTGAATTTTCAATGCCTATTTGTTTGTAATACTATACTAAATCTATTTTTAGCGATACATTTGCCAAGGATAACTTGTTGCAGCAACACCAATTACAACAATATAAAAAATAACAATAACTAAATAAAGTGCAGAAATGCTTAAACCAACAATAGAACAAACTTTTCCAGCTTTTAGATTTTTAAACGAGCCTTCGGTGTATTGAGCTGGGTTTTCTTGATATAAAGCAGTTCCTTTATTTGCTAAAACTAACGCAATAATTCCTAGAACAAGTCCAATAATTCCATAACACCAACAAAAAACAATGGATAAAATTCCTAAAACCAAAACAGCTGTTGCGTTTGGAACTGGTTGTTGAAGTGGTGGCATGTACTGTGGTTGGGGTTGATTTGGGGTTAAATTTGTTTCGTTTTCCATAAAATTTGTTTTTGTTAATGATGAATAAGTAACTTTGAAATATAATTTATTGTGACGATTATTGCTACAAATATAAACATATATTTTACAATTTGAGCACCTCTCTTAAATTTAAAGAATAAATGTAGAAATAAATAGATTATCATAATTGCCATTGGAATCAATGGAGGATAGGTGACAATGCTCTCCCATAGATTTCCTTTTAACAACTCTATAATTGATCGTTGCATGCCACAACCCGGACAATCTATACCCAAATAATGTTTATAAGGGCATGGCATTAAATGATTTTCCAGCCAATGAACTATAGAGCCCATCCGTGATTATTTTTTAATTTTCATTCGATCCAAAGCCGCTTGATATCGCTTGGCATTGGCAAGATGTTCTTTGTAAGAAACGGCAAAATTATGATATCCATCGAGTGTTTCTTTTGCGCAGAAATAAATATATTCATGTCGCTTGTAATTTAATACCGCATCAATCGAAGAAGGTGAAGGTACGCAGATTGGTCCTGGAGGCAAGCCTTTGTATTTGTATGTATTGTATGGAGAATCAATCTCTTTGTGAATATTTAGAACTCTTCGAATCGAAAAATCTCCAGCAGCAAAAATTAGAGTTGGGTCGGCTTCAAGCGCCATATTAACATTTAAACGATTGATGTAAACTCCTGCAACCGTAGGCTTTTCATCGTTTTTGGAGGATTCTTGTTCAACAATTGAAGCAAGCGTTGATACTTCTGTTGGCGAGAGTTTTATTTCTTTTGCTAACGCTTTACGACTTGGTGTCCAAAACTTATCGTATTCCTTGCACATGCGTTCAAAAAGTGCCTTGGCATTAATATTCCAGTTAACACTGTATGTGTTTGGAATGAATACTGAAATTGCATTTTCTGTAGTAAAACCCTTCGTTTTTAAAAAAGCTTTATCTTCAAAAATTGATAAAAACTCTGTAGAATCCACTTCCAATTGATGTCCAATTGCACCAGCTAATTGTCCAACAGTACGAATACTGTTAAATTCTAATTTCACAGGATCTTGTTTGCCAATTCTAAGCATGTTAACAATATCGCTATTAGACATGTTTTGAGTAATCTTATATCTTCCTGGTTTTATCTTTTTTGAGTATCCTTTGAGATTTGCAACCCAAATAAAATTATCAACACTATGTAAAACTTCTTCTTCTTGTAGGCTTGTACATAATTCTTCGAAGGTTGAGCCAGTCTTAATATATATATAATGAAAACCTTCTTTGTTATCGACAACATTATCCGCCCATATTTTATTGTAATAATAATAGCCTACTATCATCCCTAAGGCCATCAAGGCTGAAATTATATAAATAACTTTCTTTTTAGTTTTTTTTGCCATATAATTAAGTGCTTTTATTTGCGAAATTTTTGATAAATCAATTCGTCCACCCAATGATTATTAATTTTTCTCCACTCTTTTTTAAGTCCAGCAAGTTCAAATAAATGTTTTTCAAATAAAGAAATACTCTTGATGTTTTGAGTGGTAATATTTGCATAAATTTGATGCAGCTGTAAAGTGTCAAAACAATAATTTTCGAGCAATGATAATGCTTCTGATGCATAACCATTACTGCGATATTTAGCATCGATTAAAACACCCACGCCTGCTCGTTGGTGCAGTGGGTCAAAATCAAACAAATCTATTGAGCCGACTGCTTGTTGAGAGGAGTTTTCGACTATAATAAACCTAAATTGCTTGGTAGTATATATATCTAAATGTGCATTTTCAAGGTATTGAGTAAGCACAAATTTTGAATATGGAGTAATTGTATCACTAACCGTCCAGGTGTCGATGTCGTTTTCCCAAAGATAAAGGGTCTCTATGTCCTCGGGCTCTAAAGCTCTTAGTGATATGTGTTCGCCTTTCATTATCGTATGCGTTTAATTACTCGTAACTCATGTGTATATGTCCCTGAAGCTTGGTTGAATATTCCATGGTGATCTATGATGTTGATTCTTACAGAACCCGAACAATGAATTATTTCAGATGGACTCAACAGAATTCCTACGTGGGTTATTTTTCCTTCTGCGTTATGAAAAAATGCTAAATCTCCAGATTGCACTTCTTCTAAAAAGTCTACAACCAACCCTTCGTCTGCTTGTTGCGAAGCATCGCGAGGCAAATCGATATTAATAATTTTAAAAACCGTTTGTGTAAAACCGGAGCAATCAAAACCCATAAACGATTTTCCACCCCAAAGATATGGGGCATTTAGAAACTTTTTTGATATTGCAGAAAGTTCTGTTTGTGGTTCAATTGAAAGTGAGTGACTAAATGACAAAGAGCCCATTTTAAAGGCAAATTCAAAAGGAATTTTAGCGCCCGCAGGCAATGATATTGAAGTTTTTGAATTTTCACAAAAAACTGTTTCGGTTGTGTTCCCAATCGTTTGTTTCTTAAGTTGATTCCATCTATCAAACTCTGGCTCTGTGATTATTAAAAGTTGTTTTCGCTCAATCCATCCTTCGTAATTATCAGCGAAATTTCTCACAAAAACCCAATCTGGTGTCTCATTAATAACCACGATACTTTCTCCAAAGATAAGTTGTGAAATCATCTCTGATTTATGAGAAGCAGACTCCCGCATTGGAATTACAGGAAGAATAATAACGCCGTAATCAATCATGATAGATGATTAAAAAGGTAAATCGTTGAGCGAATCGTTAATAGGATCTGGTGTTAAATCGAAATCTGGAAGAGCATTCGCTGAACCCATTGGTGCAGATGTAGTTGCTCCGTCTAAATCAATTCTAAATGGTTTAACATCGGTGTACCATCGCCCATTAAATTCGCGTGATTCAACTGCAGCAATCACTTTTAAAGATTGACCAATTTGATAATTTTTTGCTTGATCTACTTTGTCACCCCATAAGCTTAAACTTATTTTTTTTGGAAATTGCTCAGTAGTTTCAATAATAATGTCTTGTTTTTTCCAAACTCCATTTTTTCCAGTACCCGTTTGTTCTGGAAGTACAAGGATTAATTTTCCGGTTACTTCTAATGCCATAATTTTATATTTTTATGCAAATTTACGGTTATTAATTGTTAATTGCTCGAGATGATAAATATTTTTTTTCATCTCTTTTTGGAAATAATTATTATGTGTAATTTGAGCATTTATTGTTCGCCAGAAAATAGTTTTTAGATGGGTTGTTTGAGCTTTAGATATAATAATGCATTTGTCTTGTTTTTAAATATATTGTTCTCATAGATGCATTAGCAAAATGATGTTATTCTTGACTTGAGCAAAAATGTTTTATACCAAAATTTGGATTTATGAATTAATCAGATTAAAAGATTGTTTTAAAACAGCTGTTTCAGGTTGAACAATTGTGTCTATTTTTCGAGAATGATTTTTTTGACAATACTCTTTGAATTCATATTAAAGTGTATAAAATATATTCCATTTTGTTGAGATGTCAAATCAATTTCTGAAGGTTTACCTACTGAAGAATAAACTTTTTCGCCAAGTAAATTGAAAATATCTATCGAAAATATTTGTTCTTGAATTCCATTATTAAGCCAATGAAACATGCCAATTGTTGGATTTGGATATACTTCTAACTGTGAAAAATATTCGCTACAATTGCTTACACTAATTACCTTCGAATATTTATAGTTTCCGTTATAATCAACTTGTTTTATGCGATAATATGTTAATTTGCTTTCTGTTGAGTTGTCAATATATTGGTATTTGATCTCTTGAGTGCTATTTCCCGAACCTTGAACTATTGAAACAAAAACCCAATTTTTGCCATCATCACTTTTCTGAATTTCAAAATAATTATTGTTAGTTTCAGAAGCTGTTTCCCAAGTTAGAAACGTTCGATCGTTTTCGCAATTTCCTTCGAAAGAGACAAATGTAACCGGTAATAGGTTTGAACTTCTGCTTTTTGAACCTAATGTAAATGGAGAAAAACTTGAAATTAACCCTGTTGTAATTGTCTGATTATTTGTGTTAACGTTTCCTCCCTTATCTTCCCAAATGGGAGTTGTAGAATTCCAATGTGCAACAGTAAGTTCTTCTGCATCAGACACTTCACCGCTTCGAGAATCCCAAGACAATGTTACTGCAACTTTGTTTGTGCCAACTCTTTCTAAAAGCCAATATTCCATACCACTGATTCGAGCAATTGTTTCGTCGTGTTGGGTGCTGTCGAAGGTTGGATGAGGCATTGAACTAATGTATTTTGCAGTAAATGAATCTGTTGCAATTCCTCCACCAGCAGCAGCTGAAATACCAATTGGTGCAAATTCCCCATTACTTCCCACAGGAAAAACAAAAGCAGTATTTCCTATTTTACAACAACTTCCATCTATATATTTATCAATATCAGCTCCAATAATTTCATTCGACATATTGCCTAAAATAATTTTATTAGTGTCTGTGTAAATCAAGCCGCTTAGGAACCTTAGCGAGTTCGTTATTGAAAGATCACTATTTATAGAAACACCACCAATCGCATTCATTGTAAAATCATATACATCTCCAGTAAATAGCTGTGATGGAATTTCAATAGGGTTTGTGTTTGCAAAAATAACTGTTGCTAATGAATCACCAGCATTTATTACTCCAGCTATTCTTGTAGGAGAGTTTCCTGAAAGAATTATTGTATTTGATCCTAAAGATAAAACTCCAAGTGTTAAATGAAGTGTGCCAGCTATTGAAACAGAACCATCTAAACGAATTCCATTAGATCTATTGATCGTAAGATTGTTGACATTTATTGCAGATAAATTTGTACTTACTCCAGTTCCTCCAAAAATAATATTTGAAGAAATTCCCCCAATTAATAATCCTGATGTTTTATTAATTTCACCGTTTATAGTGAGTGTATTTGCTCCAATATTTAACGCTCCATTGGTAAGTATAAGATTTTGAGTAATGGTCAAATTTCCAATTAAAGAAGAGCCATTTGTGTTGTTGATTTTGAGTGCATATACAGTATTGTTATAAAAAGCATCTGCAGGAATCGTCTGTGATGTTGAGCCAGAAATAACTATTGTTGATCCTGTGGCAGTTGCATCAATTTTGCCGATACCAGAAAAGTTTATGCTTCCATTAATTGACAATTGATGAGAATTTGTAACTAAATATTTATCTGATTCATTTGTAATATTTCCTATGGTGCGGTTGGAGTCTAATACACAATTATTGAATGGAAATTCATCGAAAACAATGTGTTGTCCATTAAGTGGTATCGTTTTGTTTACCCAGTTATCTGCTATCCCAAAGTCGCTACTTATTTCACCTTTCCAGATGTTTAAAAATGGAATTATATGTATTGTAGTTTGAACACAACTGGAATAATAATTACATGGTACCCCATTTTCGTAACGACCATAATATGTTGTTTCTACTGTTGGACTAATGCTTAAGTTGTTCCCAATTCCCACAAGAGTGCCTCCGCAACTAGATGTATACCAGCGAACAACTTCGTTTGAACCTCCGCCACCACCTTGTAGCGAAAGGGTTGTGCTAGTGCCTAACATTAAATTATTTGTACCAGCAACAACGGATGTTGGGTTTGCTGATTTGGTGTTAACAATTAATGTAATTTTTTCGGAATTGTTGTAAAAAGTTCCTTCATTGTTTGTTGTAACGGTTAGTACTATTGTGTATATTCCACCTAATGTTGGTGTTATTGTGGTGTTTTGCATTGTAGAAGATGGGCTGAAAATTAGAGGTGCTGGCCCAGAGTTAGACCAGCTATATGTTGGTGCATTGGCAACTGCTCCAGAATGACTTCCGGTTAGGTTTATTGATTCACCCAAACAGATACTTGAAGCTGAAGGAACAGCTATCGCATTGATAGTGCCACCACCAGCCATTAATTCTGCAAATGTGAAGATGCTCCCAGGAGCACCATTGCAAACTGCAAATGTGTTGGCTCCTATATTTATTTCCTGATTATTGTTGCAATCTCCAATTAATCCATTTGTCCATACTTTAATAATGGCATCTAGGGGTAAAATCAGTTTGCATTTTTTAATAAATTCTATAGAGGCGGGGGTGATTAAATCTGGTGTAATTGTAATTTGTGGAGTATTTAAACTGAAGCTAACGACAGTAGTGTTTCCGCCATTAAGTTTTAATCTTCCACTAATAACAACAGGACCCATTGCTGTGGTGATAATACCAGTATTTGGAACCGAAACAGTGTGTCCATATTGAATATTTATTGCGTAACTTCCAGCTTCCTGACCTGGGTATGAGGATGAGCTTGTCCAAATACTACCATTAAAAACCTCCCATGTGGCTGATGATGCCCAATTTCCATTTGTAGCAGTGCGATAATCTCCAATAATTTGAGCCTGAGTTAACAGCACAGGAAAAACAAGAAATGCAAACATCGCTGAAAGCATTTTTTGTTTTCTTGTACTGATAAAAGTCGCAAGCACCGTTTTCATTAGAAGATAATTTATTTGATAAAAAATTCATGTAAAATACGATATGTAAAAATGTTATTTAATATTAGAGAATGCTGTGTTTTTTATACTTATTCGTTTTCAGTTATTATTAGTGCTCTTTAAACAGAACATAGGACTTGTAAGATTTGATGCGCTATCACATCTGCTTAATGACATCTTTTTTGGGTTTGAGGTGAGAAATTCAACTCCTACATTTGATTTACTTAAATTCAAAGCGTCAAAAATTAATTCTAAAAACAAACTAAATGCATGTGGTGTATTTTTTTTCATATCCAAGACAATTTAAGGCCAGATAAATGTCATTAAATATAGTGAATAATTACAGTAAAAGCAAATATTGGAATTTAATTATCATAATAACATTGCTTTGAATTATAATATCTTGAATTCAAGTAATAAATGCAACTTTATAGGGTAAAATAATAAATATTTTTT
>JBAXTE010000034.1:0-44797 GCA_037130365.1 Bacteroidota bacterium
CCTTATTTTAAAGCCTTCAATAACACTGAAGGCTTTTTTTATGCCCAAAAATCAAAAAAAGTAACTTGTCAATACTCAGCTAAAGCTTTCAATTACAATACTTCAGTAGAGGAAGTCAATCTGCACCGATGGTATTGCAAGAAATTATGGGAGTTACGCCAATGGAGTGATAATACCGCTTCTTGATAAAATATAGTTCACTTCACTACCGCTCAGAGTCCTTTTTTATCTAAGAGCGGCATAAATAAATCTAAAAAATAAAATATCAAAAGATGATTTTATTTTAAGATTTATAATAAATCCGGTCGCCGCCAACCCCTATTTTAAAGCCTTCACTAATTGAATGCTTTTATAACACCAAATTAAAATCAAACAAAACGGATAATCTGTTAAAATGATTAATTTTATTAAATCAAGGCAATAATCATAATTAAACTTCCGTTAAAATTAGAATAAGGTTAAAAAAAATAAAAGATATTCTTTAGTAGAAACTAAAATTGACCAAATGACACATGACTACTTTTTTAATTCAAATTAGTTTATTCATTAAAAAATTAAAGTCATGAAACCTAAAAAGTCATTTAAAGCTGATTTAGAGCGCCGGAAACCATTGTTCTTAAAAATTGGATTAGTGCTCGCCTTAACAGGAGTTTTTTTCGCATTTGAGTGGAAACAAACTGAAAAAGAAGTAGTTAGTAAAATACCTGATGGATGGAAGGTAGGCGATGATCTAACCACCATATCCATTACAAAGCCTGATCCTCCCAAAAAAATAGATGTTATTAGACCAACAAATTTATTTACGATTGTAAATAATAGTATTACTGTAGAAAATCCATTCGAAGTGGAATTCCCAGAAGGTCCAGATATTGAATATGTACCCATAATTGAAAATCCTGAAGTAGGAGGTGTTGACTTTCTTGATACAGCTAAAATTGTTGTTGATTTCGACGCCACTTTTCCGGGAGGATTTGGAGAAATGCAAAAATATTTTGGTGAACACCTTCAATATCCAGTTGATGAACGTCAAATTGGAATTCAAGGAGCAGTTTATGTGAATTTTATTGTTGAAAAAAGTGGTGCAATTTCTAACGTATCTATTGCTCGCCAGTTATCTTATAATTGCGACAATGAAGCAATGAGAGTAATTAAAATGATGCCTAAATGGAAACCAGCAATTGATCATGGAAAAACTGTTCGTCAACAATTTACAATTCCATTTCAGTTTAAATTGAATTAATTTCCCCAGAAATCAATCAATTAGGCGGCACTTCGGTGTCGTTTTTTGTTTCATCTATTAACCAATATTCTTCTTCAGAAGTATTATCCGTTTCATCATCAAAATAGGTTTTGGCTTTAGGACCTTCATTTTTTAAATAAATCGCTATTATAACCCCTGAAATTGCCCCAGCTAAATGTGCTTCCCAAGAAATGTTTTCTTTTGGAAAAAACTGCGGAAAAAATCCCCAAACCATGCTTCCATAAAGAAAAATTATGAGCATTGAAAAAGCACTTAATCCTTGTTCTTTGCGAATTAATGAACTTATTAATAGAAAAAAAGCAATGCCATATACAATCCCGCTAGCGCCAATATGGTAAGATTCACGACCAATAATCCATGTTAGCAATCCTGAAAAAATATAGATGAATCCAAGTACAACCCATGATTTGTTTTTGTAAAAGTTGAAAAGGCCAAATCCTAACATAATTAGTGGAACTGAATTAGATGCTAAGTGAGGCCAACCCCCATGTAGAAATGGTGAAAATACAATTCCTCTCAGCCCTTTAAGAGTTTGCGGATAAATTCCCCACTCCGAAAAATCTTCCCCTAATGTAGTCTCTAAAATTTTCACAATCCACATCAAAGCCACTATACAAATGGGAAATATGGATGCAGCAATCATCTGCTTTAAAGAATCTCTTCGTGTATTAGAAGCCATTATTTTGGAAATTAATCATAAAAACGCCAAGAAATACTCAACTTAAACAATCTGTCTGGTAAAGGATACTGAGGAATCATCATGTAAGTGTATCCCAAAAGCCCTTTGGCTGCATTTTGAATTTTGATCATCGCATTGAATTGTTTTACTTTAAAACCAATAAAATAATCAATATAAACAAAATTGCCATATTGCTTGTCATGTTGAATTACAAAGTCGCCAATTGCTGGTACATATCTTGGAGCATAATAACTCGTTATGTACATTACATCTACGCCTGTTTGAAATTGCATTCGCTTGTCGAACAACGGAAAGCGAAAAAAAAGACTTTGACGAGTTGAGAATTTAGGAAATGCCATTATTGTATCATTATTTCCTTGAGTTGCAGTTGCATTAATCAACCAATAAAATGAGCGATACCTAAGCCTGATGTTTGTGAATGCTTGTAAATGATAAATAGTTTTTTCGAATTGCAAAGGCTGATAACGATTGTCTAAAAATATCTGATTATTAATCACATAATTAGATATTCCCGCATCAATGAACTTATTTGAATACTCTATATTGGTCTGAATTTGAAGAGTGTTAGCTAAATTCAAATTGTCCCACTGGTAATTATTGCCATGAAAATGGCTGTAGAAAAAATCAGGAATTTTAGATGTAATTATTCCAGCAATTTTAAAACGATGGCTCTTAGTTTTCCAAGGTTTAGCTGTTGCCCAAAGTGTTGATTGATATCCATTTTTTGCATATCCGTCGATAATAAATGCGCCCTTTAACCCTAATTCATTATTTTTTTGGTATTTATATAATACTTCTGCTTCAGGAATAATTTGACTTGAATAATAATTTTTTGTATAATCCTTTACTTCAACATATTCATGTTTAATACCTGTTCGTATAAAAAAATAGGATGATTTTTTAGGTTGACGATGCATCGAATAGTTAGACCAATAAATTCCATTTGTAGCTTTTATATTTGAAGTTGAATCATAGGTATTGGCTGTATCTCTTATGAAAAATTCATAATTTGATGCATTTGGAGCTGTTTCTTCAAAAATATGATAATTACGTTCGTAAGAAAAAATTTGCTCAAAAGTGCCTGGATTAATATCTGATGTACTCGTGTCTTTTTGATGAAAAAATGGATTATAATACTGAGAAAAGAAAAGTGTGTTTGTTTTGATTTTATTTTGTGCTTTACTTAATCGAGTATTTACACCTGCTCTATTTGGTTGAGAATTTTGCTCAAAAATTGAGTCTATTTCTATACCTCCATTTTCTTGGGGATTTAACCGGTTAAACATAAAACCAGAAAAATTACCATATTTTTTATTAGAGTGATCATAACCAACATAAAAACTACCACCAGTATTGCTTGATTTTTCATTTAAATAAAATCCTAAAGCGCTGATAACTCGAAAGTTAATTCCAAATGAAATATTTTTTATTGTTTGTGCATGAACTCCTTCTAAATAATTTTCTTTTCCAGATCCGGTGGTGTAAAAAAGCCTCGTAAATGGAGATTTTACATTGTAAATATTCGTGTTTCCCATTTTGTATTCATAGGCAACAATAGGGAAGGTCCTAAATGTAAATTGTATAGAAGGAGTGCTTAAAAACAAAGGCCGATGTGGACGTCCAATATTCCCCATCGATGCATACATGTAATCACCAGAAAATAATGGGTCATATCGAAACAATGTAAGAAAAAGCGTGTCTTCAACAACATCGTTAGTATCGCATCCAAAGCGACTTTCACCTTTATATCTTTTGACGTCATTATATGTATTTGTGTCTTTTTTGCTGAGTTCTTCACTTTGCGAAAATACACTTAACGGAAGCAAAATTGCAATAATTAGCTGTAATTTACGAAATGCTTTTATTGGCATTTTTCAATTGTTTTTCTAGTTTGTAATCTATATGTTGCAAAAGTACAAAAATTTATCGGGAGGCATTGATTTATGAAAATTTGAAAACATTATATGTTGACATATCCAAAGAACCTTATTTAAAAGCGCTTTTTGCTAATTAATTGTTTTCAAATTAAACCTAATTTACGATTTTTCTGCCACTATTAACCAGTTATATTTAAAGGTGTCAAATGTTTGAATATTTGTAAATCCAACTTTTTCAAGTTGGGCAGCTGCTTCTAACGAACTTATTCGGATTTCAATTGGTGGACCCTTTGGAATATCTTCTTTTCTCCAATCACAAATTGCAATTTTTCCTCCTTTTTTTAATAGCCTAAAACACTCATCAACCATTTGCTCTGGATTGTCAATTTCGTGATGAAGATTGATCATAATTACAACATCAACCGCTTCATTATTAAGCAAAACTCGATGCTCTTCCATCAGCATTGTCTTTATATTTGGATGAGCTGGGATGATGTTTATGTTCATCCATTCAATCATTATTTCAGAAATATCCAACGCTATGATTTTGTATTTAGGCGCAATTTCGGCAAACGCACAACTGAATAATCCCGTACCTGCCCCTATATCAAGCAAAGTTGAAGTTTCTGGCTTATTGATTTTATCCCAAATAAAAGAGACTGGAATATCAATTAATCGACCTGGATTATTTAACTTGTCAAGTTTTTTTGGATCAAATTTTTTCTCTATCATAATTTGTTTTCTTGTTATTTATTCTTCTAGTTCTTTAAGAATCTGATTTACATCCTCTTCGGTAGAAGTGAGTTTTGTTTTACACACTCTAATTAGTTCGGCTGCCCGTTTTACTTTTTCTGAAAGTTCGTCAACAGAAATTTCACCCTTTTCAATTTCAATAACAATTGTTTGAAGCTCATCAAAAGCCTCTGTGTAAGTTAGTTTATCTTTCATTTGTTTTTGTTTTTGTTTTTTGCAATCGAAACAGTATTGCTAATTATTGTTCCATCTGATAAAATTGTTGTAATTGATGATCCAATATGGACGTTTTCTATGCTTTTTATCGATTTTCCATCTTGCAATGTAATGCTATAGCCCCGTTTTAGGACGTTCTCTGGATTTAATATGCTGATTAGTTGTGTGAGATTTTGAATATTGTTTGAGCAACTACTTAACGTCATATTTGTCTGCTTAGATAATTTATCCGCCTGATTTGAAATTAATAATCTTTGACTAATAAATGTGCTGACTGAATATTTTAATAATGTAAACTTTGTATAGTTATGACTTTCATGTTGACGTTGCAATAAAAATGAGGTGTTTTGTTGAATATTTCTGATTTGATTATTTATTAAGTAATGACTTGAATTAATGAAATTTCGAGCTTCAGATTTGAATTGATTGACTGATTTTTCAAATCGAATATTTTGATAGCCGAGTATGTTTTTGCTGTTGCGATTTATCGAATCTTGGGCATTATTTAGTGGAACAGAGAAGTTATGAAATTTTTGAAGTAAATAATCAGCAAGCTCAGTGGGAGTGATAGCGTTTTTGTATGATATCATTTCGGCTACTGTAGCATTTGTTGAATGACCAATGCCAGTGATAACAGGTAAAGGGAAAAGAGCAATTGTTTGAGTCAATAATCGGTGGTTATAACACGATAAGCCAACATCACCACCACCACCTCTTACAATGGCCACAACATCAAAGTGTGATTTCTCTTTTTTAATCCTATGTAACTGATTGATAATTGAATCTACAGCCTTTTCTCCTTGTAAAAGCGCAGGAAACAACATCGTGAAGTATTTATAATTCCAAGCATTATTGTTTAGAATGTTCATAAAATCAGCATAACCTTTGCTTGTTTCTACCGAAATAATGGCAATTCGTTGAGGGAGTTTTGCAATGGGCAATAGTTTGTTTGAATCAAAAATTCCTTCTTTTTTCAGGAAATGGATGGTCTCTGCTTTCTCTTTTTCTAAGTCTCCCAGCGAATAACTAGGGTCGATATCAATAATATGTAAATTGAGTCCATATACTGGGTCGAAACTGACTTTAGCGCAAAAAAGTATTTTTATTCCATCTTTCAGGGGTTCTTTTACCGTATTTAAAAAAACAGAATTTATCCGTGCAAAATCATCTTTCCAAATTATTGAGCGCATTTGAGCAATTACTTTTCCACCTTGTTTCTCCACTAAATCGGGGTAACAATGCCCGGAGTGAACATAGAAATTAAGTTTGTTCATCTCTGCTTTTATCCAATAGGAATTAGAATAGCGCGATGTTAACACATTTTGTATGCTCTTCATCACCTCTAGTAAGGAAAAAATAGTTTTATCAGAAACGATTTCGGGCATTGAATTGGTTGTTTTTACAAAAATACAAAAAAAAAGAATGTGTACTAAAATCGATGATTCGAATGGTAATTAGTTGCGAATAGTAATGCCAATTTTACATATCTTTGATAATACGAAAGTGAAGTTGTCTTTTTTTATCATTTATTGGTGATAATAATATGAAGGTTTCCTCGTTTTTTTTAACCTAAACTATATTTTATGAAATCAGCTTTTTATGTTTCTGTTTTGTTGCTTGTAGTGTTATGTGGATTTAAATCAGAAAATAAAGTGGTTGATAAAAACATGCATGTTCCTTTCAGTATTAATGATTATATGGATGAAATGCTTGCAGATGGATTTGATTATCCAATAGGAGATAAAGATGGAATCGGAGTTAAAATTTCACCTTCTGATAAAAATATCCAAGATTCTTGGCGAGTATCTTCTAAGTTTTTGGATAATTACAATTCAGGGATTCAAACTGGTGTTGATTTTTGTAAAAATGGACTTAGAAATTCATCCATTGGTCAACCAGTATTTTCTATTGGAAAAGGAGTTGTTTTAGATGCTAAAAAGTATGGAGTTCGTTCGGGTGGAGTTGTTCTGATTAAACATAAGTATCTTGAAAATGGAAAATTGAATACATGCTTTTCATTATATTCGCATCTAGAAAATTTGATTGTTAAAGTAGGTGATATTGTCCAAAAACGTCAACAAATTGGAGCTATCGGCGTTGGAAATCCTAGTAATTATGCCAATCTTCATTTCGAAATAAGAAAAGTGACCTTGAAAGATTATCAATCTACATATTTGCGTAACCTTCAAAATAAAGATAAGAAATGGGTGAAATTAAATTATTACAATCCTCTTAATTTTTTGAACAATCATAGAATTCTAACTTGCCCTAACAAATCAGATCAAATTATTATTGCCATAAAAAGCAGGTACAAGATGTATTTAATTTCTAAGGGAGTGATTGAAAAAGAGTATGAAATTGCCCTTGGACAGAATCCAATTGGACATAAAGAGCGTGAAGGTGATTTAAAAATGCCCGAGGGTGAATATTATGTTACTGAAAAAAGACTAGGTCCCTTTTATGGGAATTTTGCAGAATATCTTGGGAGTAGGTACGTAAGATTGAGTTATCCAAATTGTATAGATGCTGAAATGGGTTTTAAAAAAGGATTGTTGACAAAAAAAGAGAAAGAAGAGATCATAAAAGCAAATAATGAGAAAACTGCTCCTTTAAAAACCACAAAAATTGGAGGAGGAATTCTGATCCATGGCTGGAACGAAGAGTGGAAAAATGATGGAGATAGGAACCTAACGTGGGGCTGTTTGTGTATGCATAATTATGATCTTGATTCGTTTTTTGATAAAATAAATTTAAAAACGGTCATAATTATTGCTAAATAAACTTTGAATTTATTTGAATCAATCCCACATTCAAACATTGTTACTTTTAGTTCACTCCGGAAAACTAATTTGTCAATAACCCCGAAAGCTATCAGGATACTAATGATGTTTGTTTAAAACACTGATATTCAATGTTTCAAACTTGAGGGACGGGACGAAAAAACGTTGAATATCAATATTATATACTTTTAGGAGTGGATTCGACTTTTCAATCGTGCAATAATTTAATTATATTTGTCAAGTTAATTTGATAATTGAATATGAAGCGATATGTAATTGTTCTAATTGTTTTTATTGGTATAGTGTCAGAAATTTATGGTCAAATAGATTATCTTAATCTTAGTGATTCATCTAAAACATTGGTTGGTGCCAGTAGAATTGGCGATTATAGCACATATTTGAATGGAAAACAAGTGGCAATCGTTGGAAATCAAACTTCTGTGATTGGGAATACTCATTTGGTGGATACATTGGTGTCGTTAGGAGTTACAATCAGTAAGATATTTTGTCCAGAACATGGCTTTAGAGGTGAAGCAGAAGCTGGAGCAAAAGTAAATTCATCAGTTGATTTAAAAACTGGAATTTCAATAGTGTCCCTTTATGGAAATAATAAAAAACCAACTCAAGAGCAATTGTCAGGTGTTCAAATTGTTCTTTTTGATTTGCAGGATGTAGGGGTGCGATTTTATACGTATATCTCTACTTTGCATTACGTAATGGAGGCTTGTGCAGAGAATAACATTCCTCTGATTGTGTTAGATAGACCTAATCCAAATGGATATTTTGTGGATGGACCTACTTTAAAATCCGATTGCAAATCATTTGTTGGGATGCATCCAGTGCCAATTGCTTATGGGTTAACTATTGGTGAATATGCTCAAATGATAAATGGTGAAAAATGGCTAAAAAATGGTGTTCAATGCAAATTAACAGTAGTTTCTGCATTAAATTATTCGCATAATACTCGGTATCATCTGCCAATTGCTCCTTCACCAAATTTGCAAACAATGCGCTCAATATACTTATATCCATCACTTTGCTTATTCGAAGGAACCCCAATAAGCATTGGCAGAGGAACAAATACTCCATTTGAAATAGTTGGAAATCCCAAATTGGAAATCAGCGATTTTTCATTCACACCTCACGCAATTCCTGGAAAATCAGATAATCCGCCATGCAAAGATCAGTTATGCAAAGGGTATGATTTGGGAGAATTTTCAGAGCAATATTTACGAAAGAGTAATGGGATAATTATTTTTTGGATAATTGATTTATACAAAAAGTATCCTGATAAAAAAGAATTTTTCACTCCTTTCTTTGATAAACTAGCTGGTGACAAATCACTAAAAGAGATGATTATTGCTGGCAAAACCGAAGAACAAATTCGTGCTTCATGGCAATTAGAGCTGAAAGCATTTAAAGTGATTCGAAAAAAATATTTGTTATATCCTGATTTTGAATAATTTATGAGTAAACATAAAAACACACCTTCATCACTGCTAAAATCAACACCAGTTGTTGAGGAATCTAAACGACCATTTATTTCGGTAAAAAATACATATTATCTTGTCGCATTGGTGGCATTTGTGATGTATGCAAACACGCTTACATTGGAATATGCGCTAGACGATCGCTTGATGATTACCGATAATCAATACACCAAAAAGGGTGTAGATGGTATTAAAGAAATTATGTCTAACGATGCATTTACTGGTTTCTTTGGATCTAAAAAGAGTTTAGTCGCTGGAGGTCGTTATCGTCCATTGACTCATGTGATGTTTGCGATAGAATATCAAATTTTTGGATTTAACCCATTTATTGGTCATTTAATAAATTTGTTGTTGTTTATGGGTTTATCGGTGTTGCTGTATCACATTTTGCGAAAACTTTTGGCCCCATACGATCGAGCGGGATGGCTTGGCTCCTTGGCATTGATCACTACATTGTTGTTTGTAGTTCATCCAATTCATACCGAAGTCGTAGCCAATATTAAAGGTCGAGATGAACTAATGAGTCTTCTTTTTTCGCTGCTTACGCTTTGGTTTGCAATTAAGTATGTAGAAAAAAAAGGTGTTGTCAATTTGCTTTGGATGATTATAGCATTTGTTGTTGCAGTTTTTTCAAAAGAAAATTCTCTCACTTTTGTGTTGGTAATTCCAATGGTACTTTACTTCTTTTATAAGCCTTCTTTGCGACAATATCTCATACTGTTTTCGGGACTGATTGCCGCTACTGCTTTCTTTATGGCGGTTAGAATTCAAGTAGTAGGAGGTATGTTGAATACAACTATTGCCCCCGAAATTTTAAATAATCCTTTTCTAAATATTCCAAAGTCCACCGCCATAGTAACTGTGATTTTTACTTGGGGAAAATATTTATTGTTGATGATTTTTCCACACCCACTTACCCACGATTATTACCCATATCAAATTGCGTATTATCAGTTTTCAAACCCATTAATAATATTTCTTACCCTCTTTTTTGTTTCCATATCTTTGGTTGCTTTATGGGGTGCTGTCAAAAAGAAATTATGGAGTTTTGCGATACTTTTTGCTTTGGTCACTTTTTCTGTTCAATCAAATTTAGTTTTCAATATTGGAACTTTTATGAACGAACGTTTTGTCTTTGTGCCTTCAATTGGACTGCTTATGCTGATGGCTTTTGGCCTTTGGAACATTGCACAACATCAAAAATATTTAAAATTAGTTCCAATTATGTTTTTAATCTTGATTTCGTGTTACGGCGCAAAGACAATTACTCGGAATTTTGTTTGGAAAAATGATAAAACACTCTTTTTAACGGATGTGAAAGTTTCTACAAATAGTATTAAATGTAATGTTTCTGCGGGTGGAACCTGTGTAGAGATGGCAAAAGCAGAGCCCGATTCATCTAAAAAAACGCAATTGGTAAATCAAGGCTTCGGATATCTACAAATGGCTCAAAAACTCCATCCAGGTAGTTTTTATGCTTGGTTTTTAATGGGAAATGGCTACTTAGAAATCAGTAATTTTGAGCAATCAATTTTGTATTTTGATAGGGCAATTCAAATCAATCCTCAGAGTAAAGAAGCGTTGAATAATTTGCAATATGTAGCTCAGATTTCAGTAAAAAATGGCAATTATCAAGCTTCTGTAAAAGCATATCAGATATTATGTCGACAAGAGCCAAAGAATATTGACTATTTAGTGTTATACGCTGATGGGCTTTCTCGGACTAATCAATCTGATTCAGCGTTGATGATTTTGGACAGAGTAATTCTAGAAAATCCCAAAAATGCTTCTGCTTGGAGCAAAAAAGGGGAAATTTTTGGTCGTGTTAAAAATGATTTGAATTCGGCAGAGTTTTTCTTGAAACAATCTATATCAATAAATCCAAATGATTTATCGGCAAATGAAAATTTGGGAATTGTTTATGGAATCAGAAAACAGTATCAACAATCGATTTACTATTTTAATCAAGCGCTTAAAGTTGATTCTACACAAGCTAGAATATATCAAAACATCGCTGGAACTTATGCTGCAATGGGAGATAAGGCCAGTGCTCAACGATATATACAGAAAGCCGCTCAAATAATAAAATAAAGGATGATAAAAGCAGCATATTTTTCTTCCTTGATTTGGGCTAATTATAGGGTGAAAAGATTATTTTTCTGATAAGATGTAAAAAAGTGAAGAAAAGTTTTGTTGAATCAAAAAAAATGAATAACTTTGCACTCCTAAACGAATAAAAGAGATTAAAAACAAATATTAAATAAAGAGAGATGGCTAACCATAAATCGTCAATCAAAAGAATTAGATCAAACGAAAAAAAGAGACTTGCTAATCGTTATAATTCACGTACAACACGTAATGCAATTAAGAAAATCCGTTTAATTACTGATAAAAGCGAAGCAACTGCTCAACTTTCAGGAGTTATTTCGTTAATTGATAAATTAGCAAAACGCAGAGTTATTCACAAAAACAAAGCGGCTAATTTAAAATCAGGATTGATGAAAAAAGTAGCTAAACTCTAATTTTTTTAAGAAATTTCAAAAAGCCTTCTCTGTTTTCAGAGAAGGCTTTTTTGTTGTTGTATTTTTGCAATTGCATTAATTGATGTGTTGAAAATTAAAAATCCTGAAGCGAAGATTATAATCTACACTTCAGGATTTGAGTATAAAAACAGTACCCAAAAGATTATTCAATTTTGATTTATATAATAATTGAAATTTTGATGTTAATGCTTAATCAGCTTGATTGTCTGAGTTGAAATCTTGCTTTTAACTTTTAAGAAATAGATTCCTGACGTTAAAATAGAAAAGTCTTGATTTTCAATTTTATAGCCACTCCAAATCTGTTGCCCCAGCGAATTGCTAAGCTCAAAATATTCATTTCCAAGCGTATTTATTATTTTAATTTTATTACTTTAGTTATATAAACATTTTCATTAGAAATAGCTCTGCAAATGTATGTTCCGTTGGGTAAGTCAATCCCCGAAATGCTTTTTCCATCCCAAATAATGGAGTAATTTCCATCGGTTGAATAGTCTTTTGAGATTGTGTAAACAACATTTCCTTTAATATCCGAAATCTCAAATTTAATATTGGTTGGTTTAGCTATTCCGAAATGGAAGCAGGTTTCTGTCGAAAATGGATTTGGCGACGATTTAAATTGATTTGAAGATCCCTTTTTAATAGCATTGATACCAACAGTGCTGCAATCGCCAATGGTATAACTAAATCCGATTTCTCTGTTATGATGAATTCCACTTACTGTATCAGCAGGCAAATACGCTTTTATATAATCTACTTTAACGCAGACTGGAGTTACGGTGATTCTTACATGGCCTGATCCATCAACAGTGTCTGATACATAGGCATCTGCATTTGCCAACATTCCAATCTGATATGTTGAATCGCTGGGCATAGGCATTGATTGATAAATTACATTATCCATAACTTCATGAGCAAAGACATGATCGTGCCCTTGAAAGAAAATATTTACACCATTATCAACAAATAGTTGATGAATTGGTTTTGCCCATCCTGGACGGTTTGTCGTAAATCCCCATGTAGTTCCATTGGCTTCATATCCACCCCATTCGTATAGTTTTGCTTGATTAATTCCGCCTCTGCCTTGTCCCGAAACATGATGTGCAAATACAAACTTGTATTTGGCAGTGCTCCCTTCGAGTGTGTTTTTTAGCCAAGTGTATTGAGGTGTACCTATCGACCAATTCCATTTTGTTGGTTTTGGAGAAGTATCACATTGATCTCTATATACATCCATAACAACAAATAGTGCTTCTCCCCATGTCCAAGCGTAATAGTTTTCTGGTTTTCCAATTCCATTAGGTTCATTATCTGAATTACCAGTGTAAAAACTATTTGGAAAAGGATTAGAATAATAGAATTTACGAGTTAATGTAGCATAAGTAGCAATATTATTTGGAGGTGTTTGAGCTAAATAGTAGTCGTTCTCTCCTTCGTGATTTCCTAAACAAATGTAAAATGGAATAGAGTGACAGATATTTCCTAAAAGTGGTCGATAAACTTTATGTAACGAATCCAATTGATGATACGTGATAGTAAATGGATTATGATCATCACCAAAAATATCTCCCATTGATATCATAAAATCTGGGTTATCTTTTGCTTGATTTTCCAAACATATTTTGTATAAATTTACTACTCCTTTTTTATCGTTTAAGTGTTCATCTGCCTCTACGGTAAATGTAAACGAACTGCCTACAGCTCGCTGGGTGTTAAAAAAGTGTTCCGGTCCCGACAAAAATGATCCACTTGAGCCATTAGTACGATATTTTGTAGTAAAATAATACTTTGTGTTGGGTAATAAGTTTGTAAATTCGTAAACCATTGGAGTGTCAGCTTTAGCAATTAAATTTGGAGAAGTGAGTGTGTTTGCTCCTGGAGAAGTGCCGTAAACCCAATAAACATCGGCTTTCTGATTAAACATTATACTGATAGTCATGGAATTGTTTGTGGGTCTAGCCAAAATTTCGTTGAACGTTTGAGCCATAAGAGCACTGCTCATAAAAATTAAGCAAATAGATATTGCAGTCATTCTAATTAATTGATTGTTACGAGCTACTTTCATAAATTTTGTTTTATTGAATATGCTATTTATTTATCTTTTTTTGTTAGAGGATTGTTTTTCTGGTCTAAAATAATCTCGAATTTCTAGAACAAGACCTTCAAATTATTTTCAATAGATGTTATTATTTGTTTCTGTTCCTTTTTCTATTTCATTTATACTTCGGGTGACAGCAATTTTTATAAATAGTACCTATAAGATAACGTCAACTTTTTCATTGTTGCGAAAGTCTGTCAAATGGCAGATAAACCTTAAATTTGACGTTTTCTTATCAATTACAGAGTTTTATTGAAGTTACTACTTATTGATACAAATAAAAATGGCAACTAATCTGATTGAAATTAAGGTTTTTGTAATTTATATTCCAAAATACGAATCAGCTAAATTGTTTGATAAAATAATCACCTTTGACTCCTAATGTTAAGAATGGTTTAATAGCGGTTGATTTTTTTTGAATTGATTCAACTATTAACTCGAAACATATTGTTTCATTTTAATATTTCAAAAAGAAAAGTACCTCGAACTTGAAGTTTTTCATATCAAAAACGAGTTTATTACTAACACAAGTCAAATTTATTTTGGTGCAGTCCTAATTAAATATATCGATAAAAGTCCGTATACAATGTTTGGGATCCAGACGGCTAACATCGGGTTAAGTGTCCCGTATGTAGCAAAGACAGTAGTAATTTGCATAAACATTATAAACGAAAAGCTTAGCAACAAACCAAAGGCGAGGTGAATTCCCAAACCTCCACGCGTTTTTCGCCCAGCTAAGGTTAACCCAATTATGGATAATATTATTGTGGCAAATGGAAATGCAACTCGTTTATACTTTTCTACTTCGTAAAATTTTACCTTGTCTGAACCTTTCGCACGCTCGTTTTTAATATACTCTCTAATTTCAAAATAGTTCATCGTTTCCATGTCGTCTTTAATGTACACAAAATCATTTGGACTGACATTTAATAAAGTGTCAAGTTTTTGGCCTGTCATTATTAACTCTTTCATCCCGTATGCATAACGCTTTACATAACCATTTAAAGTCCAACTGTTTTTAATGCTATCCCATTGAATATTCTGCGCCATCAGTTTATAAAAGACGCCATCGAAATTCATTTTTTCTAAAGTAAAATTGTACCCAGTTTTTTGATTGTTATTCCACGTTTCAACATAAACATAAGTGTCGGTGGCAATTTTTACATGCATATCTCCATCCTTATTTTTTACTCTCTTACTTACATACTTATCTTTAAAATTAAGCATGTTTTGGTTTGTGTATGGGATCAAAAAATTAGATAGTGTAAATGACATAATGGAGAGGATAAAAGCTCCGATAATATAAGGAAGTAGTAATCTTTTATAAGAAATTCCACTTCCTAAAATTGAAGTTAATTCGTTGAATCCAGCCAGTTTAGAGGTAAAATAGATTACAGAAATAAATGTAAAAAGAGGGCTAAATAGATTGACAAAATATGGGATAAAGTTGAGATAATATTGAAAAATAATTGCTGATACAGGTGCTCGATGATCGATAAAATCTTGAATATTTTCAGAAATATCAAAAACTACAACAATTAAAACTAATAAAGCAATGGCGTAAAAGAAAGTTCCAAGAAACTTACGTAAAATATACAAATCAATGATTTTAATATTTTGTTTAAACCACTTTTTAATGCCTTTCATTCCTTTATTTTAATGTATTTATCTGTAAATAGTTTTATAATTGGCCAATATAATGTACAAAAGATGAAATTATAACCGTTGTGAAATTGTGGGTAAAATTAGTGCTTTCCATGATGTAAAATCACCTGCAATTATGTGCTTTCGAGCTTCTTTTACTAACCATAAGTAAAAATGCAAATTGTGAAGACTGGCAATCATAGGTCCTAATATTTCGTTTGCCGTAAATAAGTGCCGCAAATATGCTTTGCTATATTCCAAATCGGCAAATAATTCACTATCACTGTCTATTGGAGAAAAATCGTTTTTCCATCTTTCATTACGCATATTCATAATGCCATTTCTGGTAAAAATCATCCCGTTACGGCCATTACGGGTAGGCATTACACAATCGAACATATCTACTCCCATACCTATTCCTTCAAGAATATTAGCGGGTGTGCCAACACCCATCAAATATCGAGGCTTATCTTTGGGTAAAATTCCACAAACTAACTCGGTCATCTCATACATTAATTCTATGGGTTCCCCAACAGAAACTCCCCCAATTGCATTTCCTTCGCAACCAAGTGAAGCAATATGTTCTGCTGATTCTTTTCGTAAGTCGGTAAAAACACTGCCTTGAACTATTGGAAAAAGTGATTGATGATGACCGTATAATGGCTCTGTTTTATCAAAATGAGTAATGCAGCGGTCGAGCCATTGGTGCGTAATATGCATCGATTTTCTTGCATAATCTTTTTCACAAGGGTAGGGTGGACATTCGTCGAAAGCCATCATAATATCAGCACCAATAACTCGTTCAATATCCATCACTCGTTCTGGCGAAAACAGGTGTTTTGAACCATCAATGTGCGACTGAAATGTAACTCCTTCTGGAGTTATTTTTCGGCGGTGTGCTAATGAAAATACCTGAAAACCACCACTGTCGGTTAGAATAGGGCGATCCCAACCATTGAATTTGTGTAATCCGCCAGCCCCTTTTAATGTTTCTAATCCAGGCCGTAAATACAAATGATATGTGTTTCCGAGTATTATTTGAGCTTTTACAGATTCTTTAATATCTCTTATGTGAACAGCTTTAACAGACCCAATAGTACCCACAGGCATAAATATTGGAGTCTCAATAATTCCGTGATCCGTTTCAATAAATCCAGCGCGAGCATTGCTTTTGCTATCGTTTGCTATTAGTGAAAATTTCATTCAAAGTAATTATAATTTGATGCAAAATTACATTTTTTCTTTCAGAACTCAGTATTTAGAGATACTTTAATTAAAAATATGCATTAGAAATTAGATTTCTAAGATTCAATCAAATTTTATTTATTGCTAATTTCAAATTACAAATTTGCTAAAAACAAACTCAAACACAGCTATTTCATTATTCATTAGCTCAGTCATTTATCTAAAGAGTAAGTTTTCTTAACCAAAAATTGTTGATAATTAATTATGACTTACCGTAACCCTAGCTAGATTATTAATAAATTTGTTTTATGCAATGCTCTTTTTTGGCTGAATTTGCTTGTTTTACAAGATTTATTTGCCATTAAAATTGCGAATATCTTTCCTTATATAATTAATTATAAACACATGACCTTTGATTTTTTCTCTTATTTTACTTCCTCAATAACTAATCAACTTATCCTTGTTGTGGCCTTTTTTGCACTGATTCAGTTTTTTTATTATGGATTATTTTTTAGTCGTTTGGCGTTCAAAAAACATAAAATTTATCCCGAACCCAGCCACCCTGTGTCTGTTATTGTTTGTGCACGCAACGAATATCAAAATTTGAAGGATTTTTTGCCCATGATTCTCGAACAAGATTATCCGCAGTTTGAAGTTATTTTGATTAACGACGATTCCGATGATGAAACAGAGTTTTTAACAAGAGATTTGCTACTTAGATATCCTCATTTTCGTGTGGTAAATATTAACCGTAGTATTTCATTTATAAAAGGGAAAAAATTTGCATTATCAATCGGAATTAAAGAGGCAAAATATAAACATATATTATTAACTGACGCTGATTGTTGTCCTGCTTCATCCTCTTGGATTAGGTCTATGCAAAGCGCTTTTACAGATTCTACATCTATTGTATTAGGATATGGTAGATATGAAAAAGAAAAAGGTTTTTTAAACCGTTTAGTAAGATTTGATACTGTCCACACTGCCTTGCAATATCTGTCTTTGGCATTATCAAAGATGCCTTACATGGGAGTTGGACGAAATTTGTCATATACTCAAGCTCTATTTGAAGAACAAAAAGGGTTTACTTCTCACTATGATGTTCAATATGGTGATGATGACCTTTTTGTAAACAAGGCCGCTAATGGCAAAAATACGATTGCAATATATAATCCGCTAGCACACACAGTCTCAATTGCTCCAAAGACCTGGGGAGCATGGTTTCGTCAAAAGAAGCGACATTTAGATACTGGAAAACATTATCGTTTTGGAACCAAAATAATATTAGGTCTTTATTCGTCATCTTCGTTTTTTTTCTATATATTTTTTGCAATCTCTTTGTTTTTAAGTATTTATAACATTAATATTCTCAATTTAATTATCATAAACTCCTTCTTTTTTCTGAGATTAATCACACAAATAATCATTTATTCAGGTGTTTGCAAAAAGTTAAAAGAGAAAGGAATTATTTGGCTGGTGCCATTTTTCGATATAATATTCACCATTTTAAACCCATTTTGGGCGTTTTCAAATGTATTTATAAAGCAAAATAAATGGAAGTAAATTCAAAATTAACAGACAAAGCACAACGCGATTATTTGCTCGTGCGTGATGCTCTTGATAATGGCAATCAGAAGGCTTATGCAGAGTTAATGAATTGCTATCGAGATGCACTTTATTTTATGTTGCTAAAAATGACCAACGATCCTTACGATGCCGAAGATTTAACAATTGAAGCATTTGGGAAGGCATTTAAATGTTTAACGCTTTATACTCCAGACTATGCGTTTAGTACTTGGTTGTTTAAAATTGCTACTAATAATTGTATCGATTACTTGCGTTCAAAAAAGAAGAACACTGTTTCGCTCGATACCGCCTTTGGAAATGACAGCAATGAGGGTTATACAAGAGATGTCGCTTGCGAAACATTAAATCCAGAAGCTTCATGTATGGAGAAGCAAAAAGCATTGCTGATGCGTAAGATGGTCGAAAAACTCAAACCAAATTATCGAATACTTGTTGATTTGAGGTATTTTCAAGAACATTCATACGAAGAAATTGCCGAAGAATTGCATCTGCCATTAGGTACTGTTAAAGCACAACTATTTAGGGCTAGAGATATGATGTATAAACTGATGAAGGATTCTCATGAAACAATTTGATCTGAATTAATAAACCTATTTTTAAAATTAAATTCATATAGGACGTTCGTGTTTGATTTTTTACAATTCTAAATTCAAAACAAATTATGATTGCAATTGAAATAATATACAACCTATCAATTTTAGTTGCATTTAGTGTGGTTTCCGATTTAATCAATCGATATATTGCTGCCAATAAATTATCTGGAAAAATTGCTCAAGGGATGATTTTTGGAATTGTGGCAATTATAGCCATGCTAAATCCATTTGTTTTATCTGAAGGACTTATTTTTGATGGTAGATCTGTAGTGCTAAGTTTATGCGCACTTTTTTTTGGTCCACTGGCAGGTGTTATCTCGGGAGTAATGGCAATTATTGTTCGCATAATAATTGGTGGAGATGGCGTCTTTGTTGGAGTTCCCGTAATAATATCTTCAGTCGCAATAGGTGTCCTTTTTAGATATTTTTTAAAACGAAAAGCTATAGAAAATCCATCGGTATTTTTTCTTTACTTTTTTGGAATTGTTGTGCATATTGCGATGCTTTTAATTTTTTTAGCTTTACCTCAAGAAGTAAGAGCAAAAACATTTCAAACGATAGCAATTACAGTTATAATCTTTTATCCATTTGCGACTGTTTTAATTGGGGTAATTATTCAAAATCAGTTATCACATCACGAATTACTTTCTAAAATAGAAAACCAAAATGAAAGTCTTTCGATTACTTTGAATTCCATTGGAGATGGGGTAATTTCTGTAGATTTAAACAGCAACGTTGTTCATTTAAACAAAGTGGCAGAAATACTTTGTGGTATTATTGAAAGTAAAGCAAAAGCAAAACCGGTTTATTCCATTTTTAATTTGAGCTCTAATGATAAGGGTGATATAACTCAAACAACATTAAATCTGGTCCTTAAATCAGGTGAACCGAAAGTCATATATGATAATATTAGGTTATTATCCTTAGATAAGAAAGAATATTATGTTTCGTGCAACATCTCGCCAATAAAAAATCGTTCTGAAGAAATTGTAGGTGCAGTTATCGCTTTTTCGGATGTTTCATTACAACACAGGCTTAGAGAATCACTTGGTCAGAGTGAGTCTATGTTTCGTGCAGTTTTTGAATCTTCTGCGAGTAGCATTGTGATTATTAATCTTGATGGTTATATCATCAAAGCAAATGAAGCTTTTTATAAGCTATTTGGATACTCTCAACAAGATTTATTGGGGGAAAATAAAAAATACCAAGATATTACTTATGTCGATGATTTAGAAGAGAGTAGTCTTAAATTTTATAAATTAATTAATGGGGAAATGCTCAATGCTTCTATTGAGAAGCGTTTTATAACAAAGGAAAAAAATATTATTTGGGGAATAGTAACTTCTGCTGTGGTAAATAATAATGAAGGAAAACCATTGTTTATAGTAAGTCAAATAGTTGATATTTCAGAAAGAAAAAAATCTGAGATTGATTTGGTCGAACGAAATGCTGAGCTTTCTTTACTTATGAATGAACTGTCAATTGCAAAAGAAAAAGCGGAAAAAAGTGATATGTTGAAAACAGCATTTTTAGCAAATATGAGTCATGAAATTCGTACTCCAATGAATGGGATAATTGGTGTTGCTGATTTATTAGTTGAACCACACCTTAACGTTGATGAACGAAATCAGTTTGTTGCGATTATGCACTCTAGCTGTTCACGATTACTAAATACAATCAATGATATCTTAGATGCAGCAAAAATTGAATCTCATCAAATTGAAATTGTTGATATAGAGTTTTCACTTATCTCCCTTTTCGATCATTTACGTCAAATTTATACGCCTCAATTTGAAAAAAAACAATTGCTCTTTTCTATCGATATTTCCCCAACTGTTGATCTTAATTCTTTGTATTTAGGTGATTATAATAAAATAATTCAAATATTAACTAACTTGTTGAATAACAGTCTCAAGTTTACAGAAAAAGGACATGTGGCGCTCTATTGTAAGTCTGATGATAATTTTTGTCAATTTGTAGTTGAAGATACCGGGGTGGGTATTTCAGATGAATTTAAGAATTTTGTTTTTAGTAATTTTTCTCAAGAAGATGTGTCCATGAATAGGGGGTACGAAGGCTCTGGATTGGGCCTTGTTATCGCCAAAGGACTTGCTCACAGATTAAATGGTTCGTTAGAATTTACTTCAATAAAAAATACAGGTACCAAATTTATTCTCAGTATTCCCCTAAAAAGAGCTGTTGATTCTGCATTATTTCATCAAAATTTTAAGTTTAAAACAGATAGTTTCGAGCTAATATTTTTGGTTGCTGAAGACGATGATGTCAGCTTCTACTTAATAGAAAAAATACTGATAAGAGAGTTTAGTGCAAAAATTATTAGAGCTAAAAACGGGATAGAAGCTCTTAATTTATTTATTGAAAATCGAAATATAAATATGATACTGATGGATATTAAGATGCCTCTTATCGATGGATTCGAGTGTGTTCAGCGGATTCGAGTCACAAATCAAGAAATCCCAATAATTGCTGTAACTGCGTATGCTTTTGATTCTGATAGGCAAAGAGCAATTGAAGTTGGTTGTAACGATTATCTATCAAAACCATTTAATTGGAATTTGTTGCTCGAAAAAATTAAGTCATTTGTTGGTTAAATGTGAATTGATAGTGATTAATTTGAAATTATTCTTGTTTTTTAATAATTTGGAAGAGCTACATTTTGTAACCACAGTTTAATTCCACCAGTTTTCAATGCCACTTATCCTTAACGAGGAACCAAATATTGTTAGATATTCCTTTAATTTACAAACTTGATTTTGAACATACCAAATTATTAATCATTGAATTTTTTAGCTAAACAGACAAATAATTCAAAAAAAGATTAATTTTGACCTCTAAAACAAAATTTATGACTCAGTATAACGATTTTCAATCAGAAATATTAGAAGGAATTCCAGAAGCATTACCATCTGCTCATCAATTTGATTTTTCGGTAAATCATGCCCCTATAAGAAAAGATATTTTGTCGATGGATGAAAAAAAATTGGCAATTAGAAATGCTTTACGATACTTTCATCCAAAATTTCATTCTATTTTGGCTCCCGAATTTGTTGCTGAACTTCAAAAATATGGGCGAATTTATATGTATCGGTTTATGCCGAAACATAGAATATATGCTCGACCAATCACAGATTACCCTGCAAATTGCCAACAAGCAGCTGCAATTATGCTCATGATACAAAATAATTTAGACCATGCAGTTGCACAGCATCCACACGAATTAATAACCTATGGCGGCAATGGAGCTGTTTTTCAAAATTGGGCTCAATATCGTTTAGCGATGAAATATCTTGCTGAGATGAATGATGAGCAAACTTTAGTGATGTATTCAGGACATCCGATGGGATTGTTCCCTTCTCATAAAGATGCACCACGAGTTGTGGTTACAAATGGTATGGTGATTCCAAATTATTCTAAACCGGATGATTGGGAGAAGTTTAATGCACTTGGTGTTTCTCAATATGGACAAATGACCGCTGGCTCTTATATGTATATTGGGCCACAAGGAATTGTTCATGGAACAACAATTACCGTAATGAATGCAGGCAGATTAAATGGCTATCCGTCAATGGAGGGTAAAGTTTTTGTTACTTCTGGTCTTGGTGGAATGTCTGGAGCTCAACCCAAAGCAGGTGTTATTGCAGGATGTATTGCTGTAGTTGCTGAAATTAATCCAAAAGTAACTCATGTTCGTCACAGTCAAGGCTGGGTTGATTTGGTGTTTACAGATTTAAAACTGCTTACAGAAAGAGTTCAACAAGCTCGTGAAGCGAAAGAAGCAGTATCTATTGCCTATCAAGGTAATATTGTGGATTTATGGGAATATTTTGCTAGTCATAATATAAATGTTGAATTAGGATCTGATCAAACTTCATTACATAATCCTTGGGCAGGCGGATATTACCCAGTAGGTTATACCTATGAAGAATCAAATGAAATGATGGCTAAACAACCCGAAAAATTTCGATTAGCGGTTCAAGAAACTCTTCGACGCCATGTAATTGCTATTAATAAAGTAGTTGAAAATGGAATGTATTTTTGGGATTATGGGAATGCATTTCTTCTTGAAGCATCACGCGCAGGTGCAGATGTATTAAATGATAAAGGCGTTTTTAAATATCCGTCTTATGTACAAGATATTATGGGGCCAATGTGTTTCGATTATGGTTTTGGTCCTTTCCGTTGGGTTTGCACGTCTGGCAAAGCAGATGATTTAGATATCTCTGATCAAATTGCTTGCGAAGTCTTAGAGGAAATCTCTAAAACAGCACCTGCAGAAATTAGCCAACAGATGCAAGATAATATTAGATGGATTAAAGAGGCGAAAAAGAATAAATTGGTAGTTGGCTCTCAAGCTCGTATTTTATATGCAGATGCCGAGGGAAGAATGAAGATTGCGAGTGCTTTCAATAAAGCGATTAATGATAAAATCATCTCAGCACCGATCGTTCTTGGTCGCGATCATCATGATGTCTCTGGGACAGATTCTCCATATCGGGAAACATCAAATATTTATGATGGTTCATCTTTTACTGCTGATATGGCAATTCAAAATGTTATTGGTGATTCTTTTAGAGGTGCAACTTGGGTTTCCATTCATAATGGAGGTGGAGTAGGATGGGGAGAAGTAATTAATGGGGGCTTTGGAATGTTGATTGATGGCTCAAATGAGGCGCAACGTCGCCTCACTCAAATGCTATTTTGGGATGTAAACAATGGTATATCTCGTAGAAGTTGGGCAAGAAATAAAGAAGCAATTTTCGCTATTAAACGGGCTATGATTATTGAACCTAACTTAAAAGTAACTATTCCTAATATTGCTGATGATTTATTGATTGAAAATTTATTTTGATATTTTTCAGTCTAGATTTTAATAAAAATGTTAGTTTTTTGTCTTTTATTTCCTCAAGTGTAACTAAAAATGATATTATTTCGTATTATATTGAGTTTTAATATGCTAAAATAATGTTAAACATTAGCTATTTATAGATATTAATGATTGAAATTAAAATTTTTAATTTTTAGTTTAAAAATTTTATTGTACTTTTATGCGATTACAGGTTTAATTTTAAAAAGAATATAATGAAAAAATTATTTGTAGTTTTACTTATCTTAGGCTCCTTAATCATGTCAAATGTGTATGCTCAAAAAGTTGGCACAAGGGAATATCGCAATTTATTTAACAAAGCTTTAAAGCATATTCACGACGAGGAGTATCGATTTGCATTAGGAATTTTCCAAGCATTAGATAAAGAAAATCAGGAAAATGCAAATATTGAATATCATATAGGAATTTGTTTAATGGATATGCGATATGATAAAGAGGAACCATTAGAATGGTTTAAAAAAGCCACTCGAAACACCAGCATGAATCCAAAGCCTAGTCCCGATGAACTAACTGCGCCATTAAAAGTGTTCTATTTGATAGGGGAATGCTATCAATATGGCGCAAATTATACCGAAGCGAAAAAATGGTATCAAGATTTTATAGATCGTGCTGATACTCAAAAGCTATCATTACTCGTGATTGACGCTAAAGAAAAAGTTGAATGGTGTGACAATATGAAATCACTTCTACCTCCAGATATTTCAAAACTAGAAAAAAACCCTGATTTAAAACGAAATGAGGAATATTTTACTAAAATTACGGATGCACTTGAAATTGTATCTTTAGACCATTTTAAGGCACTTTCGATATTAAATCCTTTGTTGGAGAAAGATCCGTTTAATTATAATTTGAATTATCACGTTGGGGTTTGCTGTTTAAACATTAAGGAATTTCGCTCAAAAGCTGCAATGTACTTAGAAAGAGCTTGCGAAAACATAGATGTTCGCCATTATAAAAAATTACCTCGTGCTATTGCAGCACCTGTTTTAGCTAATTATTATTTAGGATTAGTCTATTGTACTGAAAATAATTCTGAAAAAGGGATTGCTAATTATCGTATTTTTTTAAAAAATATTTCTGCTAACGATCCATATAAGACAGCCGTTGTAGATAAAAAAATTGAAGAATGTACTCCAAAAAATCTTCCACTTGATTCTGCTAGCTTGGCAATAGTTGTGGATACAACGAGTTTTGTTACAGTTGAAGATACTGCTGTTACCAATATGAATAAAAATAAAGTTGGTCCTCGTGCAGGATATTATTTTGCGGTGCAAGTAGGTGCAGGAAATATTAAAAAAACATATTTCGACCAGTTAGCAACTCTTGATAGTAATAATAATTTAATTCAAAGTAAAGGCAAATCAGACAAAATGAGACGTTGGATTATTGGTAAGTTTAAAACTCCTGAAGAAGCCGCTCCATTACTCAAAAAAGTTAGAGAAACTGGATATAAAGACGCATTTATCAATGAATTTCAAGAAATGGAAATTCAGCAATGACTGAAATAGATGTTCTTCAATTGATATAGCTAAATATTAAGTCTGGTTTACACCAGACTTTTTTTATTGCAGAATTTAAAAAAAATGTTTAAATTTGTTCGGGTTAAATATGTGATTTTAATATTAATAGAGAATGTCTATGATTAACATAAAATATTATCGATTTTTTATTTTATTGAATTTTTTATTGTCATTCGGTTTGTGTTCAGTAATGGGACAAAAAGATACTTTGTCCTCAGAATATAATGATGATCCAAAATGTTATTATTCCTTTGGAGTATCGGTTTATAGTGATTATATTTCTGGAAACTTAAACAAAGTTCCAATAATCGATACCAGTATTTTAATCAATCAATCATTCTATAAAGGTCATCAATATCAAGCGATGAATTTGGTAACTTTTACATATTTATTTCGATATAATATCTATCGCATAAATAATGACCGTTCAATTTCGTTAAGCATTCCAATGTCTCTTGGTCTTAATTCTTTAAAATGTGATGACGGTTCTTCTGCATATTTAAGTTTAACGATCCCGTTGTTCCTTCAATATAATTATGGTGCAGCATCAAATTTTTCTACGCTAAAGTGGAAGGGATGGATGATAGGAGCTGGTGCTGAGTTCGTGATGTTCCCATTAGTTACCAATGAGGAATATGTTTATATTAATGAACAGAAAAATTCGATTAAGTTTGCTCCAAATAATAAATGGATACAACCTGCCGTTGAGTGTAGCTATAGATGGATTAACACGGATCAAGAAGCTCGTGAATTGAACCTAAAAATGGGTTATGGATTTCAGCAAAAATGGAATGATCTATCTGGAAGTCAATCAATATCTCCATTTTCTGTTAAGCTAACATATATCTTTTCGATTAATTATTAGTTTTTCCCTCCTTTTTAATTTTAATTCTGGTCTCTCTATTTTTGGAATTTGAAATCACAATTGCTTCATATTCAAATATTTTGTCGTTTTCATCTCCACTAATTTCAAAAGTAATAAACCCAACTTCGTGGGATTTAAGAGGTTGCTTATCAAAAAATATCTTTACTTGAGACTGTGGAGATTGAATATAAATTGAATCAATTTTTAAGTCTGAGATTCCACCATTTTGATATTGTATGGTTACCGTCTTTTTCTCGTTTTTCTGTAAATTTCCAATATTTATTTGTGATGTTGGAATTAATAATTTGGCGAAAGTATCAATATTTGCATTTGTCTTTTCAGATTCATACATCACGATTTGAATTCTTCGTTCTAAGGCTGCAGCTCTACTGTATACTGAATTTCGAGTGTCATTAGGATTGTCACTAACTAAACTATTTGCTTCTGTTTTGCCAATAGGAGCATCTAATAATTCCAAAAGAGATCCATTGGGTGCTGTTCCTGCTAAGTATTTCTTGAAAACTCCATTATGATAATCGTTTATGTAATTTTTAAGACTCGAAATTCTACGCATTGCCAGTTTCATATTATATTCGGCAGTATGCAGTGGACTTGTATACCCTTTAATAGTGATTTTTACATTATTTCCACGTTCTAAATCAACGAGTAACCATTTTGCAAAGAGTTCTAAATCTGTAAATCCTTTTTTTACAAAGTTGTTAAAAAAATCATCAATATCTTGAACCGCTTTTGTTGAACTTTCACCACTTAAACCTTTAGAGTATTCAGTGCTATAGATGTCTTTTAATCCAAAATAATTTGCTAGTGTAGTTTTATAATTTTTATCTGTGGTTGATTTTGTTGTAGCGGGGTCTGGCTCGTCATTGTGGAAGTATAAAGTTAATGGAAGAATATCTTTTATATGTTGTTGAATATTTGTGGTGTCGATAAAAATGGTGTCCTGATATTGCTGTTGGGCAATTATGTTTTTATCCCATTCGTAGTAATAAATATCATTACAACAAGTTTCGCCTTTTATAAAAAATGAACCCGTTCTATTTGAGGTTAGATATCCATCATTGTCAATTTCATTTACTGTATAGTAAATATCGTTGGCAACGGAGTTAATTGGAACGCCCATGTTTTTAGGCTGAGACCATAAGTTGAGACCTCCTTTTGATGAAAAAATATCAAAGCCACCGATTCCTAGCAAAGCATTAGAACTAAAGTATAAAATGGTGTCTTCTTGATGATAAAAGGGGGTAATTTCATCCCCAATAGTGTTGATATTGCTTCCTAAATTTACTGGATCAGAATATTTTCCTTGTTTAATAATCGAATACCAAACATCTAACCCACCATAGCCATTAGGACGATCTGAAACGAAATAAAGAATATCAATTTCATCTCCACTAACATAGCAAGGGTGTGTTGTCGTAGTTCCTGGCAGGTTGATTCTACGAGTAAGTCTTTCGGGTTTTTTCCATTTGTTTTTTACCAACTCGCTTACCCATATTTCGCAGTTGAGTTTGGCTTTTGCATTCACACATCGTGTAAAAAATAGTTTGGTTTTATCGCCAGAGAACGAAAGGTTCCCATTGTTAGTTTGAGGATCATTAATAATGCTATTAAGTTCTTTTGCATTAGACAATCCAGCAACAGACATTTTAGAACGAAATATTTTTGAGACAAAAACACTTGGTAGAATCGACCCGAACTCATCCGAAATAATCATCCGAAGCGATGAAAAATAAAGCGCAGTGTCTGATAATTGTATCGCGCCAAATTCAGAGTATGGCGTGTTGATGTTTGAACCAAGGTGCTCAATTTTAACAGGTAAAGTATCTCGGACAATTAATTTTGCTTTTTTGCAGGCCTCGAGTTCAAGTTTTGCTCTATTCATATTAATGTTACCTGCACTTATCTTAATAAAATCTAAGAAATATTGCTCAGCTAAATCGTAATTTCCAGTTTGTTTGGTCATAAGTGCTAGCCAAAACAATGTGTTTGGAAAGCTTTTTAATGTGTCATGATCGTACACATATTTATACCAATGAGCTGCCTCTGGATATGCATTATACATTCGCAAAGATTCGGCATATTTATATGAAATTTCAATAGGGGCTGTAGAAACATCGTTCAATAATCTTGCATAACAATTTGCTGCAGTATAATAATCCCCATCTGAAAATGATTGTTCCGCTTCTTGTAAAATGATTTGCTCGGTGGTCTGAGCAAAGCTAAAGCCTAGTCCTATGGTTAATACAAAAACAAATATCAGTTTTAGTTTCATCGTAGTATAAATTAGAATATTGGACAAGGGACTTCTTTGATTTTTCGAGGAGTGTTTTTGTTAAACAGGTAATTCAACGAAATCTCCCATCCACCTTGATATCTACTGGCATTGTGAAGCTTAGACGTGTTAATATCGTAGCTTATTCCAAACTGATATCTCATATATTCAGCTCCAAACATTACAAAAGCCGCATCGCCAAATCGATAAAAAATGCCTGCATTAAACGTGGTATATGTTGAACTGTTTTTGCTAAAAATATATCGAGTTTGCCCTCCCAAAAGAACTTCGTAATATGTTCCCTGAAACGAGGCCATCAACATTGGATACACATCAATATCTTCACTAGCTTTTTGTTGGCTAGTAAACGTAATCATTGTTTTCATATCCATACGGGTATTTTGATCATCAAAAAGACTTTGTTTTGGTTGATTGAGGTGCGATAAGCTGATTCCAACTTGATATGATTGTCTATATCGCTTGTGAAACGACCAAGCTGAACCTACAGATATATCCCCAAATATGAAATTACTTCTCGAAAATTGTTCGCTGTTTTGCATGCTTGGGTCAAAACGTCCATTTACAAATTGTTCATCAAAGTATAGCTCTGAATATGTTATATTGCGTTGAGCTCCACCTAGTTGCAATCCAAAACTAACAAAATTATTATTTCTTCGATTTAACGCTTTTATGTATGAAAGTGAGAGGTTTAATTGTGTAGTTCCAAAATGTGAATCACCAGCCACATCGCGAAACGCTGTCACACCTAAACCAAAAAGGTCTTGACGGTATGGACGTTTTATAATGGGTGCATCATACGATGCCATAAATGTTGTATATGGTTTTGTTACCGTATTCCACTGAGTTCTTTGATTAAAAGAGAAACGCCCTGTTCCATCGAAATAAGCAACCAATGCAGGATTAGTGTTATGCAACGAAGCCCAAAATTGTGAAAAGTGAATATCTTGTGCGATGCTCTCTTTACACAATCCCAAAACTATGAATAGAAATATGTATAATCGTTGTTTCAACATTATTTTATTAACGTAATATTCCCTTTTTTAATGTATTTTTCTTTTGTAATGCATGTAGCATCAATATAATAAACATAAACTGCAGGATCACATTTTTTGCCCCTAAATGTGCCATCCCATCCTTTATTCATATCTGTAGTTTCAAAAATTTTCTCACCCCAGCGGTCGTATATTGCAAAATAAACATCCGTGATTATTTCACTACGAACTTTAAGTTCATCATTTTTAGAATCAACATTTGGGGTAAATGCATTTGGAACATAAACATAAGGCTCGTCGCAAACAACATCTTTTACAATGATGATTACTGTGTCAGTTTTTTCACAACCAAATTGATCCGCTACATGTACGATATATGTAGTTGTACCAGAAGGAGTTGCAATTGGATTATAAATGTGAATATTTGTAAGCCCATCAGAAGGCGTCCAGGTATATCCAAATCCACTTAATTGAGTTGATTCGAGTTGTGTGCTTTGAGATTCGTAGATCGTATCTGGATTTGCCCATGCTAAAATTGAGGATGAAAAATAGGTGGTGTCGAGGACAATAAATGATTGAATTACACTACAAGCATGGCTGTCGGTAACCGTAATGTAATGATTTCCAATGCACAAATCAGTGGCATGTGCTGAGGTTTGACCATTACTCCAAGAATAATTATATGGAGGAACTCCTCCTTGTGCAGTTGCATCTGCTGTAGCATTACAAACTTCGGAACAAGGAACTTTTGTAGATACAACTGAAACCATTAAAGAATCTGGTTGTGATAATTCAATAATTGTGTCGGTTGAACAACCATGAGCATCGGTAACAGTAAGAAAATATGTCCCAGCACATAAGCTATGATGAATGGAATCATTAGAACCACCATTCCATAAATATTGATATGGGCCAGTTCCTCCAACTGCATTCACACTTATTGCTCCATTACATGCTCCATGGCATGATGGTGAAGATGTTGAAATTATATTTATTGCTAGTTGAGGAGGTTGAGTAATATTTGCAAACACATTTCGAATGCAGCCATTACTTTCCGTAACTGTTGCGTTGTAAATACCGCTACATAGACTGAAAATAGTATCGTTTGTAGATGGAATGTTCCATTGATATTGGTATGGTGGAGTTCCTGCTGTGGCAATTATTGCAGCTTGTCCGTTGCATTCTAGATAACATCTAACCATGATTAAGGATGCTGATGCATCGAATGAAGAAGTGTCCATTATCTTAATCTGTGAAACTATTGGACAAAGATTAAGATCCGTAACTGTAATTGAATAGGTGCCAGCACAAACCGATGAAATTGAATCTAGGGTTACTCCATTAATCCAAGAATACTGATATGGCGGAATTCCTCCAGACGCAGATGCGCGAGCCATGCCACTACAAAGGCCATTACACACAACTTGTGTTGTATCTGTAAAAGTTAATTGTAAGGGAGTAGGTTGGGTGATAATTTGTGTAATTTGCAATTTGCATTCATGTTGGTCGGTAATCGTTACAGTGTATGTTCCAACACATAATCCGGTTGCATTATTAGAGTGTAATGCAGGGTTATGGCTCCATGAATAAGTGTATGGTGGAATTCCAGAGTTTGGAGTTAGTAAGATACTGCCATTGCATTGACCATAACATTTTACTTGATTTACAGTTGTTTGTGATTGAATTTTAATTACAGTAACTTCAATAGTTGCAGTGTCTTTACATCCAAACGAATTTGTACCTGTAGCAATATATGTTGTTGTGACATTAGGAATCGCAATTGGATTTGCAGAATTTCCGCCACTAATAATTGTCCCTGATGGCGACCAGATATATGTCAGTGATTGAGTTGGATTTTCGTTAATTGCATTCAATTGAATGGTATCGCCATAACAAATTGTAAAAGGAGATATTGCGGATATTTCAGCAAACGACATGGTAATTGTGATGGAATCAATTGCTTCGCAGTATTCGTTTTTTGCTTTGATATAATAGGTGATGGTAGAATTAATTATTGGTTGATAGTTTGGAGATGCAGTATTGGTATTTACAACATTTGCAAAATTCCGATCGGTTGCCCAATAATACTGATTTGCACCTCCAGTGGCGAAAGCAGACAAATTGAGGGTGTCACCCCGGCATACAGTTCGATTATTTCCTGCTTCAACGTGTATATCGAAAACATTTACTTTTTGAAATAAAGTATCAGTACATACACCATCGCTAATCCGAAGAAGATATGTTGTTGTACTAGGAGGAGTCGCAATTGGATTAGAAATTGAAGTATTGCTTAGATTAGAAGGAGGTTGCCAATTGTATGTGATTGCACTATTTCCCGATGGTGGTATTCCAAGTTGAACAAAATCACCCGCGCAAAGATATTTATCGGGAAGTGTATCTCGAGTATTTGATAACACAATGATTGATTTTATCATCGTGTCGGCAATATTGCAACTTGTTAAATTGCTGACAATTAATCGTACAGTGTACTGGCCTGATTGAGTGTAGGTGTGTGTAGGGTTTTGTAGATTCGAAATTCCACCATCACCAAAATCCCATTGCCATAATGTTGGTCCAGAACCCGCAGTTTGAGAGTTATTAATAAAAGGGACTGTAATTGGAGCACAAACAATACTTGGAATGTCAAAATCGGCAATTAAGGCAGGAACATCAAAATTAAATTTAATAACTCCCATATTACAATTGGAGCTTTTGTTTAAAACAGACCAAGAGCCTGGAGTTACTGGAAAATCATCATTACTGCCACAGCCAGCACAAACAGCCTGATAGATTCTTCCTTTTTTGTCAAAGCGACTTGTTCCGCCATCCACATGTTCGTGTGAAACAGGACCACCAAAAAAAGATGCATAAACGATTGCTGAGGCATCATCTTTAACCACAATAAAATAGTAATCGTGATTATCGGTAGTAAGTTGATATGCATCTGGTGTTGTTGGCATTCCATTCGTTCCACCGAATCCATTAAGTGATAAACCGCCCCAACCTGACATATAAATATTATTGCAAAAATCTACCAAAAGTGCAGTAGGAGAGATGTCTGGTCCACCATTTCCAGTTCCGAAAGCAGTTGACCATACAATAGATTGAAGGTTGGGCGTAAGTTTAGATAGAAATTGTCCTCCACTTGGCCGGTTCCATAACGCATTTTGAATAAACGTATTTCCAATCGCAGACGTTTGCCCATATAAATACACATTATATGTTCTGTCGGTTTTTGTTAAATATACTTGATCATAATTGCTTGAACCATAATAAGATGAAGCTAAAATTGAAGTCCCATTTTCGTTAATCCAAGATATAAACCCATCACAAACACCACCTTGATAAGTTGGCTGAATTACACTTGGAGTGGTTGGGAAATTTTCGGAACTTGTGCCTCCAGCTACATATATATTGTTATCACGATCGAGCTGAATACTATAACAAGCATCGCTTTTTGAACCACCTAAATAAGAAGCCCAAATCAAATTTGTGAGATTGTGATTGAATTTTATAATACAACCATCTTGTTTTCCTCCTCCATAAACAGGTTGAAATGCGGATGGACTTACAGGTAAATCTAATGATTTTGTGCTACTTACAACATAAACATTGCTATTACCATCGATCATTATTTCACCTCTAACATCATCAGCATAATTTTTTTTCAAAGTATCTACACCGTTTAGACCATCGTTGCCAGTTCCACCATAATAGGTAGATCCAAGAAGCGTTTGTCCATTTGCGGAAAACTTGGTTAAAACTATATCTGAACCATTCAAGTATTGAAGAACGTAGGTTAATACATAGTTTGTTCCACCGTTAAAAGTAGAATCGTAGCACCCAGATGTTGTTGGATAGTTGTTGGAGCCAGTAGTGCCAAGGACATATAGCTCATTATTATCGTTTACTACCAAACTATTAGGAACTTCACACGCATTACCACCTAAGTAAGTAGAATAAATTAAGGAATTTCCAGTCGTGTTAAATTTTGTAATTGCAATATCGCAGTATCCGCCATTAAAATTTATATGATAAGCACCGATTGTAGTTGGATAACCAATCCCAAAAACGCTTCCACCAGAATATAAAAATCCATCTTTATCGTAAGTTGCAGTATATCCCCAATTATCGGCTATCGAACCCGAATATGTTGCAAATACAAGTATTGGGTCAATAATCAGTGGTTTAGATCGATCATAATCTCCCAATCGATATCCAATAGTTGTGTTTTTTAAATCAAATTCACACTCAATTACTTTCTCTTTCCCATCAATAATTTGATAGGCAAAAGGTTTCATTTCAATTATGTCGGTGATACTTGTTTTAATTTCCAAATTTCCTTTAGAGATTGACAATCCTTCTGCCCCTTTATAATCAATTTTTATTTGATTGATATCGGCATTTGGTGCCACAATAAAATCGTATTTAAAATGATGATTGTCGGAATATACCTTTAAATCAATTCCAGAATAAAGATTTTGATACAGAACCTCTTCGTACCCATTAACGGCAGATGCCCACTTTGACTTGACATTGCCAATAAAATAATTTTCGTAATCGGGAAATGATTTGCTGGGTTGGAGATTGACATTTTTATTTGATCCAATAAATTGCATTTGAATGGAATGCGCTTTAATGGTATTATCTATTGGTGGCATAGATGGCGGTAAAAACTTGCTGCTATATTTAAAATTGACAAGACGGTTAATAGCTGTTTGATCTTCAATAACAAAAGTTATTTGGTTGTTTTCTAAAAAGAAAGCCCCACCTTTTATTTGAGATTTATACCTAATTGAGGTTTCCCACTGACCATTATTTTCGGAAAATCGCCATTTTTCTCCGCCATCAAGTGTGTCTTTTTGATGACCATACAATACAAGTGGTAAAAGTGCAATTAAAAAAGAAACATATTTATATTGTATCATTTTATCTCTTAATTACTTAAATGTTATCTTCTCATTTTTTAATCTGCAATAAAGATACATTATTTTTATTATTTGTCAAGTGTTTTTTGTTTTTTTTGTATGATTTTCATCAATTGACTTTGATTGAAGATGAAATAATATTTTGATCTATTGTTGTCCGATAAATTTTCAATAATATTCCTTGTTATGTAAATTACTTCAATCAATTTTCGCCTCAATCCGCCAACTGGCGGATGAATTGATTTTCAGTAATTTACATCCTTTAGGACCGAGGCAAAAAATTGCGGAAAATCAATAATGTCATCTATGTCTCAATAAATGGATTATAATATATTGATATTTAGATGCTTAAAAGTAATATGATGATTTATGTCGGATAACAACGATTTTGATTTTTCATTCTTCAAATAATTTCTGTTTGTAATATTAAAAAAAATTGTAGTTTTGGAGGTCAAGAAATATAATTGAAATTTAAGTATATGAAGTACAAACCAATTCCTACTGAGTTTTTTGTTCGTAATCGTGAAAAGCTGATTTCTAGAATGAAAAATAACGCCATGGCAGTTTTTGTCTCTAGTGATGAGATGCCCCGCAATGGGGATCAAAACTTCCCCTTTCGCCAAAATTCTGATTTTTTTTATCTTACAGGAATTGATCAAGAGGAGAGCATTCTTTGCATTTCTCCAAATCATCCGAACGAAAAAATGCGTGAAATTTTATTTGTCAAGAAAACCAACGAACATATTGCCGTTTGGTATGGACACAAATACACAAAAGAGGAAGCTACAATTACTTCTGGAATTCAAAATGTGATGTGGCTTGATGAATTTAACGCTACACTTCCTGATTTGATGTTCCTGTCGAAAAGTATATATTTGAATTTGCAAGAGAATGGTCGATATTCTACTGACGTGATTCGGAATGAACGTAGATTTTCCGAAAAATTGATGCACGATTATCCCTTGCAAAAATATCGCAGAGCAGCACCATTACTCACAGAATTTCGATTAATAAAAGAAGAAGAAGAGCTCGATGTCTTGAAAAAAGCGTGTGATATTACAGCAAAAGCATTCTTTAAAGCTGCAAAAGTTGTAAAACCGAGTGCAATGGAATATGAAGTTGAAGCAGAATTGATTTCCGAAATGCTCCGAAATGGCGCTTCTGGTCACTCGTTTGCACCCATTGTGGCTGGAGGAAAAAGTGCGTGTGTTTTACATTATATAGAGAACAATAAACCACTATTGGATGGCGATTTAGTGCTTATGGATTTTGGTGCTGAATACGCGAATTATGCTGGTGATTGCACACGGACAATTCCTGTAAATGGTGTTTTTTCTCCCCGTCAAAGAGAAGTTTACGAAGCTTGTTTGTATGTATTCAAAGAAGCAAAAAAACTTTTAGTTCCTGAAAATACCATTGCAAATGCGCAAAATGAAGTGGCAAAAATGATGGAAAAACAACTAATCGCATTAGGTTTATTTACCCAAAAGCAAGTAGATGAGCAAAACCCTGATGCCCCACTTTATAAAAAGTATTACATGCATGGTGTTTCACATTTTATTGGTCTAGATGTCCATGATGTAGGAAGTAGAGAAGAAAAATTCAAAGAAGGAATGGTACTTAGTTGCGAACCAGGTATTTATATCCCAGAAGAAGGTATAGGTATTCGAATTGAAACAGATATTCTAGTCGCAGATATTCCTATAGATCTTATGGCTCAAATTCCAGTTGAGGTAGATGAAATTGAAAAACTAATGAAGAAGTGACAAAGTAACAAAGTAACGGAGTGACCGAGTGACCAAGTGGCCAAGTCGTCACTCACAAATAAAGTTAACACAAAAAAATAAAAAAATATGTTCAACAAAGAAATGTACATCAATCGTCGCACAGCGCTTATGAAAAGCGTTAACGGAGGAATTCTTATTCTTTCGGGAAATACAGAAAGTCCAATGAATTATCCTTCAAATACGTATCATTTTCGTCAAGATAGCAACTTTTCATATTTCACCGGGTTAGAAATACCCAACTTGGCTTTAATTATGGATTTAGATAATAACACCACAATATTATATGGTGATGATTTTGAAATCGATGATATTATTTGGATGGGACCTCAGCCATCGGTAGGGGAATTGGCATTAAAATGCGGAATTACATCTACAGCACCTTATCAAGGATTTGATGCTGCTTTGAAAAACGCAAATTCGGTTGGAAAAAAGATTCATTTTCTTCCACCTTACCGTGCTGAAACAAAGATTCAACTAAATACTTTATTAAATATTCCTTTTGAATTGCTCAAGGAAAAATCATCCGTTGATTTTATTAAGGCAGTTGTTTCCCTTAGAGAAATAAAATCTTCTGTAGAAATTGAGCAAATGGAAAAAGCCTGTCATACTGGATTCAAAATGCAGACTACGGCTATGAAGATTTGTAAACCAGGGATTTATGAAAGAGAAATTGCGGGTGCAATCGAAGGTATTGCTATTGGTGATGGTGGTTGTGTCTCTTTTCCAGTAATTTTATCTCAACACGGAGAAACCTTGCATAATCACGATCATAGCCAAATTCTTGAAGCTGGAAAGCTTTTGTTAGTGGACTGTGGTGCCGAAAATAATCAAAATTATTGTTCAGATTATACTCGAACAATACCAGTAAGTGGAACATATTCGCCTATTCAAAAACAGATTTATGAAATTGTTCTTAAAGCCAATATGGATGCAATTGCAGCGGTAAAACCAGGTGTTAAAAATATTGATATTCACCTGTTAGCTTGTAAAGTTATTGCTGAAGGTTTAAAAGAAGCTGGCTTGATGAAAGGCGATGTAGATGCAGCCGTTAAAGCGGGTGCTCACGCTTTGTTTATGCCTCATGGACTTGGACATATGTTAGGAATGGATGTGCATGATATGGAAGGACTTGGCGAAAATTATGTAGGTTATAATGATTCAATTAAACGCAGTGAACAGTTCGGAACTGCTTATGTCCGTTTGGGAAAAGAACTTAAACCAGGCTATGTTTTGACTGTAGAACCAGGTATTTATTTTATTCCAACGTTGATTGATATTTGGAAAAAAGAGGGCAAATTCACCGAGTTTATCAACTACGAAAAATTAGAAGCGTTTAAAACTTTTGGTGGAATCAGAATCGAAGACGATGTATTGGTAACAGAAACTGGAGGTCGTGTTTTAGGAACTCCAGTGCCAAAAACAGTGGCTGAAATTGAAAAAATAATGAGCTTGTAATTTTAAACCACATAGGTACATAGTTATGTCTATGTCTCTATGTGGTTAAATTTTCTAATTCTGTACGTATTCACTTTAGTGATTTAGCTATTTTTTTAATCCAAATAGTTTCATTGTTATTTTAATGGTAAACGACTGAAATATTCGTTTACAAAAGTTTTTTGCCCCTCTTTAAAAATATTTGAACTTTTAAAATTGATGAGTATGCCCTTCGGACATTGCAGTCGTTTCATATAGGTTAAAAGCTGTGCTTCAAAAATAGGACTTATTTCATTTACTGCTTTAAGTTCAACAACAATACAGTTTTCAACAAATAAATCGCATCTAAAATCAATGTCCAAAGTTTTTTCTTTGTAGACAACAGGAATTTTCATCTCTGTGCAAAAATTTATTTTTCTATGTAGTGTCAGCAAGAAAACTCAGTGTTTGATAAGAAAACGTCAAATTCGAGGCTTTCGAAACAACGAATTTAGGGCGTTTACTTGTGTAAATAACCTGAATTCGTTGTGAGAATAACGAAGAAGTTGGCGTTTTCTTGCAAACACTATGTATTAGCTCTTCTATTATACATTTGTGATATACACTTTCTAGTAACCCTCTACCCATAGTCTTATGCACTTCAATTGAACTACCAATTATTTGAAAAGTGAGGTCGTCAAGATATTTTTTCGTTAACATTCTTTCTATGTTACTATGTGGTTAAATATTACTCTACAACGAAGTATTATGAAGCTCTTCTAATGAGATTTTAGGATAAAAAAAGTTGGCATTTTCAATGTATGTAAGTATTATTTCTTTAGAATTAATTTTTCGTTTACCTTAATTACTTTTCCAAATTTTGCTAATGCAATCAAATCAACTTTTTTCATATTTCCAGTAATGGTGATTACGATAGGTTTTCCTTTTACAAACTTTTCGTACATTGCTTGAACATCAGAAAATTGCAGATTGTTGTAAACTTGCATTCTGTATTCTCTTGGATCGGAGTTATACCCTTGGAATTTCCAAGAACTTACAGTTTGACTTAAATTTCTAAATCCAGAATTTTGTGTATGAATTGCTTGAAGTAACCCTTTTTTAATGCTCTCCATTCTGTCTGGTTTTTGAGGCATATTTTTGATTAAATCAGTCATTACCTGAACTCCTTCTATGGTTTTATCACTTTGAGTCCCCATTCCAGCATATAAATAACCTTTATTTGTTTTCAAAAATCTGTTGGTATAATATGCATAAGCAGAATAGGATAATGAACGGAATTCGCGAATTTCTTGAAAAACGATTGAACTCATTCCTGCGCCAAAATATTCGTTAAAGCCATTTAATTTTGCCTTTTCTTCTTCTGTTGGAATTGATCCATTACACCAAAAGGTCATTTTGCTTTGTAATGCTTTTGGATCATCATAAATATAAATAATAGGCTCATTAGCTTCGGTAACTTGATTTTCGATATACACTGCAGGCTTAGGTGTAATAGCAAAAGGAAGTGTATTTCCAATGGTCTTATTTACCTCATCAACGGACAATTTACCCACATAATGTATTTCGCATTCGTATTGCAAAACATCCTTAAACAATGCAATAAGTTGATCTCCCTTTAATTTTTTAGTCTCTTTTATCGAAAGGTGTTTCAAATATTCAGAGTTCTCTTTAAACATACTGTAATTATTTAGCACATCGCTCATCGACTCTGCATCTGCTTTTATAGTTTTGTACTCCATTTTTGCACCTTGCACTAATTTATCGAGTTGTTTTTCGTCTGCCTTTGGATTATTCATAAACTCGGCAATTAATTTAAGTGTTGGTTCAAGTTTGCTTTCAAAACCATCGATTTCAAGCAGGATATTGTTATTACTTGACCATACTCTGAAGGTAGCACCAATGCTTTGTAGAGCTTTTCGAAACTCTTGGATCGATTTGTCTTTGGTGCCAATAAAATTCATGTAATTTGCCATTGCTGCTAGCATAGAATTGCTGTTTATACCAATTTTATACTTTAGGGTTAAGGTAAATATGGTATTGATAGGATTATTGGTGTAATAAAAATCAATTCCTGATTTAATAGTCGAAATGGTTAAGTCTTTATTGAAATTGACAAAACGAGGTTCAATTTTCGTGTCTGGAATGTTGTTTAGTTGAGATGCAAATTCTGATTTTTTCTCACTGTTTTTTGGAATTACTGGAGCCCAATTTGGCTTAGTGATTTTATCCTTTTTAGGGAATCCCATTTTTGAGAAGAATGCTAAATAATTTCCTGTAAAGTATTGATTAGCAACACGAATAATATCTTCTTTGGTGATTTTTTCTACTTCAGCAGATTCGTTTAAATAATCTTCCCATTGACGACCTTCGGAAAATGCACTAATCAGCATCATCGAACGGCCTTGCGACGACTCAAATCGTTGATCTACACTCTTGCGATAATTTAATTTTATGGCATCTAAAAGCGAATTGTCGAAATTTCCTTTTTTAAGATTTTCGATTTGTTCTAAAACCAATTTTTCTGCTTTTTCTAAAGATTGTCCAATGATTTTTGGAACAATTACAATTAATAATGATCCAAGGTCGTTGCCTTTCATCACTTCAGCATTGGCTCCCATAAGTTTACTATCGCTTACCAATTTATCAAAAAGTCCAGTTTGACCTTCATTACTCAAAATTTGAGAGCAAATATCAAGCACTAACTCATCCTTATGTTTATTAGGAACGCCACGGTAAGCCAATATCCCAATTTTTACTGGAGTGAGTTTTTTAACTACAAGTTCTCTTCCATTAAAAGGCTTTTCTTCGTAAACGGGATATTTAGGAACTTCACCGCTTTTCCAATTACCAAAATATTTTTTGATTAGTGGAATAATGGCTTCTGAATTTATATCACCCGAAATAACCAGAGCCATATTATTTGCCACATAATTAGTTTTGTAAAACTCCATCATTTTCGAAATGCGAGGATTTTTTAAACTCTCGGTGGTGCCAATGGTCGTTTGTTGACCATAAGGGTGGTTCTTGTATAATGATTTTGAAAATTGCTCAAACAGATTTGAAAAAGCATTATCAGCATACATATTTTTCTCTTCATAAACGGTTTCTAACTCCGATTGAAAGAGGCGGAAAACGGGATTACGGAAGCGTTCCGCATAAATGGTCATCCATTTTTCGAGCTGATTGGCAGGAAATGAGTTAAAATATACAGTTTGCTCTAAGCTCGTGTATGCATTAAGTCCTGTGCCTCCAATATTTTGTAAAATAATATCTGTCTCGTTTGGAATTGCATATTCCGAAGCAGCAATTGAAATTTTGTTGATATGCAACAGAATTGCATTTCGAGCAGCCTCATCTTTGGTCAGCGACAATGAGTCGTAAAGAACCGTCATGCTATCGAGATATATCTTTTCGGTTTGCCAGTTGAGGGTTCCAATTTGGTCTGTACCCTTAAACATCATATGCTCAAAGTAATGCGCAGTTCCGGTGGCATCTTTGGGGTCGTTTTTGCTTCCTGTGTTTACCACGATGGCTCCAAAAACTTCGGGCTTGCTATGGTCTTCGTTGAGGTAAATGGTTAATCCATTCTCTAACTTGAAAGATTTTACGGTAAGCTGAGGTGGAACTTGAGCAAAGATTAAACTGCTGATAATGAGTAAAATAAACCCTAAATAAATTTTTTTCATAAGTAGATAACTTTAAATTAGTTTTAATGGATTCCCGATTGTGAGAAGTCCAAATTGAATTTTACGAATGTGCTCGTAAATGTAGAATATTTTGCGAAAGTATCAAAATATTTGTGTTTTAAATTGAAATTTCTAATGTTCGATAAATTTTCAATATTTTCAGCCCCTTTGTCTCCGCCAGTTGGCGGAGAAATATTGAAAATTTAATTTTAATCAATTGATTTTCAATGCTTCCCTTTAGGGTGCAGGGCAAAAGTGTTGAAAATCATGCCTAAATTTCAATTTCATAAACCAAGCCTTTGTCAGAACAAAATCTTGTAACTTACTGTTTATCTTTATCATACAACAATGTTATTAATTTATATCGGAAAACAATGTATATTTGAATGATTAATAATTCGATTCAGATTTTTATTAAACTAATCAATCCAAAATTTTAGCTGATTAAATATTTATCTAAACATTCAAAAAATGAACAACATAAAATATATATTCTTGATAATTATTCTATTGGCGTTTTCTGTTAAAATCACTGTTGCTCAAAATGTTAATCGTAGAGTAAACAAGAATATTGATTCACGTAAAAAGATAGCACAGTTAAAGGAAAATCCAATAACAAACTTTAGAGCAGCATATTGGTTTGCAAAATTATCGTTTAAACAAAAACAATATTTCTCCAAAAAATTGGGAACAATTGTTCTTACATCTAGTGATTCCACTGAATTTATTGTTGCTTTTGGTGCCGAAAAATCGCCATATCCTTGGGCTTTTCAGGTAAACAATGCCAATATTAAACTCTATACAAAGAATAATTTTGTCAATATTTTCAGAAACGATAAGTATGTGCAAAATCAATGGGGAGTTTACTGGACAAGTCAGCCATACATCACAAAAATTAAATTAAACAATCGCAATTCGCTGTTTATTCAAAATTCTGACCCTAGAAATGTAAATCTCGATTTATGGATTCCAGCTACTGGGTGGAAATACGTAGGACCAGAACTCGAAATTTCGAAAGACACCTTAAAATCCAACTTAAATAATATTAATGTAAATGAGTAGTTATTGATTAATGTTTAAAATTGAAATATATGATGGAAATTGTATTGGACTATTACATAAACCGTAGCGGTATTAATTATTTATACACTATATTTGCTAAACTAAAAATATCTCACCAATCCAACAAAGATAAATGTATATGAGAATATTTTTGAGAGTAATACACAAGTTAGGCGAAATTCATTATGATGAGACCAAAAAGAAAATCTGAATCACATATAATCGAAAAGAAATCATTAAAAATAATTAATGACATTTTACCTGAATTCTGGACAATCCGAGAATACAAACCTGATTACGGAATAGATTTATCAATAGAACTATTTGAAAAAAAGGATATTGGTAAAAAATCAATATATGACACTCTAGGAGAACATTTATTTGTTCAAGTAAAAGGTGTGGAAGATATTCAATCGTCCGTTGTAAAAATTATGAAACGAAATAATATTGAGAACTCCCCTTTAAGTGAAGAAGACGTTATAGGTGAAATTGATGTTATCAAATTTTCAATTGACACTAATGAATTATTTACCGTTCACAGAATGGGAAGTACAATTCCTGTTATTCTCTTTGTTGTTGATGTAAATAATGACAAAATATATTTTGTTTGTCTCAATGATTATATCGATAAAGTAATTCTTCCTCAAACACCAAACTTTTTTTCTTTAGAACAAGAAACAAAAACTATTTTTATACCCAAAACAAATTTGATTTCCAATGATTTACAAACTTTGAATCCATTGTTTTTTTATTCTAAAAGACCCAAATTCTATTCTCTGTTTAATAAAATCGGTTATCAAAAAAATGAATTAAATTTCTGTAATGAAGAAATATTAATTGAAAGATGCCAATACTATGCTGAACTTTTATTACGCTTTGACGTATGGGAAAACTCGGTTTGGCCAATATTAAGTCATTTTAAAAAAGTGCTTAATCAGTTCAAAACAACAAACAATATTATTATTGGACTTGTTGATGGAGTTATATTGGACGAGGATATTAAAAAATGGGAATATGGTTTAGAAGGAAAAGTATATTCTCAAAAAGAAGTGATGAATTTTATGAATTTACATTCTACATGGGATCAAATGGACAACATTAAAAATGTTTATGAATCAATGTGTCGAGAATGGTTTTTACCGACCGAGTTAGGTCAAATTTAAACTTCGCCTAACAGCGGTTTTAAGAAATTAGGGTTTTAGGGCTTAATTTAAAGTTTGTTTTGTACTTTTGATTTTAAGTGCTTAATCGAAAGTTTCGGGCATACAAATTCCCAACTTCGCAAAGCTACAAACCTTTATGCGGTCATTGAATAAATTGCAGTAGATAGCAATCATAAGTTCAAAATATTGTAACTTTGTACTAATTTACAGAGCAACAAAATTGTTTACAGATAAATTATGAGTAGTGCAAAAGTATCTATACGTTTTTTTGATAATCGAGAAGTTCGAGCCGTTTGGGATGAACAAAATGCCAAGTGGTGGTTTAGCGTATTGGATATTGTAGCATTGTTTACCGACCAAGACGACTATACCAAAGTCCGCAACTATTGGAAGTATCTTAAAGCCAAATTGAAAAAAGAAAAAAATGAGTTGGTTAGTACCACTACCCAACTGAAACTTTTAGCAAATGACGGAAAAAGATATTTAACTGATATGCTTGATTACTCTGGTATTATTTCTTTAGGCAAAGAATTTCCGAGTAAAAAGGCAAACCGATTTATTGAATGGTTCACGTACAGTGATGAAAGCATAGACGGAAAAAGCAAGACAAAAGCGTATGCTCTCTTTGAAAGTTCATTTATTAATAGCATTGAAGTTGGAACGACCAAAGGATTGCAACAAATCCATGCATATTTATTTGGCGGGTTGTATGATTTTGCGGGTCAAATTAGACAAAAAAACATTTCAAAAGGAGGTTTTCAATTTGCCGTATCACGTTTTTTAGGCGGTACTTTAAAGCAAATAGAATCAATGCCAGAAACTTCATTTGACGAAATAGTAAACAAATATGTAGAAATGAACATTGCTCATCCTTTTATGGAAGGTAATGGCAGAAGCACAAGAATTTGGGTGGATTTGATATTTAAAAAACGTCTCGAAAAATGCGTTGATTGGAGCAGAATTAGTAAGCAAGATTACATTAATGCAATGAAGTTAAGTCCAATCAAGAGTGGTGTGCTGAAATCACTTTTGAAAAATGCACTGACTACTAAAATAAACGACCGCGAAATGTTTATGAAAGGGATTGATTACTCATATTATTACGAGGAAAATGACTAACTAAAAAAGCAAAAAAACACACTTTTCGACAAAAATGAAAATTACGAAACGCTAACAATGCCTTGCTTTCAGCGGGGTTAATGCAGATAGAATTTATGTTATAGTGCAAACGATGGAAATTGTATTGGACTATTACATAAACCGTAGCGGTATTAATTAGGGTCTGCTGAAAAACTCAAGAGCCATTATTGTCTTGCTGAAAAACTCAAAAGTTACCAATTAGCATCAACGAAGCATTGAAGTAATACCAATTTAATATCAAAACACCCGATATTTTTTGTATCTTTGCAACATGGG
>JBAXTE010000035.1:0-42850 GCA_037130365.1 Bacteroidota bacterium
TTGAGTAAATCAATATTTAATATCGCCATAAGTTGTTGATAAAAAAGCTATCTTTGCAAAAAAAAATAGATATTGAAATGGCAATAAAAAGAGAACAAAAAAACAATCAAACAAATATTGAGACCACTCCACTAAATTTGACTGAAGTAATTATAAATGCGATTCAAGATAAAAAAGGCGATGATATTGTTGTAATTGATTTACAAAAAACACATAATTCATTATTTGATCAGTTTATTATTTGCTCAGCAAACTCTAAACCTCAGTCAGATACATTGGTTGATCATATTGCTTTTACCGTTAAGAAACAACTTGGTATTCTTCCTAAGCATATTGAAGGAACAGAAAATGCTACGTGGGCAATAATGGATTATTTTAATATCATTGTTCATGTTTTTAATCCTGAAAGTAGAGAGTATTTTCAGCTTGAAAAATTATGGGCTGATGCTGAACTTAGAGTTGTGAAAACTATTTAAAAAAAAAGTATGGCAAATAACGAATTAAAAATTAAACGGCCAAAATTCAATTTCTATTGGATTTATGCGATAATCGCTTTAGTATTGATATTTTTTTCATACCAAAATAATGTTAGTACTGGTACTATAAAAGAGCTTAATTTCAATGAGTTAGACTTGATTATTCAAAAAGGTCATGTTGATAAAATTGTAGTTGTTAGAAAAGAGCAAGCAGATGTTTATATTAACAAAGATTCTTTAGCTAAAGACGAGAAGTACAAATCTTTTATTGATGAAAAAAAGAAAGCAAAAAATTCTGGACCACAGTTTTTTTATCCGATAGGCTCCTTGGAAACCTTTAATAAAGATATTGAAAAATCTCAAAATAAGCAGATAACAAACGATACTGTTGGTAAAACTGAAATTGAAAAACAAAATATTGTCCGCTTATATAAACCAGTTGTAGTTACTTATGATAATTCTAAAGACTGGGGTGGCGAAGTTTCTGGTTGGATCTTTACATTGGTGATTATTGTTGTTATTTGGGTGGTATTTATGAGAATGATGAATAAAGGTGGTGGTGGCTCACAGATCTTTAATTTCGGAAAAGCAAAAGCCCAATTATTTGATAAAAATGTCCCTATTTCAACTACATTTAATGATGTTGCTGGATTAGAAGGTGCAAAAGAAGAGATTGTTGAAATTGTAGATTTCTTAAAAAATCCACAAAAATACACCCATTTAGGAGGAAAAATACCTAAAGGAGTATTGTTAGTTGGACCTCCAGGAACTGGAAAAACATTGCTCGCTAAAGCTGTTGCAGGTGAAGCAAAAGTTCCTTTTTTCTCTCTTTCAGGTTCAGATTTTGTTGAAATGTTCGTTGGCGTTGGTGCATCTAGGGTTCGTGATTTGTTTAAGAACGCAAAAGAAAAAGCACCTTGCATAATCTTTATCGACGAAATTGATGCAATAGGTAGAGCAAGAGGCAAAAATCAGGTTACAGGTGGTAACGATGAACGAGAAAATACGCTCAATGCACTGCTAACCGAAATGGATGGATTTTCTACAAACAATGGGGTTATTATTTTGGCAGCTACCAACCGTGCTGATATTTTAGATGGGGCATTAATGAGAGCTGGTCGTTTTGATCGTCAAATACATGTTGAACTTCCAAATGTTGAAGAACGTAACGCGATTTTCAAAGTTCATATTAGAGATTTAAAGTTAGGGCCTGATTTTACTACTGAATTTTTTGCACGTCAAACACCAGGATTTTCAGGAGCTGATATCGCAAATGTTTGCAATGAGGCAGCATTAATAGCTGCTCGAAGTGAGAAAGAACAAATTGAGAAAGTTGATTTTCTTTCTGCTATAGACAGAATTGTTGGAGGATTAGAACGAAAGTCTAAAATAATTTCTCCAACGGAGAAAAAGGTGATTGCTTACCATGAATCAGGACATGCTTCAGTTAGTTGGTTGCTAGAACATGCCTCACCATTAGTAAAAGTAACAATTGTCCCTCGTGGAAAATCATTAGGAGCTGCTTGGTATCTACCTGAAGAAAGGCAAATTACAACCTTTGATCAAATGTTTGATGAGCTTACCGCTTTATTGGCTGGTAGAGCTTCAGAGTTTGTGTTTTTTGGGCAAGTTTCAACTGGTGCACTTAATGATTTAGAAAGAGCTTCAAAAATGGCATATTCTATTGTAGTCTATTATGGTTTAAACGACAAAATAGGAAATGTAAGTTACTACGATTCCTCTGGTCAAAGTGAATATTCATTCTCTAAGCCATATAGCGAGGAGACTGCAAAAGTTATTGATCAAGAGATACATTTATTAATAGAAAAGGCTTACGTTCGTGCTAAATTAATAATTGAAGAACAAAAAGTTAAGATTGAGGAAATAGCAAATGCATTGTTAGCGAATGAAGTGATTTTTAGAGAAGATGTTGAAAAAATATTAGGTAAAAGACCATTTGCTGAGTCTGAACCTGTAGTGCTAACGACAGAGAATCAGTCGCTTAAAGACGTTGAAATTGAAATTATAAAAGAAGAAGAAAGTTCAGAGCATAATAATCTTTAAACTTGGCGTATGGATGCTACCTCTATTAACGAAAAAATATTAAAAGCAGTAAGAGAAGCTCTCATTCAAAAAGATGATGACCTATTGTCTGAGAATGAAAATGTAGATATAATCGACAATAACGATTGGCCAGAGGTGCTTTTTGCGGAAAAATTTTTGGCTAAAGGCGGAGATTTTTTATTCTGTGAAAAGTCCAAAGACCTTATTGATGGAGTTATTGATATGTTTAAGAAAAATGATCTTTCCACAATCCTTTGTTTAAATGATGATTTATCTGAAGTTTTAGAAGCATGTGGTGTTAAGCATACTAGGACTGTATCAAAAGACAATCAAATCGATTATGTAATAACACAAGCGGATGCTTTAATTGCCATTAATGGAACTATTGTTTTAAGTTTTGAAGAAGAATTTGAATCTATAATTACTCATTCGGGTGCAACTTTAGTCTTATTTGCTCGTACAGATCAGGTGGTGAAATCTTACGCAGATGTAAGTAAATTGGTTAGGGCACAATATCTCGAACAACGAATCGCTTATACTCATGTAATTGAGAATCCAACGACTGAAAATAAATTTGAATTTCCTCGTAGAACATATGTTTTTTTAAGATATGTTAAATAAAAATCTAATTTTACGATCAATTACTGGTTCGTTGTTTGTGGCTATTGTGGTGGCTTCAATATTTTTTCATGCTTTTGCTTTTGGGACTTTGTTTTTTGTTTTTACCATAGTTGGAACTTATGAATTGATTAAGGCCTCAAAAGGAATTAGCCATCTATCTATCAATAAACCACTTTCCTATATTTCAAGTAGTTTAGCTTATTTATTTGTGTTTTTATATTCATATTCTGTAGAAACCAAGTTGTTTTTTTTGATTTTTTTGCTTTTACCCATAGCTTTTTTAGTTGAATTGTATCGAAAAAAAGAAATGCCATTTGTAAATGTAGCATACTCTTTTTTGCCTACTTTTTATATTGCTTTACCAATGGGTCTGCTAAATTATTTCAGAGAAATTGATGAAGGGAAACTACTATTAGCTTTTTTTGTCACAATTTGGGCAGGAGATACTTTTGCATATATTGTTGGCTCATTAATAGGAAAACACAGATTATTTGAACGAATTTCACCTAAAAAATCATGGGAAGGAACCATCGGTTCAATGATACTAACTTTAGGATTAAGTGCTTTTTATCCTTATCTTTTTGGAACACTTCAACTTTGGCAATGGATTGTTTTTGTGATGATTGCACTAATATCTGGTGCATTTGGGGATTTAGTAGAATCGTTGTTTAAGCGCAGCGTATCTATTAAAGATTCTGGTTCAATACTGCCAGGTCACGGTGGAGTTCTTGATCGTTTTGATGCAGTAATTTTGGCATCTCCATTCATTTTTGTATTTTTGCAAATTATTCTAACTTAAACATTATTATTTTTGATGAAGATTCATAAAGAGGGGTATCGTATTATTCTAGTTATATTCGTATTATTAGTTATTTTATTATTTGGAATTAATCAGCTGTTTCCGGAACAAACGTTTATACATTATATATTATATTTTACTGCAATTGGTTTTTATTTTTTTGTAGTTCGATTTTTTCGCGTTCCCAATCGGCAAATTATTATTGATAATAATGCTATTTACGCCCCAGCTGATGGAACCGTTGTAGTTATTGAGGAGGTTGAAGAACCCGAATATTTTAAAGATAGACGACGTCAGATTTCAATTTTTATGTCTCCCTTAAATGTGCATATAAATTATTATCCAATATCTGGTAGTTTAGTATATAAACAGTATCATCCTGGTAGATTTTTAGTTGCATGGCATCCGAAATCATCTAAGCTAAACGAGAGAAACACATTAGTTGTGGAGCACACCCAAAATGGAAAGTCGATTTTGTTTCGTCAGATAGCTGGTTTTATGGCTCGACGAATTGTAAATAAAAAATCTGCTCCTGATATTGCAATACAAGGAGATGAATTTGGGATGATTAAATTTGGGTCTAGAGTTGATATATTTATTCCGTTAGATGCAAAAGTAAATGTTGAATTGGATGAAAAAGTAACTGCAAAAAAAACAATTATTGCATATTTTGAATAATTGATTGTTTATAAATAGATTCATACAAAAAAATAAAAAAAAATGAAAAAAGTTGTTTATTTGGTTAGCGTAGCAATGTTATCATTGTTCTTAACCGTTGGAACTGTTTCTGCTCAAGATGTAAAAGGAACTACACCTAAAGCTGAACTAACTACATCTAAAAAAGCTAAAAAAAGCAAAAAAGCTGCTTGCTGCAAAGAAAAAAGCAAAAAAGAAGGTTGCTGCGCAAACAAAGAAAAAAAAGAAGGATGTTGCGCTAATAAAGGTAAAAAAGAAGGTTGTAATAAATCTGATTCTACAGCAACACCAAAATGCCAAGGAAATAAAGATGGTCACAAATGCTCAAAACACTAATTCGTTAGGCTTTTGTAATTAATCATTAAAAGTGTCAAATAGCTAGTTGTATTTGACACTTTTGTTTTATAATTATTGATATGATAATATTCATATCATTTATTAATGTAGATATTATAACATGGAACGATTACTTCATTATTTTCCGAATTTAACTGAAAAACAGATTGCTCAATTTCGTATGTTGGGGGAATTGTATGCAGATTGGAACTCAAAAATAAATGTTATATCTAGAAAAGACATTGAAAACTTATATCAAAATCATGTTATACATTCGCTTGCTATTTCAAAGGTAATTCAGTTTTCGCCAGGAACAAATATCTTAGATGTAGGAACTGGCGGAGGATTTCCTGGAATTCCATTAGCGATTATGTTCCCTCAAGCCAAGTTCCATTTAGTGGATTCAATTGGAAAAAAAATTCGAGTGGTTGAGGAAGTGGCTACAGCTATCGGTTTAAAAAATACTACTTGGCAACATGCGCGAGCCGAAGATGTTGACGATATGTATGATTTTGTGGTGAGCCGAGCGGTTACACGTTTGCCGGAATTTTTTGATTGGGTACAAAATAAGTTTTCTCCAATAAAGTGTAATTCGCTGAATAATGGCATTTTATATCTTAAAGGAGGCGATTTAACAGAAGAGTTGAGTAGTATCAAAAAGCCAATCAGACAGTATCTTATTTCAAATTGGTTTGACGAAGAATTCTATCTTGAAAAAAAGGTAGTCTTTGTAGATTGTAGTAAGAAAAGGAAGTAACATAAGTCCGAGAATCATTAAAAACAGTTAAGAAGATATAATATATTTGCATTTTTGTGAAAAATAGAGTAGGTTTGTTCGCAAAATAAAAATATTATTGATTTATAATTTACTTATTTATTAAACTAAACAAAACAAAATGACTGAAAAATTACAACAAACACTTAGAGACTCGAAAGCAGCACGCTGGACAGCCTTAGCAATTGTTGCGTTTACCATGTTGTGCGGGTATTACCTTGCGGATGTGATGGCTCCACTTAAAGGTCTCTTAGAGCAACAATTATCTTGGAATAGCGAGGATTATGGATTCTTTACTAGTGCTTATGGCTGGTTTAATGTATTCCTTTTCTTCCTGATTTTTGGGGGGATTATTCTTGATAAAATGGGAGTAAGATTTACCGGATTGATGGCTACTTCTATTATGGTAGTTGGTATTGCTATAAAATATTGGGCAGTATCTACACATAGCCTTGATGGACAAGTTTGGAATTTATATATATTTTCATCCAAAGCTCAAGTTGTTATGGCAGGATTAGGTTTTGCAATTTTTGGTGTAGGTATTGAAGTTGTAGGGATTACCGTTTCAAAAATCATTGTAAAATGGTTTAAAGGAAAAGAATTGGCATTAGCAATGGGCTTAGAAATGGCTACCGCACGTATTGGTACAGGTTTAGCAATTGGAACTTCATTACCACTAGCGAAAGCTTTTGGAACTGTTTCAATGCCTTTACTTTTCGGTTTAGTTATGGCTTGTATTGGTTTAATGGCTTTTATTCTTTACACATTCCAAGATAAAAAACTTGATGCATCTCAAGCTGCTTACGACAAAGAGAATAATGTTGTAGATGAAGAAGAAGCATTTAGTATCAAAGATATTTGGAAAATTGTGACTAATAAAGGTTGGTGGTATATTGCAATTCTTTGTGTCTTATTCTATTCTGCAGTTTTCCCATTCTTGAAATATGCAACTGATTTAATGGTTCAAAAATTTGGAGTTGATGAAGATTGGGCTGGACTAATTCCTGCTCTTCTTCCTTTTGGGACAATTATTTTAACTCCTTTCTTTGGAAATCTTTATGACAGAAAAGGTAAAGGTGCAACTATTATGATTATTGGATCAATTATGCTGATTTTTGTGCATGCAATGTTTGCAGTCCCATTTTTAAGTCATTGGTCAATCGCAATATTCCTAGTAATCTTATTAGGAATTGGTTTTTCGTTGGTTCCATCAGCAATGTGGCCATCAGTTCCAAAAATTATCCCTGAAAAACAATTGGGAACAGCGTATTCTCTTATTTTCTGGGTTCAAAACTGGGGTTTAATGGGCGTTCCTGCTCTTATCGGTTGGGTTTTAAATACGTATTGCATTATTGGAGAAACTAAAGTAGGAGAAGCTACCGTTTATTCATATAACTATACTATTCCAATGATGATATTTACGGGCTTTGGTATTTTAGCTCTTCTTTTTGCTTTCTTATTAAAAATAGAAGACAAGAAAAAAGGCTATGGTTTACAATTGCCAAACATTCAAAAATAATACAAATTAGATATTATTAAAAGCTCCGACTGACTATCGGAGCTTTTTTTTATGAATTTACCATAAAATGAGTAAAATACAAGTTGAAAAGACTGTGGGTTAGGTTGTAATTGGTTTTTGAATCTAAATGCGTATTATCGATTAAAAGTGGGTTAATAAAGGTGTAAAATGGAAAGTACATCGAAATAATAATAGGTTGTCGGAAATCAAAATTAATTTTGCTAGAAGATTTCAAAGTCATCTGATGACTATTAATGATAATCAAGTAATAAAACAAATAAACAGAAAATGAAATCAAAACTATTTTTCATCCTTGCAATCTCACTTTTTACATTTAAAACTGCTAGTGCTCAATCGATGGTTGAGCTTACTGGTCAAGTAAAAGATGCTGAAATTAAGAATTCGCTAGAGTTTTGTACTATTAGCATTTTTAATCTTAAAGATAGCTTAATAACGGGTGGTGTAAGCGACGAAAATGGGTTCTTCTCCATTCAAGTTCCAATGGGATATTACCGTATAAATTTCAGTTTTATTGGTTATCAAACGGATACCTTAAAAAATGTAGTTGTAGCACAAAATAAATTCTTGGGAATTATTAAATTAAAACCCGATGTGAAGTTTTTAAAAGAGATTTCTGTAAAAACATCTTCCAACGAAAATACGTTAGATAGAGAGGTTCAAATTGTTACGGACAAAATGAAAGCAGGAACTACATCAACCAAAGAGGTTTTAGACAAAATGAGTGGAGTAAAATACGACAGATATACCAACTCGATAAAAGTAGATAATAGCAGCAAAATAATCATTTTGGTTGATGGAATGGAGAAGGATCAGGAATATATCAAAAACATATCTCCAGATCGGTTAAAGAAGATTGAAGTTATTCGAGATCCAAGCGGTAGATATGCCCTTGAAGGCTATACTGCCGTGATTAATATTATTTTGAAAAAAGATTATATAGGCACAGAAATATTGTTTCAAAACAATAATTTATTTGATGTAGATGCGTCAAAATCAAAGTATATTTTTGTCCAAAATTACTCTTCAGCAACCATAAATTATACGTATAATAAGTTTAATATTTATGGTAAATTTTATTCAAATTTGAATAGTTTTAACTTGAATAGTTCTGTGATAAAGGAGTTTATGGCCGATTCTATCACTATTTCGCAGAATCCATTTGCAAATGATATGAATACGAAAGTAAATCAGATGAATAACAGTTTTACTTTTGGAACCGATTATACCTTAAATCCTAAACACACTTTTAGCTTCGAAGGTAATGTAACATTTCAACCCATGAGTAAAAATGTTACCACTGTTGATTTTGATGTAACCGAAAAGAAAAACGATGTCCTTTTAAACAGTTATAGCCTATTTTCTCAAACAAAATCAAAAAGCACAAGTTCTTATTACTCCTTCTTTTACGATGGAAAAATTGATGAGAAAAACACATTTAAATCGAATCTTACCTTTTCAAATTATAGTGAAGAATATGACAATACAAATCATGTAAATGAAATCTTGTTAAGCGATGAAGTTGGTAAAAACACAAAAAACAAAGTGCAATTTTACTTAGAGTATAATCATATCTTTAATGAAAAGAAAACGCTTCAGGTTGGGTATGGAAACTCATACGAAAGTCAAGATAACTCTTTTGTAATTGAAACTGTAAAATCAGCATTCTCGCTTTATGATTATAGGAATAAGTTTTATTCATACTATAGCTACCAAGCAAATAAAAAATTAGGAATTAAGTTTGGTTGTGCTGCTGAAACAAGTAGTCCAAATACAACCAATGGAGATTATAACTACTTTATTTATTTACCATACTTCGATTTAAAATACAAACTTTCAAAAGCTTTTGATTTTAAATTAAAATATCGGTCAAATAGCGAATACCCTAGCATTAGTCAAACGAATCCATTTGAATCAAAAATTGATTATCAAAGCATTCGGATTGGTAATCCTAACTTAAAACCTCAAGTAACTCATCGGTTATCGTTGCAAACAAATATTTTGGGCGATTTTGCTAAAATTGAGCCCTATTATCATTATTCGAACAACTATATTGCAGACATTGGAAGTATGCGTAGTGATTCGATGGTTCTGTATTCTTATGATAATGTCGGCAAATACGAAAATTTTGGAGTGCTTATCAATTTCACACTTCCATTATCGAAAAGCATATATTGGCAAAATGATTTTGATGTCTTTAATACTACAATTCTTTATAAAGGAATCAAAAATAATATGAATGATTTTTCGATGAGTAGTCAACTCATTTATGTATATGAAAAATCTGGTTTTGTAGGTGGTGTGAAATATCAAAAGGAAAATCGGAAATATCTTACTGCACAAGGTTTTAGTAGGGGAAATAACGATTTTTGGTTAGCATTTGTCCAAAAGCCATTCTTTAAACAACGATTAAGTGTGATGATTGCCTATTTATCTCCAATTTCGTATGGAGTGAACTTCGACCAAGGTTCTTATTACAAGTCGGCTAGATATTCTGAAACCAGAACTAGTGATATTAGTATTTTGAAGAATATCTTTATACTTGAAATCAATTATCGTTTTAATAAAGGGAAAACAATCAATAAAAAGGATAAAGCGGTTGATGTAAAAAGTGAAAAAGTTTCGAAGGGTATTATGTAGCAGTGCTAAATTTTAGAAAATTGAGGTTATGTTTTAAAACAATGTGGAAAAACTTTTACTTAAATAATTAGCTGTCTTTCTTGCCCGTATGGCGATGCAATGAGCTTGTCGAATTGTCATATATATCAATAAAAAAGGGTTAATTCCCTACGGGAAAACAGTCTTTTGGGGTAGTGATTTTTTTATTGATATTTAAGCCCTATGGGCTATAAGAGTCCACAATAATTTAAAATAAAACCAAAATTAATTAATACTTTTACATTCGAAATTAAGAATCAAAAAAAAATAAAGGAGTTAAATTATGACATTATTTGAATTTTCTTGGTTTATTCCAGTGCTCATTGCGCTTGCAGTTTGGGATATAGTATGGAAGTTAATTGCATTGTGGAAAGCTGCCCGTAATGGACACTTGGGTTGGTTTATTGCAATTGCTATTGTTAACAGTGTTGGCGTATTACCTATTTTGTATATCTTCTCGATTAAGAAAAAAGAGGGGATTGAATAAGGTTCAACTGCCATTTGTGTGGAAAACGGTGAATTTATATCACCCAATATTTTGAATTATTTTTAATATTACTTTTTGCTTGATCACCTGAGCGAAGCGAAAGCGTGAGTTCTTATAAATTATAAAGAAGTGACACGAACAAAAAGTAATCAAAAAATCAAGACGGAGCGAATGTGTTTGCACTTCTAAAGATTCCAAAATATAAGCAATACTATAGCAGGGTAGGCAAATTTAAAGCCTAATGATTTCTCAAAATTTGAATGCTTATTCAAAGCTCTAAATTTGGACGTAAACGCACCTGCTTTATTGCTAATATTTTGTCATCCTTATTTTTCTTAAAACTACGCTCCATCGTTCGAAATACATTGATTTTTTTTAGCAGTTTTAGCGTTGCTCAATTCAAAAAAATCAGTTTTTTTATTTTATGTTTGGATCTTCCACTAAATTGGTAGTAATACCTTGAATAATTGTTGAGAGACATGATTTATAATATGATGTCTCTCAAATTTTGAATGTTATTTTTTCTTTGAGGATCCCATCGAAAAATAATATTGAATTCCAATTTCCCCACCCACCGATGAACCTGGGCTGGAGTTTTCGGAAAATGTACCTTCATACTTCAGTACTCCTTCAATGCCAATTTCGCTGCTCAGAAATAAAGTAACTCCGCTGCCAAGGTATGCGGTTGCATTTTGGGTGGCTTGCTGTTCGCCATAAACTAATTTCATGATGTCGTTGTATCCAGCTTTGCCTACAAAAAAGAATTTTACCGATTTATAGTCGCCAAAGTAAAGTCTGGCAAATGGACTAAATCCGAATACACCAGTATTTAATCCTGCAGGACGAATGATTTGGATAGGAGTGGATGCGCCAATCATAAATTTATCGGTCACAAAATATCCAACATCTGGGGTGATTCCAAAAATAAATTTGGATTTATCAAATGGATTTGAAGTAAGGGAGCCCCAACTAGACGATAATGCGGCTCCTCCCATGATATTACCTTGTTTTAGTTGTGCTTTTGCGCTAAACGAAAACATGAAAACAAGTACAGCAAAAATTAATATTTCTTTTCTCATCGGTTTATTTATTTTGTGTTTTTTCGAGAGCGTTTTGTTGTAAAGTTACGCGAAATAATTAATGCTTTTTGTTAATTTAGTTTTTTTCCACTAACGCCAAACCGAAAATATCCCGCACAAGGCTTCTCGCCTACTTCTAGAAAGCCGTATATATTTGGGGTTTTTACTTTATTTATTTTACTGGCTTTTTTAATGATCTACTTTTAGATAGTGCAGGGGATTATTCTTAATTATGGTTGGTCATATAATTTCATACCAATATCATTAGTTTTATTTTCTATCTTTCCACCCGCATTCAAATAACACTTAATATACTTATATTCTGGAAAATACTTAAAAGACCGCGAATCATGATAACAATAAAAGCCAGATGAAAGTCTGGTAAGAAATGTTATTTTTAAATTTTTAAAGCTCTTATTATTAAATGTAATTAACCCAAAATCTCCAATGCAAAACTTTTTTCTACTGAGATTTTTATAAACAATTTCACCACTAATAGAGATTTGATTTATATCATTATTTATGGAATACTCATGTTTGTCAAATAAATATAAGTTTTCCAACCAATAGAGAATAGTGGAATTTGAAATTTTAATATCTTTAGCAATGGTATTATCTTCCATTGGATGATATGGACAGTCCTTACAACATTGATGTAATGTGTTAAAATGTATATTCCCTTTTATAAAAGTTAGATTTACTTTGCTAATAAAATAAGATTCATGTTTTGTTTTATTTTGATTTTCACATGAAAAAATCAAAACAAAGAAAACACAACTAACGAATATGTTTTTGAATAACTTCTTTTTGTTTGCCCTCATAGTTGTTCTATTTATCTTCTATTTTTTTAATATGCATTTTTGTCTTCTTCATATCAATTATTGTCGATTTGTAATTTAATACAATTACAGGAACTGAATTAACATAATTTGGACAGGATTTAGCTTTTTTTTCCTAACGCCAAACCGAAAATATCCCGCACAAGGCTTTCCGCCAACTTTTAGAAAGTCTTAGTGGTTTTGTCGTTTACTTTATTTATTTTAACGGCTTATTTATAGTTAATGCAGAACAAATTCTTTTATGTTTTGTGATTTTTTAGAATACAATTATACCAATAAAATGGATATACTAATATATTGAAAATTATTATTAATATTAGCCAATGATCTTTTATTTGATTCGTTTTTATGCCATTAACTGCATGAACTACAAAGAATATAAAAACAGATATTATGCTCAGAAAAAAGAGAGCAAAATGAGATAAAACAAAAAATATAAATGTTGTACTTATAACCATCGCAATCATTGTCAATAATGGGATGAATGCTATAAGACTTGTGGCAAATACTTTATTATTACTTTTCAATTTCAGTTGATTTTTTATCGTGCAAAAATTTAGATAATACATATCCTACCATATTATATTGCTCACTATTATCTGTTTTATAGTGAAAAATGATTTTCACTAACGATGAATCTTTAGTAGCATACTCAACAATATTAACAGCAGTATCGAGCGGTATTGGACGTGCTTCGAAATTTGCACTTATCAAACCAGTGGTATCAGTAAAAAAATCATTATAAAATTTAACTAATGAATCTTTGAATTTAATGTCTTCAATTAACAAACCCTCATATACGTTGGTGTCGTTTTGAACTACATAGTAATACTTTTGTAGATTTAAAATTGCAGCTTTTTCAATTTCCTCATCTTTGTTCAGAATGAATCTAATGATAACACTCGGTAAAATCATGAGCATTAAAACTACCGAAATTATAATCACAAACTTTTTCATGAAGTGTTAATTGATTATACTCAATAATTACCTTATTATTTCGAAATGATGAGTTTTTGATTATAAATCACTTGATTTTTGTCCATCACTTGAATTAGATATACACCCGATTGCAGATGAATTTCGTTGGTGTGTTGTAATTGGTTTTGAGCTACAAATCTTCCGGTAATATCGATGATTTTGTAGGTTAAATTGGTTTGGGTTTCTGGAAAATTTGCTATAAAGAAGTCGCCAGAATTGGGGTTAGGATAAATCGTAATATTAATTTTTGAGTTTTCTTCAATTTGAACACCTGAGTATTTTTTGCCCAATACTGGGCGCATCATAAGAGCGCCATTATAAAAAGTGTTTTCCCATGCGCTTCCGGTATTGAAAAATATTTTTGATGAAACATTGTTATTCCTGTCAAAGCCCACGTTGAGATTATCTGCTGTAGTTTGTCTCCATCCAATATAAAATGCACCCGAAAGAGCCAACGGCTGGTTGAGTTCGTAAGTAATATATTGATTTAATGAATCTCCAAAAACTGGGCGCATATTGTTTTGTTCATAAATTACATTTCCGGGTTTTCCACCTATTTCATTCCAGATAGTAAGCCAAAAATATTGAACATTTGAGTTGTCGAGAGTTTTGTTGAAAAACATATTCACTGCTCTTAGTGTATCGGGATTATTTAATGCGAATTTATATGCAAGTCTAGCGCCAGCTGGGGAAAGTCCAAATCCATTTTCTGCGGTACCATCATCGTAAGCATAGAAGTTGTAGAAATTTTGTGCGAAGCGAATGGTGTCATTTTCGTTGCGTTGATCGGCGCCGCCAGCTTCTTTAAAAATGTGGGTTATCAAAAATGAAGCGCTGTCTTGAGCATCTTCAGGATACGTAAATTTAATTGGAGGACGTGCATGAGGTTGGTAGGTTTGATACCCGCTTAAATCGTATGGGTCGATGTTAAAACTTCCGCCATTATAGCTGTAAATTGAACCTCCAGTTGCCGTGGTGGCATCGTAAGTGTAACTTGTGTTTTTGACAATATTATCTAAGTTAGTTAACAAAATCGATAATGAATCTGTTAATTCAGCTGTTTGATTCCCTTTGAATTGTGTCCATGGCATTAATTGGTAATTTTTTAAAGTAGTAGGAGCGGAGCAGGCAAATGCAACATCTTTAAGTAAAGTGTCTGATGCTGAACGGTTAATATTTAGTTTTACATAATCAATATTCCATTGATCTACATTTCCTAACCAACCAGGAAGTGTGTTATTGCCCATACTCGCTATGTTTCTAAAACGAAACTGAAATCCAGCGTTAAGATAATTGATATTTGTAACAGGAATCATCACTTGTTTAAAGTATTTTCCGGTGGAGTCGTACATTTGTTTTAACGATGATCCACCAGCGCCCCAGACTTTGCTCCAAGCCATTTCTCTTACTAAAACGGAGTCGCAAGCAACCATCATGGTGTCATTTGCTTGATAAACATGACTGGCTTTAAGCCATAATTCTGGATAGCATTGACTTTGAATTGAGTCCCCAAGATTCAAATATGAAGTGAGTATTTGAGGCTGATATTCGCTATATGAATACACAAAGTTTCCTGTAAAATAACCGAATTCTAAAAGCAGCGAATCTCCAAGTTCTGGCTTGTCACCTCTAAGTTCCCAAGGTTGACCAATTCCACCACCTGGTTGATAATAGAAGCTAAAATATACTGAATCAGCTAGTGTGATTGCTCTTTGAGTTGGTGTAAAGATAGAATCCAAGCGAATAGGTCGTGAGGTGAGCGTGTCAGCAGCAAAAGCTGTACTTTGAGCGGTGCTATATATTTTCCCAAATCCATCAAGGGCATCAAAGGTTGCAACACCAATAGTTAGTGGTCGATAAGCATAATCGTTGTTGATAAATACTTGATTGTTAATCCATTTTGCTGAGTCTGGGAATGTTGTTTGGATAGAAAAATCATCCACAAATGGAAGTGTAACTGCCGTATATTGATGCGTTTGATTGCTTTTTGAAAATGCGTTTTGTTGTAATTTTTCCAATATTGAATTGGATTGAAGTCCACTAATTACAACTTGCGAAAATGCGAACGAAGAATAAATGGCGATGATTAGCAAGAGTGATATTTTTTTCATCTGGATATTTTTTAATGCTATCGAAATATTTTTATATTAATCGAGAATTGATTGATTATTCGTTTTTATTTTCTGATTGAGTCTCTTCACCATCAGAAGAGTTTCCGCTTTTTCCTACAATTAAAGTAATCGCAGAGCCTTGTTCAAGAGATTCTCCTTCTTTTATTACTCTGCCTTTAAATCGTTGTTCAATAATGATGTTGTCGAATTCACTAGGTTGATAGATAATTTGTGCAACACTAAATCCGTTAGATTCAAGGAGTTGGGTGGCTTGACGAAGAGATAAATCGTTGAGTGCAGGAATAGGGTTTTTTTTAGAACCCATCGAAACTATGGTAACATAAATTTTGCGATTCTTTTTGATTTTGGTACCTTCGGGAGGATCTTGAGAAACGATACTGTTTTTTTGAGCTTTATTGTCGTAAATTGAATCTCGAACAATCAATTCAAAATCTGTAGAAGCAAGTTCTGTTTTAGCTACAGACAGCTGTTTGCCAATTAATTTTGGCATCGACACTGATTCTCCATGATGAGTGTAAATGCTTAACATCCAAGAAGAAATAATGACTAAAAGAATAGTTACTCCAATTACTAATGCTATTTGTTTCAATAATAATCTGTTTTGAAAAATGTTTGAAAAATTCATAAATTTAAGATTCAATATTGATAAACTTATTTGAAGCGGTTTTATTGCCTAAAAATATTAAGCAAAAATACTATTTTTTCAAGACATTGCCAAATGTGATTTTAATGAGAAATGCAATGATGTAAATTGCCTTAATTTATCGGTTATTGAATGTCTAACAGATTATCGTTCTAGAGTTGATGGTTTTGATAATGTTATATCGATAAAAAAAATAGCAGATTCGAAATATATTCGAATCTGCTATAAAAACATGTAAATAATTAAATCTTAGAAATAAAATTGTAAGGCTAAACGACCATTAAAGTTGTCGGTATCAATTCCAAACTGACTTGCGCCAATAGTTTCAATAGAAGTGCTTTTAGTTTCAGTTCCAGTCCATGATTCGGTAGTCATTTTGCCTTTACCCATGCTTAATATGCCTAACCCCCATCCAAATTCACCACCAAAAGAGAGTTTTGGTAAAATAAAGTATTCAACACCTGCAAAAGCACGTGCGCCAAATCCAAAGATTGTACCAAAACCTTGAGATAATGGGCGAGATGATTGTGTTGTCATGCCAGTAGGAGTTGGTGCATTTCCTCTAGATGCAGACCAAGAAGTGGTAAGAGGGGTAGGGTATGCTGTTTCAAAGCTATTGCCATAAGTGAAATTAACATTTGAGGTTCCAAACGCTACATGTGCTTCTGCACCATAATATCCTTGAAGACGACCTTTTCCTCTACGGAATTCTTTACCAGCCATAAGCACTACATTCATATCAGATTGTGAAGCTTTATCCTGAACATATTTAGCAGGATCACCATCTTTTTGAACCAAATTGTTGGTAACTGAATTGTGAACAAAGCCAATTCTTAAACCAACTCTATAAGCTGACTTTTCGTCAATCATATACTTGGCTAAAACCGATTGGGATACGTTGTCGACAAAAGACCAACTTGTAGAATTACCAATTGTTCCATTAAAAAAATTTCCAAGATAATTTATAAATGGAACAGCATCTACTCCAATTGAAAATTCACCTGCTTCAGGAAGAATTTTTTCGCCATTTTTGTTTTTAAGTTGAGCAAAAGATAATGCAGAAATTCCAAAAATAAAAAGTAAAGTGAATACGATTTTTTTCATAATTATTTATTTTAGTTAATATTTCGATGCAAAATTACTTTTGATTTATTGCTTAAATGTTAAATAATAATATATTTATGAACATCGCGAGGTTAAACGTGCAATGATTTATGAAGTAATAACAATTAAACTTTTGCCATTTAGATATTATTTCTTAAAAAAAATAAACCAATGTCCTTTGAATATTTATTAAATATGGATTATACAGCTACGGTTTATGTAATAGTCCAATACAATTTCCATCGTTTAAACTATAACATAAATTCTATCGGCATTAACCCCGCTTGAATGCGAGGGCATGCCATACTAAATTCGAAATTGTCCTGTGGACTAATACCGCTTCTATTTATAATATAGTCCACTTCTCTTACGCTCAGCGAACTATTTATATATACGAGTGGCATTAAACCAATCTAAAAAATAAAATATCTTTGGGCTATTTAATTTCAAGATTTGGTATAATTTGAAAAAAGTATTGGTATAATTTGAAAACTAATTTATGCCAAAATCCCCTACTTGCAATAAAAAGCAAATAGGGGATTATAAAGTTTTGATTATCCGAACTTGGATAATATTAAAATGTTATAAAAACTAGAAACTGAATTTTACACCTATGTTTACGCCAAAACTACCAAATGGAACTTTTGTTTTTTGAGCTGTAGATGCAGTTGAAGTAGAAACAGTTGCAGCTGAATCATAAGTATAACTGTCTACATAATTTGTTTCTTTTTGGCTTGTAGTCATTGTTGATAATTGATCTACACCATTATTAGAAGCAACTGTAACAATGCTTTTTGTAGGTGCGTAAGATAAATTCACCATATTTAATTCACCAAATAAAGCTAGATTATCACTCAAATTGTATAAAGCACCAACTCCAGCATTAACACCAATAGCCATACCACCACTATATTTTTCTGTAAAAAGATCTTCAGTAGTACCTAATGTATTTGTGTTACTCGATACTTGGTCAAATGTATATGAGCCAAAACCTACGATTACTCCAAATTTTGCATAAGGATTTATTCCTTCTAAGCCAGCGGTAACTACAATGGTAGGATTGATTCTTAGCATACTTGCGGAATAATTATAAGTATCTAAAGAAGAGCTATTTGTGTATGTTCTTTTGTCGGTAGTGGTTGTTTTACCTCCGATTAAATAAGATAGACCTAATTCTGCGCCAACGTTTTTGTTAAACATGTATCCAAAAGTACCAGCTATGTTTAGCCCTTTACCAAACGATAAATTTACTGTTTCGTCGGTACTAGTGTAATCAAATGGTGTTGTTTGTACACGAGTTGAATTTGACATTGTAATAGAACTCATGCCAAATCCATAGCCAGCGTTAAAGCCTACATAAGCTCCTTGAGCAAAAATATTACTTGCAAATAAACTGATTGCAAATACCATAATGAATGTTTTTAAACCTGTTTTTTTCATAATTTTTATTTTTTAGTTAATAATTCAGCACAAAATTACTTCAGTTATAAACCAGAAATGTTAAAATTAGATATGTTTATCAACATTTTTAGGTTCATTTGTTTAATGGTTATTATTAGGTTTTCCTAAGAGTTAAAATGATTTTCAGTCTATTAATAATATTAAATTTTACTAAACAAATTTTGTAATTAAAATTATTAATTCTAGATTAAACAAGAATGGGGATTTATGTGTTCTTATTTAAATTTAAACTTGATTGATTACAATGAAAAATATATTAACACAAATTCTTTTAGCGTTGTCCTTTTTTTCTACACTTAATGGATTTTCGCAGAATGGATCAATAACAGGGCGTGTTTTTAATGAAAAAAATAACGAACCATTACCTTTCGTAAACATCATAATTCAAGGAACAACAATAGGCTCAACTACAGATTTGGATGGAAAGTTTATTTTTAAAGGGCTAAATCCAGGATACATAAAGCTTGCTACCAGCACAATAGGATTTGAACGCAAAATTACTGAAGAATTTATGGTGACAAATTCGAAGTCGGTAAATGTTGAAATTGGTCTTAAGGAGTCCATCATTAATCTGGATGTTGTTGAGGTAAGAGCTGCACTTTTCGAAAAAAAGAGCGAGAGTCCTGTTTCAGTAAAAACATTAGGAATTTCCGAGTTAGAAAGAAGTCCAGGTGGAAATCGTGATGTGTCTAAAGTCATTCAGTCACTACCAGGAGTATCGTCGGGTGTTTCATTTCGAAATGATGTTGTTGTGAGGGGTGGAGGCCCTAACGAGAACCGTTTTTATTTAGACGATATTGAAATTCCAAATTTAAATCACTTTGCCACTCAAGGTGCATCTGGCGGTCCAGTGGGAATAATTAATATTGACTTCGTGCGAGGAATTGAATTTTATTCTGGTGCTTTTCCCGCTTCAAAAGGAAATGCACTCAGCTCGGTGCTTATGATGAAGCAAATTGAAGGAAATAAAGAAAAATTGCAGTTTAAAGGTGCTTTTGGAGCATCCGATTTATCATTGGCAATTGATGGTCCGCTTGGTAAAAAAACTACGTATTTATTTTCTGTCCGTCGATCTTATCTCCAGTTTTTATTTGGGGTGATAGGCCTCCCATTTTTGCCTACATACAATGATTATCAATTTAAAATCACCCATAAATTTAATTTAAAAAATCAAATAAGCATCATTAGTTTAGGTGCATTAGATCAATTTAAACTGAATACTGGCATTAAAAATCCTACTGATTTTCAGCGATATGTGCTGGGTTATCTGCCTGTAAACGAACAGTGGAATTATACCTTAGGTGTGGTATATAAGCATTTTACTAAAAATGGATTTCAAAACTATATTTTTAGTCGTAATTATCTGAATAATACTCAGTTAAAATATTTGAATAATGATGAGTCGATTGCTGCGAATAAGACACTCGATTATTCCTCGCATGAAATTGAAAATAAATTCCGTTTTGAAGATAATTTAACCATTAATAATTTTAAGATTACCGCTGGTTTTGGAAGTGAATATGCAAAATATTATAACAGAACCTATAACAGAATAATCTTAGGAACTCAAGAGTTAAATATTAATTATGCCTCTGATTTGGAAATGGTTAAGTGGAATTTATTTGCTCAAGTGAGCAAACCTTTTTTTAACGACAAGCTTACTTTATCAGCTGGTCTTCGTTCAGATGCGAATAATTATTCTGCATCGATGTCAAATCTTCTTAATCAGATTTCTCCACGAATTTCTGCATCTTATAATTTTAGTCCTAAATGGAATCTGAATTTAAATATTGCTAGGTATTATCAACAACCAACTTACACAACCCTAGGTTATCGTGATTCATTAGGAATACTTTTAAATAAGCAGCAAAACTTAACCTATATTGGGGTAGATCATTTTGTGGCTGGGGTTGAATATTACCCAACTGAAAAGATGAAAATCTCTGTAGAAGGATTTTATAAGAATTATCATAATTACCCATTTTCAATTCAAGATTCGGTTCCATTGGCTAGTAAAGGTGCTGATTTTGGCGTAATTGGCGACGAAGCAGTTACCTCCACATCTAAAGGAAGAGCTTATGGTATAGAACTATATGCTACCCAAAAGATGAGCAAAACTATAGATTTCACCTTATCATACACTTTTGTGAGGAGTGAATTTGAAAAAACAGCTAAAAAATATATTCCTTCGGCTTGGGATAATCAACATTTGCTGAATATAATTTTAAGTAAATCATTTAAACACAATTGGAATGCAGGTTTAAAATGGCGATTTATTGGTGGATCTCCATATACACCAGTTGATTACGAAAATTCTAGTCGAAAAATAGCTTGGGATATTAGAGGAAGAACTGTGATTGATTACGCTAAGTTTAACTCCTTAAGACTCAAATCTTTTCATCAATTAGACATTCGTGTCGACAAAGCTTTTTATTTTAAAAAGTTATCGATGACTTTATACTTAGATATTCAAAATGTATATAACTTTCAATCGGATTCGGCACCATTGTACGTTCAAAGTTTAAATGCTGCTGGAAATGCAATTATCCAAAACCCTTCAGATCCAGTTTGGATGCAAAAGTATCAATTAAAAAAGCTCGAAGGATCTGGTGGAGGAACTGTATTGCCTACAATTGGGATTATTGTTGAACTATAAATAATTGTGTAATCAAAACGGAAAATAGTTGAAATAAAAAATATTTAGTGATGAAAACAACAAGAAACATTCTGATAGTTACATTATTTACTACCATCATAATAGTATCATGTAAGAGCTTTTTTAACCCCAAAATTAATAATTATCCTCCTGTAAAAATAGATGTAAATATGAGTGGACAAACTCCATTTTATTTATCATTGAAATTTGATAAAGGTACCGCTCACAACCATCCATTGATGGTCATTTGGGCAGAAGACCTTTCTGGAAAATATTTAGAAACTTTTTTTATTGCTAAGTCTATTGGAGGTGGTGTTTTTGAACGTGCCACTGGTGGTGGCGGAAAATGGTTCCCAGGTCCAATTAGTCGTCCTGCAGCATTGCCATATTGGGCGCACAAAAGAGGCGTAAAAGAGATAAATGGTTCATTTAATCCCACTCCATTAACGGCTATGCCCGATGCAATTTCTGGAGCAACGCCTAAAGGTGATTTCGAATTATTTGCACGACCTTCCATCACAAACTTTCCTGATAAATTTAATCTATTGTTCGAAATAAATCAATCGTGGGATTGGAATGAGTATTGGACAAATGCAAAATATCTTGACGAACCTGAATATAAAACATCTTGTCAGCCCTCGGTAGTATACCAAGCAACATTAGATATCAATAAATTAAATGATGAAATACTTTTAACTCCCATTGGCCATGGTCATTATTCTGGAAAAACGGGGGAGTTGTTTACAGATTTATCTACAATAACATCCGCATTGAAAATTGCTAAAAAAATTAGGGTTTCGTTGAGAAAATAGTGCTTTTTGAGTTTAACACAATCCTGAAAAAAGATTTTTTTAAGTCCCATTAATTGTTTTTCTATCTTTGTATCATAAAAATAGATCATTAATTTTATGAAAAAGTATTGTTTTTTATCGTTGATAATTATTGTAATTATTATTAGTTCATGTGTGCCTAAGAAGAAAGAATTACAACTGGTTAAATTTAGTGGAGAAGCTCAGGGGACTTATTATGCAGTGACATATTTTGATACTGAAGGCAGAAATTTTCAACCTTCAATTGATTCAATATTAACAGCGTTTGATCAATGTGCTTCCATTTATCAAAAAAACTCCATCATAAGTAAGATTAACAATAATGTGCCTGACGTAAAAGTGGATTCTAACTTTATTCAGATATTCAATTTGGCCCAAAAAATCAGTAAAGAAACCGATGGCGCATTTGATTGTACGGTTGGACCATTGGTTAAAGCATGGGGATTTAGTATTAAAGAGAACAAAGAATTGGAAGTGCCAAAAATTGACACATTAATGCAATATATTGGATTTCGAAAAGTTAAAATTGAAAACGGTCTTTTTGTTAAAGAATCTCCAGAAATAATGATTGATTTTAACGCAATTGCTCAAGGATATTCTACTGATTTGATTGCTGCGTTTTTAAAATCCAAAGGAATCGAGAATTACCTTGTAGATGTTGGAGGTGAAGTAATTGGAAAAGGTAAAAAAATGGATGGGAGTACGTGGATAGTTGGAATCGAGAAGCCAGCAGAAAATGCTGAATCTGAACGAATTGTACAAACAAAGGTTATGCTGAAAGACAAAGCATTATGCACTTCAGGAAACTATCGAAAATACCGTATGATTAATGGTAAAAAATACTCTCACGAAATTGACCCAAAGACTGGAAATCCAGTGACTCACAATCTGTTGAGTGTTTCGGTGATGGCCTCTAATTGTGGGGCTGCAGATGCGTATGCCACAGCATTTATGGTAATGGGTCTTGAAAAATCCAAAATATTTCTGGCAAAACATCCCGAATTGGCAGTTTATTTTATCTATGCTGGTGATAAAGGCGAAATTAAAACTGATCAAACTGCTAATTTTAAGGAATATATAAAAGATTAGACGTTATTGTCTACCTTCGATTCTAAGAATTAATACTTTCAAATTTTAAAAATATAACCCTAATGAATTTTGAAGAAACACAAAGTAGTGAAGGTCCTGATCTTCAAATAAGACGAAGAAATGGGTTTATCGCGTTCATTTTTGCATTACTTTTTCCTGGGTTAGGCCAGATTTATAATGGACAATTAAAAAAAGCAATTGTTTTTTTTGTTCTTGTTCTAATATTCCCAATCTCATATGGTTTATTACGGACAGAGACTTCGTTTTATGAACTGCTTATTTTGATAATTGTGCAGCTTTTTATCCAATTTTCAGTCATCGTGGATGCTGTAATTCAGGCTCGTCGCCAAAAAGAGTTTATACCCAAAAAGTATAATACTTGGTATTTCTATCTGCTAATTGCATTCTCAATAACTACTGTTATTTGGTTCATAGATTTTAAATCGATTCTTGGAATTCAGTCAGTTCATATTCCTACTTCAAGCAATGAACCTACAGTTATGATTGGAGACAATATTATTGTTGATACAAAGATTTATAACCATAAGAATCCTGAATATTGTGATTTAGTCGTTTTTAAACAATTAGATGGATACACATATAATTTCAGAGTGATTGGCAAACCAAACGATCGGATAAGAATAAAGAACAACTTTCTTATTATCAACGATATACCTTGTAAATATCGTTTTATTGAGAAAACAAGAGCCAATGATTTCCCGATTTTTGGTGCAATTAATTTGAAGTTTGAAGAAGAATTTCCTGATGGCAAAAAACATAATATTTATAAATTAGAGGCGTTTTATGACTCCACAATGACAAATTTTGAAAATATAGTTGTGCCATCCGATTCATATTTTCTATTAGGGGATAATCGAGACAACGCTGCTGATAGTCGTTACTTTGGTTTTGTTAGAAGAGACGCAATTGTGGGACAAATGATTTTTACTTTATGGGGCAAATCAAATAACCGAATAAATGTTGATTTTCGGAAAAACTAAAAAAGATTAACACCTTTACTTTCAATGTGTGTGATTAAACTCTAAAAAACCAATTTGCGCCGAATCTACTTAGTATTTATTAAGATGTTGATATTTAATCCTTAATTCAGGTTAAACATGAAAAAAATATCTATATTTGTACAATAAAACAATCATGTCAAATAATTGGACTAAGTGATCAAGCGAAAAATTCCTTTTTTTATGAAGAGATTCAGTTTCCCAATCTCAATCTCAAATCGATTAAAATCACTTTTGGCAATTACATCCTTTATCTTCATTTTATTTATTGATGATTGTTATCTAATATCTTATCAGCCGATTTTATCTGGAAAGTGCAATAATATTTCTGCCCATTTTGAGTATTCGCATACACATGGTTCAGAAGATCATATATTGTTGTTTGGTTTAAAATCAAACTCAATAAAATCTTTGTATATTGTTGAATCAATTCCAATTTCAGAAGGTTGTAGTCAAAACAAATACACGTCAACTATCTGGCAACCGCCAAAGCATATTAATAATATTTAAAATTCAATGTAATTCGAGTGCATTTTATTTAAACAATGCCTTCGAGTTTATTAATATGAAACATATAAAATAAAAGACAGAATATTTTTTTTATGGCAAACAATACAATACAAAAAAAATCGCTAGCACCCATTATGTGGTTTTCTATCATTGCATCAATATTGACAATTATCATTAAATCAGCTGCGTATTTTACTACAGGATCTGTAGGTTTTATGTCTGATGCAATGGAATCATTTATTAACTTAATTGCAGGCATTGTTGCCTTTATATCATTAACAATTGCTGCTAGACCAGCAGATAAAAAGCATCCGTTTGGTCACGATAAGGCAGAGTATTTCTCTAGTTTAACAGAAGGTGTGTTAATTACTTTAGCAGCAGTTGGTATTGCATATACGGCGATTAATCGTATCTACAATCCACAGCCGCTCGAAGAATTAAATATTGGGATGGCGCTCTCAATATTTGCAACTCTGATAAATCTGGCAACAGCACGATTGCTTCTTTATTTTGCCCGAAAACACAATTCAATAACCATCGAAGCAGATGCACATCATTTAATGACCGATGTTTGGACTACCGTTGGAATTGTAGGTGGAATAATCTTGGTTAAAATTACCAATTGGCAAATATTGGATCCAATAATGGCTATCGTTGTTGCTATAAGTATTTTATATACTGGAGCAAAACTAATTATTCGTTCAACTGATGGATTAATGGATCAAAAACTATCTGAAATTGATTTAAAAATAATTATGGAAATTCTTGAAAATCATAAATCAACAGGGTTGGATTATCATGCATTATATACAAGGCAAGCATCTTCAAAGCGATTTATTAATTTTCACCTTCTTTTTCCTGGCGACTTTACAATACACCAAGCACATGAGGTTACAAAAATAATTGAAAATGAAATTTTAGAAAAAATACCAAATTCAAATATTTTCATTCATCTAGAGCCATTGAATGACCCAGATGCTTATGATGACTTTCTTCAACATTAATAATTTGTAATTTTGAAGAAGTATCGTTAAATATTATTTTCAATCTGCTTTTTTGACAACATTCTTAAAGCAGAAATATGTGTTTAGCGGTCGAGCCAAATTCTAAACTCATGCGCTCGTGCATTGCTTACAAATACTTCTTCGGTTGAGGCTGGCTCTAGGATGAGCTTAATTCGACTTTTCGAAAGAATCGTGATCTTTTTAATCGATTGAAACGAAGCGATAAACTGGCGATTAATTCTAAAGAAATCTTTAGGAGAAAGCAGTGTCTCTAGTTTTTCAAGCGAATGCTCTACCGAATAATTTCTACCCGACTGAGTAACAATATAAGTGCTACGATCTATTGAATAGAAATAAGCGATTTCGGAAGTTTTAACCGATAACAGATTTTCGCCAACATTAACCAAAAAACGCAATTTAAAGTCTCTGCTTTCCTTATCAAGTAAAGAGGCTAAAACTTGCAAATCAGGTTGTTGAAAATGCTTTAATTTATTGAATTTATCGACACTTCGTTCTAATGCTTCTTTATGAATTGGTTTCATTAAATAGTCGATGCTATTGAGTTCAAACGCACGTATTGCATATTCATCATAGGCAGTTGTGAAAATAATTGGCGAAATCACTTCTACCTCTTTAAAAATCTCGAAACTCACACCATCACCCAATTGCACATCTAAAAAAATTAAATCCGGTTTTATCCCCGATTTAAAGAAATGCACACTCGATTCGATGCTATCACAAACATGAATAATTTCGAACTGTGGAGCCACTTCTGCAAGAATTTTTATCAATCGTTTTGCGGCAGGCTGTTCATCTTCAATGATTAGTACTTTTATCATAAGGCATTTATCAAGGGGATGGTTACTGAAAAATTATTTTCGTCGGATACTACTTTTACCCCATCACCCTGAACAAATCGATATCTGCCTTCGATGTTTTTTAATCCTTGTCCAGTTGATTCGGGTTGAGTTAACTTTTGCAAATTATTATGAATGGTGATACTTTCTGTGTTATCGTAAATTTTAATATGCAACGGTTTACCTTTTGAAATCACATTATGTTTAAAGCAGTTCTCGAGGAGCATTTGCAGAGCAAGCGGTGGAATATGCATTTGCTTTGATTTTGGATTAATGGAAATTTCAACATCAAAATTATCTCCAAATCTGAGTTTTTGTAAATGTATATATTTTTCAATAATACTCAACTCTTCCTGCAAAGAGACTGTTTCGTGCATATTACTCAAAAGAACATAACGTAGAAAATCCGATAAATCTTGAACGTATTGTTCCGCTTTTGGATTTTCATCTAAAAGGCTCATTAAACTGTTAAGACTGTTGAACAAAAAGTGAGGATTAACCTGTGATTTAAGGGCATTATATTGAGCTTCGATGTTATCTTTTTCGAGTATAATCGATTTTGAAAAATTAAATTTCCACTGACGATAAAAAAAGACAGCTTCGTGGATTGTTGTAATTAAAAACGTAATTAAAAACGTGAATACAATATCATTTGAATGCGCTTTAACTCCTTGTATAAAAGTTAATCCTTCGGAATACATTAAATACAAATCGAAACAGAGTACAAAGGCAATCAATAATAGCAATATTAATCCTGTTTCAACTAAAATATGTGCTCCAGGGCGAGATTCCCAAGGAAATTTTTTCCAAGTATAGATCACAATGGAGGTGCAACCAGTCCATAAAACTACTGTATTTAATATCGAAGGCAACAAAACATTTACAATCGTTAATTGGGTCCCAAGTAAAAGATTAAAAGTAAACCCTATTAACAGTGAAGCAACAAACACCGAAATAATAAGAATTGACCACTTTGGATAGATGATTCGTATATTAAATTTATTTTCAGTCATGACTCATTATTATTTATTTAACAAATATAAGGAACTTTCTAAATATTCACGAAATGAATTACAAATTAGCCATTCTGTTTTTATGTAATTTCATTTTGAGTTTTTTATGAAATTGGAACACCTATTTGAATTCTTTTCCAATTTCATATCAGTTAATGTCTGTATTAAAACTGAGTGATTGATAAGAAAACGTCAAATTCAAGGCTTTTGCCGTAACGGATTTAGCGAGTTTACTAAAAGTAAATGACCTAAATTCGTGACAAGAATAACGAAGAAGTTGGCGTTTTCTTGCAAACACTAGTTAATCATTAGAAGTTAAGACGATAGAGCATCATTGGAATAAAACCTTGTTGATAAACGGTATTTATTTCGTGGGTTAATGTGTTAAATGATTCGTTGAAGATGTTTTTATGTCCAGTAATATTTTGTAAATCTAATCCCCATTCTTGTGAAAATTTTCCATAGTTTTGTTTAAAACCAATTCGAAGGTCACATCTAAAATAGTCGCTATACTTCTTATCGTTTGTTTTAGTCCAATCATATTTTTCTTCATTTGCAGCAATCGAAGCAGCTAAATCAATAGGAGTATAACGTTTTCCACCCGACCATACCGTACGTGCATCCAAAGTTAAAAAGCTTTTTTTGCCAATTTTCCATTCGTAACCAGCAAGGATGTTTGCTGCAAAATTGGTATTAAACGAAGTACTTCTCCATTTTTTATCAAACCCTTGATATTTTGAATCGAAAACGGATATTGTCACCAAACCATAATAGCCTTTTGTTAAAAATTTTTCGATGGTTAATTCTACACCCGAATTTTGTCCATTACCATTATTTACTAAGCTATCAAGAGAAGGTAAGTAGAATCCACTTCCATAGTTTAACATGGAGAACTCTTCAGTGACTCTTGAAACTGGAACATTGTATAAAATTTGGTGGTAAGCCTCTAGTTTGATGCGAAAATCTTGTCCTGCTAACAAATCGTAACCCAATACAAAATGGTGACTACGTGTAAATTTCATATTTAAGTTATTTTCCGAGTAGGTATTAGTTGTTTGGTCGTATTGTTTATTAAAATAGGCTGTACGAGGTTGGATTTGACTATGCATTCCGTAGCCAAAACTAATGGTTTGGCGCTGAGTAAGTTGCCATTGGAACCCAATTCGAGGCTCAACAGAACTTTCATTATTTAAATCGTAGAATTGAGTATATATACCTGTGTTTAAAGTTACTAAATCCGAAAACTTATGTTGCCAATTTGCATATCCCTTATAAAGTGTAGTTGTTCTTTGGTCTTGATTAGTTACTTCAATTCGTTTATGATATTCTCTCATGTAAACGGAATCGTTAAACGAGGTTAAGTATGTATTTGATGATGCTCCGAGGGTGATATTATTTTTAGCATTAAATTTATGCTTATACTTGATAGATGCTGTGAGTTTATCCTCTAATAATGAGCCAGTGTACCATGGAAAATAGGTTTTATTTAGTAAATCGATAGAATCTAATTTGGTGTTAGAAGATGATCTTTGAAAAGAAATAGAAGAGTTTATTCTAGTTTTTTCGGAAAGCATTATCGTATGAGTAAGTGCAGTAACATTTAACAATGCCCCAAAATCTGTTGCATAACCACTTTGATTGTAGTTTGTTGATCCCTCACCACTAAATGATCTACCCATACTAATAAAACTGTTGCCATAAAGTTGGATAAATTTAAACTTTCCTGCTTTTTTAGTGGGTAAGTCTACAATTAACGATAAATCTTGATATTCTGGTATTGCAGTTCCAGCACCAATATTCATTCCCATATTGCTTACCAATTGCAAGGTAGAATATCTGTAGTCGGCAATAAAGGAGCCTTTTTGACGATTTTTCCCCATAGGAATTGGTCCTTCAATAGCAGCTTCAAACCCATTAAATCCAACTTGTCCTGTAAACTCATATTTCTCACGATTACCAGATCTTAAGTTAATATCAAATACACCTGAGAGGGCATTTCCATATTCAGCAGGAAAAGCACTTGTGATGAAATCAGAATTAGTGAGTAAATTGCTATTGAGCATACTTACGGGTCCACCTGTGGTTCCTTGAGCACCAAAATGGTTTGGATTTGGGACTTCAACGCCATCAATTCTCCAAAGAACGCCCATCGGTGAATTCCCACGAATGACAATATCGTTACGAGAATCGTTTCCAGGCATAACACCTGCATAGTTTGCCACCATTCGTGCTGGGTCTCCAAGGCTACCAGCAAATCGTTCAGTCTCTTCTACACTAAATGAACGCGCACTTATAACTGCCATGTCGTTTAATGGCTTCTCTTTCTCAATTTTGGCTCTAACTACCACATCTTTTAATGTTGTAGCTTTTTCTTCTAATTTAAATTTCAAAATTGGTTGTTTACCAGAAGTTACCATGATGTTTTGAATCGTTTTTGAACCATATCCTATAAAAGATGCAGTAAACGACCAACGACCATAAGTTACACCTGTTATTTCAAATTCTCCATTATCATTGGTGGTGGTTCCTTTAATAGGATTAGATTCTACAACTATTATTGTAGCTCCTAACAATGGGTTTCCAGTTGTAGCATCTATAACAGTTCCTCGAACCGTTTGTCCAGTTTTTTGAGAAAATGCAGAAAAGGATAAAACCCAGAATGATGCTAATAGAATGATTGCTCGTTTCATAAAATTTGATTTAATAGTTTATGAAAGCAAAAGTAAATGAACATAATCCACTAATATAATAAAGAGTATTGAATAAAAAAGTTAAAGGACTGAATGAGAAAAAAAGTGAGTGAATGATTTTGATAATTTGCGAATAAAAAAATGAATCATTAATACTATGGTAAATTTTTCTTCGCATCAAAAACTGAAAATTATATCATAAGAACTAACCATTCATTTTATGATCCCTTATTTTCTAATATTATTACAAGTCTGTTCTGGAGTATCATGGCAAGTGCATGATTTTTTTTCACCTGATGAAGGATCGTTAGAACTGCAACTCTTTTTAAATTCACTATCCTTTTTTACAAACATTTTGATTGCAAAACCAGCAACTACAATTCCAATAATAATTAATGTGATTATGATAAATTTCAACATTTTTTTCTTTTTTAAATTTATGCTAATATAACCATAAAATGTGTGCTTTGTTTAGAATCAGGCTAATTTTCTGTCAATTTGATCACTTTTCCAAAAAAGACCTCTTTGGTCGTTGAAATTTGATAAATCAACACCCCGGATTTGAGGTTTAACCCAGATAAATTTATGGATGTAGTCTTCTGTTTATCAATATAAATATCTTCACAAAAATGTAAAAGTCCCGCAATATCCCAAATTTTCAAAGTTATTTTTTCTGAAGATGCTAGCTTCGATGAAATATTAATTACATCCTTGCATGGATTTGGAAAGACACTTACGCTTTGAATATCAATATTATTATCTGGAATTTCCATTGTCGAATTCTTCATAATATCTACAACTACACCTTCAAAATACGTTAAGTTTGATGGAAGACCTTGTGGTAACAAATACCAACCGTTTGAAGAACCACCCCAACCGAAGTTTACGTGAAAATAACCATCTGTGTTATAACCGTCTACCACAATATTATGTCCCATTGTCCACCCCGAATCTACAATGGCTAGATGAGCAGGAAGAGTATCTTTCATATTTTGCATTAAATGATAGATTAAAGAAGTGTCGGTTGGCCCAATCAGAAGCGCAGAAGTGCATCCAAAACGATGGTAGGCATCTAATGCTTGAGAAACCGAAAATGTTCCAGAACCTTCAGAAGTAAATACTTGACTTGCAGCCACTCCGCAAGCAAAATTGAGTGCGGCTTTGTCGTTGTTTGTGAGTACAATATTGTTATGCCAATGATTTTGTAGTGTGTCTAAATAACTGTTTAGCTCTGGAAAAGAAGGAAATCCGTGAGTTGCATAATCATTATCAATATTAAATTGACGGCCGGCATAGTTATGATAATAATCGTCGTTATTATTAAAGGATGTTTGATTGATTGACTGGTGAAAATTTAATATTTGCGACATTGCTGTTGCGGGACAGCCTGTGTAACTTCTTTGTGATGTGATTGGGTCGATTGGGCAAAAATTTGAATAGGGTGCCGTTTGTGTCCAATTAGTTTTAATCCATCCATTACCAATTTCTGGCCATTGCTGAAAATCAGTCTTTTGTGGATGTGTGGTGTTTAATAATTGGTTCCATAATTCTTCATTGGAATTTTTAAAATGATTGTTAGCGATTGCTTCTTTGTTTTGTCGAATTAAATCCTTTTTTAGCATCACCGATAGTGTGTTTAACTGGTTTGAATTTTCAAAATTGCTTTCAAACGAATATGCCGGAATCGGAGGAAGGCTTGTGTTTGATGAAACCACAATATACCCTGTTGGATATAAATGAAAAATATACGCGAGTATTAAGGATTCATCTTTTAGCGTTGAAATATTATTTGGTATTGAAAAAATGGAAGACTTTTGAAGGAGATTTATCTTATTACTTGCAACTGTCTTTGCTTCTTGTGATGTAATTTGTCTCGAAAAAGCAGAAGAAATAAAAATTGCGAATAAGACGGGGATGATAAAATTAATTTTTTTCATAATTTAGGATAATGGTTTGAGGTTTAAATGGATGATGCAAATATACAAAATTATTTTATTTGTTTTTTAAAGAATATTCGTTGACTTTTCTTTTATTATCCGATTGCGTTGAACAAAAATATGTACATTTGGTTTTTTTACAAAAAGAATAGAAAATGCTAATTGAAGTAAAAGTTCCGAGTCCAGGAGAGTCAATCACCCAAGTGTTACTTTCAAGATGGTTGGTTGATGATGAAAGCATTGTAGAAAAAGATACCGAAGTTGCCGAAATTGACTCCGATAAAGCTACTCTGTCAATTGTAGCAGAGCAAAGCGGAAAGATAAAATTTAAAGTAATTGAAGGCGAAACGATCGCAGTAGCTTCTGTTGTGGCACTTATCGATACTGATTTTTTAGCGGAAAAATCCATAAAATCAAAAGAAATTGCTCCTGCTGAAGTTATTTTGACTAATTCGAATAAGGGTAATAATGTGGTATCTAATCATCCAAATGGGTTGTCAGCAACTCCATTAGCGCTTAGTATAATGACCCAAGAGCATATTTCTTTGGATGAAGTTGGAGCCTTTGTTAATACTCGAAAAATAACCAAAGCAAATGTGTTTTCGTTTGTAAACAACAAGCCACAAGTGGATGAATTGAGTGTGTCGAATAATAGAGAAATTCATCGTCAGAAGATGACTCCATTGCGCCAAAAGCTTTCTCAAAGATTGGTTTCGGTAAAAAACGAAACTGCGATGCTTACCACTTTCAACGAGATAGATATGTTGAATTTGATTGAGCTCAAAAATAAATTTAGCGACGATTTCAAGCTGAAGTTTGGAGTTTCATTAGGATATATGTCGTTTTTTACGAAAGCTGCATCAATTGCTTTGCAACAATTTTCTCAAGTAAATTCACAAATTAATGGGGATGAAATTATCTCTTTTGATTATGCTGATATTGCCATAGCCGTAAGCGCTCCTAAAGGATTGCTTGTGCCAGTAATTAGAAATGTTGAAGCAATGTCTGTTGCTCAAATTGAAATCTCAATAAAAGCATACGCTGCCCGAGCTCGTGAAAATAAACTTACTTTGGATGAAATGCAGGGTGGAACATTTACCATTACAAATGGTGGAGTTTTTGGCTCGCTAATGTCAACACCAATTATTAACCCGCCTCAAAGTGCAATTTTAGGAATGCATAATATTGTTGATCGCCCAATTGCATTAAATAATCAAGTTGTAATTCACCCAATGATGTATGTGGCACTTTCTTATGATCATCGCATAATTGATGGACGAGAATCTGTGGGTTTTCTTAAGACCATAAAGGAACTTATAGAAAATCCATATCAATTACTTCCATCGGGCAAAAGCTTGTTTGATGAACTTTTTTAAGGTGTAGTAGAAGCAACTGGTATTACCTTTCCATTAAAAAATTGATTCCCATTTAGTGCAAAATCCGCAATGTATTTAGCCATTTTTTTTGCTGAGGTTGGCGCTATATACCCTGGAAAAGATTTTGATAGCATTTCGGTTTGAACTGCGCCTAAGCAAAGTGCGTTTACCGAAATTTGTCTGGGTTTTAACTCTTCGGCTAAACATTCCGAAAGCGTACACAATGCCCCTTTAAATGTGCTATAGAGCGCTAAACCAGAAAATTTTGCACTCCCAGCAAAACCACCCATACTCGAAATGTTTACAATATGGCTAGGCGCAGCAAAATAGGGGAGTAACGATTGAATGAGTAAATGCGGAGCACGAATATTTACAGCCATCATATTATTGAAATCATCAAGTGAATATTCGTGATACGGTTTATTGATAAGTAAACCTGCATTATTGATTAAAATATCAACTTTGTTATCCAAAGTACTTGCTACTTCATCGTAAAAATTCAGGTTGGGTAGTTTTTCTAAATCAAACGCAATAGGAATCACATTAGCAGATAAACCAATTAAAGCTTCAATATTTCGCGAGATACAAACTATTTTATGATTTGAGTTTTTGCATAATTCCGTTACGATTTCAAATCCAATCCCTTTGCCAGCACCTGTGATGATTATATTCATGTTTTATTTTTTTAATCTTCGTTTTTGACGATTTGTAGTCTTAATAATTTCTATTTTACAATTACTGGATTATTCAGTATTATCTCATTTCCGTTTCTAATTAATCGCACAAAATAAGTGCCCGCATCCATCATTGTTTGAAATCGAAAAGTAACCGTAATTTTATCATGACTGGGGTATTCGTAATCTTTAGAAAACTCTTGCACTTGATCGCCATTAGAATTAAAAAGTAAAATGGTATATAGACCACCCTGTTTATTTGGAAATGAAAATTTAAACGATCCTTTGGTTACTGTCTGAACAACTTTTGTAACAATTTGGTTGGTGGGCATTGGAATATGTTTTACATTGGATATAAATTTTCTTAGTGTATCCATTTCTGCTGAATTATCACAGTAAATACTTCCAATATCATTGTTATCGGTTAATGCCCAAACGGCATTCTGCGCAGCATAACTATGAAATTTGTGAGTAGCAATTAGCTTCGCCAGACCTAATAAATCTCCTCCAGCACTTCCTTTTGATTGAAAAGCGATATCTTGAGCTGGCGCCGATTTAAACATTTGTGAGCACACGGCATTCACTTTTGTTTGTTTCGATTTGTTAGCAGAAATCATTAATGTACTATTGTCAATTATCATCATTCGCTGCATGGTTGAGTCGTCGGCCACTAAAAACATTCCGGGTTCTAATTGAACAGAAATTGGGGATGAAGTAAGGTTTTTAATGCTAAAATTAATACACGGACCCCAATAGGAAGAGGAAACGTTGTCTCGCGTTCTATTTACAGATGTCATAGAAACCGAAATCATTTTGTTTTTAATCGCTTCCGAAAGCGGAATGCTTTTAGCCTGTATCAGGTTGATTGAAAATGCTAAAACAATAAAAATCAAGTACTTTTCTCTCGTTTTCATACATTTATACTTTTAATAAATAAAAATTGCTAGTTCCGCGCTGCGGGAGATGCAAAATTAATAAACGCAATCAAATACATTAATATTGCTTATTGGATTAACACTGATTTAGTATTAATCCAATAAACTCAATTGTATTTTAAAAAGTTGTATTTAAAATTTATAAAATATGATAATATTTGATTGTTTCATTCCAATACTATATTTACATTGCCCCAATTTCCGCAATTGTAAATATTAAAATCCACATCTTTATAGTGATTCATATTTGAATGGTTTACGTAATACCGAACTCCTAAAGTAGAATAATTTACTCCATATTTGAATGGGCCACCAAGCGAAAAAGACACAATGCTGTCTAATACTTGATTGGTAAATGGACCTATTTTGATTCTAGCAGGATTGCTTAATGGATAAACATAATTGGTATAATACAAGGTGTCTGCGCTAGTAAACGGTCTACTTGTAACTAGGCTAATTGTAAAATTTGCTATCCCATAACTAAAAAAAGTGCCAATTTCAATATTTTGTTGCGTTGGAATATATTCAATAATAGGACCCGAACAATTTATACTCATATTTTCGCCATCAATGCAATCGCTGCTGTTATATGTAAAAGTAAAATAGCCATTTGCATCCGTAGAAGTGGTATTTAAAACTCCACCACGACCAGATAATGATGAAGATTGTTTTAATGCAATCTCTTGGTTGGCAAATGGAACCCCATTGCAACTGTTTAATATTCGACCTTTTACTGTATAGTATGTGTCATCGTGCTTGCACGTATTGAATGTGGCTATTATTAGCAAAAAGATCAGCACTTTTATGGGTTTCATATCTTCAATATTAATCAATTACCATAGTTAATGTGTCTGGAACTGTATTGCAGTTCTGGACTTGAATAGTAACAAATTTTAAACTTGTGTAAAAAGTGCCATTTTTTACAAACCATCTTCCTTCAATTGTTGATTCATTTTTGGTTTTGTAATTTACTGTACTTGTAGAATATGCATTAAATAACCCAAAGGCTGTATCACGAAAAGGACCTGCCACTCTAATCCCCTCAATACTAGGATGGGCAATGTCGTGACAAACCAAAGTATCATTGAAAGTATATGGATTATTTATCTTAACCCGATATATTATTTTGCAAATAGGATTTGAGATAATGGTTCCAATTTCAATATTTTGTTTCGTTGGAATATATTCAATAATAGGACCCGAACAATTTATTTCCATATTTTCACCATCAATGCAATCGCTGCTGTTATATGTAAAAGTAAAATAGCCATTTGCATCCGTAGAAGTGGTATTTAAAACTCCACCACGACCAGATAATGATGAAGATTGTTTTAATGCAATCTCTTGGTTGGCAAATGGAATCCCATCGCAACTGTTTAATATTCGACCTTTTACCTTATAATAATTGTTATCGTGAATACACGAGGTAAATATGATAATTATTAATGCAATAAATTTTATCTTTTTCATAAATAGAGTTCGGCGTTTCAAGTTTGGTATGCAAATATAACTGTTTTTTTATAGAAGTATAAAGTTAAAGCAAAAAGGATTAAGTTTGCAACAAAAAAAACCACTAATGTCAAATCCAGTTGAATATTCCCACAATATTATAAAGGCTAGGGTTGCCGAAACCATTATTCAAGAGTTATTTCAGCAAAATGGTTATCATGTATTTAATTATGGGATGGAGCGTACAATTCCGTCAATTTTAGGCACAATAAAAAATCAGTCAGATGCCATAGCTACCGCTATAAGAGCACAGCCAGACTTTGTAGTCCAAGATTCACAATCTGGAGAGCTTTTTTATGTTGAGGTTAAATATCGCAAATCAGGTCATTTTAATATTGATGATTTGATTGATAATTTTCCGTATCAAAATGCCCATTTTGTAATTGTATCTCCAAAAAATATTCAAGCTATTAGTTATTCTGATTTAGAAAGAGGTTTTTCGATAAATTCAGCCAAAAATCGAGGAATTGAGTCTTACCCGTTTTTTAAATTAGATGTAAATAGCATCATACTATTTAAAAAATTTGTGTTTGATTTCTTTGGAAATCAGCCATAAAAGAGGTTCGAAAAGGTGTGAGAAATGAACAAGAATCGGTTGAAAAAAAAGGATAAAAATTATTTTCTGAAAAAAGGTTGCGAAAATCAATAAATATTTCTAACTTTGCAGTCTGAAATTCAAGAAATAAAAAAAGATAACCGAATAAAAGAAGTTTTAATATGTATTTAACTACTGACGTAAAGAAAGAAATTTTCAGCAAACACGGAAAATCAGATACCGATACCGGATCAGTTGAAAGCCAAGTTGCATTGTTTTCATTTAGAATTTTACACCTAACTGAACACTTGAAAAAAAACAGACAAGACAAATTCACTGAACGTTCGTTAGTGCTTTTAGTTGGAAAACGCAGAAAACTTCTTGATTATTTAAAGAAACGCGAAATCGAAAGATACAGAGCGCTAATTAAAGAACTAAACTTAAGAAAATAAGTTTTCTAAAAGAGATACGCAGAGGCAATTTTCGGATTGCCTTTTTGCATTTATAAGAAGACAATTGAAGAAATTCGAAAATATAGCATTAAACACAAGATTATCAATATGTTAGGAATATCAAAAACCTTTAATCTCCCCGACGGAAGAGAAGTAACCATTGAAACAGGAAAACTTGCAAAACAAGCCGATGGTTCGGTTGTAGTAAAAATGGGTGACACTATGCTTTTAGCTACTGTATGTAGTAAAAGAGAAGCAGGTGAAAATGTAGATTTTTTACCGTTATCGGTAGATTATCAAGAAAAATATGCAGCACTTGGTCGTTTTCCTGGTGGCTTTTTTAAACGTGAAGCTCGTCTTTCGGAATATGAAATCTTAATCTCAAGATTGGTAGACCGTGCATTACGACCTCTTTTTCCTGATAATTATCATGCTGATACTCAAGTGTTAATCTATTTAATCTCTGGTGATAAAAATACACTTCCTGATGCATTAGCATGTTTGGCTGCATCCTCGGCAATTATGGTTTCAAATATTCCATTTAATGGTCCTGTTTCCGAAGTAAGAGTCGCTCGTATCAATGGCGAATTTGTTATAAATCCTGCATTCGACACTGTTGACCAAGCAGATATTGAACTTATGGTTGCTGCATCAATGGATAACATTATGATGGTTGAAGGCGAAATGAAAGAAGTTCAAGAAGCCGATATGTTAGAAGCTATCAGAGTGGCTCATGAAGCAATTAAAATTCAATGCCAAGCTCAGATTGATTTAGCTTCATTAGTTTCTGCAGCTTCTCCAAAAAGAGTTTATTGTCACGAAAAAAATGATGATGAATTAAAAGAAAGACTTTTTAAAGACCATTATTCAAGCGTTTATGAAGTTAGTAAAGCTTGTCTTCCAAAACACGACAGATCAGATGCTTGGGGAAAAATATTCAATGATTTTCTAGAAACAATTCCAGAAGAAGTTCGTGCTGAGAAAAAACCTATCGTTAAACGCTATTACGAAGAATTGATGTATGATGTAGTTCGTCACATGATTCTTAACGATAAAATTAGACTCGACGGTCGTAAAACAAATCAAATTCGTCCAATTTGGAGCGAAACAAATTACCTTCCTGCAGCACACGGATCTGCAATATTTACTCGTGGAGAAACTCAATCATTAACTACTTGTACATTAGGTTCTAAACTTAATCAACAAGCGATTGATGGAGTGGTTATCGAAGGTTCAAATAACTTCATTTTGCATTATAATTTTCCTCCATTCTCTACTGGCGAAGTAAAACCAATGCGTGGTACTGGTCGTCGTGAAGTTGGTCATGGTAACTTAGCTCTAAGAGCATTGAAACCAGTACTTCCAGGCCCAGATTTGAACCCTTATACCATTCGTTTAGTTTCCGATATTATGGAATCAAATGGTTCATCATCTATGGCTACAGTTTGTGCTGGAACTATGGCATTGATGGATGCTGGTGTTAAAATAACCAAACCAGTTAGTGGTATAGCTATGGGATTGATTACAGATATGAAAACTGGTAGTTTTGCTGTGCTTTCTGATATTTTAGGTGACGAAGATCATCTTGGTGATATGGATTTTAAAGTAACTGGAACTAGAGATGGAATCACTGCTTGTCAAATGGATATTAAAGTAGATGGTTTATCATACGAAATTCTTACCGAAGCACTTGCTCAAGCTCGCGAAGGCAGACTTCATATATTAGGAGAAATTACAAAAACTATTTCTGAACCACGTGAAGATTACAAGCCATTTGTTCCTCGTATTATCAAAACAAAAATTCCTCGTGAGTTTATTGGTGCTATGATTGGACCTGGTGGAAAACATATTCAAGAACTACAACGTGAGACAGGTACTACGATTGTAATTGAAGAAGTTGGCGAATTCGGAGTTATTGATATCGTTGCCAATAATAAAGAGGCAGTAGATATTGTAATGAGAAGAATTAGAGCAATTTCTGCAGTTGTAGAAGTAAATGAAGTTTTTGATGGTAAAGTAAAATCAATAATGCCTTATGGTGCATTTGTAGAAATACTTCCGGGAAAAGAAGGATTACTTCATGTTTCAGAATTAGCTTGGGAGCGCATAGAAAAAGTAGAAGATGTGTTGAAAGTAGGAGATGTTATTCAAGTTAAACTTCTCGAAATTGACAAAAAGACTGGAAAATATAAACTATCACATAAGGTACTTATTCCACGTCCAGCTAGAAAACCTGAAGAGCCTCAAAAATAAATGAGATTATAAAATTAATTGAAACCTTTTTTCTCTTAAGTCGTAATAAACACATTCAATAACTTCAATAAAACACAAACAAAATGAGGCAACTCAAAATATCGAAACAAGTTACCAACAGAGAAACAGCGTCTTTAGATAAATATTTACAGGAAATTGGTAAAGTTGAGTTGATATCAGCAGATGAAGAGGTAGAACTTGCACGACGAATTAAAGCTGGTGATCAAATAGCTTTGGAAAAACTCACCAAAGCTAACCTTCGTTTTGTGGTATCTGTATCAAAACAATACCAAAATCAAGGATTAAGTCTTCCGGATTTAATCAATGAAGGAAACTTAGGTCTAATTAAAGCAGCTCAGCGTTTCGACGAAACTAGAGGATTTAAGTTCATTTCTTATGCCGTATGGTGGATTCGTCAATCGATTCTTCAAGCCTTGGCTGAACAATCCCGAATCGTTCGTTTGCCATTAAATAAGATTGGATCAATCAACAAAATTACAAAAGCATATGCTCAACTTGAGCAAGAATATGAAAGAGAACCTAAAGCATCGGAAATAGCAGAATTGCTTGATATTACCGAAACTGAAGTAAAAGAATCTTTACGTAATTCAGGTCGACATGTTTCAATGGACGCTCCTTTGATTCAGGACGAAGAAAATAATATGTATGATGTATTGCGTAGCGAAGAGGGTCAAACTCCCGATCAAGGACTAAACTACGAATCGCTTAGAAAAGAAATTGAACGCGCAATCTCTACATTACCACAACGAGAAGCAGATGTTATTAGATTATATTTTGGACTTGAAGGGAAACACCCTATGACTTTAGAAGAAATTGGTGAAAAATTTGATTTAACTCGTGAACGAGTTCGCCAAATAAAAGAAAAAGCCATCCGACGACTTAAACATGCCTCGAGAAGTAAAATTCTAAAAACATATCTTGGTTAAACCTATTAGCGAACTTTCGGGTTCGCTTTTTTTTTGTAATTTTACATAAAAAATTAAATCAGATGAATCATTTAATAGCACCCTCATTGTTGTCAGCAAATTTCTTAAACCTTTCTGCTGATATTCAAATGATAAATCAAAGCAATGCTGATTGGTTTCATATAGATATTATGGATGGTGTTTTTGTCCCAAATATATCTATAGGATTTCCAATTATTGAAGCAATTAAAAAGGAGGCAAAAAAACCGCTCGATATTCATCTAATGATTGTTGAACCTGATAAGTATATTGATCGTTTTGTAATTGCTGGTGCTGATATTATTACTGTACACTACGAAGCTTGTCCTCATTTAAATAGATCCATTCAACATATTAAACAGCAGAATGTAAAAGCAGGAGTGGTTCTAAATCCCCATACACCAGTTTTTCTGCTCGAAGATATTATTTGTGATTGCGATGTTGTTCTGTTAATGTCTGTAAACCCAGGGTTTGGAGGTCAGAAATTTATTGAAAATACGTATCAAAAAATAGAAGCACTCCGAAGTTTAATTGAACGAAAAAATGCCAAAACACTTATAGAGATTGATGGGGGAGTAGACGACACAAATGCTAAAAAAATGATTGATGCAGGAGCTAATATTTTAGTAGCTGGTAATTATGTTTTTAAAGCTACAGATCCATTAATGGCTATTGATAAAATAAAATATTTGTAGCCTAGATGTTTCTTTTTTAGCTATTTAAATGAGTTTGTATCATAAGAAAATATTTGATGGTGTTTTATTTCTTTTAATAAATTGGATATATTAACAAATGCCATTTTTAGTTTTTTAACATTATATTAATGTGGAAACAATTAAATTTCTTATATTTGTATCGAAAAAGAAACAAATAATTAAATTAATTTTTAGCGTATGAAAAAAATTACCATTTTATTCGTAGCATTATTTCTTGGATTTGCAATTCAAGCTAATGCTCAATGTACACCTTCTCATCCAGGTTTAACTTCTGTCCCAGATACAGGGATTATGTTACCTTTACCTTTACCAAATGCAACCGTAAACGTTGCTTACCAACAAACCGTTACAATTGGTGTTCCTACTACAGCTCAAGGACAAACCATAAACTGGATAAAAGTTAATCATGTAACAAGTTTATTAGGAAACACTTGGACTCCATACAACGAAACTGGTGGAACTACTTTTACTACTCAATGGAATGCTGGTACATGGCAATGCGTTACTTTAAAAGGAACTCCTACAGTTGCAGGAATAGATTCCATTATTGTTTATATTGATGCTGAGGTTACAATTGTTGGGTTCCCAGTTCCACTTACAAATCAAAAAGGTGGTACACTTCCTCTAGTTGTTCAAACCGGACAAAATATTGGAGCTGAGTATATTGATAGTCAAGTTTCTGTGTTCCCAAATCCATCTAATGGTAATTTCTCAATTACTGTAGATAACGATTATGAAATGTCAGTTTATGATATTACTGGAAGAATAATTGAATCAAAATCAGTTTTAGAAGGTAATTCATCTATAGATTTATCAAATCAAAATGGCGGAGTTTACTTTATTCGTTTGAAAAATGATAATCAAACAAAAGTCATTAGGATCGTTAAGAGATAGTTGAGATATTTTAATACAATAAAAAAGGTGATTTGAAATTTCAAATCACCTTTTTTTTGGGTATGTAGCTGATGTTATTAGTCACGGACAAAAGTTGGGGAGTAACCCTTAAAATGGGTCACATTAAAAAACAGGGGGAGAAGTGTAAAATTTGATATTTTTAAAATGATTTTTTTGGATTAAAATTTCAAATATCCTTAATATTTTAATTCGATTCATACTTTTTCTTGACAAAAAGTATGCAAAAGTCA